>NZ_QTUQ01000020.1:0-2496 GCF_003435745.1 Alistipes sp. AM16-43
TTTCAGGGCGCGCACGTAATGGTTCTTTGGCAAATGCGTCGATAGCAAGACGTTAGGCAAGTGTTCGATAGCCTATCATCGATCGGCTTATCCGAAAGGGAAACCGGACGGGGAGTATAGCCTGCCGATAAACTGATAAGTCATACAGTTACCAAGTATGCGACTGAATCAGGAGATGAAAGATAGATACGAGGATAAAGTCTGGATTGATTGAACGATAGTCCAAGTGGCACAACTCGAAACTGTGGCGGAAGGTAACTACAGACGCCATACTGTAACACACTCGATTCGACCTTGGAGGGTTGGGTGCAGAACAGGTTACAGCACAACTGCGATAAGCAGAAACGGGCGAAAGTCGTATCCGACAATCTATCAAAGCTATGTTGCCGAAGAATTAAACGTGGATTGCCTAACCCGGAATGCCGAAAGGCTATTAGGTTTCAGACCTATGAAAATCCGGTATGGCAACGGAGCCACCGTAGTAGTCCGAGCGAGGGAAAGCCTCGTACATGGCGAAGGGTGGCAGCTAACATTTTTAATACAAATTAACGGATAATGTGTGAGACATTATGAGAAATCCAGAGAGAGTATTAAACAGTCTGTCAGAGCACAGCAAAGTTTCGAGCTACAAGTTTGAACGGCTCTACAGGGTTCTATTCAATTCGGAAATGTTTCTCCTCGCCTACCATAATATACAAGGTAGGCAGGGAAATATGACGGAAGGTTCCGACGGTAAAACTATCGACGGAATGAGCCTGAAACGGATTGAAAATTTGATTGATGCGCTCAAAGATGAGTCGTACCAACCAAAACCGGCAAGAAGGACGTACATCCCGAAGAAAAACGGGAACATGCGACCTCTCGGCATACCGTCTATCGACGACAAATTAGTGCAGGAGGTATTGCGAATGCTGTTGGAAGCAATTTATGAAGGTAGTTTTGAGAACACCTCGCACGGCTTCCGACCCAAACGCAGCTGCCACACCGCACTGATACAGGTGCAGAAGAATTTTACTGCGGCCAAGTGGTTTATCGAGGGCGACATTGAGGGATTCTTCGATAACATCAACCATGATGTACTTATCGGAATCTTGAAAGAACGTATCGCAGACGACCGCTTTATCCGGCTAATGTGGAAATTTTTGAAAGCTGGCTACATCGAAGATTGGACATTTCATAGAACATACAGCGGAACACCGCAAGGTGGCATCATTAGCCCGATACTGGCTAATATCTATCTCGACAAGCTGGATAAGTACATGAAAGAGTATGCCTGTCAATTCGATAGAGGCGACAGACGGGCAATGAACCTTGAGTACAAACGGTATTCCAGGAAAATTTGGTGGCTCGGCACAAAGCTGAAGCAAACCAAGGATAAAGATACTCGGAAGGAACTGATTGACGCGATTAAGCAACATCAGAAAAACAGGATGCACTTACCCTCTGTCGATGAAATGGACGAGGGATATAGACGGATTAAGTATGTGAGGTATGCCGATGATTTTATTATCGGAGTGATTGGCAGTAAATCGGACTGTGAGGCCATCAAAGAGGATATTAAGAATTTCCTCGGCGAGAAACTGAAATTGACGCTCTCCGAAGAAAAGACCTTGATCACGCACGGCAATAGAAAGGCAAAATTCCTCGGCTATGAAATCTATGTCCGACCATTCACGGATAAGACGTTAAGAGGCGAGAAATCGGGAGTACTTATTAAGGCTTACGGCAAAAAGGTAGTGTTGGAAGTGCCAATGTCCACAATGCGGGATAAACTTCTCTACTACGAGGCGATGGAAATTCATCAATTCGAGGGTAAAGCGAAATGGAAACCCACAAGCCGGACAAAGTTGCTACATCTGGACGACCTCGAAATACTGGATGCCTATAACAGAGAAATCCGAGGTTTTGCAAACTATTTTTCTATCGCAAATAACAGTTCACACCTGAATTCTTTCAAGTACATCATGCAATACAGTCTGTATAAGACTTTTGCACGAAAGTACAGTACGACAGCCCGAAAGATTATCGCAAAGTATCGACATCACAAAGATTTTGCGGTTTTCTATGAGGACAAGAAAGGAGGAAAGAAGATGCGGGTATTCTTCAACGGGAGCTTTAAGCGTAAAACAACCGCGATGGACGCGAGTTGTGATTATGTAGCCAACACGATTTTCAATACCACTGTATCAAGCCTTATACAAAGGTTAAAAGCGGGTAAGTGTGAATTGTGTGGCGCAACGGAAAACATTGAAATACACCACGTCAAAAGACTCAAAGACTTAAAAGGCAAAGAGCCATGGAAAATCCAAATGATTGGACGTCAGAGAAAGACGTTAGCTGTATGTATTCCCTGTCACAACAAGATACATCACGGGATAATAGACTGAATATGTTAGTGGAGAGCCGTGTGCGCCGAGAGGTGCAAGCACGGTTCGGAGGCGAGTTCTTGGAAACCTACCGTAGAAATACGGCAAGGCACCGGGTTCTTAGCCTACG
>NZ_QTUQ01000021.1:0-2391 GCF_003435745.1 Alistipes sp. AM16-43
TCGATGTCGAGTAGGTCAGCCCCCTTACGGGAGCTTTCCCCTCTAAGAACCGTACGTGAGAGTTTCCCCTCATACGGCTCAAGCAATTCAAAACTTTTATTTGTAACTAAAAGCCGGCTCATAGTAACTTCCATTTATTTCTGTTAGTAATTCGGCTGCAATGATCATGTATTAGGACTTTCGCCTTTCTACTGCTCCCTGTCATTTCAGTAATTTTCCAGGGAGTTTCCCGTGTGATGTGCTTGCCACACACAGGGCAACATTGCATTTGCTGATTCCACAGGCGATAGATATATTGCTTGCCGTCTAAGTGTGCAAGCATTCTTCGGGTCTTGTATTGATCGAAGAAATCTTTCCAATCGGCATCATATGGGTTGGCCTCACTGCGGATTTTGATATGTCGCTTTATTTTCGTATCCGACAATCTCACAAGAGTGTGGTATTTATCCACTTTCCTGTTTTCAAGCGGTACGGCAAAAGTCCAGCTTCTACCTCTTACAGTGTGATAATACTTGTTGGCAATCCATCGTTTACCTTTTTTGGGATGTCTTCTGCGAGACCATCGCCATAGTTTGTTGAAAATTTGTGCATCTGTTTTACGGAAAGTTTCCGATGCAGAACACCCCTTGTAGTAGTTCGCCCATCCTCTAATGACTGGGTTTAGCAATCGTATCAAAGATTGTTGCTTAGAAGACTTGTTCTTGTCCACTATTTCACGAACCTTATCTAAAAATCTCTTTCGACTCTTCTTGGATGGTTTTGTGATAAACTTGCCTTTATATTTTCTGATATTGAACCCAAGAAAATCAAACCCTTCTTCTATATGAGTTATCTTAGTCTTTTCTTCTGATAAGGTAAGCCCTCTTGCTTGAAGAAACTCAATGACTAATGGTTTAACATGGTTCTCCAACAACTCCTTACTCTCTCCTGTGATAATAAAATCATCCGCGTAGCGAACAAGATTTATCATAGGAGTATAGTAATTTTTCTTCGAGCGGTTTATCGGAAAGCTATCGGCAAGCAGTTTTTCCAGTCCGTCCAAAGTCATATTTGCAAGAGTTGGGGAGATGATGCCGCCTTGAGGAGTTCCCTCCTCTGTCGGAAAAAGTTGCTTGTTGAAAATAAATCCACTTTTCAACCATTTACGGAGCAAAACTTTATCCATAGGGATATTGTCAAGCAACCATTCATGACTGATATGGTCGAAACAACCTTTGATATCACCTTCTAAGATCCATTGTGGGGATGTCGTCCTTGCCAGGTCATTGAAGCATTGTTGAACGGCATCTGCCGTGCTCCTTTCTTTTCTGAAACCATAAGAATTGGCATCAGCCGTTGTTTCAGCTACGGGAGCCAGTGCCATCAGATACAATGCCTGCATAGCCCGGTCTTTCATAGTTGGTATACCCAATGGTCTTAATTTCCCGTTACTCTTTCTGATATGTACTCGTCTCAGAGGTTGGGGTGTATAACCTCTCCTTTTCAGTTCGGTTATTGCACACACTTTAGCATCTGGCGTTTTCCATGTTACCATATCGACGCCAGCCGTTTTACTCCCATTATTGGAAGTTACACGTCTTACCGCTAATGCTTTAGCGTAAAACGAGTGGGTCAGTGTCCACTGCAAGGCTTTGACCTTGTTGTGGCGACCCTCTTTTTGAGCCTTTACAATACGCGCTTGTAGCTTTTGAACCGCAGCTTCGCATTTGAGCCAATTTATACTGTCCCATTTGCTCTGCGTTTGGTCAGTCGATGCACACGATTTTTTAATTTCGTTCATTTGCTTTTCTCCTTTTAAAAGTTCTAAAAGTTTCTTGTAAAGAATCACCTACCGCAGAAGTCAGCCTGCTTTCGCAGCGGGATGATGTTTCAATCCCTATTCACCCCATTACAGGGTGGCATTCGCTTTTTCTGCAATCCTATACCCGCACTCCATTCGGCATTCCTTACGGTCTGCTTACCTGTCATTGGCAGGAGAAATACGGGCTTACTACGTTCCGTGCAAGTAACTTATAAGTGGGTTAGGTTCTGTCTATTACACCGGCAGTACTCTGTTCGTGTATTCCCAGAATGGAGAGGAATAACCGACTGCTTCCCTTTTGGGCTGAAGCCTATCAGTATCTTTGGCTTCTTCAACCTTACGACGTTTAGACGACAGTTCGCTTACGCTAACCATACCACCCAAGCCAAGCTCCCTGACTGTATGATACTAACAGCCATTGTCTTTCCCTCACGGTTCTGACTGCTCCTTTCGGAAGGGCTACCTTGTCTGGACAGCTTTGATACAGTATATTACTATTGGTGCATCTGTCCATAGGCTACCGTTGACGAAACAACGGGTTAAATCTAAGTTTAACAATTACTTACACAGCGACGTATCGCACCCACTCC
>NZ_QTUQ01000022.1:0-1445 GCF_003435745.1 Alistipes sp. AM16-43
CGCCTATTCCGACGGTAGAATTCTAAGATAAAACCAAATAAAAGCTGCAAAAAGTTTCATGCCCGGAAATTGTCATTTTTTGTCGTAGCGTTTAGCAAAATGATTCTGGCTATGGGATGCAAGGCCGCGAAGCGCTTGTATAGCCTTGCATCCCATAGTCAGAATCGTTAATTTGCGGAGTACGGAAATGACAATACATTAATTATGAGTAGGTTCGGCTCCCAATTAGACGGACTGTTCCGACAATAAGATTTTGAGATTTTGAATGATCTCAAAATCTTATCGAATGGCAGATATGTATGCCGGATTATATCTGCAACGCTACATATGGTGTTCCACGCCTTACGACGGCAAAGCATCTGGCGGCGATTTTGGCCCTCACAGCATTCAGGACGCTGAATTTATGTTTACCTTCAGCCACTTTGCGTTCGTAATATGCCTTTAGTTGCGGATCACACCTGATGGCAATCAGTGCACTGCGGTTCAGTTGTACTTTAATGTCTCGATTCGCCATGCTCGATGTGTGGCATCCCCCGCGAACGCTTGTGCCGGAGCTATGTTCGAACGGAGCCAGCCCGCAATAGCAGGCAAACTTGCGGTGGTCTGTGATTTTGGTGAAATTAAGCGTCGAACAGAGCATCACAATGGCCGTGATCGGCCCTACACCTTTGATGCTGGTCAGCAGCTTGTAGTTCCGGCAAATGTTGCTGTCGGCGGCTATCAGTTCCTTCATTTCCCGTTCGATGGTTTTCATATGAGTTTCTGCATACGCGATCTCCTCCTGGAGCATGGAACGTTGAATAGATACATCCGCGAATTTCTCTTTGTAGTCTAATTTTTCGAGCAACACCAGTTTCGCTACACGTTGTTTTGCCAGATGAGCCCTTAAGATCAGCCATGTGCGCAACTAACACAGTTCCTTCTCTGCCGGCAGATAAAGGGCTATCTTCCGATAGTGAGTGATCGCATACTCGGCGATACGCCGGGCATCCACTCTGTCTGTTTTGCCACGGGCAATACCCATCGAATACTTGATTACCAACGGCGAGATCAGTGAAAAATTGAAATTCAGCGTCCTGTCGGAAGCACAAACCGCCATCTCGGATATGTAGCTCCCCATATCCTCGGCGCAGAAAATCACATCGTCGAGCCGAATACCATGCCGCTTCTCAACCCAGTGCAGACACGAGCAGATCCCTTTTCGGGAGTTGGCGAATTTGCGGTGAGCCATCTCGTTTGCATCCTCGAAGGCGACCAAAGACGCATCGAAAGTCTCTTTCGACACATCCAGACCCACATAATACAAATAGTGCATAACTTGTTAGTTTTGTGAGAGTCGTATGCTATCACATGTACCAGGTCTTCAAACCTACAATTCTAAACAGCCATTCTCTCTGGTTAATGGAGTCGCAGTCCAAATCTACCGCCAAGCCTCAAAGCTTACG
>NZ_QTUQ01000023.1:0-1177 GCF_003435745.1 Alistipes sp. AM16-43
TTCTTGGAAACCTACCGTAGAAATACGGCAAGGCACCGGGTTCTTAGCCTACGGCTCACAGCGCAGTACCTCGTGCTGTTCGTCGCAGGGCTTCTGGGCGTCTTCGTCTGCTTCGCCGGAATGTACATGAGCGGCGTCCCGCAGGGCTTCTGCATCCTCTTCGCCCTCGCAGCCGGCCTTGCCGTCACGGGCGGCACCTTCTACCTGAGCCGCCGTTTCGGCCCCTACGGACTTCAAAAGCTCATGGCCTCGCGCCGGCATCCGCGGCGCATCATCCATCGTCGGGCCATCCGGCGGCTGCTACGCATTCGTATCCCTCGAACCGTAAAACCGTAATCCTATGCGCGGAACCTTGAAAACCTCGACCTTGGAATCGAAATTCCCACTTCTGCGCGTCGAGAACAACTGCATCATCTCCAAGTTCGCCGACATCACCGCGGCTTACCGCGTCTCGCTGCCCGAACTCTTCACCCTCACGGGCGAGGAGTACGAAGCACTGCACGGTGCATGGCTCAAAGCCCTGAAGGTGCTGCCGGACTACACCGTCGTCCACAAGCAGGATTTCTTTATCGAGGAGCGATACGAGACTCCGAACGACGGTTCCGAGAGGAGCTTTCTCGCGCGTTCCTACGAGCGTCATTTCAACGAGCGGCCTTACCTGCGCCACACGTGCTACCTGTTCGTTACGAAGACCACACCTGAGCGGATGCGTCAGACGAGCGCTTCGTCCGTCTTGTGCCGGGGCTTCATCGTCCCGCGGGAGATGCGCGACACGGATGCCGTGACGCGCTTTCTGGAAGCCGCGGAGCAGATGGAGCGCATTCTGAACGATTCGGGCCTCGTACGTGTCGAGCGGCTTACGGAAGCCGAGATCGTCGGCACGGCGGACGATGCGGGGCTGCTGGCACGTTACTTCGCCCTCTCGGACGAGCGGCGTCCGGTCGTCAACGAGGATATCCGTCTCGACCCGGGGACGATGCGCATCGGGGACAAGTACCTCTCGATGCACACGCTCTCCGATCTGGACGTGCTGCCGCAGAGCGTGGCGACGGATTTCCGCTACGAGCGCCTCTCGACCGACCGCTCGGACTGCCGGCTTTCGTTCGCGGCGCCCGTGGGACTGCTGCTCTCCTGCAACCATGTCTACAATCAGGTGATCTTCCTCGACGACCACGAC
>NZ_QTUQ01000024.1:0-954 GCF_003435745.1 Alistipes sp. AM16-43
TTTTTGCAGCTTTTATTTGGTTTTATCTTAGAATTCTACCGTCGGAATAGGCGACATTCTGTAGCTCCTGACGATCCGGGTCTGATGTTCAGCCGCAATCGGTCTGTCCGTTCGACGGCCCCCCCCCGTCCTGCTATCTGCCGTCGAAATACCTCCGCTTTTTCAAAACGGTCTTCTGCTATTCTTCTTCTCGTGGAGATAATTCAGTTCGTCGCTGTAAATGCTCATGACAAAGCGTAGCATATTGTCGACCAGCGCCGTAAGCCTAGTCGAGTCGTCTCCCAGCAGGTGGAGGATTGCCGACACTTTGCCCTTGGTTGGGGCGCTGACGTAGATCGCCGAGCGGTTACGGCAATCCGTTGGTGCGAAGAACGTGCGTTCAAAATCCGGTAGCGTGAGCTTTTTACGACGAAACCCGGATGCATCTTTCCCCGCAGCCACAGCGGTAGGGACGACCGACGGAAACGATTCGTCGATCTCGGATTTTGGCACAGGCTCCTGAATCGTTTCTTCTGCGCCTTCTTTCGGCTCGGGAATCCTGCGGGCGACTTTCGAATCCAAAGGGGCTTGTCCGGCGATCATCTGTCGCATCAGCTCCTCATCGACTTCGATACGGAGATGCTTCGAAGGATTGGGTGCGGGTTTGTCTGTTTCTTTCAATGAATCCATGGTGCAACGTTTTTGAGATTGATTGTCAGCTATACTGTCGTAAAGCGTGTATGTTTGGTTTTATGTTTTAAACCATTCAAAATACCGTTTTCCGTTTCATGCGGTTTGTATCGGAATAATGAACGGAATAAGAAAACCTGCCTTTCATGATGCAAGATACAATCGACTGAAATGCCTCGATTCCGATGTCCGCTCACGTCCGTTCCAGTCCGTTCGGCGGGCTTTTTTTCATCTGTCCCGTCCTGAAAAAGGTTTACAGAAAAGAGTAAATCTTATGCAGCAAAC
>NZ_QTUQ01000025.1:0-742 GCF_003435745.1 Alistipes sp. AM16-43
AGCTTCGAGAGGTAGAGGTTCACGGCGTTCGAGAGCGCCACCTCCTCCGAGCGCGTCGGCTCCTCGGATTCGCGTTTCCAAAGGGTCAGCAGCAGCGTCTTGAGCGACTCGCGCTTCTCCACGTCGTACACTCCGTCCTCGACATAGAAGGGATTGAAGGCGATGGGCGCCTCCTCGGTGTAGGTGAAATACACCCCGTCGCGGCCCTTGGTCTTGGCGTGAATCAGCGAGCAGAGCCCTTGGTAGGAGTTGCCCGTGTCGACCAGCAGGATATGCGAACCCTGCTCCCAGTACTGACGAACCAGATGGTTCGTCAGATAACTCTTGCCCGAGCCCGACGGTCCGAGGATAAATTTATTCCGATTCGTGATGACGCCGCGCTTCATCGGAAGGTCCGAGATGTCCAGATGGAGGGGTATGCCCGACAGGCGGTCGGACATCTTGATTCCGAAGGGCGAGAGCGACGAGCGGTAGTTGGTCTCCCCGTTGAAAAGGCAGAGGGCCTGATCGAGGAAGGTGTAGAAACTCTCCTCGGCGGGAAAGTCGGCCTCGTTGCCGGGAATCGCCGCCCAGAACAGCACCGGAACGTCCACCGTGTTATGACGCGGCGTGCAGCCCATAAGGGCCAGCTGCGACCCTACGTCGTTGCGGATGCGCTTCAACTCCGATTCGCTCTCGGCCCATGCCATGACGTTGCAGTGGCACCTTACGGAGCGCAACCCCTGCGAGTGCGCCTCATTGA
>NZ_QTUQ01000026.1:0-603 GCF_003435745.1 Alistipes sp. AM16-43
TTCTCGAACGCTTCGAGAAGCAGACGGTATTTCTCGCCGAAGCCGAGATAGGCATTCTTGACCTTTTCGGCCGTAACGTATGACTCCCGGTCGCAGATATCCTGATAGTGCTTGCCGATCTGGGTGCGGATGTTGTCCAGATGGCGGTTGATGCGATCCGCTTCGAGGCTGCGGCCCTTGGCGCGGCCGCCGCTGACCTCCCAAAGCATCTCCGGAACGGAGAGCTTCGCGCTGAACTGGGCGATGCTACCGTTGACCGTGATGCGACCCATGACAGGGACGACTTTCTGATCTTTGTCTTTGTTCCTTTTAAGGTAGAACAGAACCTTGAACGTGCTACGCATAAACTCTGCTTTTTAGGGTTGCAAAAATAATTTCAGCAGAGTCGCATGTCAAGATGAATAGAGATGCAAGAAACTGAAAATCACGTTTCTATGAATAATAGAGCAAAAGAAACGAGGTAACGATTTGGAAACCGAAACCTCGTTTAACATTACCTTATTCTACTTTTTTTCTAAAACAAAGGTACTGAAGAAAAGTGTATAATTATTTGATTATCTTTTGCTTTACACTTTTTTATACCTCTGTTTTTTATCCCCGGAA
>NZ_QTUQ01000003.1:0-109250 GCF_003435745.1 Alistipes sp. AM16-43
GTGATCGGGTACAACCGTGTTCCGCTGCCACCCGCCAAGATGATGCCTTTCATTTATCAGTAAGTTAAATCTATTTTATAGAAATGCGTCCCGAACATACAGGGTCGCGAACAAAAAATCAAACCTTATCCATGACCTGCTGCAACCAGAAAAAAATCCGGTACGGCTGATATGAGTCTTGTAACCCAGCCGGCGAATAACGCCCATGAATTTCGTGTCGCGGCGGATATGCCACTGCATGAAATGATACAACCCGAACGTGGCCAGAAGACCCATGCCGACGACCGCATACAGTTGGACGGAGATGGAAAAACCGGCCGCTTCGAACACCCACCAGCATAATACGACCGCCGTATTCAATCCCAAGATAGCCAATGTCGTCGCGACATGGGAACAACCCATCTCGATGAACATATGGTGCAAGTGCGTCTTATCGGGACGGAATGGCGACGAGCCCTTCAGCATACGCGTCGACATCACGCGCAGCGTATCGAACACGGGAACCGACAACACCGCCAGCGTGAACGGTACAAGCCCTACATTCGGGTCGACAACGGCTGCGACCCGCGAACCGGATTGCAGGATGGCAATTACGAAGACGGACATGACGGTGCCCATGACCAACGTCCCGCCGTCGCCGATGAACATCTTAGAGGATTTACCGAAAACATTGTGCAGGAAGAAGGGAATCAGGGCCCCGACCGAAACTACCGCCAGGATCGTCATCGCCTCTTCGCCGGCGAGATGGAAAAGTATGCCGAAGATGGTGCAGGCCATGATACAATAGCCCGAAGAAAGACCGTTTACGCCGTCCATCAGGTTGATGGCGTTGATAATGCCAACGGTGGCAAAAACAGTCAGCGGCACGGCATACCAGGAAGAGATCGGCCCGATGCCCCACAAACCGTGGAAGTCGTTTATGCAATAGCCGCCGACAAAGACCAGCAACAGCACGACGACGATCTCGATCAAAAGCCGCAGGGAAGGAGAGAGGTTCAGGATGTCGTCCATCGTGCCGGTATAGAGCATCGCCATCATGGCCATGATTACGACAGGCAGTCCGGAGCAGTCCACGACAGCGCTCATGCACCCGATCGCGATCACGACCCCGAAGAAAACGGCGACGCCGCCCAAAACCGGGACAGGCGTACGCTGGAGTTTACGGGCATCCGGATTATCCACGATGTTTTTCAACAGGGCGATCTTCACCAGTTTAGGGTGGATCCAGCCGACTAAGAAAAGGGCTATAAAGAAAGGAATGAGGACTGTGTAGCAAAGAGGCGTTGCCATACTAATTCATTTTATTATCCGGAAAAGGAAGAGGGTTTTACATCGACAGCAATCAAATGGAATTCAACAGGCTTATTCATTTATGCGATATGCCGTTCCATTTCAGCCTCCAGTCGCGCCCCGACACTTTCGGCAATATAATGTATGACATAAGAAGTGCAATAATACCATGCATCGCCGCGCACGGGCAGCGTCAGGCTGTAATCGTACATGAACCGGGCGATCCGCCGCGCTGCGGGTTTATCGACAGGGAGGGCATTGCCCTGCAATGCGACCTCGTACATCCGTCCCAGCGTACAGAGGTACCTCTCGTCGAAATTCAGGGGGTCGGCAGGGACGCGTACGCACCTGCGGTAATACCCCGCCGCCCGCCTTATCGCGGTATCATTCCCCAAGTCGGGAAACATACAGGCAACCCGGTTCATCACCCCGATGCGTTCCAACGCGACCCGGAACGACACCCCCGGCCAGCAGCCGTCAGCATCCAGGGCGGATGTCCAGCCGGCCAACTGCCGTTTCAGGAACAGCAGGTATTCGTCATCGGCAGCCGGCGCGGGATAGAGCAGGTCGGCCACGCACATGCAGACGCTCGTCTGCTGAAACAAGCTGTTTCCCGGCCGGGCACCGACACCGCCCATAAAATCCCGGACAAGTGCGTCCGCAGCCCGGTAACAACAGTTCTTCTTCCGTCGATCGGCGGAAAATACCGTTTCGCAGGCAAGCGAATACATGGCATGTACCATCCGGCTACGGATCGCTGTATCGGGCTCGTGTTCAGAGCGTTCAGACAGCACCCAGAACAAGCTGTCAATTCTGTTGCGGAAGGTTTCCTCCGTACCGAATTCCCCGGCAGGCGCCACGGACGACACCAATTCATAGCCCGCGACAAAAGCCCTTGCCAACGACACCAGGCGCACGTTCGTCGCTTGGGCGGGATCGGCATCCAGCAGCAACGGCAGCATTTTTTTCAGGTAATTCGGTGTCATGTCAGTAATTTATCGGAACCGGAACAGTTCCTTTTACAGGCTTAAAGTGCCAAGGATCATATTTTTTCGACCAACGCGGACGGAATGGAAGCGGTAGCGACCGCCGTGATGCCGTCGATCTTGACGACGACACGTCTGTCCCGGGTGTTTTTCACCCGCATGAACGTGCCTTCGACACCCATGAATACGCCGTCCGTAATCCTCACCTTGTCGCCTTTCGACAACACGACCTCTTCGGGCGAAAGGAAAATCACCGGTTCGTCGATATTGGCGGCCACGGCGATAAAATTGCGCATCTGGGACTCGGGCACGGTCATAATCTGGTTCTCGCCGTTTTGCTGATGCATCACATAGCGCAGAATCGGCAGCCTGAATGTCTTCAGGTCGTCGATAACTTCACGCGTGGAGCGGACGAAAATATAGTTGTGCACCGCAGCTTCCCGTACCCGGGAAAACCGGCCCTTGGAATCCCGGCGGCGTACGACCCTTACCGGCACGAAATTCTCGACATGCAGTTTGTCGAGATACTCCTTGGTGGAGAGTTCGCGCTGATAGGTAACCCGAAGCACATACCATTTGGTATCTGTATCCTGACAGTCCATTATTGCGATCCGTTAAGTCGGTATTCGGCACCCGAAAAGGGCGTATAGTTGAGAAAAAAGCGTTCCATGGGGACATTGAAAACCTCGTAAAACTAAGATTTTCAACCAATTATGCGCCTCCCATAAGAACACTTCCGTATTTTAAAGTGCGGTCTCTATGTAAGAGATAGTTACATCTTAGTTGCCGTCTGATAATCAATTGGATGACATATAATGAAGGGTGTTTTTTCTAACACTGCTTAACTATTGCCTGCAAATAGCCCGAATCGGATTAAAAGAGCACTGAATTCATCCACTTAGTGAGCAATTCTTGCAAACAATCAGGATAAAAACAATAAGTTTTTGATATTCAAATTTTTTTTACAGAAACAAGCGGCGTTGTAAACAAAAATATGGTTTAAAAAATTTGGGTATATACTTTATTTTTAGTACTTTTGCGAAAGTTATAAAGGTCTCTTACATAGAGACCTTACACGTATAAGGATGCTATCAGGCTCCGGTTCGCCTGGTCGATAACGGAGTTTTCGAGCGAGGCCAGGTAAATCTGCGTGGTTTTTTCCGAAGCATGTCCCATTCCCGCACTGATGACCGACAACGGAATGTTATGGTTCCGGGCAGCAGTCGCCCACGTATGCCGCGAGGTATAGGAGGAGAGCGGGACTTCGAGCCCCAGCAAACCGGACAGCTTTTTCAACCGACGATTATAATAGTCAAGGGCCGTACGGTATTGGGAAAACGCCCTGACCGGATCGTCCGAACTGAGCAGCGGAAAAACATAGCCGGATATGCGCCCTGCACCGGCATAGCGCCCGATAAGCTTCGCGATGCAGGGCTCGATACGGATAACGAGGCGCTGCCCGGTCTTGCGGCGGACATAACGGATCGTATCCCCGACGATATCCTGATTCCTCAGGAAGGCAATGTCCACGAACGCCATCCCGCGCGTACAATAACTGAAAATAAAAATATCCCGGGCCAAGGCCAGGGACGGGGAGTGCGTCAGATCCAGCCGCCGGAGCCGCACGACGACATCCTCGCCGACGGCACGTTTGCAGGTATGGTCGACACCGGTATACACATACCGGAAAGGATCGGCCTGTGGTACGATATCCTCCTTCACGGCTTTATTATAGACCGCGCGCAATATCCGCATATAAAACGAGACGGTATTGCGGACAATGCCCCGGCGCCGGAGCCAGTCGTCATACTGCCCCACAAGCCGTTCATCGACGAGCGAAAAGGGAATATCCCGTCCGCCCAGGAAATCGGAGAAACTCCCGAGTGTCCGCCGGTAGTTGCGCGCCGTCCCCAACTTCCCGTTCGCCTCGAGCCTTGCGGCCTGCGTTTCGACATAGGCGAGCACAGTGCTCCGCCGGGAGTTGCGGAACCGGTCGACAACATCCCTGAGCGAGTAGCCCTCCTGCCGGAATTCGAGATCCCGGATGATCGTATGCAACAGACACAGATCACGGTCGATCCGCTGCTGCACGGACAGCAACGCATGGGCTTCCCCCGATAGGGGCGTGATGACACACCCGCGCCTTGCATCCCACTGCCGGGGCTGGAGACGCATGGAGGTAGTTATCTGCTGCGATTTGCGCCGATGGCAAAGCTGGTAACATATTACTCCCGCTTTCCCGCCGACCGACGATTCCCTGAGCTTGACTTTTACTGTCGCCATACATTTTAGTTGTTTATGGTTAGATTTGGAATTTTTTCCGCCGCCCGAAGTACACGGATGCATGTCCCGGCGGAATCACGCCAGCAAAACTAACCATCGGACAACTTAAAAAGGCCGAAAAATATGTTATTCGGCCATAACGGCATTGCGTGCAGGGTATTCCGGACAAGAAATACCCTTGCAGCATAAGGCACAGGCAGACGGGATCAGACAGACGGGCAGACTGCAAGACAGAGCAGGCCGCAGACAAGCGGAGCCGGCAGGACAGGGCGGCAAACGCACGGAAAGGGCGGACGGGCGAATGGACGGATGAACGGGCAGGATTGGCGGGCGGCGGGCAGCGGACGAGCATTACAGCCCGGCCGGAAATATGAAAAGCCCCCGAACCTTTCGGTTTCGGGGGCAATGGAGAGGCCTCCCGCCGAGGATTATCCCAGCATTGGTTTCAGCACGCCGAACAGCACGAGCGCGATGAGGAACGTAACGACGATATTGAAAGCCTGGGCGGCGAGGAACGCCCACAGCAGATTGCGGTTCTCCCGGGAAACGATATCCTTGAGGCGCGTATCGAGCCCCACGCAGACGAAGGCCAGCGAGAAAAATACCGTCGAGAACATTTTGGCGACACCCGGCTCGGCAAGTTTGCCCCTGGCATCGGCCGTAAAAAGGCCGTTTCCCTGCAATACACTGAATACCAGCGATGCGGCAACGAAGCCGATGATGAATTTCGGGAATTTCTCCCACACGATCCCCAGCGACGGGGCCTGCCCGGCCTTATCGCCGCGGCGCGTCGAGAGGTAAAGCGCGATGAAGAACGCCACCACGCCGATCAGTACGTTCTGCGCAGCCTTGATGATGACGGCATGCTGGTTGGCCACTTCGCCCACGATCATGCTCGATGCGGCGACACCCGACGTAGTGTCGATCGTACCGCCGATCCACGCCCCGGCGACCTCCTGCACGACATGCGGATCGTCGAAAATATGCGGCAGGATCGCATGCGCCAACCACGGCATCAGATAGATCATCGGCACGACGACGATCAGCACCAGCGAAACGATGTACGAAAGTTTCCGGTCGTCGCCGCCCGCCACGCGGGCCGCCGTGATACAGGCCGACACGCCGCAGATCGACACGCCGCTCGAAAGGATCATCGCCGAGCGTTCGTCGATCTTCATGCGGCGCGAAATCCGGAAAGCGAAGAACCACACGACGGCGACCACCAGGCACGCCTGCACCAGACCGAAGACGCCCGATTTCATCACGTCGCTGAAGAGGATCGTGGCACCGAGGCACACAACGCCGATCTTGATGTAGAATTCACCCTGGATCGCGGGTTTCAGCCACGCGGGAACATGCCACACGTTGCGGATCAGCAACCCGAAGAGCACCGAGAAGAATACCGATTCGAAGCCGTAATACGACACGGAGGGGATCTTGGCAACGATCTGCGCCAGCAACGAGACGGCGAAGACGGCCACGAGCGACGGCAGGAGCCCCCTGAGCGGACGCCGCAGCATCAGGCACCCGGCATAGAGCACCACCAGCACGATGGCGAAGAGACAGGCGATATTGCTCCACGCAGCGCCGCCCAGCAACGTCGCGGGGACTTTGGGCAGCGCGGAAGGTGCGACCGCGGCCAGCGCCAGCAGGGGAATGCTCACCCAGACCACCACCCAGTCCTCGACCCGGAATTGTTCCATCCACTTTTTCATTTTTATTTTATCATTTTTTCAGGTTAAAATATGCCGGAAAGCATCAGTGCCACCACATTGCGGCCGGCGACACCCCGCGCGGTGAAATCTTCGTAGGTGTAATCCAGCTGGCAGCGCAGGTATTTCACGGGTTGCCATGTAAGCCCGGCCGTATAATTGGTCTGGCGGCTCGAACCGCGGGAGCTGTCTTCGAGAAAGGTATCGTACCGCACCGCCGGCAACAATGTCCGGGTCACGCGCCAGCCCGCTACAGCATACCATCCCTCGCTGTCGAGGCCGCCCGTCGTGCCGCAGATGTATTCGCCGCGCAGGACGAGGCGCCCGTAATCGTAGCAGGCACCGGCACCGTAACGGATGCGCTTCAGGTAATCCTCGCCGTACTCGCCCCGGTAGTACGATCCCGCGAACTGCAATCCGGCGACGGGCTTGACCGTAAGGCGCGCCACGATGTCCTTGCTTTTGTTCTTATCCTTGACGTTCAGCCCCTCGCCGTTGAAAACGCCGAAGTTGTAGTTCAGGATACTGTATCCGTCGCGCTTGAAAAATCCTCCGAACAGCTGCGCGCCCAGGTCGCGGCCTGTGGCCGAAAGTCCGCAGAGGTCGCTGAACCCCATCAGTTTGCACAACGAAAGGGGGTATTCGATGAACTCATATCTGAGCGGCACATAGTCGGTATTCTCGATCGAAAAAGGCAGCTTGTATTCGCCCAGCTGGACGTTGAGCTCATCGAACGGTTTGTAACACAAGTAGGCGTCGACGATTTTCGGCGAAGCGAATTCGATCTGGACACGGTAATCCAGTTTCGGAGCGATGACGCCCGCCAGGTTCAGACGTACGCGTTTGATAAAAAAGGTCGACGAACGGTCGCTCCATACGTAACCGGTCTGGACATATCCCGAAATTTCCGGCAGGGCGGCCAGCACTTTGTCCCAGGTGGACGTTTTGGCTTTGAGGGCCGCGATTTCCGCCGAAAGCTCCTCAACCGAAGATGTCACAGTGGTCGTGTCGGGCTGCTGCGCGCGGGCGGGTACAATCAAGCCGAGCAACAGCAATACGAGCAAAATCATTCTCATAAACAAGGTCGTTTGGGTTCACAAAAGTCGTGATTCCGGCGCAAAAGGTCAATACGCGAAAATACCTAAAATGACCCGGAACGGCTCCGGGCGGCATCCGGGGATGGCCACCGCCAGCCGTCCGCTCCCGGAAAACAGAACAGGCACCGCACAGGACACGGACAGGGACGGCACAAAAGAGGCCGGAATACTCCGGCCTCCCCACTTATGGAATGAACTTTTTATCGGTCAGGTACAGGAATCACAGTTTGTTGACGAGATCCTTGACCAGCTCGCCGTCGAACAGGTGCAGCACCCGGTGCGCGTAAGTCGAATCGTGCTGCGAGTGGGTCACCATGATGACGGTCGTACCCTCACGGTTCAGCTCCGAAAGCAGTTCCATCACCTCGCGGCCGTTCTTCGAGTCGAGGTTACCCGTGGGCTCGTCGGCCAGGATCAGCTTGGGGTTCGACACCACGGCACGGGCGATGGCCACACGTTGCTGCTGTCCGCCCGAGAGCTGCTGGGGGAAGTGCTCGGCGCGGTGCGAAATGTTCATGCGGCTCAGGATCTCGTTGACGCGACGCTTGCGCTCGGACGCCTTGACGCGCATGTAGATCAACGGCAGCTCGACGTTCTCGAAGACGTTCAGTTCGTCGATCAGGTTGAACGACTGGAAGACGAACCCGATATTCCCCTTGCGGAATTTCGTGCGGTCTTTCTCCCGGAACCCGGCGACCTCGTGGCCGAGCAGCGTATAGCTGCCCGAGGTGGGATTGTCCAGAAGCCCCAGGATATTGAGCAGCGTGGACTTGCCGCAGCCCGAGGGACCCATGACGGCGACGAATTCACCCTCCTTCACTTCGAACGTCACGCCGTTCAGTGCGATGGTCTCGATCTCTTCGGTACGGAAAACCTTCTTGAGGTTCTCAACTTTCAGCATTGACATAACAAACAGGTTTTTATTGTTGATATTGATTTGATTTATTCGGATTTCACGGATTCGGCCGGGTTTTCGTTAACGGCACGCCACGAGCGGACGGTGACGGTGAGTGCCGTGACGGCCAGCACCCCCGCCAGTGCCAGGGCAAAGACCCACCAGTACAGCGGCACGGCATAGGCGAAGCCTGCGAGCCAGTGCCTGACGGCCCAGATGCTTACCGGGACGGCCAGCACGAAACACACGGCGACCAGCATGACGTAGCGGCGGTTGAACATGGCGAGGATTTCGCCCCGCGAAGCCCCCATTACCCGGCGCACGGCGATTTCGCGGCGGCGGTGCTGCGTCTCGAACAGCACCAGCCCGAAGACGCCCATCAGGGCGATCACGACGGCCAACAGCGCGAACAGCCCGACGATGGCCGTCAGTTTGCGTTCGTTGTCGTACTCGAGGCCCAGCTCCTCGTCGAAAACACGAACGACGATATCGCCCGGCTCCGTGCGGGGATCGACCTCCGCGATATAGCGGCGGATATGGGCGGTAACAGCCGCAATATCGGCTCCGGGCGTCATCCGCACATAGACCACATGAGGCAGGTGCCAGTAATTTTCCTGCTGGATTTTCTTCGGAAGAAGATAGAAACAGAAGGGCGATACACCGTATTGCAGGGGCTTGAAGTTGAAATCGGCACAGAAACCTACAATTTGCTCGTCGGGCGACACGAAACCGTTGATACGGTCGCCGACCTGCATTTCAAATTCCCGCCGCGCCGCTTCGTTGAAAATCATCGTTCCGAGTTCCTTGTCGAAGTCGCTCTCCAGGAAATCGCGTCCGTCGGTAATCGGGATACCCATCACGCGCAAGAAATCAGGTTGTACGACATAACTCTGGAAAGCGACCTGACGGCCCTTGAACTCCCGGCCCCAGCCCATACGCCCGACCGACACCAAACGGCTCGTAGCTCCCGTAACATCCTTTACCTGAGGGTCGGATAGAAGTTTCTGCCGAAGGGCGTCATAACTTACCGCCCCACGTTGGGAAAGCCGCACGGCGAGGAGGTTTTCCTTGTCGAAACCCATATCATAGTGCATCATGTAGTCGTGTTGCAGGCGAATGAAACTGGTCGCGATGATCAGCCCGATGGAGATGAAGAACTGCACGCCCAGCAGCAGCGTACGCAGCCGGCGGCCGCTGCGGGTTCCGCCGAAGGATCCCTTGACGACCAGCGCCGGGGCGAACGACGTGATATACCACGCAGGGTAGAGGCTGGCGGCGAGCGCCATGACGAAAGCTACAACGGCTACCAGCCCCACGACTTCCAAATTCTGCGACAGCGCCAGCGATGCGGAAATGTAGCTGGCGAATTCGGTGCCCTGCAAGGCAAAGGAAACGTACCAGGCCGCCAGCAAAGCGATCAGGACGAGCCCGAACGCCTCGAACACGAAATTGAAGCGCAGCGACGAGGCGGGAGCGCCGAAGACCTTGAACGTATTGACGGTACGGATGCGCACCGGCACCAGCGCGAAAAAGAAGTTAACGAAGTTGATGAAAGCCAGCACGATAACCAACACGGCAATACCCAGCAGAGTATAGGTCGTGACAACAGACCCCTGCCGGCAGGGCGCCTGTGAATCCGACTCGAAATAGAGTTCCGATACCGGAGAAAGGCGCACGCCGTAGATACCCGATTCGTCGTCGTCATCTGCGGCGTCCCCGGCCGCCGCACGTTTCTCGGCCGCCTCGCGCTGCATCTCCTGGTTCACGTTCGTCCACTGGCGCGCAAACTCGTCGGGATCGGCACCGGGCCTGAATTTGACGAAATAATTGAAACTCCACTCCGAAGTGGTATAAAGGTTCGTTTCGCCCAGATTTTTCACCACCTCGCACTCTCCCAGCAACGAATTGTCCGGAAAGTCTTCGAAAACCGCCACGACTTCCATTGCCCCGTCGGGCTGGGGTTCATCGGTATCGACCCATATGAGGCTGCCCACGCCGACCCGCATCCGTTCGGCCGCCTCGCGGGAAACGATGACGCTCTTCGGTTTTCCGAGGTCATGCACATCGCCCTCGACCGAACGGAAAGCGAAAACATCGAGGAAAGGCAGCGATACCGAACCGCAGGAAGCAGAAAATTTATTATACCCGAACGAAGGCTCGTTGCTCGTCCAACAGGTTCCGGAGCCGAAACCGCCCCACATGCAGCCCCCGACTTCGACCCCCGCCGTCGAAGCGATGACACGCTCGGGCACCGGCCGGTTAAGCCACGACGACCATTTCCCGGGCTCGTACCAGTCCTCGTTCTCCACGAGATAAATACGGTCGGCTTCGTGCAGCGAACGGTTGTAACCCAGCTCCCACCAGACCTGCGTCATGATGACGTAGAACGCGGTAAATGCCAGCGTCAGGCCTATGACGTTCAGCAACGACGAAACCTTATAGCGCCGCAGTGTCGTTAGGAAATTGCGGAATGCGATCTTCATGGCGTTTATTCGGTTTTAATCATATCGATCGGGTTGGCATTGGCGATGCGCCACGTGCGGACGAGCTGCACGGCACAGACGATCAGCAGCACCACCGACCCGCACAGGGCGAAGAGCCACCAGCGGAGCGCCACGCGTTCGACGAAGTTGCTGACCAGCAGGTCAGCGCCCCAGCGGCTTATGGCGGCTCCGACAATGACGGAAGGAACCGCAATCCACAGCACGTCGCGCGAGAGCAGGCGCAGCACGTCGGCCGTCGAAGCCCCGTTGACCTTGCGCAGGGCGATCTCCTTGCTGCGGCGGCGCATCTCGTCGCCCAGGTAACCCACAAGCCCCATCAGGGCGATGAGCAACGTGATGCCGCTGACCGTGAAGACGATGTTGCGGAAACTGCGTATCTCGGAAAGGGTATCGCCCAGCAGATCGTCGTAGACCGTAAGCACGTGGTTATTGTCCGAAGGGTATTCCTCGATCTTGCGCTGCACGGCGGCCAGCGCCCCGGGCGACATTTCGCGCAGGCGGATCATCAGGTACCACCTGATTTTGATCTCCGGCGTATACCGGGAGAACGAAGTGTAATAATTCAGCGGATGCATCACGATCGGGTCGACCTGTCCCGTGGCGATAACCGTACGGAAATCCTTCACGACGCCGACGATGGTATAAAGGCGCGCATCGGCGCTGTCCTCATCGATGATTTGGCGCCCTACGGCTTCCCGGGGCGTCCAGCCGCGCAGGCGGACGTAGGTTTCGTTGACAATGACCTCGAACGGGTTGCTCTGCGGAACGAAATTGCGGCCGGCGGCAATCTGCATGCCCATCGCGGGCATATAGGCTTCGTTGCAGAGCGTATAACGGCACGAAAACAGGAGTTCCTTGCTCTTCTCATCGTAGCAGGGCTGGCCCGAATAACCCCAGATGGGCACATCCTCGGAAGCGCCCGCTGCCTCGACCTCGGGAAGGGCGGCCACGGCGTCGCAGATGGGGGCCATGCCCGGAAGCGGCGTCTTGAACCGGGTATAGACAATGCGGTCGTGCACGAATCCGAAGTCGCCGTTGCGGAGTTTGTCGAACTGCAGCACGGCAAGCAGCAGGAGCGTAAGGGTGAACGTACAACTGACAATTTCGACGACGAGCAAAACCTGCTTCCAGCGGCGGCGGTTGTCCGTCGCACCGCGAAACGCCAATGTCACGGGAATCGAGGTGAAAATCCGCGCCGGGACGAGCGCCGCGAGGGCGAATGCGGCGAGGATGACGATCAGCGGCACCCAGATGCGTTTCAGGGCGAAAAGCTCGGCCATCGGCGTACCAGTAATCTCCCGTACCTGATCCTGCAGGGCCCACAGCAGGAAAGCGGCCACGACGACCGAAGCGAGGGTCAGCACGGCGGTTTCGGAGCAGAAGATGCGGAAAATGTCCGAACGCCGGGCGCCGCCGACCTTGAGCATGGCGATGGTCTTCGAGCGGCTGACCAGCGTCGAAATAGATATGAGTACGTAGTTCATCGCCGCAACGAAAAGCGTGAGGGCCGCAAGCGCCATCAGCACCCACGAAATCAGCTCGACAGAAGAATCGACGCGTGACGATTCGGTGATCGGAAAGAAATACCACTTCATGCCCCACTCTTCCATCATGCCCCGCAGCTCGTGGCGGTCGATGAATGTTTCCGCCTGCGCCTCGACCTGGCCGATCTGCACGCCCTCGCGCAATTTGACATAGCTGGCGAACGAGTCGCCGCCCCGCCACGACGTGTTCATCGTCCGGCGGGCATATTCGAACGAACGAAGCATGTTGAATTTCCCGAGGTGCTGGTTGGGATCGGGATCGCGGAAGACACCCGAAACGGTCAGCGAATCGGTGCCTTTCAGCAACAACAGTTCCCCGACGGGATCTTTCTTCCCGAAGATGGTGCGGGCGGCCGATTCCGAAATCATCACCTGGTTCTCCTGCGCAAGCGCCCGGTGCGGATCGCCCTGGAGCACATCGAAGCCCAGCACGTCGAAAAACATCGTATCGGCCAGAATATATTGCATCGGAAACGAATTGTCCCCGCGTACCACATCGTCGGATGTCGTTCCCCAAAGGCGCGTCGCGGCCTCGATCTGCGGAATCTCTTCGGCCAGCGCCGGGGCGATCGGCGCCTGGAGCGACGAGGAATACCCCGTCATCTGCGGTGCATTGTAATGTACCCACAACTGGTAGATGCGGTCACCGTCGCGGAAACAACGGTCGGACGTGAGGTTATAATTGGCATAGGAGAAAATCAGCAGGCCCACGGCCAATCCCAGCGAGAGCGAAATGACGCGGGCAACGGTACCGCCTCGCAATTTGCGCAGGTAACGTAATGCGAAGAGAAAATTTTTCATACCGGGTATCTTTTTTAGTTTTTAATCGAGTCGACCGGGTTGGAATCGGCCGCACGGCTGCTCTGCCAGAAGACGGCAACGAATGCCACCGCGGCGGCAAAAGCCCCCGAGGCCAGGAAAATGAGGGGCGAGAGCGAAATCCGGACGCTGTAATCCTGCAGCCAGCGTTCGAGCAGGTACCACGCCACGGGCACGGCGATGACGAACGCTGCGCCGACCAGCCGCATGAAGTTGCCCACCAGGCGCGTGAGCACCTCACCGCGCGTCGAGCCGAAGACCTTGCGGACGGCGACCTCCTGCTCCTTTTGCTGGATGTAGTAAGTCGACATGGCCACCAGACCGAGCGCCGAGATCAGGATCGCCACGAGCGTAAAGATGCCGACGATGTGCAGGATGCGCCGCTGCTGGGCATAGTCGGCTTCGATTTCCTGCTCGATATACTCCGCCCCGGTAAAGACCGCACCGTCGGAAATACGTTCGAATACCGATTTGACCGTATTGTAGGCCGCGGTTTTGTCCCCGTGGATTTTGACCAGGATATTCCAGGGATACGCCTTTTTCAGGAATTCCTCCGGCGAGTCATAATATTTCAGCAGCACGGGTTGCAGTTCGTCGAGCGCCGAACCGAGTTGGAAATCGCGGTAGACACCGGCGATATCGTAGTTGTAGGTGTAATTTTCACCGACCTTGAAATTGGTCGCGTCTTCCGCGATACCCAACGCCTGCAAGGCATACTGGTTGACGAACAAGGCATTGTTTCCGTCCTCGCGTGTGGCGAGGTGGTTGTCGCGCAGCCGCTCCAGCCCCAGTATCCGGAAATAGGTCGAATCGCCGATGAATATCTGAAATCCGATCATCCGGTCAGGGCCATACTGCATCGTATTGTTGTTGCCCCGGTCGTGGGGCGTACCGCAGCCCAGGGCGACGGCCTCGACGCAGGGTTCGCGCAGCAACTCTTCGCGGAACTGTGCGATCTGAGGTTTTCCGGTAAAGATCTCGGTCGAGACATCGAGTATGTCGGCCGTATTATATCCCATCGGCGCAGAAATCAGGTGGCGGATCTGCAGGCCAATGGTCAGCGAGGTGGCGATCAGGACAATGGTAATGACGTTCTGGATCGTGATAAGCACCTTGCTGTAAAACATCTTGGTGCGGTGGCGGAACGATCCCCGGACGATGTCCACGGGTTTGTAGCGCGACACCATCATCGCCGGGATAAAGCCCGCAACGACGCCCAGCACCACGATAAACGCGGCATAGCAAGCCACGACGGCAGGCGTCATATCCTGCCAGACGCCGATTTTCGACCCCAGCAGCCGCGAAGCGCCGGGCTCCACCGCGGCTGCCAGGAAAAGCGCGATGACGAACGCCACAACACACAGGAATGTCGATTCGAGGATCAGTTTGAGGATGATTTCGCCGCGCGAGGCGCCCAGCAGCCGGCGGGCGGCCATCTCCTTGGCGCGAAACCCGGTCTGGGCAACCGTCAGGTTGATATAATTCATCACGGCGAAGAGCAGGATGACGGCGCCCACACCGAAAAGGATCATCACGAAGGGCCAACTGCCGTAGTTGAACCCTCCATCATTATTCTGGGATAAAAAATAGACATCGCGCAAAGGCGTAAGGGTCACATGCTGATAGACATTGCCCTTGTAGATCCAGTATATCTCTTTGAAATAATCAAGCATATCGGGTATCTTGGCCGTCAGGTCGGCACCGGGACGCGCCAGGATGAAAGTCGTCACGGCACCGGAATTACTCATATGCTCGTCATTGGCCGAATTGATATCGCAGAGGCGCTCGGCCCGCATGATGATGTCCATATTGGGAATCACCGAGCGGTCGATATCCCGCACCACGCCGCTCACAACGTACGACTTCTCCTCGTCGGGGAAGCGGATCACCTGCCCCATCGGGTTGAACGTGCCGAAAACCTTGCGGGCGAACGACTCGGAAAGCACCACGTTGTCGCGCGAGGCGAGCACCTGTTCGCGGTCGCCGTCCAGAAGCTGATAATCGAAAATCCGGAAGAAGGTCGTATCGGCAAAAAGGATCGTGGCCGAATACTTCTGCAGACCGACTTCGACGGGCTGCGTGGCGTCGGTGGACTGTCCCGACACTGCGACGGCGCAGGTCGATTCGATCTCGGGATAACGGTCGCGCAGGTATTTCTGCAGGTAATAACCGCTCGTAATGCGCTCCTCGTTGCCGATGACATAAATGCGGTCGGCCTTGGCGTGGTAGTCGTCGCACGTAAGTTGCCGAAGGGTGTAGTCGGCGATCAGGATCACGAACATCAGCGAGACGGACAACCCGAAGATATTGATGGCCGCATAGAGCTTGTTGCGCCCCAGGAAGTTGAAAAACGAGCGGAAATTGAGTTGACGGAACATATTATTCGGTTTTGACGGGTGCGGAGAAATTTCAGCAGAAAATTATTTATTGAGGATCAGCACGTCGTTCGAGCCGTAATTCTCATAGCCCGAAACGATGACCCGCTCGCCCGGCTCCAGCCCGTCGAGCACCTCGTAATACTGCGGGTTCTGGCGGCCGATGCGGATGGGGCGTTTGTAAGCCTTGTCGCCCTCGGGTGCAAGGACATAGATCCATGCGCCGCCCGTAGTCTGGTAGAACGACCCGCGGGGGATGATGACCGCCTCGGTAGGCTGCCCCAGTTCGAGGTGCAGGTAGTAGGTCTGGCCGCTGCGTATGTTCTCGGGATGGTCGCCCAGGAAGGTGAAGTCGGCTCGGAACTGGCCGCTGCGCACCTCGGGATAGACTTTGCGCAGGCGCACCTTGTAGTCGGTGCCCTGACGGTCGAAGGTGGCTTCGAGACCGGCACGCACACGGTCGATGTAGCTCTCGTCGATCTGTGCCTCGACCTTGTAGTCCGACAGGTCGTTGATCTGCCCGATCTTCTGCCCCGTGGAGACCGACTGCCCGAGCACGATGTCCAGCAGGCCGACTTCGCCGTCGATCGGCGACTTGACGTTGAGGTTGCCGATGCGCTCGCGGATGAGCTGCATGTTGCGCTTCATGTTGTCGAGGTTCTCCTCCATCTGCTCGATCTGCACCGAACGGTAGAGCGAATCCTGCACCTGCCGCTCGATGTTCAGCTCGCGTTTCTTTTCGGCCAGTTCGTAGTCCTCCTTCGACTGCAACCACTCCTCGCGGGCGATCAGGGCGTTCCTGTAAAGCTCCTCGTTCTGCTGCCAGGCCCGCTTCTTGCGCGACACGTCGAGATCCAGCTGCGCCTTGTCCTGCCGCAGCGAGAGTTTCTCCTGCTCCATCGAGATCAGCGTATTGCGCAGGATGTTCTGCTTTTCGGCCAGCTCGGCCTCGCTGTTCAAGATTTCGAGCGTGAGCGACGTGTTGCTCAGCACGACCAGCACATCGCCCTTTTTGACGGAGGTACCCTCCTCGACCACAAGCCGCTCGACGATGCCCGCTTCGAGGGGACTGAGCTGCACGGTGGTGATGGGCTGTACCTGCCCGGTGACGCGGATATAGTCGTTGAATTCACCGCGCACGACCTGCCCGACGGAAATCGTACGGGCATCGACGCGCAGCGTCGAGGAGTTGTCGCGCAACAGGAGCCACAACACGAAGACGAGGAACAGCGCCCCGGCCAGATAGGGGATGCCTTTTTTGGTAAACAGGGCGCGGATGCCCTTTTTCTTTTCGATACGGATGTCCATGTTATTTTCTGTTTTTCGTTAGCGGATCAGGGGCGCACCGTTGTAATACTCGACCATGCGCGTTTTGATAATGTATTGCAACCGTGCGCGCAACCGTTCGGAGCGGGCCTGCAACAGGTTGTTGGCGGCGGTCTGAAGGTCGAGCGCCGAAACCATGCCCCGGTCGTACTTGCCGGCGACGGCGTTGTAGGCCAGCTCGGAGGCCGCGCTTTTTTTGCTGGCCTGCACGAACTCCTTGCCGTAGCCGAGCATCTGCTGGTAGTTTTGGGCGATTTCGCTTTGCAGGGCACGCAACGTCTGATCGCGCTGCTGCTCGGCGATCCGCCAGTTGTTGCGGGCGCGGTTCGTCCTCGTGCGGCGCGAAAGCCCCCCGAAGATGGGGATGTTGAGCTGGGCGGAAAAGTAGTAACCGCGGTTATCACGGAACTGGCTCCTGAACGGCTCGTACAACGAATGGTCGTCGAGGCTCATGAAGAAATTGGTCGAGTATCCGCCGCCGACATAGACCGACGGGAAAAAGCCGCCCCGGGCGACCGAATACTGGAGCTTCGACTGCCGCACGTTATAACCGGCGCTGCGGGCTTTGGGATTGTTGTCGAGGGCATAGGCGACCACATCGGAGAAGGGCGCCGTGCCAACCGGGGTCTCGATGGCGAGAGCCGTCTCGATCCCCAGGGGACGGTCGGGCGGATAATTCATCGTTTCGGCAAGCGTGATCCTGGCCAGTTCGAGGTTGTTTTCCTGCTGCGTGAGCAGGTAGTCGTCCGAAGCGCACTGCGCCTCCTGCTCGGCCACGTCGGCAGCGCTCTTGAGCCCCAGTTCGAGCAGCTTGCGGCTCTTGGCGAGGTTGCCGGTGCTGGTTTCCAGCTGTTCACGGGCAAGGCGCACGCTTTCGGTGTAATAGACGACGTCGAAATAGGCCTGCATGGTATTGAGCGCCACCTCGTCCTTGACCCGCTGCAACTCCTCGACGCCCATCAGGCGCATCACCTTCGCGGCACGGATGGTATTGATCCCCGTAAAACCTGCGAAAACAGGCATTTGCCCCGAAACGCCGTAGTTGTTGGAAAGGTTCGAAACGTCGGTATAGGTATTGGTCTCGGGGTCGACCGAACGGCCGAAACTGGTCGTGGCGCTGACCGAGCCGCTGACCGAGGGCACGAGCGCCGCCACGGATTCGATATAGTCCTGGCGATAGTTGCGGTTGGTGTAATCCTGCTGCCGCACGACGGGACTGTGTTCGACGGCATAGGCCATGCACTCGTCGAGGGTCATACGCACGACGGGCTCGGCCGCATTCGGGGCGGGGTCGGACAGAGAATCCACGGCAGGATCCGCGACGATGACGGTTTCCGTTGCCGCAATATCTGCGGCCGAAGCCCCCACGGGAGCAACGGGCGCAGCATCCGGCTGCACAGAGGCGGCGGGCAGGGATATCTGCGCCGCGGCGAGTGTCCAAAAAATTGACAGAATGAGGAGTAATAACAGTCGTTTCATCCTTGATTAGCGGGTATTGTTCGTTCGGGACATTTCGGAGCCAACCCCGTGCCAAATGAATTAAACAACTGTATTACAAACTATTAACATAAACAAAGATCAGACAAAGTGTAAAAAAAATTTACACCCCTGTAAATTTTGTGGACACAAAGGGGCGATTTCACGATTTTAACGCTAATTTTACCGCAAAACAAACCGGAAACACCATGGCAAAAGAGGGAACACTACTGATCGTGGACGACAACCGCAGCATCCTGGCGGCATTGCGCCTGCTGCTGGAAAAATATTTCGCACGGGTGCTGACCCTCCCCACCCCCAACCGGCTGGCGACGACCCTGCGCGAGGAACAGATCGACGTGATACTGCTCGACATGAATTTCACGGCGGGCATCAACACCGGTAACGAAGGCATCTACTGGCTGAGCGAGATCCACGCCCGCAGGCCGGATATCAAAGTCGTGCTTTTCACGGCGTACGCCGACATCGACCTGGCCGTGAGGGCAATGCGCGACGGTGCGGTGGACTTCGTCGTCAAACCGTGGGACAACGACCGGCTGGTGGCTTCGCTGCGCAACGCCTACAACCTGGCGCGGTCGGCTCGCGAGGTGAAGCAGCTCAAGGAGATCAAGCGCGAGCTGGCCTCGGAGCAGCCGATGTTCTGGGGCGAAAGCCCCGCCATGGCGCGCATCCGCGAGATCGTGGAGAAGGTTGCGGCCACGGACGCCAACATCCTGATCACGGGGGAGAACGGCACCGGCAAGGAGATGCTGGCACGCGAGATACACAACCGCTCGGCGCGCAGCGGCGAACTGATGGTTTCGGTGGATATGGGAGCCGTACCTGAAACGCTGTTCGAGAGCGAACTGTTCGGCCATGTCAAGGGAGCCTTCACCGACGCCCGGGCCGACCGCGCCGGGAAATTCGAGGTCGCCGACCACGGCACGCTTTTCCTCGACGAGATCGGCAACCTGCCGCCCCACCTGCAATCGAAACTGCTGACGGCCATCCAGGGCGGGCGTATCTTCCGCGTGGGCAGCAACACGCCCGTAGCGGTGGACATCCGCCTCATCTGCGCCACGAACCGCGACCTGTTCGGGATGGTAGCGGGGGGGGAGTTTCGCGAAGATCTGCTCTACCGCATCAACACGATCCATATAGACTTGCCGCCCCTGCGGCAGCGCCGCGAAGATATCCTGCCGCTGGCGGAAATGTTCCTCAAACGCTACGCCACGAAGTACAACAAACCGATCGAGGGTTTCGACCAGGCGGCGGTGCGCGAAATGGACGAATACCCCTGGGCGGGTAACATCCGCGAATTGCAGCATACCGTCGAAAAAGCCGTCATCATGAGCGACGGAAGGCGGATTACCCCCGCAACACTGCTGCTGCGGCCGGCTCCGGAAGTAGTGCAGGCCCCGGCATTCTCGACGCTCGAAGAGATGGAGCGCGGCATGATCGGGCAGGCGATGGCACGTTACGCAGGCAACCTGACCGAGGTGGCGCGGCAGCTGGGCATCACACGCCAGACACTCTACAACAAAATCAAACGCTACGGGTTATGAAACGCGAAGGAATAGCCTACGGCCCCGTAATCGGTTACACGGCGTTGCTCATCGCCGCTTCGGGAGCACTCGGATGGGTGGTAACGGGGTCATGGTACCCGCTGGCGATCCTGCTCGTCCCGGTGATCGGGATCGCGGCATACCGTCTCATAGGGCTTTACAGCGATTCGATACGCCGTGTAACCTTCATGTTCAACGCCATCGACAACGACGACTTCACGTTCCGCTTCCATGAAGACCCGTCGAAAGTGGACAACGGCATGCTCAACGCCGCCCTGAACCGTATCAAGGAGATCCTGGTGCGCGCCAAGGTACGCGTCGAAGAGCGGGAACGCTACTACCAGCTGATCATGGAGTACGCACGCACAGGGCTTATCACCATCAACGACGCGGGGAGCGTCTACCAGGCCAACGGCGAGGCGCTGCGCATCTTCGGGCTGCCGCGCTTGACCCACATCCAGCAACTGGAACTGCCCGCTCCCGAGGCATACCGGGTACTGACGACGATCCGCCCGGGCGAAAAGCACCATGTGTCGTGCGTGACCGAAACGGGCGAAATGGGCCTGTCGCTGGGATGTTCGGAGATCGTACTCGAAAAACGCCGGCTGCGCGTGGTGGTCGTGAGCGACATCAACAGCGAGCTGAGCGAGATGCAGATCGAATCGTGGAGCAAGCTGACGCGCATCCTGACGCATGAAATCATGAACTCGCTCGCGCCGATCACCTCCCTGAGCGACACGCTGCTGCATATCGACCGGACGATGAATGCCGATGTGGCGCACGGGCTGGATACGATCTCGGCCACGAGCCGGCGGCTGATGGCCTTCGTTGAGAATTTCCGCAGGTTCACGAAGATCCCGGCGCCCCAGAAAGCACCCTTCGAGGTGCGGGAACTGCTGGAGCACGCCATGACACTGATCGCTACGGAGGGCATCCGCATCCGGCTCGACGTCGAGCCGGCGGACACGATGATCTATGCCGACCAGATGCTGGTCGGACAAGTGGTGGTGAACCTGCTCAAGAATGCCCGCGAAGCGGTAGGGACGCGGCGGGACGCCTGCATCGAAATCACATCGCGCATAGACCCGCAGGAAAACGTGGTTATCGAGATTAGCAACAACGGCGGGGCAATCCCCGCCGAAGTAACCGAAAATATCTTCACGCCTTTCTTCACGACCAAGCCCGACGGATCGGGCATCGGCCTGAGCGTCTCGCGCCGTATCATGCAACTGCACAAGGGTTCGCTGCGCCTGACGGCCAACACGGACAACCGGGTAACCTTCACGCTCCTGTTCGGATAGGTGCCTGCAATACGCCTCGTATTGCCGTCCCGGGGGACTTCCAGTTCACGGAACCATCAGGAAACTGCGCCCGCCTAAACGAAGTGCGGACGGGACCGGCATTCCTCCGGAACGGGCAGCAACACCCTACCGCGGCAGGGGCATCGAGATCGTCCGCGCATCGAGGAACGCATCGGGGAAGGAACCGTTGTTCCAGGCCTGACCGTTCGAGATGGTGAAATGGCGTCCCAGACGCAACGTATTGTTGTCGATCACCGTAACACGTGACGGCAGGTTTTCCTTCTGGATCACTACCACCGAAGTCATCGTAACCGAAGGCTTGACCTTCATCTTTCCCTCGGCACGGTAATCGGGTTTCCAGGGCGACAAATGCGCCAGCGAGTCGGGAAGCTCGAACTTGTTACGGAGCGAATCGGGAAGCTCATACTTCCCCGAGCGGGGCGAATCGGTTTTTTTCAGCCCGAACTTATTGGGTTCCTGCGCCGAAATCGCAAGGGCCGCAAGCAGGGCAGCCGCCAAAATAAACATCCTTTTCATAACTATCCCTCCTATCTTTTATTTGGTCTCTCCAAAATTACAATTCCCTTAGAACACTTCCCGCAGGATCCGCACCGACTGCACCGCGCTGATGGCATCGAGGTGATAGCCGAAATAGACCAGCACGGCATTGAGAAACTCGACGCGCTGCGTGCGGTTGAGGCCGATTTCGGCCAGGCAACGCACGTCGCACTCCATCATATCGCGCAGAATACGCGTACATTCCTGTGTCATAAAACTAACGTGCTGCGGCCGAGTTTTGGTATAAAGTCCCTCTCGGATATCGAACCAATCGCCGGCCGAGTAGTCGTTGCCCGGGCAAAAACCCAGGAAACGGCTCAGGTTGGCCAGGAACCAGAGGTGAAAATTGGCCACCCCCTCGTCCATCGAATCGAGCGCCCCGACACAGTTCCACACAAAATCGAAAAGCGCCTGGTTGGGTTCGTCGTATTCCCTGACGAGGCGGTACAAAACCTCTGCCATGAAGAGCGCCATGGTCGATTTGCGCACGTCGAACGGCAGGCTTTGCAGTACGAAGCCGCCCTGCACCTCCTTGAAACGGTGCATCTGCTGACGCGACGATTCGAGCCCTTCGAACTCGACCGGGAACATCGGCTGGAAAAGTGCCAGCTTCGAGCCCCGCCCGTTGCGGCTGCGGACGCCCTGCACCATGTAGCTGCGGCGCCCCCCGGTGTCGGTCAGCAGGTAGATGACCATCGACGAGTCGCCGTATTTGAGCGTATGGAGAACGACCCCGCGCCCTTTGTACGTCTTCACCTACCCTTTGCGCACGTGAACCATCATCCACCCCTCCCTGGCAGCGGTCGCCACCGGGCGCAGGCCCAGTTCCCCGGCACAGGCGACTATCGCCGGGACGTCCTGTTCCAGGAAACCGCTCATCACCAGGTCGCCGCCCGGCTCCAGCGCTGCGGCATAGGCCGGCATGTCGGCCGTGAGGATATTGCGGTTGATATTGGCCAGGATAAAGCCGTAATGCCGTCCGGCGATGCGGCGCACGTCGCCCAGCATCGGTTCGATGCGGTCGGCGACGCCGTTCGAAGCGATGTTCTCGCGGCAGTTGGCGTCGGCCCAGTCGTCGATGTCGACCGCATCGACATGGGCGGCATCGCATTTGGCGGCGACGATCGACAGCACACCCGTACCGCTGCCCATATCGAGCCCGCGGCGGCCTGCGACACCCAGGTCGAGCACGGCACGCGACACGAGCCAGGTGGTCGCGTGGTGCCCCGTGCCGAACGACATCTTGGGCATGACGACCACCTCCATCACCCCTGCGGGGGCAGGCTCATGGAACGGTGCCCGAATCAGCAGGCGCCCTTCGACGTCCACAGGCGGGAAATTGCTCTCCCAGACGGCGTTCCAGTTCTGCGTCTCGATGGCGATATAGCGTCCCTGCACGCCGTAATGCGCCAGCAAGGCGTCGACCTCACCCTTACAGTCAGCCAGCTGCTCCTGAGGGATATAGGCCTTGAGCGTCCCCGCATCGGCCTCGAAACTCTCGAAGGGATAGTCGGCCAGCTCGGCGGTCAGGATCTCGGCCTGCAGGTCGTCCGAAAAGGCAATATTCAAGGATATATAGTTCATATTATGTAAAATTTACGTATCTTCGCCCGTACAAAGTTAACGATAATCTCGGAAATAAGGCAGGAAAAGGATGGCAGAAAACACGAAAAAGTGGGAAGAGACGGGACGTCGTTACCGTACTTATATCAAACTCGAAAAACGCCTCTCGGAGAATACCGTCGAATCGTATATGCGCGACCTGCGCCAATTCGCCCATTTCATCCTGCGCCAATACGACGTGACGCCCCGCAAGGTCGAGCGGACGATGATCGAACGCTACATGGGCTGGCTTTTCGAGCGCGGCCGCGAAAAAACCTCACAGGCCCGCTGCCTGTGCGGCATCCGCAGCTTCTTCAATTTCCTGCTCATAAGCGACCAGATCGAGGCGTCGCCCGCCGAATTCGTCGACACGCCGAAATTCGGGAGGCACCTGCCCGACGTCCTCACCACCGCAGAGATCGACCGCATCATCGCCACCGTGGACACGCGCACGACCAAGGGCATACGCGACAGCGCCATGCTCGAAGTGCTCTATTCGTGCGGGCTTCGCGTCTCGGAGCTCACCTCGCTACGGCTTTCCGACCTCTTTTTCGGGGAGGGCTACATCCGCGTCATCGGCAAGGGCGACAAGCAGCGGCTGGTGCCGATCAGCACCGTCGCACGCGACAAGATACAGCGCTATCTCGAAGAGCGCCGCAGCGCACGTTCGGGCGAAGAGGTCGTATTCCTCAACAACCGGGGCGGGCAGCTTACGCGCGTGATGGTCTTCACGATCCTGAAACAGGCCGCCCAACGCGCCGGCATCGACAAACACATCAGCCCGCATACGTTCCGGCACTCGTTCGCCACGCACCTGCTCGAAGGGGGCGCCAGTATCCGGCAGGTACAGGAGATGCTCGGACACGAAAGCATCCTCACCACCGAAATCTATACGCACCTCGACAGCGACCACCTGCGCCATACGCTCGAAGAGCACCTCGGGATATAGGGGAGCCGGGGCCCCGAGGACGAAGAAATGTGCCCCGCATGAAAAGTCCGTAAAAATGCAGTTCAAACCGCATTTCCAAGCATAAATATACTTTTTGTGCATATATGCGGACTGTTTTCCGGATAAGATGGCTTAATTTTGTACGGATTTGAAATACAATTTTAACCTAATAATAACCCGAAGTATGAAGAAAAACATTCTCCTGACCGCTGCCGCCCTGGTGACGACCCTTGCCGGCGTAGCGCAATGGCAACCCGCGGGCGACCGTATCCGCACCCAGTGGGGCGAAAAGCTCGATCCGCAGAACGTATTGCCCGAATACCCGCGTCCTCAGATGGTACGCGGCGACTGGCAAAACCTCAACGGCCTGTGGGACTATGCGATCCTGCCCATAGGACAGACCCCCGACAAATTCCAGGGACAGATCCTCGTGCCGTTCGCCGTGGAGTCGAGCCTCTCGGGCGTAGGGAAAAGCCTGGGTAAGGATAACGAACTCTGGTACAACCACAGCTTCACGGTACCCGCGAAATGGAACGGCAAGCGCGTGCTGCTGCACTTCGGCGCCGTAGACTGGAAAGCCGACGTCTGGGTGAACGGCGTCAGCGTAGGCAGCCACACGGGCGGCTATACGCCGTTCGAGTTCGACATCACGTCGGCCCTGAAAAAGGGTGCCAACGACATCCGGGTTCGCGTATGGGATCCGACCGACGACGGCTACCAGCCGCGCGGCAAGCAGGTGAACCGCCCCGAGGGCATCTGGTACACCCCCGTGAGCGGCATCTGGCAGACGGTATGGCTCGAAGCAGTGCCCCAGCAATATATCAAGCAGGTGAAGACAACGCCCGACCTCGACCGCAAGTCGTTCCGCATCGAGGTTCCTGTTTGCGGCGCACAGCCCGAAGACCGCATCGAAGTGGCGCTTTTCGACGGCGACACGCAGGTCGCCAAGGGCAGCTCGCTCAACGGCGCCGCCGTGGAACTGTCCGTCGCCGAGCCCAAACTCTGGAGCCCCGAGTCACCGTTCCTCTACGACATGAAGGTAAGCCTGGTACGCAACGGCAAGAAAATAGACGAAGTGGAAAGTTACACGGCCATGCGTAAATTCTCGATCGGCCGCGATGCCGACGACATCGTCCGCCTGGAGCTGAACAACGAGCCGGTATTCCAGTTCGGCCCGCTGGATCAGGGCTGGTGGCCCGACGGCCTCTACACGGCCCCTTCGGACGAGGCGCTGGCATTCGACGTCATCAAGACCAAGGATCTGGGTTACAACATGATCCGCAAGCACGTAAAGGTCGAGCCCGCACGCTGGTACTACCACTGCGACAAACTCGGCATGATCGTATGGCAGGACATGCCCAGCGGCGACCGCGGCCCGCAGTGGCAGATGCACAACTATTTCACGGGCGAGGAGAAGCACCGTTCGGCAGAATCGGAGGCCAACTTCCGCAAGGAGTGGAAAGAGATCATCGACTACCTCTACTCGTCCCCCTCGATCGGCGTATGGGTTCCCTTCAACGAGTGCTGGGGACAGTTCAAGACCCAGGAAATCGTAGAGTGGACGAAGGCTTACGATCCTTCGCGCCTGGTCAACCCCGCCAGCGGCGGCAACCATTACCTTACGGGCGACATCCTCGACACGCACCACTACCCCAACCCGCGCCTGACGCTGCTCGATACCAACCGCGCAACGGTGCTGGGTGAGTACGGCGGCATCGGCTTCGTGATGAAGGGGCACCTCTGGGAACCCGACCGCAACTGGGGCTATATCCGTCTCAACTCGCCCAAGGAGGTGACGGACGAATACGAAAAGTATGCGGAAATGCTCTACAAGCTGATCGGCCGCGGATTCTCGGCAGGCGTATACACGCAGACTACCGACGTCGAAATGGAGGTCAACGGACTGATGACCTACGACCGCAAGGAGATGAAGGTCGAACCGGAACGTATCCGCAAGATCAACCAGAAACTCTGCAACGCACTGGGTAAATAGGCATCCGGCCTCAAAATACGAGGAGCTTCCCGACGGGGGAAGCTCCTTTTTGTTTTCATCTACCGGCGGCAAGCATCCGCACGATAACCACGCATACGGGGAGGGAAAGTATCCCGGTCAGAGGATGCGGCGGATCTGCGACGCCGGGGTCAGGCACAGCGTGCCGTAATCCAACCCTGAAATGACCGTGAGGCCGCAACGACGGCCGGGAGCTATTTCGCCGAGTGCATCCTCCATACCCAATGCCTGTGCACCGCCCCCGGCAGCCCAGGCGAGCAGTTCGGGAAGCGGGATGCCGGGGAACATACGCATTTCTTCGAAAACCGAAAGCCGGTCGTTCGAAGCCAGCGAGTCGGTTCCGAGGCAAATATTGAGGCGATTGCGGCGTAACAGCTCCACAGGGGGTTCGAGGCCGGAGATATAGCGGTTTGAACGGGGGCACAGGCACCACCATACGGGCGCCGTAAAATGGCCCATAACGATGTCTATGTCGCGCTGCGTTATGCAGCAGTCATGCACCAGGGTCACGCGGCGGTCGTGCGGCACGCAGGCCACGAGACGTTCGGCCGGGGAGCCGTAATGCAGGAAATCGCAGGAGAAACCGGCCTTCGCGTACCACTCCCACAGCGGGCCGCGGTGTTCGAAGAGCGCCGCTTCGCCGGGAGATTCCATGAAATGGATCGAAAGCGGGGCATCGCCCCGGGCAGCGATCGCACGCAGGGGGGCATCCTGCACCGAATAGAGCGAATGGGGGGTCAGCGAGGTTTGCGGATGGCGGAGCAGAGGCAGCAGGTGCTCGGCCGAAGCGGCGCGCAGGCCGAAAAACTCGACGAAAGTACGGTAAGCGATACGGCTGCGCGATTTTACGGCGAAAGCGGTATCCCCGTTCGAAATATCGCCTACGGCTTGGATCCCGGCCTGCCACATGGCGGCATCGGCGGCTTCGACGGCTTGTACTCGCTGTTCGGCGGAGAAGCGCTCCCGCACCTGCGACATGGCACCGGCAAACCCCGCAAAACCACACCGTTCGGGGATCGCCCCCAGCAAATAGGAGAGTTCGAGGTGGCAGTGGGCATTGACCAGCCCCGGAGCGAGCACCCCGGCATAGAACTCGGTGCCGGGACACCGGTCGGGCTCGGGACACGTCCCGACGGAGAGGATACGGCCGTCGGCCGCAACCCCGACCAGGGGATTGCGGAGCAGACCCTGCGGTGTCCAGAGCAGGTTAGAGCCTATCCGCCTGGATGGCTGCGCGGAGGAATTCATCGGCAAAGATTCGCAGGTCGAGTTGTTGCCGGTAAAGGCTGTCGACGGCAACGGACGTCGTGGGGATGTAGTCGATTTCGAGGCCGGTCACCGTCACCGAGGGACGCAGGGGTTTCTCGCGGAAATCCAGGAAATCCAGGTGCAGGCGCCGGTGGGTAGTATCGACCGTGAAACGGCGGGTGAAATTCTCCGTCCGGTTACGGCGCAGCGTCGTGGAATAGACGCTACTGCGCCCGCCGTCCCGGTTTTCGAGCCAGACGACGCCCCTCAACCCCTTCTCGTTCCGGTCGAGCGAGTCGACGAGGTATTTGAGCCGCAATTCGTACTCGCCGGGCTGCACATCGACGGCGATCCGCAGGCGCGCCGTATCGCGCAGCGACCCCACGCGGATCAGCGAATCGGCATAGACCGTACGCGTGAAAGTACGGCGGGCCACGTTGTCGATCGTATCGAGCACGGCAACCTCACGGTCGTAAAATTTACCCTCGGCTTCGAGTTTATCGATCGCCATCTCGACGACGTCGCCCAGACGGGCGCTCTTGCGCTTCGAAAAGTTCCCGATCGTATAGTAGACATCGCGGGTCGTATAGCCATAGCGGGCGAAGATCGGTTCGTAGATGTTCAGCGAGTCGATATTGACCCGCACGTCGCCGATATAGGCGTTCGTGAGGAAGGCGTCGTGGAAGATCTGCGCCAGTTTCTCATCGGGGATAATCTTGTGGCGGGTACAGGCGGCGCCTGCAAGCAGCAGGAACGCGCAGAGCGATATACGGAAAATGCGTTTCATAATCAGGCATTATGTTTCACCATGCTGCGCACGGTAATGTTCGAAATAACATAGGCGACAAGGCCGAAGGCCACCAGCACGGCCAGCAGGTCGCCCGGGCGGAATTCGACGGGATAGCTCTTGGCAAGAAGCGTTTCGGCCGGGATTTCGATCAGGCCGAAGTGCTGCTGCAAAAGACTCAGCCCGACGCCCAGCAACGCCCCGCACGCAGCGCCGAGGCCGCAGATGAGCAACCCTTCGCTGCGGAAAATAGCCCGCACGAGCGACGTGTCGGCTCCCAGCGCACGCAGGGTCACGATGTCGCGCCGCTTGTCGACGATCAGCATCGCCAACGCCCCGACGACCGCGAACGACGCGATGACCAGTACCAGCAGCGAAATGAAGAAAATACCCCATTTCTCATAGGTCATGATCCGGTAAAACGAGGCCCGCAGTTCGTGGCGCGTGCGGACGCGGTAATCGTCACCCGACAGCCGCGCCAGGGCCCGGCGCACCTGCTCCGCATCGGCGCCCTCGCGCAGGCGGACGACAAGCCCCGAAACACGGCCGGGATGGCTGAAAAGTTCCTGTGCCAGCCGCAGCGACGCCAGGACATACGTCCGCTCCGTCTCCAGGTCGAGCGAATAAACCCCGCCGAGGGGCACCGTCCGCCGCGTATAGTTGTCGAAAGGCAGCAGCGAGGAGAACGAACCCCGGCGCACGGCGTAGACATTGACATCGGCATCGGCAAGCGAGCGGATGCCCAGCATATAAGTCATCGACTGCCCCATGACGAGGCGTTCGATATCCCCCAGGCGCACCCGGTATTCGCCCGCGGAAACGACGCTGTCGAGCGGAAATACCGCGGCATACGCATCGTCGACGCCCCGAACCGTCGCCGTAGCCTGGCGTCCGGCATGTTCCAGCAGGGCGCTCTGTTCGAGGACGAACGAAAACGCTTCGACCCCGGGAATCCGTGCCACGGCGGCCGTATCTATCGCGTCGGCAGGAAAAGTCTGCCCCAGCCGCGCCGAGACGGTCAGGTCGGCGTCGAAGGCCGAATACATCGACTTCACGAGGCTTTCGAAACCGTTGAAGACCGAAAGCAGGATGATCATCGCAGCGACAGGCATCGCGACGGCTACCACGCTCAGTCCCGAGATCAGGTTGACGACCGAACGGGATTTGGGCGAGAAAAGGTAGCGGCGGGCGAAAAACTGCGGCAACATGGCGTCGGGAAGCGGGAGCTATTCGGGCTTGTCGCTCTTGAGTGCCTCTTCGATATGCTCGATGTATTCGAGCGAATCGTCGAGGAAGAACTGCAACTCGGGCACATTCTTGACCTGGTTGCGGATCCGCTGCCCGAGGGCTCTGCGGATAAACCAGTTCTGATGCTCGATCTCCTTCATCGTCGCGGCACTCCGGTCGAAGGGGAAGATGCTGACGTAGACCTTGGCATAGCCGAAATCGGGCGAGATACGCACGGCCGTGACCGTGACGAGCGCCCCGCGGACGATGCCGGCCCCCTCCTTCTGGAAGATCTCGGCCACGTCCTTCTGTATCTGTTTGGCGATTTTTTGCTGTCGTGTGGTTTCCATGGCTTGAATATTTATAATCCGTATTTGAAGACTTCGCGGTTCTTTTCGCGTTTGGGACGCGGTTTCCAGGTCGAGAAGCCCTCCTTGTTGAAGCGGTAGCTCAACCCCACCGAAATAGTGAGGTTGTCCAGCGGCGAGCGCATGGGCGTCGTCCAGAACGGGTTTTCGGAACCGTCGATGCCGTTGTCCGCATACTTGTTGCGGTTGCGGACGACGTCCGAAAGCCCGAAGTAATAACGGGCGCGGACATTGATCTCGAAGCGGCGTATCAGAAAGGCGATACCGCCGCCGCCCGCAAGCCCGTAGCCCCAGCGGCTGTCGCGGGCCGTCTTGTAGTTGTAATCCCCCTTCCAGTCGGCCATTCCCGATGCCTTGGCACTCTCATCCTCGTAATCCGACGAAAGCTGGTAGGAAAAGGTGGCCGCAGCTTCGAGGTAAACGCGCACACGGTGGCGCAGCATATAGATATGGGGCTGCCAGACGATAGGCAACATGACCGAATTGATATGGCGCGTATAGTAACGGAAATCCTTCGGCTCCTCGACCAGCGAGGCATTGGTCGCAAAGGAGAAGCCCTGCTGCAGGAATTCGAGGTCGATACCGAAACCGCCCACGAAGCGTTGCGTACCATAGTAGCGCCAAGTAAGGCCGGCGGTATAGATACCCCACATCCCCTTCATCTCCTGTTTGGGGTCGAAGCGGGCGCTGGCCATGCCGTAACCGGCCGTAAAACCGAGCGTATGTTGCGCCGAAGCACCATGCCAGCAGCATACGGCAGCCGCGAACAACAACAGGTTTTTGAATCGTCTCTTCATCATCGCGCTATCGGAAATTATTGAACATGCCGCCCGTGGAGTTCATGCTGTTGTTCATGCGGTTATTATTCTGGTTGTTATCGTGGCTGTGACCCTTCTTCTTGGGTTCCTTGGCGCGTTTCTCGGCCTCGCGGCGCAGGCGCTGGGCCTCACGTTCCTCAAGCGTGCGCGAAAGCGACTCCATCGTCACGGGAGCGAACAGGGTGTTCATGTCGATCGAGAACTCGACCTCCCAGTTGGCTTTCGTGGCAAAGGTGTCTTCGCCTTCGTCGTTGGCATAGATTTCGGCGCGTTCGGGCTGGCGGCGTTCGACCACATTGCCCGTGTCCCACTTGCCGTTGCCGTTCTTGTCCTCGATGACACGGAACTTAATTTCACCGGCCGGGACGAAATTGAACTGCCAGTCGCCCGTGGTAACGTCGCGCTTCTCCTGTTTAAGGGCGTTGTTGCCGTCGAGCAGCTGGAGTATGTACTTCGAACTGTCGTCCTTGCCCGTGACATGGATCTTCACCGTGGCGAACTTCTCGGGGTCGAGCACCGTATACTTGCCGATGATCGAGTCGTTGGAAAATCCCGCCACATCGGTAATGGCCCCTTCGGGGATGGTGAGGGTATATTGCCCGCCGGTTTTCCAGGGCGCACGAATGTAATAGCGGCGCAGTTGCGCCGTATCGCGCACCAAACGCACGGGAATATCCTCGATGCTGTTGTCGGGATGCGTAAGCGTGAGGAGCATGGCGGCCGAATCGAGCTTCGTAAGCGGATAGTCGAAATCCATCGTCAGATGGTTCTCGGGGTTCACCTCGCCCGACAGCGGGAGTTTGTAGGCAAAGGGGTTCTCTTTCTTCGGCTCGACCCACTCCTCGCCCGCGGCCTCGGCCTTGCGGCGGTCGCGTTCGAGCTTCTCGCGCTCCTTCTCCTGCTCTTTGGTTTCGATGAACCTCCAGGCCAGCTTCAAGGGCTCGGTGACCGATTGCAGGACATTGACCGTATCGTGCTTGAAATAGGTGATCTCGCCCTTGATCGTATCGGGGAGTGCCGACGAAGGCATGTTGAACCACAGGGCGATGGTGTCGCGCCCGACGGTCTGCGGGTCGAAAATGACCCGGTCTTCGGGGATGCTGTCGAAACGGATACGCTCGATCTGCGGGTGTGCGGCCGCGAAATAGAGCATCGCCTTGTGTTGCAGGGGCCGTTCGGACTGCGAAAGCACCTGGCGCCGGAACGCCTTGTCGGTAAACATGCGCAGGTAGAGCTGCGGTTCGGCCACGACATATTGGCGGATCGAATCGTACCACATGGCGAAATCGGGTTGCTCGCGGGGGTTGTAGGTACCTTCGAGGAAGCCTACCTGGTCGGAACCGGGTTCATAAATCTGGTTGTCGTTCTTGTCCTGGACGGCATAGACGCGGTAAGCGATCGGCTTGAGGTTCTGGGCGATGAAGATACCGTTGTTCTCGGCGCGGGCGATGGCAGCCGGCTTGTACTTGAAGATCGTCGAGTCGTATTCGGCGACGTTTTCCACCGAATCGGCGGGGAAGAACCAGATGAAGCTCTTCGACACGGAGTCGGCCTTATAGCTGTCGGCCGTATAACCCGACATGACCATCGAGTCGATCTCGGGCCCCGTCGAGAAGACATAACGCATCGAGTAGAGCGGGTTGCCCTCATTGTTATCACGGATGGCGCTGCCGAAGTTGAGCGAATAGGTCGTATTCGCCTCGAGCGTATCGCGCAACTGGATGACGACGCCACGGCCACGCAGCGAAACGAGCGGTTTCTTCTTCATCTGCGGCGAGGTGAAGAACTCCTTTTGCTGATCCTTGAGCTGCACGAACTCGTCGAACTCGATGTAAATCTTCTCATGGTTCACGAGCGGCCGGTTGGTCGAAAAGTTGTCGGGCGTCATGTTCACGATGACCGGGGGCAGCGAATCGCGCGGCCCACCCGTGGGGGTCATCATGCTCGCGCAACGGCTCAGGAAAGCCGAAACGAAAAGCAGCAGCACGGCGGCACGCAGCGTGCGGACGATATGTCTTTTGCGGATATCCATCGTTATCATTTAGTTGTATCCGAACCCTCCTGTTCCGGGTCGGCGTTCTTTTCATTGACCACGCGCCAGCCCTCCTCGACATAGAGGTATTCCGGGCGCCATGTGCGGAAGACGATCGGGAAGGTCACGGGCTCGCCGTCGAGGTCGACCTCCTGTTTCGAATAGGCGTAAACCTCGTTGGTCTGGTCGACCACGACCACCATCAGCGTCGGACTGCTCACTTCCATGCCGTAAGCGCCCGACTCCTCTTTCGAGGCAGTGAAATTGGGGTTGGAACGGGTTTGCGACGGGTCGTTCTTCGAGGTGATGACTCCGGCCGCGGCGTCGATGTACGAGGCGATCCTCCACGCCGTCGTATCGACGGCATAGGCATAGGCCTTGAGTTTCGAAGGCTCGGTCGTTTCGCCGCCCTCCTCGGCCTGCACCGAAGGTGCGATGTAACAATCGAGATAGGTCGGAGGCACATAGAACTGGTTGCGGAAAATCCAATTGCCGTCCTTGTATTCCGTCCCCTCCTTCCACGGCTTGAAGACGACGGAAACGTAGAGCTTGGGGAAATTCTCGGCGATCTCCTGTTGGGTATAGCCGTAAATCCTGTGCTCGGTATCGACCGCAACGACCATCACCGACGGTTTGTCGATCCGCATCGACAGCCATCCGGCAATTCCTTCCTGATCATAAGGTTCGGCCGTCACAAGCGGCACGGTCTGCTTTTCGGACGGGTTGTCCCGCCGCGTAATGATCCCGGCCAGGGCGTCTTCGTAAGAAGCGACCTCCCAAAAGACCGTGTCGGCAGCATGGGCAAAAGCCTGCGCCTTCCCCTCGGGAAGCAATTGGGCGACATCGCCCGAATTCTCCTGCACAAGCGGCTTGAGCACATAGTCCGTCCTGTACGAAACCTCCTTGAAACATCCCGCGAACAGCACGACGGCCGTGAACAACGCTATTAATCGTCCCCTTTTCAATGTTCTCTCTTTTTTAATTTTCGTTCGGGCGCAGGGCCTCGTACATCTCCTCCATAGTCTGCCCCGTGACCGGGTGGCGGCGCTGGCGCATGATTTCGCACAGCGGAGCCAGGGCGAATTCCCGCTCGGAGAGAAGCGGGTGGGGAATGGTGAGCCGCTCGCTTGCGATCACCTCGTCGTCGTAGAAGAGGATGTCGATATCGATCGACCGCGAGGTGTAGGCCACGCCCGTACGGGCTTTCTCGACCGCTTCGGCCGCGCGGTTGCGGCCCAGTTCCTGCTCGATGGCCTGCACAGCCTCAAGCACCTCGAGCGGTTGCAGATCGGTGGATACCTCTAGCGCCTGGTTCGAGAAATGCTGTTCGGCATCGAAGCCCCACGGCTTGCTCTCGTAACGATGCGAACAACGCAGCACGGCGCCCACGCGGGCGTTGATGAGTTGTTGCGCAGCCTGGAGCGTCCGTTTCACGTCGCCCGTATTGCCGCCGGTAAGAAGTACTACACGTGCCATAAGTCAGAGTCGTTTTATCATTTTGCTCACCGCAAGGGCAAAATGGGTGAATACGATCGTCGGATTGCCATTCTGCGAAATCTGCGCCAAAGCGCTTTCGATCTCGCCGATGAGCGGTTCTATGTTCTGCGATCCGATAAAAGGGGCGAATTTGGTACAGAAAGCCAGCTCCTCGCCCCAGAGGTAGCAGACTTCATTGATGCCCGCATGGAGCATGTAACTCTCGCGCAAGAGGCGCGCGGCATCCCGCAGGAAAGCACGCTGCTGCTCGCGCGAGAGCTGTGCGGCATCTTCGGCCCAGGCGACGAGTTCCAGATGCTTGTCGTTGTAGCTTAGCCGCATAAGCCCGCAGAAGAGGTCGAAATTCTCTTTCCGCAAGGCATCGCTCTCGCCGGCCACGAGGTGTTTCAGTTCCAGCAGATCGCCCCCTGCAAGACGGGCCATGTTACGGGCTTTCACCGGATCGGCGATCCCCCGCTCGCGGGCCACACGCTCCAGAACGTCGGGTGCGATGCGCGGCACGGCGACCTCCTGTGTACGCGAGAGGATCGTCGGCAACAGGCGGTCGGGCTGCTCGGAAACCAGCAGGAAAAGCGTCTTTTCCCAAGGCTCCTCCAAGATCTTGAGGATCTTATTAGCCGCCTCCTCGTTCATCGCTTCCGGGAGCCAGATCAGCATTGTCTTATAGTCGGCCTCGAAACTCTTGAACGAGAGTTTGCGGATGATTTCGTCGGCCTCACGGGCTGCGATCATGCCTTTGAGCGTCTTGCCCAGGTCGAGGCGTTCGTACCAGTCCTGCGCCGAGAAATAGCCGCCGTTTTCGGAGAAAACCGCGCGGAACAGCGGCAGGAACTCATCGCTGCGCATCACCTCGCCGGATTTCTTCCCCTGCTTGTTGACCGGGAAAACCAGGTGCAGGTCGGGGTGCGCCAACGCAGCGATCTGCCTGCAGTCGGGACACTCGCCGCACGAATCGCCGTCATGGCGATGGTGGCAGCAAAGGTATTGCACATAGGCCACGGCAAGGGCGAGGGCACCCGCACCCGCCTGCCCTGTGAAGAGTTGGGCATGGCTCACCCGCCCTGCATCGACACTCTGCACCAGATGCCGTTTCAGATCCTCCTGTCCCGTTATGTCTGCAAAACGCATATCTTCTACTCCTTTTTCTTCTTCAAACTCCGTATCGTCTGCCGGGCGGCGATAGCCAGCAGCGCCAGCACAACGAATACCAGGACGATCGTACGGCCGTTGCCGCGATCCATCGAAAGCGCAAATACACCTCCCATGAAGAGCACGAAACTCATCGCCAGCACCACGGCCTTCTCTTTCACCTTCCGTTTCATAGCCATATCATTTCCCCACCGGGTTCACACTCGCCCCGGCAAGCACGGTTCGGATATACAGGTGTCTCGGCATTGTCTATTTCCGTTTCAGCGCCGCTCTCAGCATCGCCCCGACATCGATCCGCTCGCGGCGGACGAGGTAGACGGCATAAGCCGCAAACAGCACTATATTAAACGCATAGGTTATCAATTTATTGCCGTCGAAGGCCGTTACTGCTTCGCAGGCCGCAAAGACCGCAAGCGCCACGGCCACATACTCGCCGATGCGCCCCCAGTCGTAGGGCGTCGGGTAAAACCGGCGGTTGAGCCACCAGCTCACACCCACCATCGCCGACTCGCTCGCCAGCCGGGCCCAGGCAGCCCCGTAGTATCCCCACAGCGGGATGAACCAGAAACCGAAGGCCATCATGGCGACGAGCCCGGCACCCGTAACGACGATCGCCAGCGAGGTTTTCTCCTCGCGTTTATACCAGAACGAGAGGTTGAGCCACACGCCTGTCAGCACGTTGGCCCCGAGCACGACCGGGAGGATGAAGATCCCTTCGCGGAAATCGCGGCCCACGATCAGCGCGAACAGGTCGCGGAACAGGGCGATGCCCAGGAAGATCAGCATCGAGGCCATGACATAGTATTTCAGCGCCGCGGCGTTCATCTGCACGAAATCGGACTTTTTGAAGTTTGAGAGGAAGAACGGCTCGGCGGCAAGGCGGTACATCTGGTAGAAAAGCATCATCACCACGGCGATCTTGGTGATAGCGCCGTAAACCCCCAGCTCCGCCATGGCCCCCTCGGGCACGAGGTATTTGATCAGCTGGCGGTCGATGAACTCGTTGGCCGTACCCGCCAGCCCGCCGATAAGCAATGGCAGCGAATAGGCGAAAACGGCGGCCAGCAGGGCCCAGTTGATCTTCGGCACGGTACGATCGACGGTGGCGAGGATTACCAGCCACGTCAGGGCACTGGCGACAAGGTTGGCGACGAAGACCCAACCCACGCCGAACCCGGTGGAAAAAAGCCCGGCGAGGCCGAATGCCACGGCCAGGACGACATTGAGCACGACGCCCAACGCCTTGAGTCCGACGAACAGCAACGCCCGTCCCTGCTCGCGCAGCCGTGAGAAGGGGATGCATGACCAGACGTCGAACAGGATGATGAGCCCTACCCAGACGATGTATTCGGGGTGTGCCACATAAGCCTCGCCCATCAGGTGCGAAATCCCGTCACGGAAAAAGGCGACGACGACAAAGAAAACGGCCGCGGCAAGCGAGGTGACGCCCCATGTCGTGGCGAAAAGCCTGCGTTTGGCGGCCTTCACATCACCGCCCGCCTCCTCGGCCTTGGCCGAAAAGCGGAAATAGCTCGACTCCATGCCCATCGTCAGCAGCGTGAGCGCCAGCGGGATCAGGGCGTAGATATCCGTGACGATACCATAGGTCTCCTGCCCGAAAATGCGGGTATAGTAAGGCGTGAGCAGATAGCTCAGGAACCTTACGGCAATAGTACTGATGCCGTAGACGGCAGTCTGTTTTGCAAGTTTTTCGAGCATGGACACAGCTTATAGCCTGCAAATATACGAAATTTGCGGGGAAAAGGCCACATTCTCTTTCTTTCTTAAGAAAGAAGAGAAAACCCGAGCGGGAAAGCGTGGAACGGGGAGCGCCGGAAAACGGATGCGCGAGGAGGAAAACGGAAGGGGCGAAAAGGACAGAAAAAGCGTGCCCCCGGAAACGGAAAAGGGAACCGGAGCCGAGGGGAAAGGCCGGATACCGGGATGGAACACCAGGCACGGAACGCCGGAAGCGCTACCGCATGAAGCCGCCGGGAAAGCGGTCGCACCGATTACGGAGACAGCGCTCCGGCCGGACACCAAAAATCCCGCCCCCGACAAGGGCGGGATAAATCCGCAAATCCGCGGGGTGCGGAGATTCCGCATACGGAACGGCGTGCCGTGTCGCAAACAGCCGCAGGACACGGGCCGCGCATGGAGGACGCTCCGCATGGCGGGGGAGGGCTGTCAGCTGCAGAACGTCGATTCGGCCAGTTGCATTACAGCCACTTTTTGTATTTGAAATACCAGATGGTCAGCGCCGAGCAGAAGATCATCAGGCCGATGGCAAAGATATAGCCCAGGGGGATGTTCCAGCCGTTTCCGAGCGTCAGCGTCCAGTCTAACTCGGGCATGAATTTGAAGTTCATGCCATAGATCGACGCAATGAGCGTCGCGGGCATGAAGATCACCGCGGCCACGGAGAAAATTTTGACGATCTCGTTCTGCTCGATGTTGATAAGACCCAGCGCGGCGTCCTGGATATAGTCCAGTCGCTGGAAGCTGAAATCGGCATGGTTGATCAGCGAGTTGACGTCCTTGATCATCAGCTGCAGGCGGGGGTAGATATCGTTCGGGAAGCGCTCGGAACGCAGGATGCCCGACAACACGCGCTGGCGGTCGAAGATATTCTCGCGCAGCGACATCGTGCTCTCCTGCAGGGCGCTGATGCGGTGCAGAACGGCCTTGTCGATCGAGTCCTCGGAGTTGATGTCCTTCGAGAGCGCCGCGACCTGCTTGGCGATCAGCTCCACCAGGTCGGCGTCGAAATCGATGCGCACCTCGAGCAGCGAAATGAAAAGGTGGTAGCCCGTCGAATAGCTGCGGTAGTTCATCTGAAGGCGTTTTTCCGTTTCACGGAAGGTGCGGAACTCGGCGCTGCGCACCGAAACCAGCACACCCTCGTTGGAGATGATGAACGACACGGGTTCGACGATGAACGTATCGCCCGTCGGCACGAAGAAGTTGGAGTTGGAGATGATGGCATTCTCGTTCTCCGAATATTTCGACGTGGACTCGATCTCCTCAACCTGCTGTTTGGTCTGGAGGCTGATCTCCATAAAATTCTCGACGGCCTTCTGCTCCTTAATGGTCGGCAGGAGCATGTCAATCCACAGAATGTCGTCGTAACCCAGCTCGTCGAAGAGCTTCGTATCGGCATTCCGGATAATCTTGTTGTACTGCTTGAGGTAAATTGTAATCATAAAACGCTCTCCTTCTTAAAGTTAAAAATCCTGTTCGGCAGAGAGGCGGATCGGCTGTCCGCTAAGCTCTTCAGCCGGGATTGGCCCTCGGGGTTACCTTGATACCCGAGTCCCAGAACTTTTGCAGCGCTTTATGCTTCTGATTGTCGAAAATATAGTCGATATTCTGCGTAAGGTAGGCATACGCATCGTACGGTTTGTTGTCGAAACCATGTTCGAGAATTGCTTCGTAGGTGTGCTCGATACCGAAAGTCAGCGCATGCTGCAACCCCTCCGTGAGGTCGGGGGCGGTACCCTTGCGGGCGACCCAGACGGCGAACGCAAAAGGCAGCCGCGTGGCCTTTTTCCACTCGGCGGCCAGGTCGTACGAGTATGCGAAACGTCCTTCGTGGTCGAAGACCTTGTCGCCGATCAGCAGAAAGGCGTCGCCCGGCAGGGCGTGCCCCAGCTGCGCATAATCTTCGAGCGTATAGTATTCGGGGGTGACTTTCCAGTGCTTCGCCAGCAGGTAGCCGGCCAGTTGCACCGAAGTGAGCGAATGAGCATCGAGAAATACGCGGCGCGCCTTTTCGATCGGCTCATTGCTCAGGAGCACCACCGTCCGCACGGGGCCGGCGGCTCCGATGCAGTATTCGGTCACTACCTGCGCATCCGCCAGCGACGGCACGGCTGCGGCCGGCACCAGTGCGATGTCGGCTTTGTGTTCGGCGAAATTCTTTGCACAGAGGGAAGGCGGAGACAACAGCAGTTCGGCACGGAGGTTACCTTCGTGCTCGATACCATAGATGAACGGTATCGTATTGAGATACGACACGGCCGCTATACGTGGAACTATGACCATCATCCATAAGGGTATAAAACTGTTGGTTCGATGTTGCAAAGGTAATCAAAATTCGGGAGTTTTTCCACAAATTTTAGAAAAAGTGCTTCCGCCTCTTGACAAGGGGGTATACGCCGTCGTATATTTGCCACACAATTCACACCGCACGGTGCACAGTGCACAAGTTATCGACATCAGGACAGAACTCACTGCCAGTCGTTTACGAATTGTTATTCTCGTTTTTCAACAACCTTTCAACCTGTTTATCAACAATGAATCGCACCCACCTCGAGGGTGCGGCGGAAAAGCTCACGGCACAACGGGGTTACACCTTCTACACCGGGCCGGAGGGCGACATGGGCCACACCGTGCGGAATTACCCCGCGGCATGGCTGGCACCCCCGGAACTGCACGCCGTCGAAGGGCGTACTCACGGACGGGCGACCTATGACATGACGCTGCACCTGCTCCGCCCCGGAGCACGCATCTCCCCTGCGGAGCGGCGCACGGCACTGGCCGAAATGGAGACGCAGATGCTCGAAATCTTCGCGGAGCTCTCGCTCTACGAACGCATCCTCGCCGTCGAAGGGCTCTCCGTCCGCCCGCGCTCGTTCTCGCTCACCCCGCACGGCGAAATTTCGCAAACCGCCACCGCCCGCATCGTAACGTGGTTTTAGCACGGCGTACCGTCGCCGTCCGCACGGCCGCAACCCGGCCCGGGTTACGGGCACGCAACAGAAACGCCGGCACGCTGCAGCCGGCGACGGACACCCTCCTGCAATCCGCCGCAACAACACCCCAAACATCCATCCAAATGACATTCACACAAATTCCGCCGGAGTACGCCCCGCTCAGCGGGGAACTCCGTTACACCGTCACCACGCAGGAAACCGCCACCCTCGACCTGCGCATCGCGGATGCGGGGAACGGCACGCTGATCGGCGCCAAACGCTTCGCCGGAGTCACGTCCGCCTCGTTCGATGCCGCCCCCTACCTGCGGCGCACCGTCGCGTTCGTCCCGACGACCGGAAGCACGGGATTCCGCATGGCAGACGGGCGTACCGTGACGGCCTACATCGAGGCCCAAGCGGCACAGGCAACCGGAACGGCCCCGACCGTCCACTCCCCGCTGCGGACGTTCCTCCCCTGCCGGACAAACGTAACGGCATTCGCCCTGCTGACCTCAATGCCGCTCGTCCGCCTGATCTCGCACGGCGAGAGCGACGAACTGACGCTCTTCTCGGACGAAGCCGTCACGGTAACCGTCACGGCACAATCGGGGACGACCACGACCGCCGAAAGCTACCGCACGGCCACGGGAGGATTGCATGTCTTCCGGCTCGACACGCGCGACTTCCCCGAAGCCGAAACACTGACCGTAGACGCCGGAGCCTGCGGCTCGGTCGCCTACACGGTCATCTCCGCCCCCACCGGAGCCCGGCGGCTGGCCTGGCGCAGCAGCGCGGGAGGGATCGAACATTACACCTTCCCGGTCGAAAAGTCGGAGTCCGTCGAAACAATCAGGCAACGGGCATACGGAGCCGAAGGGCATCTGGTCGCCCGAACCCGTGCCGAACGGCGGACGGTACTCGTGTCGGCCTACGAACCCCGGGCGACCCTCGAAGGGCTTTCCGAAGTCCTCTCCTCGCCCGACGTCTGGCTGGCGGAGGACGACGGCTACACGGCGGTCGACGTCGTTACGGAAAAGAGCGTCCTGCACCGGCATGGCGCCGTGACCTGCCTCGAAATCGAAATCCGTCCCAAACGTAAAACCGGGATGCCATGGAACTGACGATCGACTCGAAGCCCTGCGACCTGGCCGGGGAGCCCATCGCCGTCGGGGGTTACGCCGCCGCGGAACTCGCGGACGTGGAAGCCGCACGGGAAGGCCGGTCGCAGGAGTTCACGCTCCCCGCGACGCCCCGTAACGAGGCGCTTCTGGGATTCGCCCGCGACCCGCATACCTCAGGGCGGTTCAACGCCTCGCTCCACAGGGCTGTGCTCTCGGCCGAAGGGGCGAAGTTGCTGGCCGGGACGGTACGGCTGCTCAAGGTTTCGGACGAAGGGTACCGGATCGAAATTCGCGAAGGCGGTGCCCGCTGGGCGAAAAATGCCGCCCGACGGGTGTTCAGCGCCCTGGGCATCGATTATCATGCGCGCCTGCTCCCGTCGACCGTCTCGGCCAGCTGGACGGACGATTCGCCCGTAAAGTTTTTCCCGATCCGCCGCGACGAATACCCGCAACAGAACAGCCCGTCGGATCTGCTGCCCGCCGAAAGGATCCTCTCGGTGGACGACTACCATCCCTTCCTGCACGTGGCGACGCTCGTCGAGACGATCTTCGCAGAGGCCGGCTACCGCATCGAAAGCAATTTCACGGGCAGTCCGGAGTTCCGCTCGCTTTACATGAGCGGTGCCTACCCGTCGCGCGACACGGCGGCGCTTGCTGCGCGGATGGGCTTCTACGCCCGCAGGCTGGCTCCGGCCACCGCACAGGGCAACCACCTGGGGCGGGTGTCGGCCAACCCGAGCACAACGGCCAACAGCGTGGGCAACATCGTCGAAACGGCCACGCCGCAGACGCTCGACACCGACGGGGAGCCGATTCCCGAACTTTGCAACAACGGCAACTGCTTCGGGTTCGACAAGGGGCGCATCGTCTTCACCCCCACGACCGAAGTGAGTGTGGGCTTCGAATACTACCTGAAATACACCACCGACCACCGTATCCTGACGCGTGAGCGGCTCCGGGGATTCGACTCGGTTTACCTCGGGACGGGCGCCGACATGCCCTTCACGCTGGCGAACCGATATGAAGACCGCCGGACGGACATCTCTCCCGGGCACCGTTACCTGGCTATCGTGTTCGACCACACCGACGGGGCACAATACCGCCTGGCCTACACGAAGGATGGAGTGGCAGAGGCTCTCTGGACGGAGTTTTCGGCGCGCACGGCGCAGGTCACGACCCCGGCCTCGGGCACCGTCGCCGACCCCGTGTTGCTCATCCGCAGCGGCACCCGCTGGGTACGCTATGCGGGCGACTGGGCGCTGTACGACGGATACGTCACCGAATCGGGACGGACGACCGTCGAGCTGCGGGTACGAACCGCCCCGGAACGCATCGCCCCCGCATCACCCAAATTCTTCGACCGGATTTATTTCTACGGCGCAGAGGAGGGAATGTCGCTCACGCTCCACAAGGAGTGTTCACTCCGACCGCGGTTCTCGTCGGCACCGGGTTACGGCTCCGCAATCACTTTCGCCGACGTCGCCCGGCACCCAATCCGGCAGTCGGCACTGCTCGAAGCGCTGCAACACCTCTTCAACCTGAGGTTCCACACCGAGGAGGAGACCAAGACCGTACGCATCGAACCCGCCGACGAATTTTTCGGCAGCGGAACCACGGCCGACTGGCGTGACAGGAGCGATTTCTCGCAGCCCGTGGTGCTGGCCGACATCGCCCCCGAAATACACGAAAGCCGCACGTGGGGCTACCAGGAAGGCGACGGCGCCGTGAACCGTTTCAATGCCGGAGCCGGGAGCCCCTTCGGGGAGTGGAGCGTCCGCACCGATTCCTATGCCGCACGAGAGGGCGACCAAGTATTGCGCAACCCCCTCTTCCGGCCCACGCTCAGCGAGGCAGGGCACTATGCCAACGCCCCCTCGGCGCAGATCATGCAGGTCGGCGACCGGGATGACGTGCAGGAGGACGGCACCAACTTCACGCCCCGTATCGTGCGCTTCGCCGGGCTGCACCCGCTGCCCGCGGGCGAACGCTGGGGGTATCCTTCGGGGCTGGCGGAATACCCGCTCGCGGCATTCCACTTCACGGGGGACGCAGCGACGGAGGGCTTCACGCTCTGTTTCGAAGACCGCGACGGCATCCGCGGCCTGCACCATCGCTACGACCGCCAGGCAGCACAGGAAGCCACCTGCCAGCGCATCACCCTCTCGCTGCGGCTCGCGCCGCACGAATTCGAAAGCCTCTTCACGCCCGGCACCGGGATGCCCGACCTGCGTTCGGTATTCCGGCTCGACACCGGGGGCGAGGAAATCCGCGCCACGCTCCATGCTATCGAAAGCTACGACCCGCAGGCGGCATCGGCCAGATGCACCTTCACACGCCTGAGCGAAGGATGATGACACGGCACGAAAAACGGCTCGCCGAAGTGTTGCTCGGCGCAATAGGCGGCCTGGAAGGGGAGCAGGCCGTCGAACGGCTGTTCGGACTGGGACTGGTCAACCTGCGGGCCTGCGAACAACGGGCCGTACGGGCACGGGTCGACCGGCTGGCAGAGGAAGGCGTACCCCGCTGCGAGGCCATGCACGTCACGGCCGACGAATTCTGCTGCTCCTACGAAAAGGTGCGCAGCTACTATTACAACACGTACAAATCCTGAAACATGAAATCGGAAATCCAAATCAAAAACAGCGCCGGCGTCTGCCGCATCGAGATCGAAGGCACCATCGGCGTACCGGAAGAGTGGCAGTTCGACCAGCCCGAAGCGCGCGTCGCAACCTACGAGAAGTTCCGCGACACGGTGCAGCGCATCGCCGGGATCGACGCCCCGCAGATCGTGGTCGACATCCGCTCGACGGGCGGCGACGTCAACGACGCACTCCTGATCCACGACGCACTATGCTCGCTCGATGCGCACATCATCACCCGCTGTTACGGTTACACGGCCTCGGCGGCGACGATCATCGCACAGGCCGCATCGCCCGGCTGCCGCGAAATCTCGGCCAACGCCCTCTACCTGATCCACACGGCCATCTGTGCCGCCGAAGGCAACGCCGCAGAGATAGCGGGAAAACTCGACCTGCTCCGCCAGACCGACACGCGCATCGCCGCGGTCTATGCCGCCCGTTCCGGTCGCCCGGCCGGGGAGTTCGAGGCGCTGATGGCCGAAAACAACGGCAACGGCCGCTGGCTGTCGCCCGAAGAGGCCGTCGCAGCAGGGCTCGCCGACACGGTGACCGACAACGGGGAGCGCACGGCACCCTCGCTGGCAGGGAATATCGCCCGCGGCTGGGAGCGGCTGCTCGCAGGCATCGGGCTCAACCGCCGCGAGGAGCTTCCCGCCGACCGCAATGTACTGCTCACCGCGGGAGAACGGCAGGAGTTGCTGCGCCGCTCGGCCACGGCCATACGGCAAGCGCAGCAGAACGCCTCGCCCACCTGCACCAAACCGCGCGAAGACCCGTCGTACGGCGACACGGTGCGGACGGCGAACCAACGCGCCTACGCCGAAGACGTCAAACGCTTCAAAGGCATCTGACATTCACACACGACATAACCCAACACCAAAAACAAATCAGCCATGAGTTTCTTAGAAAGTGCAAAACAGTACACCGGTTCCGACCTCGAAACCATCTTTTTCCGTCCGATCCTGAGCGGCGACTCCGCCCGCGAACTGGGCGTGCGGGTACTCTATAACATGCCCGTACCCACGACCATCCAGCTCTGGGACGGACAGCGCAACGTCCTCCAGAAATACTCCGCCGCCGGATGGACGGGCGGTAACGCGGCGACCAAGCTGCAGAAAACCATCAGCCTGGGCCGCGTGAAGGCCGAATTGGGATTTTCGGCCGCCGACTATTTCTCGCTGGTCTATGAAAAGATCGCCGCACGCGCCGACGTCAACATGGACGACCTGACGGGCACCGAACTCGAACAGGCCGAGACAGCACTCTTCAAACAGGCCGTCGCCGAAAGCATCCGCGCCACGATGTGGGTGGGCGACACCTCGGCGGCATCGGGTTACAACACCTTCGACGGGTTCCTCAAGACCGTGAAGGCCGGAGCCATGCAGGAGAAGTTCTACAACTCGATCTGCCAGGCTGAGGATTTCTCCGATCCCGGGAAGGTAGTCGCCGTCCTCGACGACCTCTGGATGAACGCCGACGAGCGTGTCAAGGACATGAAGGCCGACGGGCAGCTCGCCTTCTTCGTCACGTCGGACATCTACTACGCTTTCGAGAAATACCTCGACGGCAAGAGTGCCGATGCCGCCTACATGGCGACCACCGAAGGCCGTCCGAGCCTCGCCTACCACGGCATACCGCTCGTGGACGTGCGTCTGGGTTCCTACCTCGCCAGTACGTCGCTGCACAAGTCGTTCTGCCTGCTGACCGACCGCCGCAACCTGGTACTGGCGGTCAACACGGCCGATTTCCCCGGCAACGAAGTGCGCATGTGGTACAACCCCGACCTGATGGAAAACCGCCAGCGTGCCGTCTTCATGGCCGGGTGCGACGTGCTCGACGAGACGCTGATGACCTACGCCTACAACCCGGCATAACGATGGCAGACTCCACACCCCGCAAACCGGCTGGGGGCGTCGCAGCCGTCACGGTCACCCCCGCAGGAAACCTCCTGCGGGCGGCGGTGGCGGCGGACGGGCGCGCCGAAGCGATTTTCCGTGACGCGACGCAGCTCACCGCCCTGCCGCTCGCCGAACAACGCTCGTCCTATGCCGAACGGCTCGACACCGACGCCGGGCCACAGCGCGTGCGCCACACGCTCACGCTGGTCGTGAACCGCGAGGCGTTCCGCAAGGCTTTCACCCCGGCACTCCGCCGTGCGGCCGAGACCGAAGGGCTCATAGCCCTGGTCACGATGGCCTCGGGCGAGCGGCTGCTGGCGGGATGGTCGGCACGCTTCGGCACCTCGCAACCCCTGCGCCCGGACTCCTTCGCCATGGAGTCGGGCATCAAACCCCTCGACGGCACGCCGGCCGTCCTGACGCTTACGAGCGAGGACACCGACCCGGCCGCCGAGCTCAAAGAACAAGAAGCATGAGCAGAAAACAGAAATTCAAGCCGGCCGTAGCGGTCGCCAACCGTGCGGACGACCCATATATCACATCGGGCGCGGGGAGCGTCCAAAGCGACAAGTTCTGGCGCTGGGGCGACGACAATCTCTTCCCCAATGCCCTGGCGCTGATGGCCCGGCGTTCGGTCACGCACCGCCGCATCATCAACGACAAGGCCGACTACATCTCGGGCAAGGGGTTTTCCTGCGACGAGGGGCATGAACCCCTGCTCGCGGCCTTCATCCGCCGTGTGAACGGCGACGGGGAGAGCCTGCGGCAGGTGCTCAACAAGCTGGCCTTCGACAAGGCCCTGTTCGGCAACGCCTTCCTCGAAATAGTGACCGACGTGGAACACTCGTTCCTCGCGTTCCACCACCAGGACGCTTCGCGCTGCCGCGTGGCCCGCGATTCGGCGCACATCCTGCTGCACCACGACTGGGCGGCCTTCAACGCCGCCGAGGCACGGACGCTGCCCCTCTACCCGGCCTTCGAACGACAGGAGGACGGCACGCTGCGGGCCATGATCCACTACAAGGACTACGAACCGATGTTCGAGCACTACGGCGTACCACCCTATATCGCCGGGTTCAACGTCTCGGCCATCGCCTACAAGACCGACAAATGGAACATCTCGCGGCTCGACAACTCGTTCCAGCTCTCGGGCGTGATGATGCTCGACAGCACCGTGGACAACGAATCCGAAGCCGAGCGCATCGTACGGCTGGCCGAACAGAAATTCGCAGGCAACCCCGGGCAGGTGATGTTCGTCATCCGCGACGGCGGCGAGAGCGACAATTCGCGCTTCATCCCCATCGCGTCGCAGAACGAAGGCGACTGGCAGGCGCTGCACGAACAGGCCGTGTCGGACATCGTCGTGGCACACTCATGGTTCCGGACGCTGAGCGGGCTGGACTACGCCTCGGGATTCAGCGCCGAGCGCATCCTGCACGAGTACGAAGTGGCGCTCAACACGGTCATCCTCGGCGAGCAGGCCGAACTGACGGAGCCCGTGCGCGAGGCGATCACGTCCATCCTGGGGATAGACGCCTCGTCGTTGCAGGTCATCAACCGTCCGCCGACGCGCTCCAAACCCATCTACATGAAGGTCTGGGAAGCCCGCAAGGCCGACGGGCTGGATTACGACCCCGACGACGAGCGCCAACAGGCGTTCCTGTCGGAGATCACGAAATACAACATACGAAGCATAGAATAAGGCCGGTTCTCCGGGCCTTTCGAAACTTGCCGTTCGCCGCCTCCGGCGGCACTCGAACACTCATTTCAACCACGACAATCATGAACACACTGATCACCCCCGCACAAGCCGTCGCATTGGCCTTTACGGACGGGGAGTACCTTGCGCCGGAAGCCATCGGCGAAGGCGACATCGCAGCGGCCGAACAGCGCTACATCGTGCCCGTCATCGGACGGGCACTCCACGAAACGCTGCTCGCAGGCCTCCATGCCGGCTTCACGGCCGAATACCTCGCAGCCCCGGTAGCGCTCTTCACCCGCATCGCCGTACAGCCGCGGCTCGACATCCGCACCGGACAATGCGGCACCGTAGCCCCCAAATCGGGTTCCTACCAGCCGGCCGACGCCCAGTCGCTGTGCGAACTGCAACGCAGCCTGCGCCGCCAGGCCCGCACGCTCCTGCGCCGCGCCGCAGAACACCTCGAAGCACATGCCGCGGAGTTTCCCGAATACGATCCCGACAACAACATCCTCAAACGCTGCACGATCGATGGAAACCTTATACAGACTCGTTAGCGGCCTCACGGCGGGTTTCATCGCCCTGTTCGCCCCCATAGGCCCGCTGGTGGCATGTGCCATGGCATTCATCGGCATCGACTTCCTCTCGGGCGTAGCCGCCAGCCGCGCCGCTGCCCGCCGCAAGGGGCACACCTGGTATTTCGAAAGCTGCGAGGCCTGGCGCACGGTGCTCAAACTGGGACTTACGGTCACGGCCATCGCCATGGCCTGGCTGATAGACAGCTGTGTCTTGGACTTCATGCAGCTGAACGTGGCACGGCTCTTCACGGGCTTCACCTGCGGCGTGGAGCTGTGGTCGTTCCTCGAAAATGCCGCACAGCTCTCCGATGCACCGCTGTTCCATTGGCTGCGCCGGTATGTCCGCCGCCGTATCCGAAAGGAGGCGGGCGATGAGTAGGGGGCTGCAAAACTGCAACCCGGGCAATATCCGCCAGTCGAAGGTGCGCTACAAGGGCGAAGTGCGCCCCTCGCGCGACCCGGCGTTCAAACAGTTCGAGTCCCTTGCATGGGGCTACCGCGCGATATTCGTACTGCTTGACACCTACCGGATACGCTACGGGCTCGACACGATCCGGGGCATGATTTCGCGGTGGGCGCCGCCTTCGGAAAACCACACCGAAACCTACATCCGCGCCGTGGCCGACGCCGTCGGAATCCCGGACGGGCAACCGCTCGACACCCGCGACCGCACGACGATGCTACGCATGGCTGCGGCTGTATCGCGTGTGGAAAACGGCGCCGCGGCCGACATGGGCGAGGTGGAACTGGGGTGGGAACTGTTCGTCCGCGACAAGCCCGCATCCGGCTGACCCGCCCGGCGGGCGACGAAAGGAAACAGTAAACGGAGGCGGGTTGCGAGGATCCGCAAAGAGCCGGCAGCAGACCAAAAACCGGGACACCCCACCCGGATGTCGCACAAAACAATCCGAATTTACTATCTTTGCAGAGATGAAAGCCGCCTCCCTGTCCGCACGACTCGACCGTATGCCGATGGTAAAAGCCGTCGCACCGTTCGCCGCGGGGATTCTCGCCGCGGACTGCTTCACACTGCCCCTGTGGTTCCTCGCAGGGGCTTTTTTGCTGTCCGGGACACTGGCGCTGTTGCTGCACTCACAGTCCGGCGCACTCGTAATGCTGCTTATGGCCGGGTTCGCCGCCTCACAGCTCCGCGACACAGCGCACACGCTGCCCCGCGGTATATACACGACTTACGAACTCACGGTCGAGGGCATCCCCTCCGACCGCGGACGTTACACCTCGGCCGAAGCGACGGCCGTAGCGTGGCGCGATCCTTCACACGGAACCTGGCACGCCTCGGGTGACCGCATAATGCTCTATGCCGACAGCCTGACGGCCCTCTACCCCGGCGAGAGAATCCGCTGCCGGGGTTCGGTGCGGCCGTTTCGCGGCGGAGCGGAAAGTTACCGCCGGCTGATGGCACGCCGGGGGTTCGCCGGAACGTTGTGGCTGTCGGAGCGCACCCTCATCGAGCGCCTGCCCGGACGAAGCAGCGCCCTGCACCTGCACGCCGTCGAGCGGATGCAACGGATCGGATTGCAGGGCGATGCGAGCGCCGTCTGCCGCGCCATGGTCACGGGCGACCGGAGCGGCATCACGCAGGAGTTGCGCACGGCCTATTCGCGCAGCGGGCTGTCGCACCTGCTGGCCGTCTCGGGACTGCACACGGGCATCGTCTTCGCACTGGTCAACCTCATGCTGTGGTGGCTGCCGCTGCTGCACCGCGGGCACTTGGTGCGCAACCTGCTCGCAACGGTCTGCATCTGGCTGTTCGTCGCGGCGGTCGGATTCCCGCCCAGCGCCGTGCGGGCGGCCGTGATGTGCACGATGCTCCAGTTCGCACTGGCCTCGGCGTCGGAGTACGTCGCACTCAACGCACTGGCGGCCGCCGGCTTCGGGATGCTGCTGTGGAACCCCGCCTGGCTGGGCGACATCAGTTTCCAGCTCTCGTTCATCGCCGTCGCGGCCATCCTCGCCTGGGGCGTGCCGCTCTGCCGACTGCTCCATACCCGCCGGCGGGCGCTCAACCTGCTCACGGACGCCCTCGTCATCAGCCTCGTGGCGGGCATCGCCACGGCACCCCTCGTATCGCACACCTTCGGCACAGTCCCGCTGGCGGGGCTGCTCGTCAATCCCGTGGCGATCCTCGTGGGAAGCATCGTCGTGCTGGGCGGCACCGTCTGGATGATCCTTCCCGTAAACTGGCTCGCCCCGACCTTCGACGCCGTGCTTTCGGGCACGGCCGGCCTACTCAACACGCTGGCCCGAGCTGCCGCAGCGCTCCCGGGCGGATATGCCGAATACACCCTCGGCGGCGGGGCGACGGCGGGCATCTACCTGTTTTTTCTGCTCACCACCCTGGCTGCATGGTCTTTCGAGCCGAAAAAAAGCGTACATTTGCCGGCATGATAACCCCCGGGGAATATACGCTGCTGCTGACGGACGAATTGCAGCGGGCCATCGCCGCCAACCGCGGCCGCGACCCGCTGGAGGTGGCCTTAGACCGCAACACACCCCACGCCCGGCTGGTCGCCACGCAGGTCAAGTACCTCGCGCGGGCGGAGGCGAAACTCCCCTCGTACGCCTCCGCACAGTGCATCCTGCCGCCGCTGGCGTTCGAACAGGCATCGAGCGAAGCCTGCGCCGCCCACAAGCGGATCGCGGGCGGGGCCGTCCTCGACCTCACCTGCGGGCTTGGCGCCGACGCCTTTTTCCTGGCGCGCCGTTTCCGCCGCGTGGTGACGCTCGAACGCGACCAGACGCTCGCCCGCATCGCCGCGGAGAACTTCCGGCGGCTCGGCACCGCGAACATCGAGGTCGTCAATACCTCCGCCGAAACATACCTCGCACAGCCCGGACTGCATTTCGACTGGGTCTATGCCGACCCCGACCGCCGTTCGGGCGACGGACGCAAAATGGTACGGCTCGAGGATTGTTCGCCCGACATACTCTCCCTAATGCCGCTCATCAGCAGGGCTTCGGGACGACTGTGCGTCAAAAACTCCCCGCTGTTCGACATCGGCGAGGCGCTGCGGCTCTTCCCCGGAGCCCGCGTGGAGGCCGTATCGCTGGGCGACGAATGCAAGGAGGTCGTCATCTACGCCGACGGCACGGGCCCCGGCATTACCGCGACCGCCCTCGGACGCGGCTCGTTCACGGCAACGCCCGCCCAAGCCGGCGCAACCCCGCCCCCGGGTGCGTTCGAACCGGATCGTTACCGGTGGCTCGTGGTACCCGACGTGGCGTTGCAGAAAGCGCGGCTGGCACGGCTGCACCTGCGCGGCAAAGCCGACATATGGAGCGAAAACGGGTATGGTTTCGCCACGGAGCGGCCAGAGGGGATAATTGGCAAAGTATTCGCAATCGAACGTATCGAGCCCTACGACCCCCGGCGGCTGAAACGCGCGTTCAAAGGCCGCGGCGCGGAGTTGATGAAACGGGATTTCCCGTTCGCCGCAGAAGAGCTGGGACGGCGGCTGGGCGTACATGCCGGCAACGACGTTCGGCTGGCCTTCACGAAAATCGGGAGCGGTTTTTGGGTTGTACGGCTGGAATAGCTATATTTGCACGACTGGGACAGCGTCCGCCCCGACGGCACACGGGCCTCGGCACGGCGCCTCCGGGTTACGGGAACGGAAACGGCTTATGAAAATCAGCGAAATATTCACCTATTTTACGGACACGATCTTCCGGCGCGACATCCGCGAATGGCGCAACCCGGTGATCCGCTGGCTCGTGCAGCAATACCGGCTGCTGTTCTACACGGCGCGGGGCCTGCTCGAACACGGCACCATCGTCCGCAGCGCGGCACTCACGTTCTACACGCTGATGTCACTGGTACCGATCGTCGCGGTGGTCTTCGCCGTCGTCAAGGGCTTCGGGCTGGCCGACGGGCTGGTGGAAAACCTCTACGCCCTCTTCCCGCAGAACCCCGAGATCGTAGACTACATCGTCACGTTCGCCGAAAAGGCGCTCGCCCGTACGCAGGGCGGCGTGGTGGCCGCCGTGGCGCTGGTCATGCTCTTCTGGGCGGTGATCCGGGTCTTCGGCTCGATCGAAAGCGCCTTCAACAACATCTGGGAGGTCAAGGTCGAACGCAGCCTCACCCGCCAGTATACCGACTACATCGCCGTGGTGATGATCGTCCCTGTGTTGTGGATCGTCGCCAATGCCGTCGGCAGCTACGCCCAGCAGATGCTGGGCTTCGACGGCAGTTGGTATTTCACCCTGCTCTCGCACCTGGCTTCAATGGTCATCATCTGGATCATGTTCACCATCCTGTATATCATCATCCCCAATACGAAGGTCAAATTCAGGAGCGCCCTGATGGCGGGCATCGTCGCCGGCACGCTTTTCCTGCTTTTCCAGTGGGGTTATCTCTACATCCAGCGGTGGATGACCTCCTACAACGCCATCTACGGCAGTTTCGCAGCGCTGCCGCTGTTGCTCATCTGGCTCCAGACCTCGTGGCAGATCCTGCTGTTCGGCGGCGAATTGTCGTTCGCCTACCAGAACATCGCCCGTTTCGGCGAAGAGCGCGAATCGCTGCTCATCAGCTACGACCAGCGGCGCAAGATCCTGCTGGCCGTGATGCTCACGGTCGTGCGGCGCTTCCGCGGCCAGGGCGGCGCCACCCCGGCCGACGAGATCCGGGCACAACTGGATCTGCCCACGCGCATCGTCAACGACATCCTTTACCAACTCGTGCAGGCCGGACAACTGATCGCCGTGCCCTCGGGCGACGGCGAGCGCGAAGTGGCCTTCGCCCCGGCGCACGACCCCCAGTCGATGACCGTTTACGGCATACTCGAAGCGGTCGAAAAATCAGGGCAAACGACCGTCGACCTGACCCAGAGCGCCGAACTGACCCGCATCGATCAGGAACTGGAAGCGCTCAAAGAGACCGCCCGCAAATCGCAGGACAACGTCCGGCTGGTGGATTTACTGTAAAACGATATGGAGAGACCTTTGGAACGCGTAGTGATCGTCGGCAGCGGAAACCTTGCCGAAGCATTGGCACAGGCCGTCGCCCGAAGCGGCCTGCAACTGGTACAGTTGTTCGCCCGCAACGCCGCACAGGGGGAGGCTGTCGCCGCACTCGCCGGAACGCAGTGGACGGCAGACCCGGCACGGCTGGCCGACGCGGACATATACCTGATCTCGGTGAGCGACAAGGCCGTCGGGGAGGTAGCCACGGCGCTGCCCCTGCCTGCAGGAGCCGTCGTCGCCCACACCGCGGGGAGCGTGCCGCTCGATGCGCTTCCCGCCCACGCACGCCGCGCCGTTTTCTATCCGCTGCAAACCTTCACCAAAGGGCGCAGCGTGGATTTTTCGCAAATCCCCCTCTTCCTCGAAACCGACGACTCCCCCCTGCGTCCCGCACTCGAAGCCTTCGCCCGCCGTCTTTCGCACACGGTGGTGTGGGCCGACTCGGCCTGCCGCGCCAAGGTGCACCTCGCGGCGGTTTTCGCCTGCAACTTCGTCAACCACATGTACGCCGTCGGCGAAGGCATCGTCCGCAGCGCGGGCCTGCCCTTCGACGTTCTCAAACCGCTCCTGGCCGAGACCGCCGCCAAGGCACTCGACGCCGCCTCCCCGGCCGACGTGCAGACAGGCCCCGCCGTGCGCAACGACCTGCCCACGATGGCACGCCACCGTGCACTGCTCGCCGCCGACCCCCGACTCGAAAACATCTACTCGATAATAAGTAACAACATATGGGAAATTTCAAAGAAGATATAGCCCGCACCGAAGCGTTTATCTTCGACGTGGACGGCGTGATGACCGACGGCGGCATCATCCCCACGCTCGACGGCGATTTCATCCGCCGCTACAATGCCAAGGACGGCTATGCGCTGGGCTACGCCGTCAAGATGGGCTACAAGGTCTGCATCATCACCGGCGGACGCGGCAAGACGCTCGAAAACCGCCTGCGGATGCTGGGTATCAACCGCTACTACACCGACTGCATGGACAAAATCACGGCCATGCGGGAATATTTCGCCGACGAGGGCATCGACCCTGCGCACGCGATCTACATGGGCGACGACATCCCCGATCTGGAGTGCATGCGCGAGGTGGGCATCCCGGTCTGCCCGGCCGACGCCGCGGCCGAAGTGATCGAGGCTTCGCGTTACGTCTCGGAGTTCCGGGGCGGCGAAGGGGCCGTGCGCGACATTGTCGAGCAGGTGCTCCGCGCCCGCGGCGACTGGGCGAAAAACTCCGAGGGCGTCACCCCGTCGTCGCTGGCGGCGTCGCGGTAAACCCGCCACGAAAAGGCCACGAAAAAGCCGGGCTTCCTGCGAAGCCCGGCTTTTCCATATACTGCCTAAAGGCACCTATTGCATCCATTCCACGTCCGTCGCGTCGCGGAACAGAATGTTGAGCGGTCGCGCCATGCTCTCGGCATTCGCGGCGAAGATGAACCGCACTTTATCGAGGGGCACCGTCAGGAACACCGTCGAGGGGTAGCCGCCGATCATGTCCACGCGGTCGATCAGCGCCCACACGAATATCTCGAACGGCATTTGGCCGGGCAGCAGCGTCAACCCCGGGAACTCGGTCTCGTAACCGGCCGACGAGGTATCGGCGGGGTGGGGCTTGAAGAAGATGTCATACCCCTCGCCGTACTGCTCCACGATCCGTGCGACATAGTCGCGCTGTTGCCGTGCGCTCTCCTCGCTCCCGTGGCTGGTACCGATGATAACCAGGTTCTTTTTCGGGGAAGCGTCGAACAGGGCCGCGAATTCGTCGTAATCGAATCCCGCCATGTCGTAAAACCGCTTACGGGCGGACTCGGGCAACGCCGAAAGCATCTCGTAAGGCTGGATACTTTCGATCTCCATCTCCCCGAGCTTTTCGGTGATGAACGGACAGGAACTTTCCAGCAGCGAACCGTCCTGCACCACCAGCCGGTAGTCGGGGCGGGTGGAAAGGTAATAGGGCCACGTATAGCTTTCGAACTCGGGCAGTGAACGGGTCTCGGGATAACGTCCGCCGTGGTTCCAGTCGAGTGCCTCTACCTCGGCGGCATAGGTATCCCAGTTCTGTTCGGCCGTCGCCGCGTCGCCGAAGTAGTTGTAGAAATTGTTATAAGTTCCCGTACCGTCGGAAAGCATACTCACCTTGACCCGTGCCGAGTCGATCCCCTGCGCCACGAACCAGTCGTAACCGATCCGGCAGCGGAGGTCGTCCACATAGAGGCCGAAGACGGCCGTCGGGTCGGCGCTGTTGATCTCCAGGATACGGCGCTTCATTTCGCGCGCCATTGCTTCCATTTCGGCCTGCGTGGCATCGGCCGTTCGGTCTGCGGCGGTCGTAACCTCGGCACGCCCCGGGAACTCCGCCGGGTCGAACGTCCTGGAGCGCGAATAGAATACGTAGCTGGGCTTGTCGTGCGAGAGCAGGTGAATGCCCGCATACAGGGTAGGCATCGTCCCGAACGTCACGTAGAAATAATAATCGGGGGAGTCATAGCCGGCCGACAGGGCTCCCTGCGACAGGCGGAAGGGTACGATCGCATCCCCGCATGCAAAGGCGAGCTGGGCGCTGCGTGCGGCACCCGGATTCTCGTCGAGGCTCAGTTCGACCTCGGAATATCCCGCAGGGCCCTCGGTCGCGGAAAGCGTGAACCACGTGTCTCCCGCAGCCTTCGTCACACGCCACGGGGCGGGAGCCAGCACGGAAATCTTGCCTGCGCGGGCCAGTCCGTCGAGCGACAGGAAATGTTCCCCGCCGTTGATTACGATCAGGTTCTGCGATACTTCGTCATCACTGCACGCCGCGGTGCCCGAAAACAGCGCCAGGCAAAGGAAGAGCCGGAATAATTTTTTCATAAGGCGAATTGTTTTATGATACTGCCTATATAAACGCCGCGAATCCCGTTTTACTGCGTTCCCGCGGAAAATAACAGTAAAATTTAAGCCGCACGGGTTGTCTCCGTGCGGCTTTGTCATTGAAAACGAGGAGTTAGCCGTTTCTTTTCTTCTTGATCCGGTCGAAATGCCCGCGGATGTGCTCGCGGAATAACTCCCGCCGGTATTTCAGATCGGCCTGCCAACCCAGCCAGCGGGTATAGCGCTCGCGCTTTTCAGGATAAATATCGCGTATGGTCACCAGGATGCCCGTCTCCTCCACGCCGCCGAAATCGGGGTTCGACACCGTATCGAAGACCCGCATCGTGGGCGAAAGGTTCATATAGGCATTTATCAGCGGCGGTATATTCTCGTTGAACTCGCGGATCTTCTGGATCAGTATCCGGTAGTTCTCCTGATAGGTACGCCCCGTGAAAAGCTGTTCGTAATAGGGGTCGTCCAGGTCGAGCTTCAACGGGTGTATGCCCTCCACGAGGTTCTCGCGGTCGGGGAAATAGCGGCGCAGGAACCAGATCAGCGCATTGCGCGCCACGGCCTTGTAGGTCGTATACATCGTCACCTTGCCGAAAAGGTATTTCGCATTCGGATCCAGCACGATCAGCGCCCCGAGGCCGTCCCAAAGGTTATCCAGCGCATAGATGCTCTTGGCGTTGCCGCGCGCCTGGTAGGAGGGCTGCACGAACGAGCGTCCCAGCTCGATGGTGCGGGGCAGGTACTTGCGACGGAACTTGTCGCTGAAACGGAAATAGTGTTCGGTCGAGAGGTGGCGGGGATATTCGTCCGTACAGATGATGAAACGGTAGCCTCCGACGATCTCCCCGGCCGCCGGATCCCAGACGATCAGCTGGTAATACCCGTCCTCGGCCAGGTCTTCGGCATCGATATCCACCTCCCGGCCCGTACCGCCGCCGGCGCCGCGGAACGCGATCTCGCGCAGCCGTCCGATTTCACGCATCAGCGCCGGGCACTCCGACGCCGGGAAGATATAGATCTCGTTCCCGGCCTTCTTCGTGTCGCGCGCTTTGCGCTCGGGCGTAAGCTCGGCGCGGAGCAATTCCCGGTCGACGGGAGGTATGATAGGTTCCATTTCTCGTGCTTGCATAACTTGGGACAAAAATACCGATTTACCCGTTATTTTCCGCCGGGAGGAGCATATTTTCCAAAAAATACGCTTTTTTACGTACGTAGTCCGCCTGGTCGCGGAGGGCGCCGTAGCGTTGCAGCTCGGCGACGGGGATGGGGTCGCCCACGAGGATGCGAAAATGCTTGCCCTTCTGCGAAAACATCTCGTCGGACAACCACAGCATCTCGATATTGAATTTCACGCCCAGCATCCGGCGGATACGGTCGACGCGGTAAAAGAAGTTCGACAACCGCCCCTCGACGAACACCGGCACGATCTGGCGCTGCGAGGCATAGGCTTTCTTCAGGAAATTGGTCTTCCACGGCAGGTCGGTCACCTCGCCCCCGATGCAGCGCGAGCACAGCCCGGCGGGGAAGGTGAGGATGGGCAGCTCGCCAAAGAACTCCTCGTCGAACTTGCGGGCGTAAAGGCTGTTCTGCGAACCGTGTTTGTTGACCGGGATCCACAGCGGGCGGAGGGGTTCGAGGTGCATCAGCAGGTCGTTGACCACCACGCGCGCATCGCCGAAGCGGTCGATCAGCTTGTCGGCCAGCATCATACCATCCATCCCCCCGAACGGGTGGTTCGAGGCGAAGAGGTAACGGCCTTTGGGATCGAGTTTTTCGAGCCCTTCGACCGAATAGGTCACCTGCCATTCGCGGAAACAGGCGCGGATGAACTCCTGCGGCGGCAGGTTCCAGTAATGCTCGAGGATGTAATTGATTTCCGGCTCATGGATCGTACGGCGGAGCCAGCGGAGGACGAACCCGGGAACCCAGCGGGCCAACCGCGGGGCTTTCTCGGCGAGTACCGCTCCGATATCTATTCTGGGCATAGGGATGTTCAAAAAATTATATCCGCAAATATAGGTATTGTTTTTCGAAAAATCCCTAACTTTACACCCAAATCGACCTCATCGGCAACGAATATGTCTCAGTACCATACACCTGTGCTTTTGAAAGAGTCCGTCGGTCTGCTCGGCATCGACCCCGCAGGCACCTACGTCGACCTCACTTTCGGCGGGGGCGGCCACTCGCGCCGTATCCTCGAAGAGCTGGGGCCCGAAGGGCGGCTCTATGCCTTCGACCAGGATCGCGACACGCTCGCCAACGCCCCCGCCGACGGACGGTTCCACTACGTCGAAAGCAATTTTCGGTTCCTGCGCGGAGCCCTCAGGCTGCGCGGGGTGACCGAGGCAGACGGCATACTGGCCGACCTGGGAGTCTCGTCGCACCATTTCGACGCCGTGGAACGGGGTTTTTCGTTCCGGGGCGAGGCGCCGCTGGACATGCGCATGAACCAGCGGGGCGGGCTGACGGCGGCGAAGGTCGTCAACAGCTACCCGGCCCAGACGCTGACGCAGCTGCTGGGGGACTGGGGCGAACTGGACACCCCGTGGAAGGTCGCCAACTGCATCGTCCGGGCGCGGGAAACGGCACCGATTCAAACCACGGCGCAGCTGGTCGAGGCCGTCCGTCCCTGCACGCCGAAGAAAGACGAGTCGAAGTTCCTGACCAAGCTCTTCCAGGCACTCCGCATCGAGGTCAACGGCGAGATGGAGGCACTCAAGATGGCGCTCGAACAGAGCCTCAGGGTATTGCGCCCCGGCGGACGGCTGGTCGTCATCTCCTACCACTCGCTCGAAGACCGGCTGGTAAAGAATTTCCTGCGCAGCGGCAATTTCGCGGGCGCGGTGGAAAAGGATTTCTACGGCCGCGCCCTCACGCCATTCGAAATCCTCACGCGCAAGGCGGTCGTCCCCTCGGACGAAGAACTGGAACGCAACCCCCGGTCGCGCTCGGCGAAGCTGCGCGCCGCCGTAAAACGATGACCCGGCCATGTATCCCGACCACGAATTCGACCCCATAACCCCCGAAGAGGAGGCGCAGCGCGCACAGGAAGCGGAATTCGCCCGCCGCGTGCGGCGCGAGGTACTGCGCATCGAACGGGGCGAGGCCGAGGAGGAGATCCGCGCCGACCTGGAACGCGAGGCAGCAGAAAAGGCCGAAGCCGAGGAGCGCGAACGCAGGGAGCGCCGCCGCAGGGCCAGCACCTTCTGGCAGCTTTTCTCGGGCACGATCCTCGTACGCGAAGGCGTATCGAAATATTACCCCTACATGCTCTCGATCGCGGGCATGTTCTTCCTGAGCATCGCCGTCATGTTCACGGCGCTGCACCTCGACATGAAATACACGCGCCTCGAACGCGAAGTCCAGATCCTGCGCGAACGGTCGATCCGCCTGCAGGAGCAGCGTTACAGCCGTACGACCCACTCGGCCATCGTCGAGCGGCTGCGCGAACGCGGCATCGACCTGAGCGACCCCTCCGCCCCGGGCGAAATCATCGAAAACTAAACGGCGATGAAACAGGAGCGTTCGAAGATCAAAAGCGACATTCTGCTGCGGGTACGGCTGCTTTACGTGCTGTTCATACTCGCGGGGCTCACCGTGTTCGCACGCCTGGTCTGGGTACAGCTTTTCAGCGCCGAAGTGGCCTACAACGCCGATCGGCTCGCCAGCCGCATCTTCACCGAAGAGACCATCCCGGCCCAGCGGGGCAGCATCCTCTCGCGCAACGGGGCACCGCTGGCGACCTCGATCTTCCGCTACCAGGCGGCCTTCGACTTCGCTTCGCCCGGCCTCGATTCGCTCAAGACCTTCCGCGAACAGAGCGACTCGCTCGCCAAGCTGCTCTCCGCCTTCTTCAAGGACAAACCCGCCTCGGAATACGCCCGCCGCTTCCGCGAGGAGCACGCCCGCCGCTACCGGCTGGTCAACGGCCGCGACACCTCCTACCTGCGCTCCGAAGGGTGGCTGTCGCGCATGATGGATCGCCTGCGGGGCGAGGAGTACGTCACCCGGAAAATCTACGACACGATCCGCGACCACACACCCGTCAACATCTTCCCCCGCGAGGTGGACTATGCCGAATGGCAGACCCTGCGGCGTTACCCGATGCTGAACTGGAACATGGGCATGGTCTACCGCCTCGTCGAACGCGACCAGCGCATCTACCCGCAGGGCGAACTGGCGCGCCGTACGATCGGGCTCACGGGCGACAAGGGCAATTACGGCATCGAGGAGGCCTACCGTGAGGAACTCGCGGGACGGGACGGCAAGGCGCTGCGGCAGCGCATCGCCCGGGGCTTCTACGGCCGCGTGGCGGGAGCCGGGCATGAAGACCCGGTGGACGGGTACGACATCGTGACGACACTCGACCTCGACCTGCAGGACGTGGCCGACAAGGCGCTGCGGCGCCAGTTGGAAGCCCAGAACGCCATCTGGGGCACGACCATCGTCATGGAGGTGGAGACCGGCGAGATACTCGCCATGGCCAACCTGGGCCGCTCGGGTTCCTCGGGCGGCAGCTATTACGAAAGGGAGAACTACGCGCTGGGACGCAGCATGGAGCCCGGATCGACCTTCAAGCTGGCGACGATGCTCACGCTGCTCGACGACGCCGGCATGTCGCCCGAGACGACCTACGACACGCACAACGGCGACCCCGTGACGGTCGGCCCGGCCCGGAATATCCGCGACTCGCACCGGGGCGACCATGTCATCGGCTTCCGCCGCGCCGTAGCCTCGTCGTCGAATGTCTATTTCGCCAAGGCGATCTGGGATCGCTACGGCATCACGGGCAAAAAACAGGAATACAGCGACTTCCTGCACGAAAAACTCCACCTGGGCAAGACCGTCGGGCTGGAACGGCTCGGCGAACGCGCCCCGTCGATCACCGCCGACTGGAAAGTACCCGACCCGGGCGTCATGCTCGTCAAGATGAGCTACGGCTACCGCGTGCGGCTGGCGCCGATCCAGATGATCACGTTCTACAACGCCATCGCCAACGGCGGGAAGATGATCTCGCCCGTGCTGATCCGCGAACTGCGGCGCGGCGACCGCGTCGAGGAGCGGTTCGAGACGCAGACCATCGCCTCGTCGATCTGCTCGCGCGCGGCATTGCGCGAAGTGCAGCGCTGCCTCGAACTGGTCTGCACGCAAGGTACCGCAAGCCTCTATTTCAAGGACTCCACGCGCCTGCGCGTGGCCGCCAAGACCGGCACGGCGCAGATCACCGACGCCCGCAGCCGCGAGGGGCGCTACTACCTCGGTTCGATGGTCGCCTATTTCCCGGCCGACAATCCCCGCTATACGGTGCTGACAACCATCGAAACCCGGGCGCAACCGGGCAAAGCCTACTATGGCGGGCCGCTGGCGGGCCCCGTGGTCAAACGGATGGTCGATTACATTTACAACCGCAACCGCGACTGGTACGGCCGCGTGGAACGGCACGGCGGCCGCTGCTACCCGGGGCACGTCAAGGGCGGCGACATCGCCCAGATCCGCCGCGTGGCCGACAAGTTCTCGCCCCGCGCCTCGTTCGACCAGCGTACGGGCTGGGGGCGCGCCCGGGTCGATAGCCTCTCGAACGTAATCATCACGAGCCTCCCGCCCGAAACAGGGACGATGCCCGACGTGCGCGGCATGGGGCTCAAGGATGCACTGTTCGTACTCGAAAGCCGCGGGCTGAAAGTCCGTTTTTCGGGCGCGGGCGCCGTAACACAGCAAAGTATCCCCGCCGGAGCCCGCATCACGCCTGGCTCGACGGTCGGCATAACACTGAAATAAGATGAAAACACTGAAAGACCTACTCAAAGATACGCCCGTCACGGCGCTGCACGGCGACGGTTCCACGACGGTGGCCGCCCTGGCCTACGATTCGCGGGCCGTGACGCGGGGCGACTGTTTTTTCGCCACCCGCGGCACGCAGTCCGACGGGCACGACTTCATCCCCGACGCCGTCGCAAAAGGCGCCTCGGCCGTCGTCTGCGAGCAGTTGCCTGCCGAAACGGCCCACGGGGTGGCCTACGTCGTCGTCCCCGACGCCGCAGGAGCGCTGGCCGACATGGCCGCAGCCTTCTACGGCCACCCGAGCCGCGAACTGAAACTCGTGGGCATCACCGGCACCAACGGCAAGACCACGACCGCGACATTGCTCTACGACCTTGTGCGGGCACTGGGCTACAAGGCCGGGCTGGTCTCGACGGTCGTCTACAAGGTCGGCGAACGCATCGTCGAGGCGACCCACACCACGCCCGACCCCGTGCGGCTGAACGCCATGATGCGCGAGATGGCCGACGAAGGGTGCGAATACTGCTTCATGGAGTGTTCGTCGCATGCCATCGTGCAGCAACGCACGCGGGGACTGCATTTCGCGGGCGGCATCTTCTCGAACATCACCCACGACCACCTCGACTACCACAAGACCTTCGCCGAATACATCCGCGCCAAAAAACTCTTCTTCGACTCCCTCGCCAAAGATGCCTTCGCCCTGACGAACGCCGACGACAAAAACGGCCGCGTCATGGTGCAAAACACCGCAGCCGGGGTACACACCTATTCGCTGCGCACGATGGCCGATTTCCGCTGCAAGATCGTCGAGATGCACGTCGACGGCATGCTGCTGCGCATCGACGGGCAGGAAGTATGGGTTGGGCTCGTAGGACGCTTCAACGCCTATAACCTGCTGGCCGTCTACGGCGCCGCGGTGCTGCTGGGACTCGACCGCGCCGAAGTGCTGCGCGCGATGAGCATGCTCCATGCCGTGAGCGGGCGCTTCGAATTCGTGCGGGCGGAGAATGGAACCACGGCCATCGTCGACTATGCGCATACGCCCGACGCACTGGAAAACGTCATCCAGACCATCCAGGAGATCCGCACCCCGACGCAACAATTGATCGTCGTCTGCGGCTGCGGCGGCGACCGCGACCGCACCAAACGGCCCGAGATGGCGCAGATCGCGGTGAAATACGCCGATACGGCCATCTTCACCTCGGACAACCCGCGCCACGAGTCGCCCGGGGCGATCCTCGACGAGATGGCCGCCGGCCTCGACCCCGGCGCCCGGTTCCTGCGCATCGTCGACCGTGCCGAGGCCATCCGCACCGCCGCAATGCTCTCCCGGCCGGGCGACATCCTGCTCATCGCGGGCAAAGGGCACGAAACCTATCAGATCATCGGCGACGTAAAACACCACTTCGACGACAAGGAGGAGGTCGGCAAGGCCTTCGGCACACTCAGAAACTAAAAACCCGACATACGACATGTTCTATCACATTTTCAAGTATTTAGGCGAATATTACGACATCCCGGGCTCGGGTATGTTCCAGTATATTTCGTTCCGCGCGGCGGCGGCCATCATCCTCGCGCTGCTGATCGTCATCATCTTCGGCCGCAAGATCATCGACTTCCTGCGCCGCAAGCAGATCGGCGAGGACATCCGCGACCTCGGGCTCGAGGGACAGCTCCAGAAACGCGGCACCCCCACGATGGGCGGCGTCATCATCCTGCTGGCGATCCTCGTCCCGATCCTGCTCTTCGGACGGCTCGACAACATCTACATCCAGCTGATGATCGTCTCGACCGTCTGGCTGGGGCTGATCGGCGGGCTGGACGACTACATCAAGGTCTTCCGCCACAACAAGGAGGGGCTCAAGGGCCGCTTCAAGATCGTGGGCCAGGTCGGGCTGGGCATCATCGTCGGCACGACGATGTGGCTTTCGCCCCAGATCATCGTCCGCGAGAAGGTCACGCAGCCCGTGCAGACCGTCTACCTGAACCCCGACGGATCGGTGATCGAAAGCGTGCAGCGGAACGTCGTCCTGAGCTCGGAAAGCACCAAGACCACCAAAACCACCATCCCCTTCGTCAAGAACAACGAATTCGACTACGGATGGCTCACGGGCGAGGACAGTGCCACGACCTGGCTGCTCTACGTGCTGGTGGCGATCTTCGTCGTCACGGCCGTCTCGAACGGCGCCAACCTCACCGACGGCCTCGACGGGCTGGCCACGGGCGTCTCCGTCCCGATCGTGGCCGTACTCGGCGTGCTGGCTTACCTCTCGGGACATATCGTCTACGCCGACTACCTCAACATCATGTATATCCCCGACAGCGGAGAGCTGGTCGTCTTCGCGGCGGCCTTCGCGGGCGCGCTGGTCGGCTTCCTGTGGTACAACTCCTTCCCGGCGCAGATCTTCATGGGGGACACCGGCTCCCTGTCGATCGGCGGCATCATCGCCGTCTTCGCCCTCTGCATCCGCAAGGAACTGCTGCTGCCGCTGCTGTGCGGCGTGTTCCTGGTCGAGAGTTTCTCGGTGATGATGCAGGTCGGCTACTTCAAATACACCAAACGCAAATACGGCGAAGGGCAGCGCCTGTTGCTGATGGCCCCCGTACACCATCATTTCCAGAAAAAAGGGCAGTTCGAAACCAAGATCGTGCTCCGCTTCTGGATCATCTCGCTGCTGCTGGCCGCCATCACCCTGGTAACGTTAAAGATCCGGTAATCATGAAAAAGATAGCAGTCCTGGGCGGAGGCATCAGCGGTTACGGCTCCGCGATCCTCGCCAAAAAGAAAGGGTTCGACGTATTCCTCTCCGATATGGGGAAGATCGCCGACCGCTACAAAGCCAAGCTCGACGAGTGGCAGGTTCCCTACGAGGAAGGCGGCCACACCGAGGAACGCATCCTTGCGGCACACGAGGTCGTCAAGTCGCCAGGGATCCCCGAAACGGCCCCCATAGTGCGGAAAATCCGTGCGGCAGGCATTCCCGTCATTTCGGAAATGGAGTTCGCGGGCCGTTACCTGGGCCGGTCGAAATGCATCTGCATCACCGGCTCGAACGGCAAAACCACCACCACGTCGCTCATCTACAAGATCATGCGCGACGCCGGGATGAACGCCGCCCTGGGCGGCAACATCGGCGAGAGTTTCGCCTACTCGGTGGCCACGGGCAACTACGACTGGTACGTGCTGGAATTAAGCTCGTTCCAGCTCGACGGCATGTTCAGGTTCCGCGCCCATATCGGCGTGCTGATGAACATCACGCCCGACCACCTCGACCGCTACGGACACTGTTTCCAAAACTACGTCGATTCGAAGATGCGCATCACGCAGAACCAGAACTCGCGCGATTATTTCGTCTATTCGGGCGACGACGAGGTGATCTGGCAGCAGCTTCCCAGGTACGACCTGCGCATGAAGCAACTTCCCTTCGCCGCAAAGAATGCCGTGGCGAGCGGTGCCGGCGACGCCTTCCTCTGCGACGGCAAATTCACGGCGGCCGTCGGGAAGGCCTCGGTCGAGATCGACACGGCCAAGATGCAGCTCAAAGGGCTGCACAATGCCTATAACGCCATGGCCGCGGCTCTTGCGACCCTTGCGGCAGGCGTCGCGCCGGCCTCGATCCGCCGCTCGATCTACGGCTTCGCCCCCGTCTGCCACCGCCTCGAACCCGTCCGGGAAGCCAACGGCGTACTGTGGATCAACGATTCCAAGGCCACCAATGTCGACTCGGTATACTATGCGCTCGAAAGCATGACACGCCCCGTGGTATGGATCGCCGGGGGCACGGACAAAGGCAACGACTACGAACCGCTGAAGGCTTTCGCCCGTACGAAGGTACATACGCTCGTCTGCATGGGCGCGGACAACACCAAGCTGATCGAAGAGTTCACGGGTGTGGTGCCCGATGTGGTCTCCACCGGCTCGCTCGACGCCGCGATGGAGGCCGCCAAAGCCGCCGCACAGCCCGGTGACGCAGTGCTGCTCTCGCCCGCCTGCGCGAGCTTCGACCTCTTCAAGAACTACGAAAACCGCGGCGAGCTGTTCAAGGCGTGGGTAAACGAAAAGGCATAGCACGATGAAGCTCGGCGAACGGAAATACACGCAGGATGAAGGGCCGGCACAGGAACCCTGGACGGAAGCACCCGGCAAATCCCCCCGCGCAACGGACGGAAAGGCCGGGGCACAGGACGCGCCGCGACGCCGCGGCGTGCGCGGCACCGATGCCGGGGAGAGCGCCTGCGAAACCCCCGAAGCCCCCGAAAAACACAAGTTCCGGCTCTTTACCGGCGACCGCGTCCTGTGGATCATCGTCGCGGCGCTGGCGGTGATTTCCGTGCTGGTGGTCTACTCGTCGACGGCCAAGATGGCCTACGACGCCCACACGGCGCGTACCACGGCCCATTTCCTGCGCCAGCAACTCATCATCCTCGTCGTCAGCCTCATCATCCTGGTTGCCGTGCAGAAGATCAACTGCCGGATTTACAACCTGTTATCCCGCCCCGTCTATTTCCTTTCGGTCGCACTCACCGTCGCCGTCTATTTCATCGGCGCCACGACCAACGGCGCCGCCCGCTGGATACCCCTCGGGCCGTTCCAGTTCCAGCCCTCCGAGGCGCTGAAGGTGGCCACGGTGTTGTTCCTGGCCCGGCAACTGGCCGGGCGGCAGTCGAAGATCGACAAGATACGCATCGTCCCGTCGCTCAAATTCTGGACGTGGCGTTCGTCGCGCGAACAGCGCCGCATCTGGCGCGAGGGGACATGGCCGATCCTGATGCCCGTCGTGGTCTCGTGCGCGGTGATCTTCCCGGCCCACACCTCCTCGGCCGTACTGGTTTTCATGGCCTCGTGGGTCATGATGCTCATCGGGCGCGTCCGCCTGGGCGAACTGGTGAAACTCATCGGGCTGGCCTGCATCGGCATCGTCTTCATCATGACGCTCAACCTCGGGCGCAGCGAGACGGCCGAAGGGCGCGTCTCGACATGGATCCACCTCTGGACGCGCTCGCAGACCGAAAAACCGATCGAGCACCTCACCGACACCGAGCGGTCGATGATCGCCATCCATAACGGCGGGGTCTTCGGCGAAGGCGCCGGACAGAGCGCCATGCGCGTCGAGATGATCCATCCCGAAAGCGACTACGCCTACGCCTTCTTCGTCGAGGAATACGGCATCGTACTGGCACTGGCCCTGCTGATGCTCTACCTGTGGATATTCTTCCGGGGCATCGAAATATTCCGCCGCTGCGGGACAGCATTCCCAGGGCTGCTGGTACTTGGGCTCGCCCTGCTGATAACCTGCCAGGCGCTGCTGCATATCATGGTGACCGTCAACCTGATCCCCGAAACGGGGCAGACGCTGCCGCTGATCTCGCGCGGCGGTTCGTCGACCATCTTCACCACCATCGCGCTGGGCATGATCCTCAGCGTCAGCCGCCAGAACGACGAACAGTCGCACGATACGCCCCGCAGCGAATCCATTTACGAAAAATAACATGGCCATGGACGACATAAGACTCGACAAATACCTTTGGGCGGTGCGGGTGTTCAAAACCCGCAGCGACGCCGCGGATGCCATCCGCAACAACAAAGTCACGGTAAACGGCTCCGCCGCCAAACCCTCGCGCGAAGTGAAGATCGGCGACGTGATCGCCGTGCGCAAGATGCAGGTGACCTACTCCTACCGGGTGCTCGACTTCGTGTCGAGCCGCCAGCCGGCCAAGAACGTCCCCCTGTACTGCCTCAACATCACCCCGCAGGAGGAGCTGGACAAGCTCAGCAGCCCGCGCGAAACTATCTTCGTCTTCCGCGACCGCGGTACGGGGCGCCCGACCAAAAAGGAGCGCCGCGAACTGGACGGGCTGATGGACGGAATCTACTACGACGGGGACGAGTAGGCCAGTATGTCCTGCGCCTCCCCATACGAACTCCCGACCTTCGCGGCGGCGTCCGCAGCAGCCTCGTTCTCGGGGCCTTGCGTAGGCACGAAGCCCCGAACCGTCCGGTCGGAATTACGCCTTCGCTACGCCCATGGCACGGGGCGTGATTTCTGCGGCGGAACTGACGAACACTTGAGAATCCCTGCGGGAGATAAAACGCCGAAACGGACAAAATATCATGCAAGCACGATAAATCGTCCGTTTCCGTGTTTCGAGCCTACGGCTCTTTTCAACTATTCGCCTATTTCTTGTTGAAAAAATTCATCGTGCGTTCCAGCCCGATCGTCGTGAACGAAAGTATCGCGTCGCCGAACACCTTGAGCCGCTCGGGCAGCGCCTTGCGCTCCTCGTCCGACCACTCCCCCAGCACATAGTCGACCTGGTGGCCCTTGGGGAAATCCCCGCCCACGCCGAAGCGCATCCGGGCGTAGTCCTCCGTTCCCAGCAGCTCGGCGATATTCTTCAGCCCGTTGTGCCCCCCGGCACTCCCCCGGGGACGCATACGCAGCGTGCCGAACGGCAGCGCAATGTCGTCCGAAACCACCAGCAGGTTTTCCGGGGCGATCTTCTCGGCCTCCATCCAGTAACGGACGGCTTTGCCCGAAAGGTTCATGTAGGTCGAGGGTTTCAGCAGGATCAGCGTACGCCCCTTATGCTTCAACTCGGCCACATCGCCGTAACGCGCCGTCGTAAAAACAGCGTTGGACGCCTCGGCGAGGGCGTCCAACACTTTGAATCCGATGTTGTGCCGGGTTCCGGCATATTCGGCGCCGATATTTCCCAACCCAACAATAAGGTATTTCATACGCTACCGATTAGGCTTGTGCCGCCGCACCGCGCGATGCACGGGTTACGCGCACTGCGCAGACGGCCGTCGAAGCCGGAGTGACGAATTTCAGGTTCTCGAATGCAAGGTCGCCTACGAAGATGGTCTTGCCGACACCCAGTTCGGTTACGTCCACGACCAGTTCGTCGGGCAGGTTCTCGACCAGCGCGCTCACGACGAGCTTACGGGCCGACAGCGTCAACTTACCGCCGACCTTCACACCTTCGGCGTTACCCGTCAGGCGTACCGGAATGGCGATGGATACGGGTTTACCCTCGGCAATGCGGTAGAAATCGAGGTGGAGGATCTGCTCGCGGATGGGGTGGAACTGCGCCTCACGCAGCACGGCCTGCTCTTTCTTGCCGTCGAAATCGAACTCGACGATGTAAGAGTTGGGGGTGTAGATCAGGGCCTTGATCTCGCGGGGGTCTACCGAGAAGGAAACCGACTCGCCGTTGCCCGACAGTACGCAGGGTACCATGCCCTCGCGGCGTACGGCCTTGGCCGCTTTCTTGCCGTACTCATCACGCTTAACGGCCTTTACAGAGATAGTTTTCATAATACGTTTGTTTTTTAATGTGTTACCACCGGCGGTTCTCAGCCCGGCCACGCAAGCCACGCCCCAATTCCGCCTGTTTCGGATCGCAAAGATAAGGTAAAATATCAAGAATCGAAAATCAACCGTAAAAAATTCGTTTCCGGGCAAAAAAATTTCGGTTTGGGATTTAACTTTTGCAACTTTAACGCGTCTTACAGACAAACCCTCATGGAAGCGACCCGCGACATACCCGCAGAAGAACTCTCGGCGCTACGCGATCCCGCCACCCGGCGCGGGGCGTTCGACCGTCTGGTCGGGACATACCTGCGGCCGCTTTACTGGCACGCACGACGGCTGGTCGTCGTCCACGAAGATGCCGAGGATGTGGTACAGGAAACCTTCATCCGCGCCTACGACAAGATCGGCACCTTCCGGGGCGGAGCCGGGGAACTGGGGGCATGGCTCTACCGCATCGCCACGAACACCGCACTGACGATGCTGCGGCGGCGCAGGCCGGGGCTCTTCTCCTCGCTCGACGACGTAAGCCGCATCCTGGCAAGCCGCGTGGCGGAGGAGTGCGGCGAGGATGCCGACCGGACGTTGGTACGTTTCCAGCAGGCGATCCTGGAGTTGCCGCTCAAGCAACGGCTGGTCTTCAACCTCCGCTACTACGACCGGATGCCCTACGGACAGATCGCCCGCGTGCTGGGGCAGCGCGAAGAGACGCTCAAGGTCAATTACCACCATGCGGTACAGAAACTGAAAGAGAAACTAACACGGGAACTATGAACCACGAATTCGGAAATATCGGCAGGCGGCTGCCTTACGACCTGCCTGAGCATCGCCTCGAAGCGTTGCACGAACGCATCCTGCGCAATACGGCGGCACGGCCCGCACCCGCTGCCCGCACCCGCCGGCTTTACCTGGCGGCAGGGGTGAGTGTCGCGGCAGCCCTCCTGGCAACGGGCATCCTCCTCTCCGGACACCTCAGCCACCGCGCCGAGGCCCCGCTGCCGGACATCGAGCAGATGCTCGCCACGACCCCGACCGAAACCCTGCAACAGGCTGCGGCGGAGAACTACGACGACATACTCTACAACCAGCAACTTTAAAATTCCATGCGCTATGAAACAACTCCTCACTTTTCTTTGCGCGCTCCTCTTCGCCCTCGCAGGCAAGGCCGCGCCCGCCGGTGACGAACTGAAACAGCTTCTGGCCGAAGCCCGGGCTATCGTCAACACGGCCGACAACGCGGCCGACCGGGAGGTCTCCCGGGCCTTGTCCGAAGCGCGCCGCGCCGTAAACGCCACCGACCGCCAGATCGACCGTGCCATGGCCGAGGCCCGCAGGGCCGTCGGCGCCTCCGACCGCGAGATCGACCGCGCCATTGCCGAAGCGCGCGCCGCCATCGACGCCGCCGAAACGGCCGCCGTCGCCAACCAGTCGATCGAAGAGCTGAACAAGGCCGCCCGCGAGCAGGTCGTGCGCGAACTGGGGCTTACCTCGCGCCAGCGCAAGGAGTTCGAACCGCTCTACAAAGCCTACCGCGAGGCGCTCGACAAGGCCGTCAATACCCCGGATGCGGGAACGGACGAGGCCGCTCAACGGCAGGGACTCAAAACCAAGCTCTCGAACATCGCCGCCACGGCGCAGGTCAAACGCGACTACGTGGACAAATTCGCCGCTGTGCTCACCGCCGAGCAGATCCGCCGCCTCTACAACACGGAGGGCGAAATCGGCACCAACATCAAACGTGCCGCCGTCGACCGCCGCCGCAACCAGAACACGCGGCTGAAAGGCAGCGGGCGCATGGTGACGCAGGACTGGGGCAAGGCGGGCGACTACACGGGCATTTCGGCCGCGGCGTTCTTCGACGTCACGGTCAGCCCCACGGCCCGAACCATCAGCGTGACGGCCGACGACAATGTGATCGACTACCTGGTGCTCGAGCGCGACGGCGGGACGCTGAAATTCCGCGTCAACGCCAACAATACGGAGAACATTTCGGTTTCGGTCGTCGTTCCCGCGTCGGCCGCCCTGCGCCAGATATCGGCCGGCTCCTACGGCAAGGTGACCTGCAAGCTGCCGCTGAAAGGGCCCTCGGTCGCGGTTTCCGTTTCGAGCTACGGATCGGTCATCGCCGACATCGACACCCCGGGTACCGCCCAGCTCAACGTGTCGAGCTACGGCAAATTCTCGGGCTCGGTACGCTGCAACGACTGCGAGCTGCGGGTTTCGAGCTACGGGTCGGCACAGGCGCCCGTCGACTGCCGCAACAACTGCCAAGTTACGGTCGGGAGCTACGCCAAGTTCTCGAACGACATCAAAGCTTCCGTCCTGACGCTCAAGATCAGCAGCGGCGCCAGTGTCAGCAGTACGCTGTTCTCGGATGCACTGACGCTGAGCGTCGACAGCTACGCCAAATTCTCCGGCGCGGTGACGGTGAACAGCCGGCAGGCGAAACTGACCGTCAGCAGCGGCGGCTCGTTCAGCGGCACGTTCAGCGGGAATTCGCTCGAGGCGGAAGTCGGCAGTTACGGCAAGATCAACCTGAAAGGGTCGGCACAGGTCGCCAGCGCCGCGGTCAGGGTATCGTCCGGAGCCGTGTTCAGCGCCCCCGAGCTGCGAGTCGCCGATTACGACCTGACCGTATCGAACTATGCCAAGGCCGACGTGTGGTGCTCGGGCACCCTGCGGATAAATGCTTCGACAGCCGCCCGGATAACGTACGACGGCCCTTGCAGGGTCGAATCGCTCACCGACAACATACGGCGCAGAAAGTAAATACAAACACCATAAGCGTATTTACGGGAAAGGGACGGAATCCGGTGCGGATCCGTCCCTTTCGGGTTTGCGGCAGTGCATTGCGCTATTCGATGCCGCGGATATGCTTCTCCCATTTCCAGGCTGCCGCGAGTGTCTCGTCGAGCGAGCGCTCGGCCCGCCAGCCCAGTTCGTTGTTGGCATACGACGGATCGGCCCAGATGGCCACGATGTCGCCCGCACGGCGGCCGACGATCTTATAGTTGAGTTTGAGGTGGTTGACCTGCTCGAACCGGTGCACCAGCTCCAGCACCGAAACCCCGCGCCCCGTGCCGATGTTGAATACCTCGTACCGGGCCTTGTTCCTGTCCTCGATCATGCGCCGGATCGCCGCCACATGCGCCTTCGCCAGGTCTACCACGTCGATATAGTCGCGGATGTTCGAGCCGTCGGGCGTCGGGTAGTCGTCCCCAAACACCGACAGGCATTCGCGGATGCCGGCGGCGGTCTGCGTGATGTAGGGCACCAGGTTCTGCGGCACGCCGCGCGGCAGCTCGCCGATCAGCGCCGACGGGTGCGCCCCGATCGGGTTGAAATAACGCAGCGCAATGCCTTTCAGCCCCTCGTAGGCGGCCAGCGAGTCGCGCAGGATATCCTCGCACATCTGCTTCGTGTTGCCGTAGGGCGACGTGGCGGGCTTGCGGGGCGTCTGCTCCGTGACGGGCAGCACGTCGGCCTCGCCGTAGACGGTGCACGACGACGAGAAGACGATGTTCTGCCGCCCGTACTCGCGCATCAGGCCGATGACGTTCATGAACGACATGAGGTTGTTGCGGTAATATTCCAACGGTTTGCTCACCGATTCGCCCACGGCCTTCGACGCTGCGAAGTGGATTACCGAATCGAAGTCGTATTTTTCGAACACCCTGGCAAAGGCGTCGCGGTCGCAGCAGTCGGCTTTTTCGAACGGGACGTCGACGCCCGTGATCCTGCGCACACCCTCGACTGCATCCATGTCGCTGTTCGAGAGATTGTCGACGATCACCACGTCGTACCCCGCACTGATCAATTCCACGGCGGTATGCGAACCGATATAACCGGCGCCGCCGCTGACCAAAACACACGATTTTTTCATAAGTTGACGGTTTTTATTCGAACTACAAATATATCAAAAAAATACGCTCGTCCGCCAATTAGCCCCGAAAACCTCGGCCGCCGCCGGAAAATCCTTTCCCGGAGGGCTTCCGGCCTGTCCCGCGGCCGCGGCCGGGACATGCGGCGGGACGCCGAACCCGGGGATCGTCCGAAGGCCAGCCGGGGGCGGGGGAAAGTCCGTCCCGGCCACGGAGCTAACAAATTGTAACCGCGACATGGAAAAAAGCACGGGAGCAGTGGCTATTTTCAAAAATTAATCGTATATTTGCTAACAGATTGACACCTCACACACCGGAAATTCATCAAAACATTAACGGATATGTACGGAAAAATCAAAGAACATCTGCAGCAAGAACTTGCTGAAATCAAGGCTGCAGGGCTCTACAAGAGCGAACGGGTCATTACTTCGCCGCAACGTGCGGAGATCGAAGTTGCAGGTCGTAAGGTGCTAAACTTCTGCGCCAACAACTACCTTGGGCTTTCGGACAACCCGCGCCTGGTCGAGGCGGCGAAAAAAGCCATGGACAGCCGCGGCTACGGCATGTCGTCGGTGCGCTTCATCTGCGGATGCCAGGACATCCACAAGGAGCTCGAAAAGGCCATTGCCGACTATTTCGGCACGGAGGACACGATTCTCTACGCCGCCTGTTTCGATGCCAACGGGGGTGTCTTCGAACCGCTCTTCGGCGAGCAGGACGCCATCATCTCCGACGCCCTGAACCACGCCTCGATCATCGACGGCGTGCGTCTCTGCAAAGCCGTACGTTACCGTTACGCCAATGCCGACATGGCCGACCTGGAGGAGTGTCTCAAGAAGGCGCAGGCACAGCGTTTCCGCATCATCTGCACCGACGGCGTGTTCTCGATGGACGGCAATGCCGCCCCGCTCGACAAAATATGCGCCCTGGCCGAGAAATACGACGCCCTGGTCATGGTCGACGAGTGCCACTCGGCAGGCGTGCTGGGCAAAACCGGCCGCGGCATCACGGAACTCTACGACCGGCGCGGCCAGGTCGACATCCTGACCGGCACGCTGGGCAAGGCCTTCGGCGGTGCCGTAGGCGGCTTCACCACCGGCCGCAGGGAGATCATCGACATGCTGCGCCAGCGTTCGCGCCCCTACCTCTTCTCCAACTCGCTGCCCCCCGCTGTCGTAGGTGCCGGGATCGAGATGTTCCGGATGCTCGCCGAGAGCAATGAACTGCACGACCTGCTGGTCGCCAACGTCGAGCACTTCCGCGAGGGGATGATGGCCGCAGGCTTCGACATCAAACCCACCCAGTCGGCCATCTGCGCCGTGATGCTCTACGACGCCAAGCTGTCGCAGGACTTCGCCGCCAGGCTGCAGGACGAGGGCGTATTCGTCACGGGATTCTACTATCCCGTCGTGCCGAAAGGCCAGGCCCGCATCCGCGTACAGGTATCGGCAGGCCATACCACCGACCAGCTGGATCGTTGCATCGCAGCCTTCACCAAGGTCGGCAAAGAATTGAATGTCATCAAATAACTAATCCTTATATGCCTAAGACCTCATTAGACGCAATCGACCGCAAGATCCTCAAATACCTGATCAAAAATGCGCGCATGCCCTTTCTCGAGATCGCCCGCGAATGCGGTATTTCGGGTGCTGCGATCCACCAGCGCATCCGCAAGCTCGACGATTCGGGCGTGATCCTGGGCAGCCGCCTGATCGTAGACCCCAAGATGATGGGCTTCGACGTCTGCGCCCACATCAGCATCACGCTCAAAGACCCGCAGCTGCTCAAGCAGACCGTGGAACAGCTCAAGGAGATCCCCGAAATCGTGGAGGCACATTTCATCACCGGATCGGGCAACATCCTCGTGAAACTCTACTGCGTGGACAACGAGCACCTCATGCGTACGATTTTCGACGGTATCCTGCGTATCCAGGGCGTCGCCTCGACCGAGACGCAGATCTCGTTGCAGGAGGCGTTCCAGCGCCAGGTGAACATCGACTTTATCGAGGAGTAGTCCGCACGACGCCCCTTTCACAAAGGCGAAAGCCGGGAATCCCGGCTTTCGCCTTTGTGTCCGTACCTACCGGTGCGCAGGCCGTCCTGCCGGCCCCGGCGGTACAAAGAAAGTACCCCGCCCATACAGGCGGGGTACCCGGCAAACAATCGTTTAACTGATGATTATCCCGGAAGCTTACTTAGAGGTAGCCGAAGCTTCCGATGCGGAGGAGGAGTTGCCCTCACTTGTGCTTGTACTCTCAACCTTGTTCTCCTCCTTGGCTGATTCTCCGGCAGTCGAATCAGTCTTATCCGCATCGCCGGACTCCGATTTCTCCTGTCCATCGGTAGCCGGGGACTCCGTTGCGGGAGCCGCAGCTTCGGTCGCCGCGGAGGCGTCCTTCTTCTCGGGTTGCTGTGCGCATGCGAATGCGCTCCCAGCCATCAGCATCAAAGCTGCCATCGTTACAATTGTCTTTTTCATAGCTCTTAATGATTTAGGTTCCACTTCATTTCTTCAGGTTCGTAATTTGTCCCGTCGACCTTTCTGACTTTGGAAAGTCCAAGAGGCGTGCCATGCGGACAGAAAACGGAAAACCGCTGAATTACAGCGGTTAACAAAACGTGCCACAATCGGCGGTATGTGGAAAAGTGTGGAATCGCGCCACAGGTATGTGGAAAAATTCCACACGCAGGCGCATCACTCGATCCCGTAGAGGTGCAATTTGTTGTAAAGGGTCTTGCGGTCGATGCCGAGCAGTTTGGCGGCCTGCGACTTGTTCCCCCCGGCCAGAGCCAGGGCACGGCGTATCTGCTCCTCCTCGCCGGCCGGGTTGCGCAACGGCACCGCAACCGCACCGGAAACCCCGGCGATTTCGGCCGGCAGTTCGCGGCAGGAGATATAATCGCCCCGGCAGAGCAGCGTCGCCGACATCACCGTGTTTTTCATCTGCCGCAGGTTTCCCGGCCAGTCGTAACGCACCATGGCTGCAGCGGCTTCGCCGTCGAACCCGACGATATGCTTGTCCAGCTGGCGGTTGGCCTGGTCGAGGAAAAAATCGGCATACAGCATGATATCCTCGCGCATTTGCCTCACTTCGGGCATACGGAGCGTAAATTCGTTGATCCGGTGGTAGAGGTCGGCCCGGAACGTCCCGCGCGCGATCGCCGCTTCGAGGTCTTCGTTGGTCGCAGCTACCAGCCGGATGTCGACCGCAACTTCACGGTTACTGCCCACGGGACGGATGCGGCGCTCCTGCAAGGCCCGCAACAACTGCACCTGGGTTTCATAGGTAAGGTTCCCCACCTCGTCCAGAAAGAGCGTGCCGCCGCTGGCCGCTTCGAAGGCGCCCGTCTTATCGCCGACAGCCCCCGTGAACGACCCCTTGACATGGCCGAAAAACTCCGAAGCAGCCAGGTCGCGCGGAATGGCGCCGCAATCGACCGCTACGAACGGCTTTCCGGCACGCTTGCTCTGGCGGTGGATCAGCTGCGCCACATGCTCCTTGCCCGTGCCGCTGGCACCGTTCACCAATACCGACATGTTCGTCGGCGCGACGAGCCGCACATATTCGTAGAGCTGCCGCGCGGCATCGCTCTGCCCCTCGATATAGTTGGGCATATCCCCGCCCGCAGCCCGGGAAGTCTCCGGCGCCTTTTCCGGCGTTACCGGGGGGACATCGCCTACGGGCGCCGGGGCATCAAGCGCCTCGCGGATCTTTTTCAGCAATTCGTCGGGATTGACGGGCTTGGCGACGTAGTCGCGGGCGCCGAGTTTCATGCAGCGCACGGCGTTCTGGATCTCGGCATAGCTCGTCATCACGATCACGGGCACTTCGATCCGCTGCCCCGACATCCACTGCAAAAGGGCGATTCCGTCCTCGTCGGGCAACCGCATATCGCTCAGCACGAGCGAGTAGCCTCCTTCCGCAAGAGCCGTCCGGGCTGCCGCCGCACTGGCTGCGGTCTGTGTCCCGAACCCTTTTTTCGAGAGCCAGGTCTTGAGCATCAGGCCGAAGGTGATGTCGTCGTCTACGATCAGAATCCGTTCCATATTCACGACAAAGATACCTTTTTTTGCGCTTCCGCGATAATCGCGCGGATATTTTCTGCCGCCGTGCGTACCTCCCGGCCTAACGTGTCGGTCAGGGGGCCTTCCCAGTTTTCCGCCGTCCGCAGCGCCGCCGCCACCTGCACGGCCCCGAGCATCGTGAAGATCGGCGCCATCTTGTGCGCCACGGCTTTCAGTGCCGCCGCATCGCCTTCGTCCAACGCCCGCTCCAGCAGGGCACAGTTGGTCGCGCCCTGCTCCGCGAAGGATTCCAGAATTCCCCGTGCCGCCGCCGTGTCGTCACCCGCATAGGCAGTCAGGGCGCTGAAATCCACTCCGTCCGCCTGTTCCGCCCCGGCCGCGGAAACCCCGCCCCCGGCGGGCGGCACCGCGGCATCCGCGCCGCAGACGGTGTTCAGCACGGCAACCAGTTCATTCGCCGTAAACGGCTTGCGCAGGCATCCCGCGAACCCGCGTGCCGAGAAATCCCCGGCATCCATCTCCCCACGCGCCGAAACGGCCACCACGGGAATTGCAGGGTCGACCCCGCGCACCGCGGCCAATACGCTGAACCCGTCGGCCGACGGCATCTGTATATCGGTAAAAACAGCGTCGAACACCCCTTCGGCCACCAGTTTGGCGGCATATTCGGGATACTGGCAGCACTCGGCAGCCACCCCGGCCTGGCGGCACATCCCGGCAGTCATCTCCAGTTGCAGCGGGTCGTCGTCGATCAGCAGCACCTTCAAGTCCGGACGGACGGACGTGCGGGCAGGCTGCGGCGGGCCGCCGGGGTTCTTCCCGCTGCTGCGGCCTACCGGCACCGAGACAATGAACTTACTGCCCTCGCCCAGGCGGCTTTCGAGCGAGATGCTGCCGCCGAGCAGTTTTACCAGACGGTCGACAATCGAAAGCCCCAGCCCGAACCCGTCGACGCCCTGCGCCGAACGCAGGCGTACGAACTCTTGGAAAATGCGTTCTTTCTCCTCGCGGCCGATGCCCCGCCCGGTGTCGCGCACGGAGAATACCAGCCGTCCGTCCACGACGTCGGCCCGGATCGTCACACTGCCCTCGTCCGTAAATTTCAGCGCATTGGATATCAGGTTATCGGCAACCTGGCGGATCCGGAAAGGATCGCCCATCACCTCGTCCCCGGCCCCCGGCCCGGCTTCGAGCACAAGGGCGATGCCCTTTGCATCGGCCATGGCCGCAAACCCCTCGCGGATCGTCTCGAACAGTTGTGCCGGGCAAAACGCCACGTTGTCGACGTCGACCTTGTTGATATCGAGCCGGTAGAAGTCCAGCAGGCTGTTGACCAGCGCCAGCAGGTGCTCCGACGACTCCTTCATATTGTGCAGGTAAAGTCCCTCGCGTTTGCCCGTGGTGAGGCGCGAAAGCAGGTCGATATACCCCATCACCGATCCCAGCGGCGCCTTGATGTCGTGCGTGATGGCCAGCATCAGCTTCTCACGCGCTGCCAGCAGCGCCTCGTTGTCGCGGTTGGCCCGCTCGAGCGCCCTCCGGTAGCGGGTGCTGCGGTTGATATCACGCAGCAGGATACCCACGAACAGCAGCATCAGCACGACGGCGACGATGGCGATACCGCCCAACACGTACGACGACCGGCGGCGGATAGCCTCCGTCTGGTCGATCTTGCCCAGCAGGAACGCCGTATCCTCGGCTTCGAAATCCATGATGAGGCGGTAGATCTTCGTATTCACCAGTTCGTTGCTGTAGCGGAGGCGCATCCCTTCATCCCACGCCCGGTCGTAAATGCCGATGCGGTCGCTGGTCACCCGATCCTGCAACGTCCTGAGGACGATGGCGATCGTATCCTTCACGGCCGTCGCGGGGAGCGAATCGACGACCCGCTCACGGTGAGAGATCACGATGCTCGAATCCTCTTTGGGAGGACTGAACAGGTCGGCGAAACGGCGGAAGAAATTGCGCTTGCGCCGCGGCACCGCCACGGACAGCGTATCCTGCACCACCGTACGCACCGACACGCTGTCGCGCAAAACCGCCACGCTGTCCACACTGTCCGCCGGGCCGATCAGCTCGCGGATATTCTTGTCCAGCAGACTGGCCGTAGCCGCCGAACGGATCGTCCGCCGCAGGTTCATCGTCCGCCGTTCCTTGTCGCCCAACAGCCTCACGATGCTGTCCAGGCGCATCGTCTGGAGCGAATCCTGCTCCCCGGTCAGGATGCGCAACGAGTCGATATAGCCGCGCACGGTGCGCAATTCGCGTTTGTACCGCGCCTCGTAAGACTTGTATCCGGCGATCATCAGCTGGCCGTAACTCTCGGCCTGGTAGAGGTGGTAGAGGGTTTGTCCCACGACATTGCGCTTGGTGTGCAGCAGCGAATAACTGCCGTCGGAGGTCGAAAAACGCACCACCGCACGGTAAACATACCCGACTGAAAGGACGCAGACGGCAATCAGGATGACATAGCCCGCGACGATCTTGGTTTTGACGAATTTCGACTCTTTCATACCCCCAAAGATAGTAAAAACCGGGGAAATACCGGCACCCGCCGATTTCGCACCCGCACGCCCGGGCAGCACGAGCCGGCCGCCGGCCCATCCGCCGCGGGACGTCCCGCGCACAACACCGATCCCGGACAAGCCGATCCCGCACGGGGCGGACGGCCCGGCAGCACGAAAACAAACCGGGCCGCACGACAACGTACGGCCCGGTTATTCCGCGTTTCGCGGTGCGGACTAATACTTATACCGCATCCACTTGTACAGCTCCTTGAACGTCGGCTTTTTGCCGTACATGAAGATACCCACGCGATAGATCTTCGCCGCAAACCACACCATCGCCGTAAACGAGGCGTAGAGGATCACCAGCGAGAGGATTATCTCCCACAGGGGGATGCCGTAAGGGATACGCGCCATCATCACCACGGGCGACGTGAAGGGGATCATCGAGAACCAGAAGGCCATCTGCGAGTTGGGGTCGTTCACGACCGATATCATCACCAGCAGGGCGAGGATGATCGGGATCGTGATCGGTGTCTGCAACTGCTGCGCGTCCTGGATGCTGTCTACGGCCGATCCCACCGCGGCGAACATCGCCGAGTAGAACAGGTAACCGCCGAAGACGAACAGCAGCAGGTAGGCGAAGATGCGGAGGATAAAGCCGAAGTCCGTAATGGCCGCTATCACCTGCAACATCTCCGGGTTCACGTCGATCGCAGCCGCTGCGCCGGGAACCCCCTGTTGCATGGCCTGCACGCCCTCCATCATTTCGGGCGGCATCATCTGCGCCACCGCAAGCGCCCCTACGACGCACAGCGCGCCCCAGATCAGCACCTGCACGACGGCAACCGACGCCACGCCGAGTATCTTGCCCAGCATCAGGTCGAAGGGCCTCACCGACGAAACCATCACCTCCAGCACGCGGCTGTTCTTCTCCTCGATCACGGACTGCATGACCATCGAACCGTAGATCAGTAGGAACATGTAGAGGATCATGCCCAGTACGAAGCCCGTCCCCGTGGCTACCACCGACGATTTGGCGTGCGCCTCCTCTTCCTGCGACTCGTCGTTGCGGAAAGTCTGCATACCGACGCGGGTCTTCACCTCCTGGAGTATCTGCGACAGGTTTTCGATGTTGTACGATTTGAGTTTCTCGGCCTCTATGATATCCTCGATCTGCCCCGTGATGTTGCTTTCGACCGACAGCGACGACGACGAATTGGCATACAGTTTCACGTTGTTGGGGTTGGTGAGGATGTCCGAACCGATGTAGAGCACGCCGAACTTGTCGGTCAGCTCCTTACGCGCGGCCTCGGTCGAAAGGTCGGTGGGCTCGAATATCAGCTCCTTGCCGCTTTGCAGCCTGGGGGCTATCAGCCCGCTCTCGTCGATCACGGCGATATGTTTCTCGTCGCCGCCCGAATACTTCATGATGAGCATTGGGGCGAACATCAGGCCGACCATCAGCAGCGGCATCAGCAGCGTGGTGATGATGAAGGATTTTTTGCGGACGCGCTCATTGAATTCGCGCCCTATGATGATACCTACTTGTGACATGGTTTTACTTGTTTTTATGAGTTTTGTTCCCGAAGAGATTGATCAGCTGCGCCGCGACGAGCAGCCCTAAGCAGAGGTAGACCCACGGCGCAACCCGCTCCCCGGCACAGACGTCGTAAAAGAGGATGCCCAGCGCCACGACGGCGAAGACGGAGCTGACGATCTTGCTGTTCATGGCCGGCTAAAGGTTCCCGCTGACGGCGCGGATGAATATGTCGTTCATCGACGGGATGATCTCCTGGAACGAGCGCAGCTCGACGGCGTCGTTCACGGCGGCGATCACTGCGCGCACCTCCTCGTCGCGCTCGACATGGAGTTTGAGCGTAGCGTATACCGACTTGTCCTGCGAACCTTCGAGGATCTCGCAGCGGCCTTCGACGGCACGGCGCAGCGCCGCCTCATCGCCCCGGTAGGCCACTTCGAAGATGTTTGCCCCGTGCCTGCGGCGTATGTCGTCGACACACCCCGAGAGGATGTTGCGCGACTTGTTGATCAGCGTGATGTGGTCGCAGATCTCCTCCACGGACGACATGTTGTGCGTCGAGAAGATGATCGTGGAGCCCTTGTCGCGCAGGGCGAGGATCTCCTCCTTCAGGAGGTTGGCATTGATCGGGTCGAAGCCCGAGAAAGGCTCGTCGAAGATCAGCAGTTCGGGTTCATGCAGCACCGTGACGATGAACTGCACCTTCTGAGCCATGCCCTTCGAGAGCTCCTCGATCTTCTTGTCCCACCAGTCCTGGATACCGAACTTCACGAACCACTGCTTGAGCCGCACGACGGCTTCGCGGCGCGAAAGCCCTTTCAGGCGTGCGAAGAAAACGGCCTGTTCGCCGACCTTCATCTTCTTGTAAAGGCCGCGTTCCTCGGGCAGGTAACCGATACGGTAAACATCCGCAGGCGTGATCTCGCGATCACCGAACAACACGCGGCCGCTGTCGGGCGCCGTGATGCGGTTGATGATGCGGATCAGCGTCGTCTTGCCGGCCCCGTTGGGGCCAAGCAACCCGTAGACCGAACCTCGGGGGATTGCGAGCGATACGTCGTCGAGGGCCTTGTGCCCGGCGTATTGCTTGGTGACATGTTCTACTGTGAGTAAATCCATGGTCGCTGAGAGTTATTTTTAGGGTTTGTTCGGCGACAAATATAACAACAATTTTTGAATATCAAAAAATATTTATCGTTTTTCGATATAATCAACATAGCAACCCGCCCGGCAGGGAAACAAAAAGGCGGCAGGGATTACCCTGCCGCCGGCATATCGATCGGGGCGGCACCCGCCTACCAGATAACCACGCGCTCCTCCTCGGGCATGAACATCTCCCCGTCGGTCATACTGAACGCATCGTAGAAATCCTGCAGATTACGCAGCGTGGCGTTCACACGCCATTTGCCCAGCGAGTGTACGTCGAGCTTCGTAAGACGTGCGATCTCCTCGTCGCGGATATTCTGCGCCCACAGCGTAGCGTAAGCCAGGTAGAACCGCTGGTCGGCGGTGAATCCGTCGATCGGCGCGGGCTCGGTGCCGTTCAGCGAGTTACGGAACGCCGTATGGGAAACGCGCAGGCCGCCCTGGTCGGCGATGTTCTCGCCCAGGCTGAGGGAGCCGTTGGCCATAATCGCAGGCTGGCCGTCCTTGGCGGGCAGCACCTCGATCGCGTCGAACTGCTTTACGAGGATGTCGGTCTTGGCCTTGAACGCAGCAGCGTCCTCCTCCGTCCACCAGTTGTTCATGTTGCCGTCCTTGTCGAAGTTGCGGCCCTGGTCGTCGAACCCGTGGGTCATCTCGTGGCCGATCACCACGCCGATGGCACCGTAGTTCACGGCGTCGTCAGCCTCGGGGTTGTAGAACGGCGGCTGGAGGATGGCTGCCGGGAAGCAGATCTCGTTGGTCGTCGGGTTGTAGTAGGCGTTCACCGTCTGGGGCGACATGTGCCACTCGTCCTTATCGACAGGCTTGCCGAGCTTCGAAATATTGTCGGCCGTATACCAGAGGCTGGCATTCACGATGTTCTCGAAATAGCTCTTCGAGGGGTCGATCGCCAGCGTCGAATAGTCCTTCCACTTGTCCGGGTAACCGATCTTCACCGTGAAGGCCGCCAGTTTTTCCTGAGCCTTGGCCTTCGTGGCGTCCGACATCCAGTCCAGCGCCGCGATATGCTGCCCGAGCGCCGTCTGCAGGTTCTTCACCAGCCCGAGCATACGCTCCTTGTCCTTTGCGGGGAAATATTTGGCGACATACATCTCGCCCACGGCCTCGGAAAGGATGCCGTTGGGCACCGACATGGCTCGCTTCCAGCGGGGTTTCATCTCCTGCTGGCCGGCCATCGCCTTGCCGTAGAAATCGAACGATGCCTGCTGGAAATCGTCGCTCAGGTACGACGCGGCATCGTCCAGGTACTGCGCCGCAAGGTAGTAACGGATATCCTCCAGCGGAGCGTTCTTCATCAGGTCGTTGGCGTTGGCGATCGACGATTTCGTCGTCACGATGATCGTGTCGAAGTCGCCGATGCCCATGGCTTTATAGTAAGCGGGCCAGTCTATGGCATCGTAGGTCTTCTCGAACTCGGCCTTCGCCGTGGGGTTGTACTGTGCCGGTATGTCGCGCAACTCGGTGTTCGACCAAGACTTCTCGGCCAGTTTCGTCTCGATGTTCATCACACCGGCCACGGCTTTCTCGATGTCTGCCTCAGGAATGCCTGCAAGACGGAAAAGCTTGCCCAGATACTCCTTGTAGGCCGTCCGGATATTCTCGTTCTCGGGGTCGAGGTAGTAATCGCGGTCGCCCATCGTGAGGCCCGACTGCGAGATATAAAGGGCATTGATATCGCTGTTCATCAAGTCAGCCTGCACACCCACGGAAAAGAAGGGGTTGGCGATCGCCGTGTGGAGTCCGGCAATGGCACCGGTCAGCTGTGCACGGTCGCCGATGGCGAGGATCTCCCCGACGGCGTCCTTCACCGGGGCTACACCCTCGGCGTTCAGGCGCACCGAATCGAGCCCCATCTTATAGAGGTCGGAAATCTTCTGCTCGATGCTGCCGGGCTCGGCCTTCATCTTGGTCATCTCCGAGAAAAGCTCGTTGATACGCTTTTCGTTGTTGTCGCGCAGGATATCGAACGAACCGTAGCGCGAATATTCCGGTTTGAGGGGGTTGTTCTTCTGCCAGCCGCCCGTGGCGTACTCGTAGAAATCGGCGTTCGGGGCTACCGAAAGGTCGAAGTTGGCCAGGTCGATGGCCGGGGTTTTGGATGTATTCTGACAACTTGCCATACAAGCTATTGTTGCAGCGAAAAGAATGATTTTTTTCATTGTGTTCGGGTTTTTTAGTGACGACAGGGGTGTCCGACCATGCCGGAACACCCCTTGTCTTTATTTCGGATCTGGATCGGAATGTCGGCTTATTTGCGGATCGCCGCCACACCCGGAAGCACCTTGCCTTCCATGTATTCGAGCAGGGCGCCGCCGCCGGTCGAAACATACGAAACCTTGTCCGCCAGGCCGAACTTGTTGATGCACGCCACCGAATCGCCGCCGCCGATGAGCGAGTAGGCACCCTTCGAGGTAGCCTCGGCAATAGCCTCGGCCACGGCGCGCGAACCGGTTGCGAACTTGTCAATCTCGAACACGCCCACGGGGCCGTTCCAGAGGATCGTCTTGCACTTGAGGATCTCCTCGCGGAACACCTTCTTGCCTTCCTCGGCGATGTCGACGCCTTCCCAGCCGTCGGGAATATTGTTGGCGGGAGCCACATCGGTGTTGGCATCGGCCGAGAATGCGTCGGCGATCAGCGCGTCGGGCGACATCACGACCTTCACACCCTTCTGCTTGGCTTTGGCCAGGATATCGAGTGCCGTCTGGAACTGGTCGGGCTCACAAATCGAATTGCCGACCTTACCGCCCTCCGCAGCCGCGAAGGTATAGGTCATACCGCCGCCCAGGATGAGGACGTCCACCTTCTCCAGGAGATTCTCGATGATGGTGATCTTGGTCGAGACCTTCGAACCGCCCAGGATGGCGCAGAACGGGCGCTGCGGGTTGAGCATAATGCCGTCGATGGCCTTCAGCTCGTTCTCCATCACATAGCCGAACATCTTGTCGTTGGGGAAATAATCGGCGATCAGCGCCGTCGAAGCGTGTGCGCGGTGCGCCGTACCGAACGCATCGTTGATGTAGCAATCGGCATACGAAGCGAGCCGCTTGACGAACTCTTTCTGCGGGCCCTCTTTGAGCGCCTTCTTGGCAGCCTTCTTCTCCTCGTCGGTAGCGTCTTCGGCCAGGCCGCGGGGCTTGCCCTCCTCCTCGGCATAGAAACGCAGGTTTTCGAGCAGCATCACCTCGCCGGGCTTGAGGTTTGCAGCCATCTCGGCGGCCTTCTCGCCCATGCAGTCGCCGGCAAACATCACCTTCACGCCCAGGCGTTTCTCGATGGCGGGGACGATCTGCTCCAGCGAGAACTTGGGATCGGGATTCTTCTTGGGACGCCCCAGGTGCGACATCAGGATGACCGAGCCGCCCTTTTCGAGCACCTTCTTGATGGTGGGGATCGCCGCACGGATGCGGGTATCGTCCGTTACCTCGCCCTTCTCGTTGAGGGGCACGTTGAAATCCACGCGGATGATCGCGCGCTTGCCTTTGAAATCGTAATTGTCGATTGCGAACATAGCTCTTTGATTTTGAATTATTTTGTTGAATTGATCTTTCAAATACGCATTACCGGGGCAAATTTATGAAAATAATTTAAAAAAGTGTTATTCCGATAACAGAAAAAATAATGCGCCCGGCGCCACGGCACGCTAATAGAACGTCCCCTTGGGCGCGAAGATCGCGTACCCGAAATTGAACGTCAGGTACATGTTCTTCCAGTTGCGCAGGTCGTATTTGGTCAGGGCCAGGCTGACCGGGCCGATCGGCGTATGGTAGACCAGCGACGCCTCGGCGATATAGTGCCAGCGCTTATCTTCCACCGGGCCCGACACCCCGGGTACGAAACTGCGTTTCTCGCGGAACATGGCGTAGAAACCCGTGCGCAGGAAGAAGTTGGGCATCAGGTCGAAAGTCGGCATCACGCCGCCCGCCGCGAACCGCTTGCCCCGGAAGTCGGGCATGTAAATCATCTGCGCGTGAGGCACCGGCTCGTAAGCCGGCATCGACATCACCGTGGCCCCCTCGGTCGTGAACTCGGGATGGTTCGTGATCACGCCGTCGACGTTCAGCCCCAGCGAAAACCAGCTGCAGCCCGGCATGTCGAAATACTTGTCCCACGTAAGCCGCGCCCCGACCCACTGGCGGGACGTCCGCGACAGGAACTTTTCGGCATCGAACGGCTCGTATTTATCGCGCCCCGTGACGAAGATGCCCGACAGTTTCAGGTCGGAACCCCGGCGGGGATAGAGGAACTTGTCGAGCGTATTACGCGCCAGCTCGGCCTTGATCCCGAAGAACGAATAGCGCGAATGGTCGGTATCGTCGGCGAAAAGCTCGTCGGAATCGTACCGGTAATTGACATGCCCGCCGTTGGCGCGGATCAGGAAGACGCCGCGGTGGGCGAGGGGCATTCCGGCGGCCACCGAGAAGAAACTTTCGCTGTTCTTGACCTGCCGCGTGTTGTCGATTTTGGTGATGTTGCCGAATGAACCGTGGCGGAAATTCCGCACGGCGAAATTGTAGGAGTAATCCAGGAACACGGGTTTCCACATGTAGAAATCCGTGCGCCCTCCGATCGTACCCCACGTATAGATCGGCCCGAGGTAGAGGTCGGCGCCCAACTGCTGCCCCACACGGCCGATCGTCTGGTAATTGACGCCGATGTAGGCCTGGTTGAAGGCCGTCGAGGAGACGTTGCCGCCGATCGTGATCTTGAAGTTGGGTTTGGTATGGAACTTTGCCCGGAACGAATAGCGCTCCGTCACGGTGTCGTATGCCACGTGCGGGAAATCCATCGTGAAATCGCCATCCGCAAGCACCGCGTAGAGGTTGTCGCGCAATTCGGAAAAACCCATCGGGCGCTGGCGCCCGGGGGTTCGGCGGTCTACCTTCACGAAGTCGCGGATATAGGCCTCGGGCGCCGAGGAGAGCCCTTCGAGCTTATAGTCGTTGAAGACCAGCGGCGGGCATTTGGCGCGGAACTCCTCGCGCCGCTCGGCATAGCGCCGGGGTGACCAGCGTTCGGAAACCCGCTCCAGGATCTGCGGCATGACGGCCATCGCATCTTCATAACCGGCATCCATCACGGCCACGGCGCTGTCGAAATCGAGCATGTTGACATCCACGGCACGGCGAACCGTGACGCTGCGCCCTTTGGGCAGGTCGTAATCCGTATCGTGCATCGCCAGCATGAAAGCCTGGTCGAGGATGTTGATGTCCTCGCCCGGCGGGGTATTGCCCGCCGTGCAGATACTGCCCACGATCAGGTCGGGACGGAACCCCACGTCGAGCGGACGCCACGGGAAGTTGTCGTAAATACCGCCGTCGTAGAGCAGCATCGAATCGACTTTCATCGGTTTGAACACCAGCGGGATGGACATCGACGAGCGCACGGCTTCGCACAGGTCGCCGTTGCGCATCACCACCGGCTCGCGGGCGTTCATATCGCTCGACACGCAGAGGAAAGGCACCATCAGACGGTCGAAGTCGCCGCCGGCAGCCGCCGAGGCCGGCGCGAACAGCTCCGTAAGCGCCATCTCGATCGGCGTCGAAGAAATCAGGTTCGTCACACGGAAACGCTTGCCCGAATTACCCAGGTTCAGGCGCACGCTGATAAACGACGGGTTGTGGCCGATCTGCCGGTAGTAGGGGGTATAACGGGGGTCGATACGCCCCGACACCCACTCCTTGACCACGCCCGAAGCGACGATCTCCCGCATCTGGGCGGGGGAGTAGCCCGCGGCATACATGGCCGCGATGATCGAGCCCATCGAGGTGCCCGCCACGTAATCGATCGGCACGCCGTTCTCCTCGAGGGCTTCGAGCACGCCTATATGGTAGAGTCCTTTTGCGCCGCCGCCGCTCATCACGACGCCCACCGAGCGGGGACGTGCAGTCCCGTCGTCGGGGTTCTGCGCCCCGGCGACCGTCGCAGCGAGCAACAGCACCGAGATAAATGAGAGGGTTTTACGCAACATATCTCAATTTTTTTATAACTTTGCACGTTATACTTAACGTAATAAGACGGGTAAAAATACGGAAAAAGCGTAAACAATCAAAATATGACCGACAAAATCAATGAACTTCTCCGACGTGTCGAAGAGTTCAAACCGAAGGCAGCGGCCGAGATCGAGGAGTTCCGCATCAAAGTCCTCGGCAAGAAGGGCGAACTGAACGCCCTGATGGAAGAGTTCAAGACGGTGGCCCCGGAGCTCAAGCGCGAAATGGGGCAGCAGCTCAACAAACTCAAGGTCACGGCCCTCGACCGCATAAACGCCCTGCGCGAGCAACTTCAGGACGCAATCGCCGACGACGGCGCTGCGACCGAAGACATGACCCGTCCCGGTTCGGCCGAACAGTTGGGGTCGCGCCACCCGATCTCGATCGTCAAGAACCAGATCGTCGAGGTCTTCTCGCGGCTGGGCTACACCGTCGCCGACGGCCCCGAGATCGAGGATGACTGGCATGTCTTCTCGGCGCTCAACTTCCCGCCCGAACACCCTGCGCGCGACATGCAGGACACGTTCTTCATCGAAAAGGATCCCGACATCCTGCTGCGCACACATACCTCGTCGATCCAGGTACGCACCATGGAGCACCAGAAACCGCCCATCCGCGTCATCTGCCCCGGCCGCGTGTTCCGCAACGAAGCCATTTCATACCGCGCACACTGCATCTTCCACCAGATCGAGGGCCTCTACATCGACGAAGGGGTGTCGTTCGCCGACATGAAACAATCGCTGCTCTACTTCGCCAAGGAGGTCTTCGGCGAGCAGGCCGTCATCCGCATGCGCCCGTCGTACTTCCCCTTCACCGAACCTTCGGCCGAGGTCGACGTATCGTGCAACCTCTGCGGGGGCAAGGGCTGCCCGGTGTGCAAGGGCACCGGCTGGCTCGAAATCATGGGCTGCGGCATGGTAGACCCCAACGTACTCCAGGCAAACGGCATAGACCCCGAAAAATACTCGGGCTTCGCCTTCGGCATGGGTATTGAACGCATCGCAATGCTCAAATACGGCGTGAAAGACCTGCGCCTCTATTTCGAGAACGACGTGCGTTTCCTCCACCAGTTCGACACGGCACTCTAAAACACCGGGCCCATGAAACGTCTGACAGCGATCACGGTACTGTGCGTGCTCTTCCTTTCGGCCTTCGCCGCCGGGAAAGGCCCCGCCGGCGTGCCCGGCTATCCCGATTCGCTGCGCAGCGTGTGGCTCTATACCGAAGGCATCAAACAGAATGCCATTGCCCGAGACACCGTCCGGGCGCGGGAATTCTTCGCCGAGGCCATCCGCAACGACTCGACCTTCGCACCGGCCTATTACGAAATGGCCGCCAACGGCATGTATTCCACGCCCGACGAGGCGGTGGATCTGGCACGCACGGCCTTCCGGCTCGACACCGCCAACAAGTGGTACCACCAGTTCCTCGGGCAGGCACTCATCTACGCCCGCCGTTACGACGAGGCGCTGGCCGTCTACCGCCGCCTGCGCAGCGACGAGCCGCAGAACCCCGACAACTACCGGATCCTGGCCGCCCTCTACGAGCAGGCGCAGCAGCCCTTCTCGGCCATCGCCACGCTCGACTCGGCCGAAGTGCGCTTCGGCCGCATCCCGGTGCTGAGCACCATGAAACGGCAGCTGCTGGTCGCTACACGCCAGATGGACAAGGCCGTCGAAGAGGCCGAGGCCATGGTCGAAGCGGTGCCTTACGAGGCCGAACACCACGTCGTGCTGGCCGACCTCTACGGCATTCTGGGCAAGGATTCGCTGGCCAAGGCCGAATACGACCGGGCATTGCAGATCGACTCGACCGACGTGGGGACGCTCATGTCGCTGGCCGATTTCTACAACGGCCGACACGATTACCGGGCGGTGCTGGACGTTACGCAGCGGCTTTTCGAGTCGGACAAGATGCCGCTCGACACGAAGATCAAGCGTTTCGGGATCTTCACCTCCGACATGCGTTTCTACCGCGAATATTACCCCCAGCTCAATACGCTGGCCTCGACGCTTGCCGTCCGCTACCCGCAGGACAGGCGCGTCGTGGAACTTTATGCCAAACACCTGATCGCCTCGGGCGAGCTGGAACAGGCGCTGGCGCTCTACAAGCTCCACCTCGACGACCAGCCGCCCGTCGAGGAGTATTTCCGTTCGGTGATCGACATCGAGAGCTATCTTCAGCATCCCGACTCGGTGAACCGTTATATCGGGCGCGCCCTGGAGCTCTTTCCCGGGCAGGTCGATTTCCACCTCTCGAAAGGGCACACGCTGAATTATTCCAAACAATACCCCCAGGCGATCAAAGCCTACAAACAATCGCTGGGCTATGCCCGGACAGATTCGCTGCGCAGCGTGATCTGGGGATTTATCGGCGACACCTGGCACCAGAAAGCCACCGCCGGCGAACAGGACATCGACGACGATTTCGCCCGGGCTGTCCGAAAAGGTTCGTTCCGGGCGGATATGAAGCAGTGCTACAAAGCCTACGACCACAGCCTGCGCTACGATCCGGATAACGCCATGGTACTCAACAACTACGCCTATTTCCTCTCGCTCGAAGGGCGTGAACTCGAAAAGGCGCTCACGATGTCGAGCCGCGCCATCGCCCTCACGGACAACAACCCCACATACCTGGACACCCATGCCTGGGTGCTCTTCAAGCTGGGACGCACGGCCGAGGCCAAGAAGGTGATGCAGCAGGCCATCGCCCTCGACGGGCAGGAGAGTGCGGCACTGCTGGTTCATTACGGGGATATCCTGCATGCCATGGGCGAACAGTTCATGGCCGAAATATACTGGCGCAAGGGACTCGAAAAGGGCTACGACGCCGACCAGATCACCCGCCGCATGGAACAGGGCAAAGCCGAAAAAGAGTGACCGTGATGAAGCCCGCCCGCATACTGACCCTCCTTTTCCTGTTCGCCGCCTTTACCGCTGCGGCGCAGGGGGGCCGCGATGCCATCGAAGAGCAGAAACGGGTCATCGCCGCCCTGGAAAAGAGGATTGCCGACGAGGAACGCGCGATCTCGAAGATACAGGAAGGCCGCGCCGCCACCGAGGAACGGGTTCGCCGCCTGGCGCGCCAGCTCGACTCCCGCAACCAACTGCTCGAAGAGACCGAGAAGCAGGCGCGCCTGCTTCGCAAGGAGATATCCCGTACGGACAGCGTCGCCGGCGATCTCAGCTCGGCCCTGGAGCGCAACCGCACGCAGTATGCCGAGATGGTACGCGAGGCCTACCGCAACTATAAGCACAACAATTACCTGACCTACATTTTTTCGTCGCGCGACTTCACCGACGTCGCGAAAAAGATCACCAACCTGCGTGAAGTGGCTTCGATGCGCGAACGCAAACTGCACGACATCGCCGCACTTTCGGAACAGGTCGCCCACGAGAAGGCGCAGCTCGACCGCCGCAAACGCTCGTTGGACTCGGTGACGCAGAACCTCACCGCCCAGAAACAGAAGCTCCAGCGCGATTCGCGCAACGCCCGGGCCAATATTCGCCAGATGTCGCAAAAGGAGAAACAGGCCCTGCAACGCAAACTGTCGCAGGAACAGCAGCTCGACGTGGCCATCAGCGAGCTGCGCAAACTCACCAAAGGCAATACCGAGGGTGCGTCGTTCTCGACCAAGACCACGGGGCTGAGGCTTCCCGTCACGGCCGGTTCCGTAAAACGCTACAAGGAAAACATGGCCGAGATCTCCGGCCCCAAGGGTGCGCACGTCATTTCGATCTACGACGGAAAGGTCGTCGAAATCAAGCGCAACCGCATCACCAACAAATACGACGTTTTCGTGGCTCACGGCGAATATATAACCTCCTATGCCAACATGGGGTCGATCTGCGTCGAAAAAGGCCAGAAAGTGGCAAGAAACGAACAGTTGGGCACCATCGGCTCGTCGGTCAACATCATGACGATGGAAACCGAGTACAAACTGGTATTCGGCATCTACCCGCCAAACCCCGGCGAGAAGCTCCGCGCCGAAAACTGTTTCAAACGGTAAACCCCGGCAATAAACACCGGATCGGGAATCCTTCCGAACGGTAACCCCGGACACGCCACGCCGAAAAACCGTTTCGGGCGAAGGATAAATCCCATCAAATATTTTTGGCAACGGCGGGCAGAAATCCCCCTCTAAACCTGGCTAGCTCTCCCGTCGACCTTTTCCGGATCAAAAAAACCTTTTCCGCAGCCCTGTATCTGGCCAGAACGGAATACAACAGCGGGATCCCGCAAAAACAGGATCCCGCTTACCAATTATTCCGGAAAGTCGTCAGACCTCCGGCGAATCGAGGATAATCACCGGGTCGCCTATGTTGGCGGGGATTTCGACCCAAAACCAGTTCAGGTCGCCCGGTTTATCGGCCGCATCCACGCCCACGACATAGTAGAAGAGCTTGTCCCCGGCCTTGAACCCGGCGCCGTTGTTATTGAACTTGTGCCCGGCCGTGTCCATATAAACACCCGGCACACCGTCCTCGTAATCCATCAGGATATACCCGATCAGCGTCTTTTCGTCATCATACCCTTCGCCGATGACATTCACCGTCTCGGTACTCGAATAAAAATGCGCACACTTGACATTGGCTTTGTTGGTGACACGCAACGTCCCCTTTCCGCCGACCGTCTCGTAAGAAAACTCGACATCGACCCACGGCGACGTCACGACGACCGGCTCGTCGGCTGTCGTCGTCGAAGCCTTTGCCGGATCCGAATCGGTATATCCGGGGGCGTCTCCGGCCAGCGCAACGACTTCGAGCGTATATTCCGTAGCGGGTTTTAGCCCCGAAAAAGAGACTTCCACGGCATCATACGAAGCGATCTCAGCCACGACGACCTCCTGTCCACCTTCAGTCGTCAGCAGTTTATAACCGAAAGCCGCAGCATGCTCCACGGCCGTCCACGAGGCCGCGAACGACGTGGGTTTGACGTCCTTGAAGACAATCCCGGGCGAAGCGAGTTTCACAGGCTGCGGATCGGGTTCGGATCCTTTGTCGTCATCACATCCCGAAAACAACGCCACGGCAAAAAAAGCCGCAAGCGCGGTAAGCATTTTGAAGATTTTCATTTTGAGAGATTTTTGGGTTAATACTTCGTGACGAGGTAAATATAACGGTTTTTCCGTATCGTTATTCGCCCCGATATATCAATAAGAAATTGTATATCAGAACAATATGAAACAAAAAACCAGGACATGGCGGCAATGTATCCCCGGTTCGGAAATAAAAGTTACGATCCGTAACTAAAACCGCTCCCTTTCTGAAAAAATATTTTTTTTAATTTTCCGGAATTTCCCTGCGGGGAAGGCAGATGCAGCTTCGGAATGCCACCCGGATACGGACAACGAGAAAAAGCCCGCCGGGACATTTTCATCTGTATTATTTTTGTACTTTTGCAAAGATTTACAGACTGATTACGGCTTCGGGCCGTCCTTCAAACATGGCAATACGATACTATAACGACGATTGTACCTTCCGGCTGCCGCAGAAACGCCTGACGGCGGCATGGCTGCGCGAAGTGGCCGAAGCGGAAGGGTATACGCTGGGCGATGTGAGCTACATTTTTTGCTCGGCGCAACGGCTCCTGGAGATGAACCGCCAGTGGCTCGGGCACGACTATTTCACCGACGTCATTACGTTCGATTACAGCGACCGCAAAGGCGAACGCATCGTTTCGGGCGACATTTTCATCGACGTCGAGACCGTAGCCGACAATGCCCGGCAATACGGCTGCACGACGCTCCAGGAAATGCGCAGGGTCGTCGTACACGGCGTGCTGCACCTCTGCGGCCAGGGCGACAAGACGCCCCGCACCAACGCGCAGATGCATCGCAAGGAGGATAAATACCTTAAATTCTGGGAGAACCCGGAGAATAATACCTGAATCCATGAAAACACGACTGTTGATTCTTCTTATCGGATTACTGTCCGCCGGCTGCCTGGGACGCAGGACAGCGAATGACAACACGGATAACAACGTTACGGCAGCCTTGCCTGCCGCCGATTCCGCCGTCGCCGAAACGGCCGTCGCCCCCGTGTGCGATTCCATCCCCGAAGCAAACCCGGAAGCCCGGAATTTCGAACGGCACGGGCCTTTCGTGGAGAACGACACGACGTTCCTTTACCAATCATCGGTTTACGATCCCGAACACGACCGCACCTCGCATTGCAGGGCATATATCGAAATGAACCGGGAATCGGAGTCCTACCGCCTGCTCGCCTCGTGCACGACACCCGGTTACAACGATTGGAACAGGGATAGTTTCGCGCAATACCTTGAATTACTCAAGGAGCAGCATCCCGAACCGCTCCCGGTCTATTCGCTGCAGGAGTGTCCCCGGGCATGGATTCCGATATGTTCCTACCGGGGCAAGTATTACGTGGACATGCTCTACTGGTATCCGATATGGATCACCGAATCGCTGTTCGTCCGGCAAATGATGGACGGCCCTTTTCCTTCGATCATCGACGCTTTCGAGCGCATCGACCCCACGCACTACTGCTTCCGGACAACGGCGGGTTATCTGGATATACAGCAGGTAGACGTCTACATCGTGGATCCCGTGCGCAAAATCGCCGTTTTCGCGTTCAGCGGAGAGGAGCCGGAAAATCCCCGGTACCTCGGTCTTTATGCCCCGCCTGAAACAGTCCGCGAAATGGATCTTATCGAATGGGATTTCACGGAGTCGCCCGACGGAGACGAAATCGATTGGGACGAGCCTGATTACGAGGCCCTGATCGCCGGGAGGAACAGCGGCAGCGTCGATCTGCAGACAGAAAACAAACCAGAAGAATGACACTCGACTACGATATAATCGTCATCGGAGGCGGACATGCCGGCTGTGAAGCGGCCTCGGCCGCCGCACGCCTGGGGTCGCGCACGCTGCTGCTCACCATGGACATGGCCAAGATGGCTTCCATGTCGTGCAACCCGGCCGTCGGGGGAGTAGCCAAAGGACAGATAGTCAGAGAAATAGATGCTTTGGGAGGACAGATGGGACGCATTACCGACCTCACCGCTATCCAATTTCGGATGCTCAACCGTTCGAAGGGTGCGGCCATGTGGAGCCCCCGTGCGCAATGCGACAAAACCCGTTTCTCGGAGGAGTGGCGCCATACGCTCGAAAACACGCTCAACCTCTATATCTGGCAGGACGCCGCCACCGAACTGCTGTTCGACACCTCGGCAACCAAACCGCGCGTGACTGGCGTGCGGACGCGTATGGGCATCGAATTCGCCTGCAAGGCCGTCATACTTACCGCCGGTACGTTCCTCGACGGGCTGATGCACTGCGGCACATCGCACGCCGAGGGCGGCAGGGCAGGGGACGCCGCTTCGCACGGGATCACGGAATCCCTGCGCGCAATCGGATTCGAAACCGGGCGTATGAAAACCGGGACACCCGCACGCCTCGATGCCCGCACGATCGACTTCGAAATACTCGAACCGCAATACGGGGACAAAAAACCATCCAAATTTTCATTTTCCCCTGATACACAACCGGTTAAAGACCAACTCCCTTGTTTTCTGGTCTACACGTCGGCCGAGGTGCACGACATCCTGCGCACAGGGTTCGACCGCTCGCCGCTGTTCAACGGGACGATAACGGGAATCGGGCCGCGCTACTGCCCGAGCATCGAAGACAAACTGCGTACATTCGCCGACAAAGACCAGCACCAGCTCTTCCTCGAACCCGAAGGACGCAGCACCAACGAATACTACCTCAACGGTTTTTCTTCGTCGCTGCCCTGGGAAATACAGTTGGAAGCACTGCATAAAATCCGGGGATTCGAAGACCTCCACATCTATCGCCCGGGCTATGCCATCGAATACGACTATTTTCCACCCACACAATTGCACCATTCGCTCGAAACAAAACTCGTTTCCGCCCTTTATTTCGCCGGGCAGGTCAACGGGACGACCGGATACGAAGAGGCCGCAGCCCAGGGGTTGATGGCCGGGATCAATGCACACCGGATGCTGAAAGGGGAGGAGGCCGTCGTATTGCAGCGCGACGAAGCCTATATCGGAGTGCTGATAGACGACCTTGTGACCAAAGGGGTGGACGAGCCCTACCGCATGTTCACCTCGCGTGCAGAATACCGCATCCTGCTCCGGCAGGACAATGCGGACATCCGGCTTACTCCTGTCGGATATAAAATCGGGCTTATTACCCAAAAAAGATATGACTATTTCGTCAAAAAAAATACGCTCGTAGAATCGCTTATTTCTTTCACTCGCCAACAGAGCATCAAAGCAGCCGAAATTAACGACTATTTAAAAGCAATAAATTCCGAACCTTTATCACAGGGAAGGAAGCTTTACGACATACTAATGCGGAATAATGTTTCGTTCGATTCGCTGCAAGCCGTCCTGCCGAAACTCCGAAAATTCATCGAAACGAACCGGATGGAGGAAGAGGTGATCGAAGAGGCAGAAATCCAAATCAAATATAAAGGGTATATTGAGCGCGAAAAATTCATTGCAGAAAAACTACATCGGCTCGAAAACATACGAATTCCCGCGGATTTCGACTTTCACTCGATGAATTCCCTGACTATCGAGGCCCGGCAAAAACTATCCCGAATTCGGCCTGAAAACATCGGGCAAGCCTCGCGCATACCCGGAGTTTCTCCCGCAGACGTAAATGTTCTTTTAGTAAAATTCGGAAGATAGGGTAGTGTTCCACGTGGAACATATATATAAAACCCTTAAACACAAAAAAAACAAAAGAGGCCGCTGTATAGCGGCCTCTTAACAATATATTCGTATTCTACAAAACAATCGTACACCAATTATATTTATCCTCAGCTCGTCCGTACTGAATATCCTGCAATCGGGTATATAATTCCAGAGAAATCTTACCAACCTTATCACCATAAGAGTAGGTTTTCTCCGTCTGCATGTCATAGATAGTGCCGATAGGGGAGATCACGGCAGCCGTTCCGCAGCCTCCGCACTCCTCGAAAGAGGCAAGTTCTTCGACCGGAATTTTTCGGTCTTCTACCTCAAGCCCCATATCGCGGGCCAGCTGGCGGAGGCTCATATTGGTGATCGACGGAAGCACCGAAGAGGATTTCGGAGTGATATATTTGCCATCCTTGATGCCGAAGAAATTGCATGCACCGCACTCTTCGATGTATTTATGCTCCGCAGCGTCGAGATACATGATATTCGAATAGCCCATTTTATGCCCTTTTTCACCCGACAAAAGGCTGGCCGCATAATTTCCGCCGACTTTCACATCGCCTGTTCCACGTGGAGCAGCACGATCCTGCTCTCGGTCAATGGCAACCAGGATCGGCTTGATTCCCTCCTTGAAATAAGCACCCACAGGTGAACAGTAGACAATCAGCAAAGCATCCTTTGCAGGTTTGACCCCCAGGCCGGCCGTCGTGCCGAACATCACCGGACGCAGATAGAGCGAAGCCCCTGTTCCGTAGGGGGGAATATAAGCTTCATTCCGCCGAACGACCTCGACGCAGGCATTAACGACCATTTCGACGGTCGGCAGCGGAAGGCAAAGACGTTCGGCCGAAGACCGGAGGCGGCGGGCATTGTCCTCGACACGGAACAGGCGGACTTTCCCATCGACTCCACGAAAGGCCTTGAGACCCTCGAAAAGTTCGATGCCATAATGCAGGCACGAAGCCGACATGTGCATCTTGATGTACTCGTCGCTCGTAACCTCCATATCACTCCATTTACCATCCGTAAAATAATAACGGACGTTGACGTCGGTCTTGTGATAGTCGAACCCCAAGGCACTCCAATCAATATTTTCCATTATAGTAAAATTTAAAGGTTTTTCTAAATTATCCCCACAGCAAAGTAAACCGGGCAAAAACAAACCTTGAACCGATCCTTTCCTCGCATTATCCTACGATAGCACCGTTATTCGTATTTCCGTCGGGGCCCAGCAGCAGCAGTTTCCCCGAAGCATCTTCAGCCATCAGGATCATACCCTGCGACAAGATCCCTTTCAGTTCGCGGGGAGCAAGGTTCACAAGAACCAGCACCCTGCGCCCTATCAGCTCTTCGGGCGTAAAATATTCCGCAATTCCAGAAACGATCGTCCGCTGGTCGATCCCCGTGTCGACCGTCAATTTCAGCAATTTCTTCGTCTTGGCGACCTTTTCGGCCGCAAGGATCGTAGAAACCCGGATATCCATTTTCTGGAAATCGTCGAATTGTATCGTATCTTTCTGAGGTTCAATATTTTGCAAATTTTCAGCAGCAAGGTTTGCCTCTTTCGTCGCCGCAAGCTTGTCCAACTGGCGCTGGATCACGTCGTCTTCGATCTTCTCGAAGAGCAACGACGCCTCGCCGATCTTATGCCCGGCAGCGATCAGATCCATCGCCCCGAGGCGCTCCCATCCGAATTTCTCCACGGCGAGCATCTTCAGGATCTTCGACGCCGAGAAAGGCATGAAAGGCTCGATGGCAATCGCCGTATTGGCCGTAATCTGCAACGCGATGTTGAGAATCGTTTTCACGCGCCCGGGATCGGTCTTGATGACTTTCCACGGCTCGGTGTCCGCCAGATACTTGTTGCCGATACGTGCAATGTTCATGGCATCCTTAAGGGCTTCGCGGAAACGGTAGTTCTCGATATTGGCCTCGAGCGAACCCTTCACGGCAGCTACTTCCGTAACTGTCTGACGGTCATAATCATTCATCTCTCCACAGGCAGGAACCTCGCCGCCGTAATATTTCTGCGTAAGCACCAGCGCACGGTTGACGAAATTTCCCAGCACAGCGACCAGCTCATTGTTGTTGCGGGCCTGGAAATCCTTCCATGTAAAGTCGTTATCCTTGGTTTCGGGGGCATTGGCACACAGCACATAGCGCAATACGTCCTCCTTTCCGGGGAACTCCTCCAGGTATTCATGCAGCCACACCGCCCAGTTGCGCGAGGTCGAAATCTTATCGCCCTCAAGGTTCAGGAACTCGTTGGCCGGCACGTTCTCGGGCAGTATATACCCCCCGTGCGCCTTGAGCATCGAGGGGAAGACGATGCAGTGGAACACGATATTATCCTTGCCGATGAAATGCACCATCTTGGTGTCTTCCGACTTCCAGTACCTTTCCCAATCGGGCGTAAGGTCTTTCGTGGCGGATATGTAACCGATCGGAGCGTCGAACCACACATAGAGCACCTTCCCTTCGGCACCCTCCACGGGCACGGGGATGCCCCAGTCGAGGTCACGGCTCACGGCACGGGGCTGCAATCCGCCGTCGAGCCAGCTCTTGCACTGTCCGTAGACATTCGTCTTCCACTCCTTATGCCCATCGAGTATCCACTCGCGGAGGAAACCTTCGTATTGATCCAGCGGGAGATACCAGTGTTTCGTCTCCCTTTTGACCGGAACCGACCCCGACACGGCGCTATGCGGGTCGATCAGCTCGTCGGGCGAGAGGGTAGACCCGCATTTCTCGCACTGGTCGCCGTAGGCACGGTCGTTCCCGCATTTGGGACAAGTGCCGACGATATAACGGTCGGCAAGGAACGTCTGCGCCTCCTCGTCGTAATACTGCATGGTGGTCTTCTCGATGAATTTCCCCTCGTCGTAGAGTTTGCGGAAAAATTCCGAAGCGGTCGCAGCATGGGTCGCCGACGATGTCCGCGAATAGATATCGAACGACATTCCCAACCCCTCGAACGACTTTTTGATCAGGTTATGGTAACGATCCACGATCTGCTGCGGGGTCACCCCCTCCTTGCGGGCCTTGATGGTGATGGGCACGCCGTGCTCGTCCGATCCGCAGACCGAAATCACGTCGCAGCCCTTCAGCCGCAGGTAACGCGTGTAAATATCCGAAGGTATATAAACTCCCGCCAGATGGCCGATATGCACCGGGCCGTTGGCATAGGGGAGAGCCGATGTAACGAGGTAACGCTTGAACTCTTTTGCCATATTGAGATATACAGTATTACTAATTTCTGTCAAAATTAGTAATTTTTAGGGAAAGAAAAAGCAAAGCCCCATTATTTGTTTACAAACTACAAGGGGGCCCCGCCATAAGAAAACAAAACGGAAACCGCGCGAATGAATCGGCCCGCATTAAGCAGCGGGTAAAAATATGCCCCGGCGTAGTCCGGGGCATATTTCCTAATTATCGGCGGTCGGAATCGTTATTCGAACACCAGCTCGTCGAGCAGCCATCCTGCGCCCGCGTACTTGTCGATGATGAACAGCACGTAGCGGATGTCGACCGATATCGTGCGCTGCAGATCGGGCTCGAAAGCCACATCGCCCGACATGGCTTCCCAGTTGCCGTCGAAAGCCAGCCCGAGCAGTGCACCCCTGGCATTCATCACGGGCGAACCCGAATTGCCGCCCGTAATATCGCAGTCGGCAAGGAACGCCACCGGAAGTTCGCCTTCGGCATTGGCATAACGGCCGAAATCGCGCGCCGCATAAAGTTCCTTGAGTTTTTCGGGCACGGTAAACTCCGTGGGGTTCTGCGGATTTTCCTTCTCCATTACGCCCTTGAGCGTCGTATAGTAGTTGTATTCGATGCCGTCGGCAGGCGAATAGGGCAGCACGCGGCCATAGGTCAGGCGCAGCGTGAAGTTGGCATCCGAAGCCCACGCCTTTTTCGGGTTTTGGAGCATCAGCCCCGCCACGTATTTACGGCTTCCCTCGTAATATTTCTCCACGATCGGCTTGCGTGCCTGAGAAAGCGCATTATACTTCTCCCACACCGATTTCACAAACGGGGCAATGGGGTCGGCGGCATATTTATCGGCAGAAAACGAACCGATCAGCTCATCGACCTTTTCCTGCGATGTAAAGAGCGAATTATCGAAAATATAATCCACATAGGCATCCGTATCGCCGTTGAATTCCTTATCCACGATCTCCGTATAGAACGACGGCAGGTCGGTCATGTGCTCGCGGGCGATCTTCAGCATGCGCTTGGCCACCTTCCGGTCGGTCGGGGCGTTGTAATCCTTATACCAACCGGCCATCGCCTTTCGGGCCTCTTCGGGATACTTTATCTCCGTCCGCCCGTCGAACATTTTTGCGGGGGTCAGTATTTCGACCGCACGCAGGAAAGCCTCTTCCAGATACTGGCGGTTATCGTCGATGCCGGCCAGCCCCTCGATCGCTTCTCGGATTTTCGGCAGCGCGTCAATATACCCTTCCTCGGGCAGCGTATTCTTCTCAGCCCACGCCTGGAAGGCAGCTTCCTGCTGCTGCTTGCGCTCCTTAACACCCAGTTTGAGGATGCCGCGAGACTTGCCGATCGAATTCTTCCAGTAGTTCGACGACGTGGCGTATTTCGAAGCATACTGGATACGTACCTTGTCGCTGGCAGCCATGTCCTCCTTCAGGATCGCCTGGCGCTCGCCGCGGATAAAGATCCGGTTGGGATTCGAAACGTTCAGCATGTCGTCGATCTCATACGAAGTCATATAACGCTGCGTGGAACCCGGGAACCCCATGATCATGGCGAAATCCCCCTCCTTGTAACCGTCGAGCGAAATCTTGAGGAACTTCTCGGCCTTGTAAGGACGGTTTTCGGGCGAATAATCCGCCGGCCTGTTATCCTGTCCGGCATAGACGCGAAACACCGAGAAATCGCCTGTATGGCGCGGCCACATCCAATTGTCGGTATCTCCGCCGAACTTGCCGATCGACGTAGGGGGCGTTCCCACCAGGCGCACGTCGGTATAGACCTCGATTACGAAGGCAAAATACTGGTTCCCTTCGAAGAAGGGCTTGACCTCGACCACCATGCCGGGGTTGGCCTCCTGCAGCGAAGCGGTCAGGCCGGCGATATTCTCCGAGGTGATCCGTTCGTACTCCTGCTGCCCGGCCGTGGAAGGCACGTTGCCCAGAATATCCGCAGTCACATCGCTGATCGAACGGATGAAACGCACCTTGAGCCCCGGGGCAGGAATCTCCTCCTGCCGCGACATGGCCCAAAAGCCGTTCTTCAGGTAGTCGTGTTCGACCGACGACAGGGATTGTATCGACCCGTAGCCGCAGTGGTGGTTGGTGAACAGCAGGCCGTCGGGCGAAACGATCTCGCCCGTGCAGCCGCCGCCGAAAATGACGATCGCATCCTTGAGCGAAGATTTATTGATGCTGTAAATATCCTCGGCCGAAAGTTTGCATCCGCGCGCCTTCATGTCCCGGATATTCATTTTCTGCAGATAAGGCAGCATCCACATGCCTTCGTCGGCCACAGCAGTCAGCGACATGCACGCCGCTGTAATCAGTAAAAACAGTTTCTTCATATATATAAACGATTATTTGATGTTGATCATGTTCAGGATCGAACGCTCGGCCTTGCGGCGCACCTCTTCGTCGAGCACGATCTCCGGGGCCTCCCGCTCGAGGCATTCGCAGATGTTTTCCAGCGTCACCATCTTCATGTACTTGCAGTTGTTGCAGCCGCATGTCTCGTCGTCCGGGGGCGCCGGGATAAAGGTCTTGTCCGGATAGCGCCTCTTCATCTCGGCGAGGATGCCCGATTCGGTGACGACGATGAACTCGTCAGCTCCGCTGCGGCCGCAATAGTCGAGGATCGCAGCCGTCGACCCCACGAAATCGGCCACCTCGATGATATAGGCCCGGCATTCGGGATGCACGACGATGCGGGCTGCGGGGTGCTCCTTTTTGAGCCGGAGCAGTTTTTCGAGCGAAAACTCCTCGTGAACATGGCACGCCCCGTCCCAGATCACCATATTCTCGCGGCCGGTCAGCTTCCTGATGTAAGCGCCCAGGTTGCGGTCGGGCGCGAAGATGACGGGGCGGTCGGCCGGGATCGACTCCACGACTTTCAGGGCATTCGACGAAGTGCAGCAGATATCGGTCAGCGCCTTGACCCCGACGGTCGTGTTGACATACGAAACCACCGTATGCCCCGGGTACCTGGCCTTGAAGGCCGCAAAGTCGCGGGCGTCGCACGATTCGGCCAGCGAGCACCCCGCCTCGGGACAAGGTATGAGCACCTTTTTGCCGGGGCATAGCACCTTGGCGGTCTCGGCCATGAAATGCACGCCGGCGAACAGGATGATTTCCGCATCGACCGACTGCGCCCTGACCGACAGCGCGAGCGAATCGCCCAGGAAGTCTGCCACCTCCTGTACTTCGGGCAGCGTATAGTAATGGGCCAGTATGACGGCATGTTTCCCGCGTTTCAGTTCCTCGATCCGATTCCGGATTTGCGCGGAGTTATCAACCTTCATTTTTTATTTTTACTTTTTAATTTAATTTTAATAAGAAATAAGAATAGAAATAATAGCTGTTGATACTGTTCACAAGTTTCCCTGGAAAATATCTTTCAACATTTTATTCCCATGCTTTTACCTATTCTTCGTTACAACCGGTTCGTATTCAAAGATATGAAATTATAATCAACAATTGTCAAAAACCGTTGTCAACATTTCGACAGCCGTTTGTTGTGAACAATCTGTTCCGTTTTCCGGGGTTCGGGGCTGACTATAATTTCCCATAACTTTTTTTGGTTTCCGGAAAATCTTGTATATGCCCGCCCTTTTCGGGATTTGCAACTCTTCCGGCCGGAAAGTTATCATTAGTTATCGTAGTTTATCAACACGTTTCCTAACACGATTTCATCACCTTTTCGACAATCTTTTCCGCGATTCCGCGGTACCATTTTTCGACGCGCGGATCTATTCCCGCAGCAGGCCTCCCTTCGTCGGATCCTTCCATGATCGACTGTACGATAGGTATTTCCCCCAGGAAATCCACGCCGTGCTCTTCGGCGAACCGGCGTGCGCCGCCTTTGCCGAAGAGGTAGTAGCGGTTTTCGGGCAGTTCCTCGGGCGTGAACCAGGCCATGTTTTCGATGATTCCCGCCACGGGGATGTTGACGTTTTCGTTGCGGAACATCTCCACGCCGCGCACGACGTCGGCTACGGCGACCTGCTGGGGCGTCGAGACGATCACCGCGGAATCGATCTTCAGCTCCCCGATGATCGAGAGGTGTACGTCGCCCGTTCCGGGGGGCAGGTCGGCCAGCAGGAAGTCGAGCGTCCCCCATTTGGTCTGATGGATCATCTGTTTCAGGGCGCTGACGGCCATGGCTCCGCGCCACAGCAGGGCGTCGGTAGGTTTGATGAAGAACCCGATCGACATCAGCCGGATGTCCATCGGCTCCGCAGGGACGATGTGGTCTGCGCCCTCTTCCTGCACGGCGTCGGGCAGGTAGCCTTCCACTCCGAACATCTTGGGCTGCGAAGGCCCGTATATATCGGCGTCGAGGATGCCTACGCGGAATCCCATGTTCCGCAGGGCGACCGCGAGGTTGGCCGTGACGGTCGATTTGCCTACCCCGCCCTTTCCCGATGCGACGGCAATGACCTTGGCGATGCCGCCCGTGGTCGTCTTCAGCTTGGGTTCGGGGCGCGGGGCGGCGCCGCCCTCCTTGATGACTACCAGTACCGTTTGATCGGGGAATTCGCGTTTGAGCAGTTCCTCGGCCTGGTTTTTGATTTTCACTGCGAACGGGTCGCGGGCCTTGGCGAAGCGGAGTACGACGGTGATTTTTCCGGCTGCCGAGGCGATATGCTCGATAAAACCGCTGCTGACGATATCCTGCCCCGTTTCGGGATGAACGAGCGACGCGAGCAGATGTCTGATTTTTTCTTCCATATTTGTGTAGTGACTTTCCTTGCAAAGATAACGTATATTTTACAGAATAAATATAGGTTACCCTTCTTTTTTATCGAAAAACGATAAATTTTATTTGTTTTTCATATAATTTCTGTATATTTGCGAAAGGAAGTTACGAAAAGAGTGTAATTTATTGGAAATGAGCGTAGGTTAATTGCTCTTGATAGTAATAGGTTACGATTTAGTTAGTTATCTACTGCATTATCCTTCTGCGCGTTGCGTAACCTTCAAAGAACTCTTCGTATGCAAAAGTAGCTATTTAATTCGAGATTTTGATATAAACTCCCGTTTTTTATCCCCTCATTCATAAGAATTTTCCGTAAAAGCGGTATTGTCCGTCGGCACACCATTGCCCAAAACGAGTTTGGAACAAACGTGTGCCGACTACCGCATAGCTGGAGAAAAGGGCATTGCCTCACGCCTAAACGATGTTTAGACAGATGAAGCAATGCCCCTTTCTTTTGCGCCTATGCCAAGAGGTGCTTTTACGGGTTTTCAAATGATTTTTCTTTTTTCGCTGTCTCTTTTGCCGGAAGCGGAAAGTGAATGCAGAGTGTGTCAGCCTGCCCCATGAATGAAACAGGCGCCCACACACAGCCGGACAAACCGGGAAGAATGATTGTTGCCACCCGGCTGAACAAGTTCCGTCGGATCGGAAACAATCATACTTCCTTTGTTGTGGTTTGCCCTTTTCACGCTTCCGGTGATGTCTTTTTCCTTTTGGTGATTCTTTTTTTTACGGATTTTCCCCTGAAGTTTTTTTCTACACAATCTGCCTCTGTTTTCGTTTACCTCCATTTTGCGCCTTTCAGTAAGCCGCATCAGTCAGTCATTTTCGTTCTGGGCGCAAAGGTAATTCCGGGATTGGACGGGAAAGCAAGGTCAAGCCTCCTGTTTTCGGTAAAAATCTCCAGCCCTGCGGGTAGTATTTTGACCGAAAAACCTTGCATTCCCTAATCCCTACCTTTTCAAGCACCCGAAACGAAAACGACCGATGCGACAGAAAGACGCATAAAAAAAATGTCGGATAAACGAGAGGCAGATAAGATAGTTTGAAACTCAACTCCCTCAGCTCTTGAATCCGCATTAAAAACAAAAAAATCAAAAACAGCGAAGATATGACGGCAACGGCAAATTTCAGACAAATGGCGCAACACATCGGGTTGGCGATATGCGGCTTGATGATGCGCACCGCCTTCGGGGTGTTCGGCATCCTTTGGGGCATCATCAGAGAGATTGTAAACGGAGTGTTCCGAGTGGCGATAGGTGTAATCGTGGCTATCCTTTCCACCATTGCCTTCTTTGGCTTCATCCTTTGGTTATTCACCCTTTAACCCTTACCGACATGGCAAAAAGAAACAGCAAGACGGCAGCGCAGCAGTGCAGATATTACGAGGTGGACAACATCTTCGTGTATATGGTGGAAACGTACATCAACGGCAATTTTGAAACTTTCCGAAGATTGTACCACGAACTGAACAAGGACGCACGGAGGGATTTCATGGACTTCCTTCTCAGCGAGGTAGAGCCGACCTATTGGAGAGAGATACTGAAACAGATAATCTAAAAATGACAGCGATATGAAAGGAACAGACCATTTCAAGAGAACGATATATATGTACTTGGAACAGCGTGCGGAGGAAGATGCGCTATTTGCAAAGAAGTACCGCAACCCTGCCAAGAACATGGACGAGTGCGTGACCCACATTCTGAACTATGTGCAGAAAAGCGGTTGCAACGGTTTCACGGACGGAGAGATATTCGGGCAAGCCATCCACTACTATGAGGAAAACGAGATAGAGGTGGGCAAACCGATGGACTGCCAAGTGGTTGTGAACCACGTTGTGAAACTCACGGCAGAGGAAAAGGCGGAGGCACGTCAGAACGCTGTCCGCAAATACCAAGAGGAGGAACTCCGCAAGTTGCAGAACCGCCACAGACCGTCAGCGAGAAAAGAAAACCAACCCCAACCCTCATTATTTGATTTAGGCTTATGAAACCGAAGACCAAGATACAGAAAGAGGTGGCAAGACTTTCCGCCAACCTTCGCCCCATATCAGCGACACAAATAGATTGGGCATACCGCCACTGCGTTGAGCATATCGGCTACCGCACCAAGAAAGGGAACATCACCTGTTCCGACTGCGGTCACGAGTGGCACAGCGACAGCGGACTATGCGACACCCTTGAAGGCTGCACCTGCCCCAAATGCCATGCCGAACTCAAAGTGCAGGACACACGCAGACGCATCTACAAGGAAACGCAGAATTTCAGCGTGATAACCACCTGCAAAGGGTATCAGGTAATCCGCGTGGCGCAGGTCAGATGCGAGAGCAGGAAAGGCGAACCGATGCGTTTCTACTGCCACGAGGTCGTGCAGCGTTGGATTTCACCCGACGGCAAGGTTACGGACATGGCGTTGCTCCGTGGCTTCCTTTTCTGCTATTGCGATGTGTGGGCATTAGGCAGCGATATGGAGGTAAGACCGCACAACAGCCTATACGATGATGTGGTGGCAAGAAGCTGTGCATATCCAAAGATGAGGATATTGCCCCAACTCAGACGTAACGGCTTCAAGGGCGATTTCCACGGCATCTCCCCCGTGCGTCTTTTCAAAGCCTTGCTTTCAGACCCAAGAATTGAAACCCTTATGAAAGGCGGTGAGATTGAGGTCATGAAACACTTTCTTTTCAATACCCGTACTGCCGATGAATGTTGGGCATCATATCTGATTGCCAAGCGTCACAAGTATCAGATAGACAACCTCTCAATGTGGTGCGACTATCTGCGTATGCTCAAAAAACTCGGTCAAGACCTCCGTAACCCGAAGAACATCTGTCCCGAAGATTTCATGGCGGCACACGACAACGCAACCCGAAAAATTGAAGCCATACACGAGAAGGAAAGAGCCGCAGAGCAACGCCGTTGGGAGATTGAAAGGCGTGAGCGTGAGCAACAGCGACAACTCCAACGAAAGAAAGATGCGGAGGATTTCATCGCCAACAAATCCAAATTCTTCGGCTTGGTAATCACGGACGAGGAAATAATCGTCAAGGTGCTTGAAAGCATAGACGAGTATTACAACGAGGGCAAGACGCAGGGCATCTGCGTGTTTGGCAGTGGATACTACAAGAAAGCCGACACCCTCATACTATCGGCAAGGATTGGCGATGAGATTATTGAAACCGTAGAGGTGGACTTGCGAACCCTCGAAGTGGTGCAGTGCCACGGCAAGCACAACCAGGACACCGAATATCACGAGCGCATCATAGACCTTGTGAACAAGAACGCCAACCTTATCCGTGAGCGGATGAAAGCGGCATAGCATAACCCCTAAAACAACATTGATATGGAAGTAAGAATTGAAAGTATGATTTGTGTGTGGGATGATGCAATCCCCACGATGTTCCTTGAATTTGTGAACCTCCTCACTCTCACAACGAGTGAGGGGGAATTGAGAAAGAGCGTAAAGGAGTTTGCCGAGAAGCACGAACTTGACAAGTTTTTCCTTTACGGCTTCGGCTCACACCATTTCTACCTGCACCAACGCTACACAAGCAACCCCGAAATGGTGATGAAGAACAGAGTTCTGTCAGTACATTTTTAACCATCTAAAAAGCAACATTATGACAACACGAATGACCATCAACGGAGTAAGCACCTGCGCGGAAGCAGGTACGGAGAAATACGAGCGTTTCCAATCGGGTATCGGAAGACGCAGGCGGACACTTGTGCAGTACGACTACCGCCACCCCATAGACAGAGAATTGTTCTCTTGTGTCAAACCCACGTTGGACGAGTGCCGAGCCGCACGGGACAAGTGGCTGAACGCAAAGAAGGGAAAGGAGGACAGACTATGAACACGACCTATCAAACGCTGATAGTCAAGTTCAGCGAACCTATCACGGCATTGGACGGTATCTTTGACGATACCGGAGCGTGGGGAACGGACACCCTCAAGGGGTGGATAGATGATTACGAAAGCACACGTTTCACCGCCACCGACAGCCATACGGCAGTCATCACGAGCGAGTACAATATGGAATGTGTGAAAGAGTGGCTACAACGGCAGACCCCCATTTCCGAAATGCGAGAATTTTGAACGGGATGGCGGTGTCCGCACCGCCAATACTTAAAACCCTAAAAACAAAAGATATGATAGCCAAGACGATATTACAGCAGATAGGCGGAAAACGCTTCACCGCCATGACAGGTAGCCGTGATTTCATAGATATGGGCAACGGCTTACGGATGAGCCTTGCAAGGAACAAAACAAGTGCCAACCGCCTTGACATCATCTATGACGAAGGGGCAGACCTCTACAATATGCGCTTCTACCGCAGGACGTTCAGCAAAAAGACCTTTGAGTGCAAGACAAAGGACATTGCCGTACACGAGGGTATCTATTTTGATATGCTGGAGGAAATGTTCACGATGGTGACGGGACTTTACACACGCTTTTGAGTGGCGGGGGGGGGGGGGGGGCCC
>NZ_QTUQ01000003.1:109260-599034 GCF_003435745.1 Alistipes sp. AM16-43
CCGCCCTACTTTCTTTCAGTGAGCATGATGGCGGACAAAGAAAGTAGCAAAGAAACCTTTGTCCAATCTGCGATAACTAAAAAATCCGCAAGTAAAACTTGCGGAGGCTATATATTGGGTCGTTATTTTTTGGTGGAGGGGAATGATAATCTCGAACCGTTGAACTACACATTTCTGCTTCGTCTCCATTTCCCCCAACGATTTGATACGTTCAATCATTTTTGTTGTTCCTTTCTGAATTTTCCTAAATACTTTCTTCATAATTTCGCTATACTTTTTATGGTTAATAACTATGTTTTGTATTGCTCTCACAACACTTACAACTTGAAGTGTTATTTGGAAACCGATAGGCAAAAATGGCTCAACGATGTCAATTAACGAGAAAATCCTACGATAATCTATCAAGTGATAGAGCAAAAGACGTGCCAAGTTAAATATGGCACGTCTTTTGCCAGTTTTGTCAGTCCTTTTATGGGATATACAACAGCGCAAACTCCGCCTTTCTCCGTTTGAGCAGCATGGCGTGGCGTTTTCCTTTGTAGTTGCAGAAGGCTATATACTCACGGTAGATGTTCCTGTCACCAGCTTCCAGCTTCTTGATTAAGGTGCTTTTGGGGATTGTTTTGCTGCCTAACAGCTTCGCCGGTCCCACATTGTAAGCTAACGTGCCAAGCAAAATCGAATCAACCCCGAATTTACGGAACATGGCGACAAATTTGCGCAGGTCTTTCCGCAAAAGTTCATCCGCATCCCGTTTTGTCATGGTTCGTGCCGAATACTTCTCGTTTGGCAAAAGTTTGTGACCCCAACCGACGTATGGGTAGTGTTTTTCTGAGTGCCAGCCTTCAAAGTAGCGGCAGCATAAAAAAGCACGTTCCATAAGCGGCAGTCGGTAGATTGCCGCCTGCCCGTCCGTTCCCTCTTGGCGGCTGATCTGCGCGGACACAGAACAGACCGTCAGAAGTGAACAGAGCATTGTCATGAATACACGCATCATTTCAACAAGGGGCTGAAGTTGCCGATGGGAACGATGGTAAGATCGTCGTCCTTTACATTCCTGTTGTTGAAGTCAAATTCCAGTTCGTAGGAGTTGCTAAAGTTATCCTCCACCACCACGATGAAATTATGCGCCTCATCACCCGCCGCCGTGTAGTACAGGCGGAATTTTTCGTTCTCCAGCAGGTAGCGGTCGTTAGGCAGGAAGGTGATGCCGTTATCCATTTTGAGCGAGCCTTCCCCCTCGAACTGGAAATAGCGGATGGTATAGAGCGTACCCGAAAAGTCGCCCTCCTTTTTCAGTTCACAGCGGATTTCCACTGTCTGCCCCTTTACTACCTTGTTCGGCACGGGCATGACCTCCACCGTGAAGGGATAGGACTGCTGGATGTCCATGTCATCGTCACATGACACGAGGGTGAATGACATGGCGGCTATCAGGCATAACGCCACTGCCTTGAATATTGATGTTCTCTTGTTTCTGTTGTTCAGTATGTTCATTGTTCTTCGATTTTTAGATGGTTGTTTTTCTGTTTTTTCGTTGTCAGTTGCAGGTACTCGTTCAAGTCCTTGCAACCGTCATAGAGGGAGGAACGGTCGGTGACACGTTCCCCGTATCGCATGGTAAGTGCGGCAAGCGTCCGCCGTCCGGCTTCGTCACGGTCGAGGAAGCAGCCGATGCGCCCGTATCCGTCCAGCAATCCCGCCGCCTTCTCCACGTTGGCGACTGAGTTCAGCACAAGACAGTCAGCGTTACCGGTTACACCAAGCGTCACGGCAGAGAGAAAGTCCATGAAGCCCTCGAACACGAGGCACTCGTCAGCCGGGATGTCATTCGCCTTTACCAGTGATACAGACTTCGGAGGTATGCAACCCTTGAAATATCGGCTTCTGACTTCATAGCCACCTGCCATGTTCGGAAAGCCAACGGCAAAATACCGTTTCCCACGCACACCGTAGTTCAAGCGGCAGCAGTGACGGGATGCGATGGCGTAAGGGATGCCCCGTTCCTCTAAATACTCCGTCAGCAGTGAGCGGAGCAGCGGAGCGACCTCCACATCCTCAAAAACGGATTCGGTCGGCTTCGAGAGATAGACGGGCTTTTCCCATCCGGCAACCGTCATATTGGCGGCTTCCGCTATGAACTTCGCTTGCTTCATGAAGTCATCGCTTTGCAGAAACTCCCCGGCAAGCGTGAAGATGTCGCCGCCCTTGCCCAAACCGAAGTCGTACCAGAGCTGTTTCGCCACGTTCACACGGAAAGAGGATGTGCGCTCGCCCCTGTACGGGGCAAGATACCACAGCTCGTTACCGCTCCTTCTGACAGGCTCATGCCCCAGCCGTGCGAGAAAATCCGCAAGCGGCATCCTTCTGACAGCATCTATTTCCGTCCTTTCCATGCCCGTGTCAGTTGATGATGAACTTGATACCGACCCCGAACTGCGTGTGGAACTTCCGTGTGTCGCCACCCCAAAGGCAACGCTCCCGCAGGTTGGCAAGCAGGGCGATACGGTCTGCCACGTAACACTCCACATCGAGCGTCAGCGCACCGCCGTAGATGAAGGCGTCCCGGTCGTGCAGCGTGGAGCCGTCATGCAGCACCTTCTTCCCCCAATTTACCGCCTCATATCCGGCGAGAGCCGAAGCCCCGGCATAGACGAAAACAATCTTTCGGGCGTCCGACAGTATCTTGAAGTAATAGCCGCCCTCCGCCGTGAACTGCGCCACGGGTATCTTGGTGTCCTTGTAGGGATTGTTCTTCAACAGGTATTCGCCACCGAACACCCACTTGTTCCCCTTCTTCGTGTAGGTGGAGAGAGCCGCCCCGAAGCTGTACCCGCCGTCCTTGCCGCCGAGATTGAAGCCGTCCGCCATGTCCGCCCTCACCTCGATGCCCTGCATCTTCGGCAGACACCGCTGGGCGTGCGCCTGCCCTGTAAAAAGGGCAAGCGACGCGATGATTATTGCGATGTACTTTCTCATGGTCAGCGTACTTGAAGTTCGTTGATGGTACCCGCGCGTACCAAATCCTCGTTCTCAATCACGAAGGACTGGTGACGGCCGCCGTTCTTCTCGTTCAATTCCACCACGAGGCACTTGTCATCGGGGATGGTGAACTTCGCCATCGTGAAGACCGTGCGCTCGCTCTTTTTGCCCGGCACGAGGGTGGCGTAGTTCTGCGCGCGGAGCGGCAGAATAATCTGCTCCTGCACGGCAGTACGCTTCGCAACCTTCTTGTCCACGATTTTCCAAGTGATGTAGTCCACATCGAAAGGCACGTTGCTCTGGTTCTTTATCTCCGTGTGGAAATAAAGCAAGCCGTTGTGCGTGTAGATGCCTTTCAACAGGTATTGGATGCCGAAACGCTTGCAGCCGATATGCTTCACCTCGCGCTTGTTCTGTTTGTGGATGGACTTCATGATAAGGCGCACCAGCATCGGGCTTTCGCTGCCCAGCTCTTTCAGATAGATTTCCTGCGCGTTGTTCGGGCGGTTCACCGTGCTGCCGTCATGGATGAAGTCGCACATCTCCACGTTGAGCAACAGCGGTTCGGCGGCGTACTTCACGTTGAAGGTGTAGAAACTGCCGTCCTCCGTGATGACGGACATATTCGTTTCGTTGGGAAAATTCCTTACGGTAGCCTTCACACGGATGATGTTCTCCGCTCCGTCGGCTTTCCCGGCAATCAGGTCGGGCGAGCCTAAATCGACATAGCGCACCTCCGCCGGAAAAATGACGTGGACGGTCTTGTCGTAGGTCACTTCCAGACCGTGCGGCGGTATCATGCGGTCGAAGGTCAGCTTGCGTGACAGCCCGTGATATAGGTCGCCGTCCGCCTCCTTCTGCGGATAGACCTCCTTCGTCAAGGTCGGTTGTTCACTTCCGTTGGTCGTTTCAACGGTTACATTCTCCTGCGCGTTGGCAGTTATGATGCCCATAGCGAGGGCAAACATGATGATTACTTTTCTCATTACTTTTGGATTTTAGTGGTAATTTTTATTGTTTTCAATATTTTTCTTGGTAAAGCATGACCCTGTACCCGGCTTTCAGATGCACCTTGACGGTTCGCATCTTTTTGGCGATGTACTGGCTCGTGCCTTGTATCAGCCCCTTGCCCAAGTCGGAGGCGAGCTGCGCCCCGGCATTGGTGGAGATGTTGATGCTGCTTCCCAGCGAGCCGCCCATGTTGGCGGCGACCTCCCGGACGGCGTTCATCTCCATCGAGTTCGGGATGAAGATGCCGGGCTGTCCGTCCGTGTCATAGACCGCAAGCTCCACGGGGATAATCGTGCCGTCGTATTCCAGCGAGGTAATCTCGATGTCGAGCCGCTCACCCTGTATCTTGCCCGTGCCGACCACCACCGCACCCCGGGGTATTGTCCTGCCTGCCACCGCCATAGGCTCCAGCAGGCGCAGCCTTACCGTCTGCCCGTCCGTCACGCTCTGCGCCCCATGCACGCACGCCGGTATGGTGTTCCTGTCCAATACCTCCGCCGTGCCGACAGCCGTGTTGAAACCCCGGTTGCGTTCCTGCGATAAGGCGGCGACAAACTCCGCGTTACTCATAGGCTGTGAGAGTGAAGAAACTACTTGATGCTCCACCTGTCTGATAGGCATTGCCTTGTTCTTCTTCCCTTTCTGCACGGTAGTTGGCTCTGCCCTCTGTTCCGCCGATGGCTGTCCTCCGTTCTGACCGCCCATGTACTTTGCCGCCAGCTCGTAGGACTTCTCCATAAGAGCCACCTGCTCGTCCATAGAGGAAGCCTTGCCCCTCTCGCTTTCCAGTTCCGACTCCAGCGATGCGATGCGCTCCAACAATTCGTCCATCTCCGCATTGTCGTTTTTCGGCTGGTCGTAGAAGTTTCCGAGCGTGGCGTTCAGGTCACGGTAGGCGGCTGCGGAGGACTGGATGGTCTGCGGCGTGGCTGGCTTTGCCCTTTCTTCCTTGCCGCCCGGATTGGCGAGGTCGAAGTCCACTCCGTTCTCCGTTCCCGCTATCTCGCGGTCGAACATGTCGCCCAGCTGCCCGATGGCACGGTTGCGGCTCTCCTGACGCTCTTCCATCTCCCCATGCTCGTAGGCTTTCAGCTTGTCGCCGATAATCTGCCGGTTCGCCTTGTCAGCGTCGGGCATCTCGGTGTTGTATCCGTCCGTTCCCGGCGGTTGCTCCTTGCCGGAGGACGGGGCGAATATCAGCCACATCGCCCCGATGAACACCAACACCATAGCGGGCAGCACGATCATCTTCTGCCGTTTCAGCCGTTGCGCCTCTGTCAGCGGTTCGCGCTCCTTTTTCGGTTTCCCCGTTTCGGGAGCAGCTTTGTTCTCTTTCGTCGGTTCATTCTTTGTCTGTTCCATATAAATAAGGTGTTAAGTGATTGCCTGTTTCCGCCGGGGTCGGCAGTTCCACCCGTCCGGCGTGTCCCGTTTCCATATGTGAGCCGTCGTTCCTGCCGATGTCATAGACGGCTCTGCCGAAGGTGTAAAGGGCAAGCACCGCGAAGGCGGCGAACATCCCCAGCACGATGCGGCGGCGTGTTTCCGGCGGCAAGCCGTCCAGATACCCTTTGAGACTTGCCGCCAAGCGTTTCCGTTTGTCGTGGAGTTTCCAATACATGCCCCACATTGATTTTCTGATACTTTTCATGTCCTGTTACCGTTTGATAGTCTGTAAATCCTTGTTCTCAATGATGGTGAAACCCTCGATGGTAAAACCGTTCGGGTTGTCATCCGACCGCGATGCGTTCAGCAGGCGGCAGGTGGTCACGAGGCTGCGCTCGGTGACGTTGCTCTGCCGGATGATTTTCTGTGTGGCGTAGGTCACGGCACGGTAGGGATAGGCGTTGAAGTCGCACACCACGCTGTCCACCTTCAGCACTTGGTTGATGTTCCCGGCGATGATGCGGTTGTAGTACCCCTTCTCCGCGAAGTCCGAATAATAGTGGTACACGCTCTTGTCCGCCAGCAGCAAGGCACGTTTCACGTTGTGTTCAATCGCGCTTTTTTCAGGTGATAGCGTGAAGAACATCTCGTGGAAACGGCGCACATGTTCCCGTGCCTCCGCCGGGCGGTTCTGCGACAAATCCTGAGACAAGGCGAGCATCAGGCTCTTGCCGTTGTCCAGCACATAGATTTTCTCCCGTTGCTTCTCTGCGAAACGGTAGGAGTTCCACACGCTCCACACCGTCACCACGGCGCACAGCGAGAGGAAGACGATACCGAACAGGCGTATCTGCCTGAACGACGATTCGATGTTTCTAAGTGATTTGAATTCCATTTATATTTTCCAATTTATGATTGCACATTGATTATTTCAGCAATTTGCCGACACGTCCGACTGCGTTTCCTGCGGCTGCACCCGCCACGCTGCCCGCCATGCTTCCGGCTCGTCCCGCCATCTGGTTCACGTTGCGACCGTAACCGCCCATGCCTCCGGCTTGGATAATCCAGCCCGCAACGGTGGGAATGGTAAAGTAGCCGATGATGCCGATGCAGAGGAATACGATATACACCCCGTCGCTCGAATCCAGCGAGAAGTTCGGGTCTGCCTGCATCCGCTCGATGTCGTTTTGCAGCATCAGAACCTGTATCTTCGCCAGTATGGTGCTGAACATGTCCGATACCGGTAGCCACAGATAGACCTGTATATAGCGGCATATCCACTGCGTGAGCGTGTTTTGGAAACCGTCCCATACCGACAGGGCGAAGGCTATCGGACCGAGAATCGCCAGCACCACGAGAAAGAAGGTGCGGACGGTGTCTATCACGAGGGCGGCGGCTTGGAACAGCAGTTCGAGTATCTCGCGGAAGAAGTCGCGGATGCTCTTCTTCATGTTGTACATTCCCCGGTCGATATACATTCCCGCCATCGTCACCATGTCGGAGGGCGACCAGCCGAGTTCCTCCAGTTGCTTGTCAAATTCCTCGTTGGACACGAGGTAGGCGGTTTCGGGGTTGCGTACCATCGCCTCGTATTCCAGTTTGTCCTTCTGCTCCCGGTATCGGTTCATGTCCAGCGTTTCCGCCTCCAGCATCTTTGCCGTGCCCTGTACGACGGGTGAGAGGATGCTGTTTATCGTGCCCAGCACCACAGTCGGGAAGAACATGATGCACAGACCGATGGCAAAAGGACGGAGCATCGGGAATACGTCTATCGGTTCAGCTCTCGCCAGCGACTGCCATACCCGGTAGGCGACGTAGAACAGCGCACCCAGCCCGGCGATGCCTTTCGCCACACCAGCCATGTCCCCACACAGCGGCATCATCTGCTCATAAAGTGAACGTAAAATCTGATGAAGGTTGTCGAACTTCATAGGCTACCAGTATCTTTCGTTCATGTTCCCGTACAGCCCCATGATGCGGTCGAGGTCGTTCTTCTTTTTCGCACGCAGGTAACTCACGGAGATGTTCTTGTTCGTGTAGTAGCTCACGAGGTTGCGGTAACGCTTCATCTTCGAGTGGCAGCGTTCCACCACGTCCATGCGCTCCTTGTCGGTCATGGAGAGCGTGGTGATGTTCACCACGTTCCTGAGTTCCGTCAACACTTCGTTGCTTTCCTCCAGCAGTTTCGTGTAGCCGAAAGCGATTGCGGAAAGCTCTTCGGGTCTGAAATTCCCGTCACGGAGCATCCGTTGGAAACTGTTCACATAGATGTCTGTGATGTCGCCCACCATCAGGATGGTCTGCTGCACCTTGCGGGCGTCCTTGACCAGATTGTTCACCGATTTGAGGGCATCGTAATACTTCTTGCCCTGCTGATAGATTTTCACCGTCTCCTGAAAGTTGCTCACCATGTTCGTGGCGGTCTTGGAGGTATGGATGATGTTTTTGGAGGCATTGATGATGCCCTGCGCTAGATTGCCCGGATCGCTTACGACCCACTGTGCGCTTGCCCTGCCCGCGAAAAGCAGGCACAGGCAGATAATCATTGTTATTCTTGTTCTCATGTTACTTTGGATTTTAGTGGTTGTTATTCTTCGGTCGGATGTCCCGGCTGCGGCTTCACCCGCACATAGTCCCCGTTTGGCGAGAAAGTCAGCACATCCGTGGCCTCGTTGTAGGACACGTCGATGCGGAAGCCGGTGTTCATGAACAGGTTGCCGTTCTCCTCCTGCAAGAGATAGGTTTCCGGCTTGAGCTTGCGGCGCAGACCGCTACGACGGAACACCGTCACTTTGTAGGCTTCGCCCTCCTTGTAGATAAGCACGTCAGGTTTTCCCTCCACGCTCTCCCAGTTCCCGCACAGCATGTCGCGGCGGTTGTCGGCCACGTCGCAGGATTGCAGCATCATGACCGCCAATCCGATAAGGCACTTGCTGACTTGCAGCATTTTCACTTTTGGTAAATTCATACGCGTTTTTCTTTTTTGGTTGATACATTCTGTTTTTTAGTTATTCCTTGTTTCTCCGCCTTTCGGCAAGCTGCCGGATGGCGGCTTCGATGTCGTCGCCCAGCTTCTCCGCCAGACGGTAAACCTCCACTTTTTCCGTTTCCTCGGTGGTGTACGCCAGATACTCTTCCGCGCTGACCTCCGTGGCATAGACCGCCGACTGCGTGCCGCCCAAGCCTATCCACACCTCCTTGTAGAGCCGTGAAGGGTTGTTCGCCATGTTGATGGAGAGTATCTGCGACTTCTCCTTTTCCGTCAGTCCGAGCAACGCCTGTATCTGGTCGAACTTGTTCATATATTTCCTTTGGTCAAGCAGGATTTTACAATCCGAGTTGTTGATAATGCTCTCTTTGACCACCGGAGAACTGATAATGTCGTCCACCTCCTGCGTCACCACGATTGCCTCGCCGTAATATTTTCTGACCGTCTTATACATATAGCGCAGATATTCAGCCATGTTCGCCGATGAGAGGGCCTTCCAAGCCTCTTCCACGATAAGCTGTTTCCGCACGCCTTTCAGCCGCCGCATCTTGTTGATGAAGGCTTCCATGATGATGATGGTCACGACGGGGAACAGTTCGCGGTTTTCTTTAATCGAATCTATCTCGAAGACGATGAACCGCTTGCCGAGCAGGTCGATGTTCTCCGTGGAGTTGAGCAGGAAATCGTAACGCCCGCCCCGGTAATACTGCCGCATGGTGGTGAGCATGTTGTCGATGTTGAAGTCGGACTTCTCCACCTTGATGTCACGCTGTGCCAGTTCCTTGCGGTAGTCGTCACGCATATACTCGTAGAAGGTGTTGAACGACGGCACGATGCTACGGTCGGATTGGATGCGCTCAATATAGGCACTCACGGCACTGCCCAGCTCGCCGCTCTCCGTCTTTGTCACCTTGTCGTCCTCCGACTTCCAGAGCGTCAGCAACAGGGTCTTGATGCTGTCCTTCTTCTCCACGTCGAAGATGTAATCGTCGGTGTAGAACGGGTTGAAGCTGATGGGCTTATCTTCCGTGTAGGTGAAATACACACCGTCCGCTCCGCCTGTCTTGCGTCGGATCATGCCGCACAAGCCCTGATAGGAGTTTCCCGTGTCCACCAATACCACATGTGCGTCTTGCTCATAATATTGGCGCACGAGGTGGTTCATGAAGAAAGACTTGCCGCTGCCCGAAGGACCCAGCACGAACTTGTTGCGGTTGGTCGTGATACCTCGCTTCATGGGCAGGTCGGAGATGTCAAGGTGCAGCGGTTTTCCCGTGAGCCTGTCCACCATCTTGATGCCGAAGGGCGAGAGCGAGCTGCGGTAGTTGGTTTCCTCTGTGAACAGGCACACCGCCTGTTCGATGAAGGTGTGGAAACTCTCTTCCGCCGGGAAGTCCGCCGCATTGCCGGGTATCGCCGCCCAGTAGAGTGTCGGGCAGTCGATGGTGTTGTGGCGCGGCACGCATTCCATGCTTGCCAACTGGCTGCCCACGTCGTTCTTGATATGCTTCAGTTCCTCCGCATCGTCGCTCCACGCCATGACGTTGAAGTGTGCCCGTACCGAGGTCAGTCCGTAGGAATGGGCTTCGTTCAGGTATTGGTCTATCCACTCGCGGTTGATGCTGTTGCTCCTTGAATAGCGAGATAGCGACTGCATGTTACGGGCGGACTTCTCGAACTTCTGCAAGGTTTCCTCACTGTTGTCTATCAGCACATACTGGTTGTAGATATGGTTGCAGGAGAGCAGAAGCCCCACCGGGGAGGCGAATGACAGTCGGCAGTCACTCCGGTCGGTGGAGAGCTTCTCGTAACGGGTGTCGGTAGCCACCTTGCCCGGCAGGTCTTCCGCGTCGGAGAGGGTGTGCAGACACAGGCGGTTGTCGCCGATGCGCATCTCCCTTGCCGAAAGCTCGATGTCCTGCAAGGTGGTGTCACCTTCCGGCATGAGCGAGAAGTAGCGTTCAATAAGTCCCGTCTTTCCCTCAGTACCCACAATCTCATCGGTGGAGAGGCGGCGCAGCCTGACAAGCCCGCTGTCGTTCATGATGCGCTCGAACTGTTCGCAGGCTTCCAAGAACTTGGTCGTGGTTTCCCTGTCCAGCTCCTTCGGGATGATATGTCCCCGGCACAGCGTGCTGAAATTGCTCTGCATCCGGTTACGCTCCTTTGTTGTCTTGGTCAGGTAGAGGTAGCAGGTGTGTTTCAGGTACGGACGCTCGTTGAAGTGACGCTCGAAAGAGCGGCTTAAAAAGCTCATGTCGTCCTTCTGAAGCTCCGGTTTGTAGCGTTCCTTGATGAACCAGTCCTGTTTGTGGACGACGGAGTAGTCCGGCAGCACCTTGATAGCCTTGCACCAGCAACTGTGTATCGCCTCGTACTCCGCACCCGTCACGGTGTAAAGTTCCGGTAGTTCCACCTCGAAAGCCACCGTGATGTCGGCGTCCTTTGAGATGATGCAGCCATGCTCCACCGCTAAAAGTGGGAACCTGTTTTCCAGTGTTGTCATTTTCGATGTATTCCTCATTGTCTTTCTTCCTTTCGTTGTCGTTTGAACAGACGGGTTATCCGCCGCCGGTTGATAAGGTATCGGGGATGGCTCCGTGCCGCTCCTAATTTCATCAGCCCGTGTTCACCGTACCGGGCGTTCAGCGCGAAGGTCTGCCATACAAGGAGGGAGGACGATGCCGCGCCGAAGCCGATACATATCCACTGGTCGATACCGACCATGTAGAGGATGACGAACAGGACGAAGAGAGCCAGCAGACCTCCGCAGAAGATGAAGAGGTACTGTGCCTTCAAGCCCTTGAACTCTACCGGACGGCCGATACCCTTGTTGATTGGGTATTCAGCCATACATTATTTATTAAAGGAAGAATGAGCGCAGGATGGTGGCGGCAACAATCAGGAAGATGCACGCGCCGAACCACGAGGCGGCTGTCTTGCTGGTGTCGGGGTCGCCCGATGAAAACTTGCCGTACACTTTTACGCCCCCGATAAGCCCGACGACTGCACCGATGGCGTATATCAGTTTAGTTCCGGGGTCGAAATAAGAACTCACCATAGAGGTGGCTTCGTTGATGCCCGCGATGCCGTTTCCCTGCGCGAAAGCGGAGGCGGTTGCGGCGATGACAAGTGCCGCGGAGAGGATTGCTTTTCTGTTTTTCAAGATGTTCTTGTTCATAAACTGTTCTTGTTTTTTGCCGTCAAAAGGGTGGATGGTCCTTTGTCGGGCGGTTGATACTTTGTTTCTTTACTTTGGTTTTAGTGGATGCCCGTTTGTTTCCACGGACGTGGGCGTGTCCGTTGCGGATGGGGATGCGCCTTGCGTTTCCTCGCCGCGTGGGTTGATGTCATTCTTTCATGTTCATTTCTTTTATTGTTGTCATACATAGTTGCGAATGTCGAACTCCTCGATGTTGTCCGGCACGACGAACTCCTTTTCAGATTTCTTCAGCCGAATCTCGATAAGCCCCTTGATGCGGATGCCTATCTCCGAAGAGCCTTCCATCATTTTCTCGTACAACTCCGTGCCCTCCATGTCGGTGAACACCTTAGCCGCCTTTTCACGTTCCGCCTGTGTCGCGTCCGGGTTTTTGGCGGTCTTGCAGGCGTCGTCAATCTCGTCAAAGCTGCTGCCCGAAGCCCGTGGCGTGTCCGAGGCGTCCTCTTCCGGTTCGTCGTCCCCGTATCCCAGTTCCTCCGGCGGTATGCTCGTGAAGGTCTCATCGAGTTTTTCCTCCGGGACTTGTGCCGGGCGGGATGCGTTTCCCGTTTTTCCGTCGTCAAAAGTAGCCTCTTCCTCCGACAGCTCAATGCCTTTTTCAATAGTGGCGGCTTCTTGCGTCGGTATGGCAGCGGTTGTCCGGGTGGATGCCATCCTGAAACGGCTCTTGCCGATGATGTCCGCCTTTTCCGCAGGGACTTCCTCGTGTGCCGCTATGCGTTTAGCCTCATTCCCGTCCAGTGACCGCCATAATCCGACAATGCCCTTGAAGAAGCGGACAATCCGCGTGTCCATGATGCGCTCGTAAAGGAGCAGGAACAGGAACCAGAGGTTGCAGCCGACCGATACCGCCAGCAGAATGTCTGTCATGCTGATTGTGTAATTCATATCCTTCCGTTTTTGGTTAGAATACTGAATTGTAATTTCGGGCATAAAGGCTCTTTATCGCATCTTCGCACTGGTTGAAGTGGTGCGTCAGCACATGGTCGATGTAAGCGGACAGCGTAAGCCGGTCATGCCCGATTACACGGGTGATACGCATGATACGCTCGTGGTACTCCGGGCGCACATACGCCATCTTCCCCTCACGTGCCTTTACTTCCGGGTCGCGGATGAACAGGCGTTCATAGTCCTTCTCACTGCATTTGCCGCTTACCGGGACAGGCGACAGTATTTCCACACTCGCCTGCACTTGGGTAAACATACCTCCGCAGTCTTGCTGTGGTCTTTTTTCATTCGGTGTCATTTCTTTTTCCATTTTCAAATCAGATCTTCACGTTGTTTCTTGTACAGTTCGTTGATTCTCTCCTTGTGCTGTTCCAGATGCTGGCGCAGCACGGTATCCACATATCCGCCTACTGAGATTTCCCCTCCGGCGATGTCGTTCACGATTCTGAGGATCTTGCCGTGGACGTCACGGCTGATATAGACACATTGGCGGGTCTTTATCTCGTTGCGGCGCAGGAATAGCTCGTTGTAGTCCTCGTCCTGCCTTTTCCGGCGTCCACTTTCCCTCTGCGCTTTTTCCCGTGTTACGGGTTGCACAGGAGATGGTTCCGGTGCGGCGGTGTCCTCTTCGGTCGGTGCAGCTGCGGGTACTTCCTGTGCGGGGCGCAGTGTCCCGTCCTGTGTGCGCCGCCCGATGGAGGCTAACAGCAGTTCCTCGTCGATGCCTTCCGTGTTCACTTTCCTGCTGCCCATGCTCACTGCGGTCTGATGATGTCGCTTATCTCTTCGGAAAACTCCCGGATGCCACTCCCTTTCAGCAGTGCCGTGTCCATCGGGAAGATGGTGGAGCGGAAAACGCTCTTGCGCTCTTCCGAAAGGTCACGGCGGAACTTCTTGCTGTCGGGCAAGCGGGTGGAAAGTACCGGAAAGCCCATTTCGGCTATCACTTCCTCGTAGATGCCGTACAAGTCGTTCCTCTCCCTGCCGTCCACCATCGTCCAGAACAGATGCAGCCCCTTTGTTTTCGCCTGTCCGGTAGTCATCAGCCTGTCGCGGAACATCGTGACGAATTTCAGGGTACTCTCCACGACAAAGCGGTCGGCACTCAGCGGAGTGAAAATGTAGTCCATCTGCGAGAGCGTCTTTATCACGCCGTTGCTTCGGAGTGTGCCGGGCATGTCGAAGAACACCACGTCGGGTTTCACGTCCTCAGTGGCAATCATCCTCTCGGCATCGTCGAGGGCGTTCACCGCATTGCTTTTGACGATGGTGTAGGCGTTCTTTTTGATCCGGCGGAAATGGTCGCAAGCGAGAGCCTTGAAGTAGGTGCTGCTGTCGATAAGCCCCATTTCGTGTTCGCGCAGCCCGTGGATGCTGTGCTGCGGGTCGTCGCAGTCCACGACGGCGACATTGTAGCCTTTCACGTTGTGCAGGTAGCTGGCGGCAAGTGCCGTGACAGTGGATTTGCCGATGCCACCTTTCTGTGTTGCGAATGCAACGAAGATTTCCTTACTCATAGTTCCATTTATTTTAATTGTTGATGATTTGTTTTTCTGTTTCCATACGGATTTGGCTGTCGCACCATCCGCTTCCGTGACTACACACGCAGGCGGGTCGTCGCGTATCCGGTTCTGTGGTGAAGCGGTGCGTCGGACAAATGGTGATTGACGACATTGCGTCATGAAGTCATTGAATCCATACGTCACCGAATTGTCGGAGAACCGGGTTTCCGACGGTTCGGGTATCCGTTTCGGCAAGTATCCGAAGAAGCGGATTTCCGGGTATTTGAATGTTCCGTTTATCATATCTTCAAATCGTTCGTTTCTTGAATCATGCTGCAAATAAACAAGTATATTTTGGAACCTGTATCACTTCTCCGGCAAGTGGCGGCACGTTGCGCCGGTTGGCAGTCATTGACCGGGTCAAGCATCTGTCCGATACCGCTTTAAGGGCGTAACTTTGCACCCGGACAGCAGGGTTCGCCGATGACGCGCGGCCCGGAGTCCTGAAAGGTATTTTCCCAATCCGTCCCCTGACGGATTTTTATGTTCACCTGAACATAGCAAGATGTCTTTTCAGCCGCTCAAAATATTTTGAGCAGCCACGAAAAGCACTTGCCCTTGCAGGGGGCGGGCTTTCCCTCCGAAGTCGGGAAGCCTTTCAGAACTGCGGTGCTGTAATCCGAAGCGGCGGCTTATGCCGTCAATCCGCTAAATCCAAAGTAATATGAAAGAGAAAAGGAAAAGCAAATCAGGGAGAAATCCCAAACTTGATCCGGCGGTGTACCGGTACACCGTCCGTTTCAACGAGGAGGAACACAACCGTTTCCTCGCCATGTTCGGAAAATCGGGTGTCTATGCACGGTCTGTTTTCCTCAAAGCGCACTTCTTCGGGCAACCGTTCAAGGTGCTGAAGGTGGACAAGACGTTGGTGGACTATTACACCAAACTGTCGGATTTTCATGCACAATTCCGTGCCGTGGGTACGAATTACAACCAAGTCGTGAAGGAACTGAGGCTGCATTTTTCAGAGAAAAAGGCGATGGCGTTGCTCTACAAATTAGAGCAACACACCGTCGAACTCGTGAAACTGAGCCGCCGGATTGTGGAACTTTCAAGGGAAATGGAGGCAAAATGGTCGCAAAAATCAGTGTAGGAAGTTCGTTGTACGGCGCGATTGCCTACAACGGGGAGAAGATTAACGAGGCGCAGGGGCGGCTTCTCACCACCAACCGCATCTACAATGACGGTTCGGGAACGGTGGACATAGGCAAGGCGATGGAGGGTTTTCTCACCTTCCTGCCACCGCAGATGAAGATCGAGAAGCCGGTGGTGCATATCTCTCTCAACCCGCACCCGGAGGATGTGCTGACCGATATTGAGTTGCAGAATATCGCCCGCGAGTATCTGGAAAAACTCGGTTTCGGAAACCAGCCTTATCTTGTATTCAAGCACGAGGACATCGACCGCCACCACCTGCACATCGTGACGGTCAACGTGGACGAGAACGGGAAAAGGCTCAACCGGGATTTTCTCTACCGCCGCAGCGACCGTATCCGCAGGGAACTGGAACAGAAGTACGGATTGCATCCGGCAGAACGTAAAAATCAGAGATTGGATAATCCGTTGCGCAAGGTGGCCGCATCGGCAGGTGATGTGAAGAAGCAGGTAGGCAACACCGTGAAGGCTCTGAATGGGCAGTACCGTTTCCAGACGATGGGCGAATACCGTGCGCTCCTTTCCTTATATAATATGACGGTGGAGGAAGCGAGGGGCAACGTGCGCGGACGGGAGTATCACGGGCTGGTCTATTCCGTCACGGACGACAAGGGTAACAAGGTGGGCAACCCGTTCAAATCCTCGCTTTTCGGGAAGTCCGCAGGCTATGAAGCCGTACAGAAGAAGTTTGTCCGTTCCAAATCGGAAATCAAGGATAGGAAACTGGCAGACATGACGAAACGCACCGTCCTTTCCGTGCTGCAAGGCACTTATGACAAGGACAAATTTGTATCCCAACTCAAAGAGAAGGGCATCGACACCGTACTGCGCTACACAGAGGAAGGGCGCATCTATGGGGCTACCTTCATCGACCACCGCACGGGATGCGTGCTGAACGGTTCGCGCATGGGTAAGGAGCTTTCGGCGAATGCCTTGCAGGAACACTTCACCCTGCCATACGCCGGACAACCGCCGATACCGCTATCCATCCCTGTGGATGCTGCGGACAAGGCACACGGGCAGACCGCCTACGACAGTGAAGATATATCGGGCGGTATGGGCTTGCTCACTCCCGAAGGTCCGGCGGTAGATGCCGAGGAAGAGGCTTTCATCCGGGCGATGAAGCGCAAAAAGAAGAAAAAACGCAAGGGCTTGGGTATGTAATCAGAGTATCAACAATTAAAAAATCAATGTATGTCACAACAAGAAGACGATTTGAGGGCATTGGCGAAAATCATGGATTTTCTGCGTGCCGTGAGTATCATTTTAGTGGTCATGAACGTGTACTGGTTCTGCTACGAAGCCATCCGGCTGTGGGGCGTGAACATCGGCGTGGTGGACAAAATCCTTCTGAACTTCGACCGCACGGCGGGGCTGTTCCATTCCATTCTCTACACGAAGCTGTTTTCCGTCCTTTTGCTTGCCTTGTCCTGTCTGGGTACGAAGGGTGTCAAGGGTGAGAAAATCACTTGGGGGAGAATCTGGACAGCATTTGCCGTCGGGTTCGTGCTGTTTTTCCTGAACTGGTGGTTGCTGCCCCTGCCGCTGCCGCTTGAAGCGGTGACGGGACTGTATGTCCTTACCATTGGAACGGGCTATGTCTGCCTGTTGATGGGTGGTCTGTGGATGAGCCGCCTGTTGAAACACAATTTGATGGAGGATGTTTTCAACAACGAGAACGAGAGTTTCATGCAGGAAACGAGGCTTATCGAAAGCGAGTATTCGGTCAATCTGCCGACACGTTTCTATTACAGGAAACGCTGGAACAACGGTTGGATCAATGTAGTTAATCCCTTCCGTGCGTCCATCGTGTTGGGTACGCCGGGCAGCGGCAAGTCCTATGCCGTGGTAAACAATTTTATCAAGCAACAGATTGAAAAGGGCTTTAGTCAATACATCTACGATTTCAAGTATCCCGACCTATCTACTATTGCCTACAACCATTTGCTGAACCACCCGGACGGCTACAAGGTAAAGCCGAAGTTCTATGTGATCAACTTCGACGACCCGCGACGCTCTCATCGGTGCAATCCCATTCACCCGGATTTTATGGAAGATATTACGGATGCCTATGAGAGTGCCTACACAATAATGCTCAACCTCAATAAAACGTGGGTGCAAAAGCAGGGCGACTTCTTCGTGGAGTCACCTATCATTCTGTTTGCCAGTATTATCTGGTATCTCAAAATCTATCAGAACGGGAAGTTTTGCACGTTTCCCCATGCTATCGAGTTTCTGAACCGCCGTTACGAGGATATATTTCCGATACTGACCTCTTATCCGGAGCTGGAGAACTACCTTTCGCCGTTCATGGATGCGTGGCTTGGAGGGGCTGCGGAGCAGCTCATGGGTCAGATAGCGTCGGCAAAAATCCCGCTTTCGAGGATGATTTCACCGCAGCTCTACTGGGTGATGTCAGACAGCGAGTTTACGCTGGACATCAACAATCCCGAAGAGCCGAAAATCCTCTGCGTGGGTAACAATCCCGACCGTCAGAATATCTACGGTGCGGCACTCGGTCTGTATAATTCCCGTATCGTGAAGCTCATCAACAAGAAGGGGATGCTGAAGTCATCGGTCATCATCGACGAGTTGCCCACAATATACTTCAAAGGGTTGGACAATCTTATAGCTACCGCCCGAAGCAACAAGGTTGCCGTGTGTCTGGGCTTTCAGGATTTCAGCCAGTTAGTGCGTGACTACGGGGACAAAGAGGCGAAAGTGGTGATGAACACTGTCGGCAATATTTTCTCCGGTCAGGTGGTGGGGGAAACAGCCAAGACGCTCTCCGAGCGGTTCGGTAAGGTGTTGCAGAAACGGCAGTCCATCTCCATCAACCGGCAGGATGTTTCCACCTCCATCAACACGCAGATGGACGCGCTCATTCCACCGAGTAAGATTTCCGGGCTTACGCAGGGAATGTTTGTCGGTTCTGTATCCGACAACTTCAACGAGCGTATCGAGCAGAAGATTTTTCATTGCGAGATTGTGGTGGATGCCGAAAAGGTGAAACGGGAAGAAAGTGCCTACAAGAAAATTCCCGTCATTACAAACTTCACGGACGAGGACGGCAACGACCGCATGAAGGAAACGGTGCAGGCGAACTACCGGCGCATCAAGGAAGAGGTGAAGCAGATTGTGCAGGAGGAACTGGAGCGTATCAAAAACGATCCGGTGCTGTGTAAACTGCTACCAGATAATGAGACTGTCTAACAAGTCCCCAAAATTGAAAATTATCCCTATCGAAGTTTGAAGTGACCCCCAAAAGTTGGATACAATTTTTTTGGGGGGCACTTCAGTTCTGACGGGTAAAATCGTAAAATTCGGACTTGTTAGACAAATACTTACGCGGTTTCAACCTCAGGTACTGAATCTATCGAATTGACAAATTTAACCAATTGCGGATCTGAATCTTTTTGTATGAGGTTTCGGAGACTCTTTTTCAATTCATAAGCATCATCCCCTGCTGTATTTATTAAATCCATATAAAAATCTTTGTTTTGCAGAATCAATGAACGGCATGCCCCATCGGAAATTACAGGTTTCACTATTTTATCAATAACGTCTCCAGCTTGACTTTTCAAATTACCATGCGATCTAAGCCATGTTTCGAAAAATTGAAACTTTATTGCATTGATAGTCTTTTTACCGATGCAGAAATCATTTCTTATATCGGTAACTGTCGATTTAATTTTTCGTTTATCCAATCTTTCAACTATATTCTTGAAACAATTAGGGAAAGGATTCAAACTTTGAGTTCCAGAAGCAATATCCATCAGAATCTTTTTGCCAAATTCAGTCAAGTTATCTGGCAAGGATTTGATTTTAGCCAGTAAATGTTTTATTGCGACAAACCAATAATATGATGTATGTGCTGTTCTTTGGGCGTATAATGTATCAACACTTATTTCAGACAACGCTTCGAACGCTATTTTATTGATATGATCGGTCAGGACATTGCTTATTTTAGTGGTCAAATCGTAAAAAGATGCGTCAGGAATTACATCTTTAATATTGTTCTTAGTGATATACTTATCCAAATCGGTATTCCACTCTGCTAAATGCTCGATAAATACCTCATCCGTTACACCTATTCTGTTCTTAATATCTTCAAATTGGGGCAATATGTCTGAGAGCAATAATTTATAGCCAAGTTTATGATTTACCATGTATTGTAGTGTTTCATTTAATAGCGGTATATTCCATCCCACACTATTTACTAATAAGTCTCCATGATCCACATAATAGTCCATGAGTTCTGCAACATATTTTATATCTCCACCCTCTATTAAGGAAACGGAATGACCATGTGCCAATTGCATGGCGACTAAATCGTAATATCCAGACTCTTTAATGTTTCGGCCATCAGTTTCTAATTCAGAATGCAACTGATTTATGTAGGTTGAATCTAACGTTACAGGTAAAGGTCTTTCTTCGTCAGATGCCAATAAACGATAGGTTGTAAATATAGCCCCTATATTATCTTTATTTACATTCTGTTCATCAATGCAATTCGTGATCGCTTGCAAAAGCGTTGGAAACGTATAGGTAGAATTATCTTTTAACGTTTTTACAATATCTGCATGGTCGAAATTATCGGGTAGTAAGTTTGCCAAATAATTATCGAGCGCCTCCGAATTTGTTGCTACTTGATAATATTTATATGCTTTAGTTGTCGCGTTATCCCGATAGGCAGCATCTGTTGCATTTGCAGCTTGAATATAATCGATAAATGTATTTGGCTTGACTGTTTTTGCTTCAATCAATGACGTAAAATCGCACGCCAACTTATTTTGCGCAATAAACCTGTCTATTGCATCTAACGTTTTGAAATAGTCGCCGCCATTGAAGTCATTGAACCGAACTATCTTCTTATATAATTGAGCAATCACATGGTTTTGGCTTTCCGTGTCTAAATGCAACAGCAGTTCTTGGTATTCGACAGGGAACACCTGCTTCTCTATGGATTCTTTTAATTTCAATTGTGCTATTCTTTGCCATACACGCAGAATAACATCGCTCTTTCGAGTTAATTTATGCAAACAATGTATAATCTTATCGATAAGCGCATTGTCCATACATTGTATAACTTCTTCTAATACAGTGTCAAATTGTTTATTAGTCTCTGCATATTGATTTATGTCGTGGTCTTCTTCTCCGTTGATGCAGCCTTCAATATATTTTTTCAATGGAATTTGTCGAGCATCTTCAACATCGACACCATATACCAAAGCTGCAATTTCGCGTTGTGTTTGCAGATCATTGTTAATTATTGTTTGAATGCCATTCAGATAGTCGCCGGACAATATTTGTTCTACTGGATTTGCCAGAATATCCGTCTTCTTCAAACAGAACAATGCTATGTTTATCATCAAAATTTCGTTACACCACTCTTGTTTAAGAGCGACCATCTCATTGATATATGATATAATTTCCCTAACATTGGCATTAGGATTTACCAATCTGAATATCCGATTTATAGTTTCTTTCGCTTCATTTTCTGTTTCTCCAAATGCTTCAACAAACAGTTTGTTGAATATACTTCGATAGTCGGTAATAACAGGAGGAGCAACACGATAAACAATAGGGAAAGTTTTATTGATAAAATACTTGGTCAGTTGTTTCGTTTGTTCGTCGGTCTCATCTCCGAATGCACAAGCTAAATGTGTTTCATCGAAAGGAATAACAGCCCAAACATTTTCAAAACCGCTATCGGCGAAGAACGTATGGATAGAAGACCATAATTCTTTTACTTTTTCAGCGGGGAGACGATCCATGTTGTCAAAAACAAGGACTAATTTACGTTGTCCTTTTTCCTTGATAAAATCAGAAATGTCTTGCATCCATGTTTTGAACTCGTAAACCGTTGGTTCGTCTTCGCTCAAAGTCTCATAGCAAACGTCCTTTTCGACTTTATCTTGATAAATAGCTAACATATAACTCCATCCATATTTATGATCTTTGCTATATGCCCATTTCCAAACGCACAATGCAATAAGAACTGGCAGTGCAGCTATGATAATAGACAATAAAGAAAACCACCATGTTGTGGGTGTAGGTTTTACTGCATACGCAATAAATGTAAATATCGGAGTTAAAACTGCAACCAAAAATGCCGCAACCATACCATTACTGATAAGGGGATATTTTTCGGTTACGGTCTCCGTTTTACGGGCTAATAAATATTTCAGCTTTTCAGACCATGATACGGTTTTCGTACCTCCACCTTTGACTTTTATTGTTGCATTTCCAGATAGGATACCATCATCAATAAGTTTGCTTGTAAGCAATTCCAATATAGAGCGGCGTTGCAAGTCCTCTTGATGTCCCCATGCGTCATACTCAAAAAAGTAATAGTCGTCTGATAATTCACGTTCCAACATTTTAACCACGTTGGATTTTCCAGATCCCCAAATACCTTCGATGCCGATAATTCGAGGTAAAGTACATTCCTCATCCAATGAATCATTCTGACAAAAATGGCGAGCAATAGTTTTTGCCAACCTTTCTTGCGAACCTCCATCGAATTTGTCAATACCACACGGTTTATTTTGGATAAACCGCGGATATTGCTGTTTGGATTGTAGTTTTGTTTCCATATACGTAATTTATTGATTATACGAACTCCAAATAATTCTCCCGATTTACCACATGAAACTCGGCATAGGGATAGGCTTCTTGGAAGGCTTTCGGTGCGGCCGGCATTTTATTTCCCCACTTGAACTCCAAGGCGGTAAGACTGTCGGCACTCTCCTCAATCAGGTCGATTTCCTGTTTGTCGTAGGTGCGCCAGAAATAGAACTCCCTGTGCAGTCCCTCATTGAAGTTCGCTTTGCGCCGCTCTCCGATGATGTAGTTCTCCCACAGCGCACCGACATCCTGCCGAATGGCCAGCGGTGAGAAAGCCCCGATAATGGCATTGCGAATGCCGTTGTCGTAGAAGTACCACTTGCCAGCTTTTGTAACCTCCTTGCGTAGGTTACGCGAATAAGCCCCCAGACGATAGATAACGAAGACCTTTTCCAATAGGTCGAGGTATTTTTCAACGGTCGTCTTGCTCATGCCGAGTTGTTTACCTAACTCTTCGTAAGAAACTTCGCTGCCCAACTGAAAAGCTATCAATCGCAGTAGATCGCGCATCTTGCTCGAATTTTTTAAGCCGTCAATTGCTAAGATATCTTTAAGCAGGTATGCACCGACAATATCACGTAGGTAGTCTGTTTTACGTTCATAGTTCTCCATCATTACTACTTCGGGATAGGAACCGTAAATCAAGCGCGCTTCGAGGTTCTGGCGGGTTTCAAGTGCCGTTTCCGTCTGTGCGATTTCCCGTTGCGAGAATGGTGTAAGGAGAAATTGCGTACTGCGGCCGACCAACGGTTCACCAGTCTTATTCAGCAAATCGAATGACGAAGAACCACTTGCCAAGACACTTATTCCCGGTATTTCATCAACTATCAACTTCAGAATACTACCGATTTGTGGTATGTTCTGTGCCTCATCAATAGCCAGCAAATCAATACCATCCAATAAATGCCGATAATTGGCTATTGAGCGATTCTCCAATAGTGCTAATGTGTCGTAGTCTTCGCCGTTGAGCATCATCGTCCTACCTGAATAGTTGTCCACAATTTTACGCATCATTACCGTTTTACCAACACGGCGAGCACCAAAAATCAGTACTGCTTTATTGGGCGCGATTCGTGCTGTAATCTTCTCTTGAAGTATTCTATTTACTGTTTCCATACCTTATAAAATATAATGCAAAGATAATCATATTTTTTTAATTGGCGAATTTTACAAAAAAAACGGGCTATTAAATGGCGATTTTTACAACCACAATCTTATGGAAGTTGTTTCATTGTTTTTAGTAATGATATATGTTCATACTATGATGACTCAATAATTTACCAGACATACGTTTCTGAAATTTGTCCTTATAGGAATGAAAAACTCACATATATTGTGCTAATTAATATATAATTAAATGAAAATAAAAAGACAGGATACGAGTATTCCTGTCTTCTCATATGTAATGGATATTTTTTTATTTTCTCATCCGCTCCAACTCCTCATCACGCAACATTCTCTCGTTCAGTTTTTCCTGCATCCTGTCAATGAAATAGGTGCGGCTTTCGTTCTTCCGGCGTTTGATATCAGTGTAGAAGCGGTAGCAGTCTTTAGAATCAACCCCGAATATCTTATAGAGAAGTGGGGCGAGCTGTTTGAGCGGCATATTGCCGTTGTTGATGCAGCCCATCACGTCTATGCCGTAGATAAGTTCCACGAGGTCGATGGCATTGCCCGTCCATTGAAGAAGGCTGGCGGTGGTTTCTGTTGCGTTGTTGGCGGATATTAGTGGTGGCACTTGGGGCGTGGCAAGGAATTTCTGCATCTTTCTTACGAAAGACAGAGCCTTGCTGACGTAGGCGGCAATCTCTCTTTTTTTCTTCTGACAGATTACGTACGGGATGGTGCTGCAACTCGATTTCGATGTAGGCAAGCGCGATGACGGTAAGGTTCATGTCCATGCCGCCGTTGCACAGTTCGATCACTTGGGTGGCGAAAGCCGTGTATGCCGTTTCCATATTGCAGTCGCCGGCTTCGTTTATCAGGCGGAAAAAGTCGGTTTCCGCCAGCAAGAAATAATTCATGGTTCTGTCAATTTTGAAAATTACACTTTGTTTTCTGCGTGCGCACATGAATATAATTGGCAAAAAACGCGGCAGAAAATAAAAAATCCAACACTCAATTTTACAAAGTGCTGGATTTCAGAGGTATAAAATTCAGTATTTTTTCACAAGGACAAATTATCTCCGACTTAAATTGTTTGTAATCGGAACATTTATTCTATTCCTGAAAATAGAAATGTATGCTTGCCGCACATTTTGGCTATCTTGCTTTTTTATCAAGGATATAGATAATGCGACATACACCGTTGGGATAGCTTTTCAAAGAGGAAAGCGTCCAGTGTTGCTCTGGCAGAGCCGACTTAAAAAAATGTCGTCCGCTTCCGGATATGAAAGGAACGGTGTATAGTATGATTTCATCCACAGCGTGCATCCGCAGCAGTCCGTTTATATAGTCTGCCGTGTCCGGTGTGGCTTCCGCGAGGTAACGGATGTTTGTGCAGTCTTTTCTCCATTCGTGCAGCATTGAAATGGAATAGTCCGGTGTCACACGGTAAAAGGCTTTCTTCCTGATTTCATCAAGACCGCAACGGTCAAGGCACAAATCCTGATGTGCTTTATCATATAACTCTGAAGAAAGACATCCGTCCATCGTCAGTACGGCGAGAATCTGAACTTTACCCATAATCGTTTCCTTTCGTTAGGCAAGGGTAAAAAAGTAGCGTGCAATTCACACTACCTTCAAGCGATGGCTCTGGTAAAGCCTTTACGGAGAGTACGTGAATGCACGCTATGCGTAAGCATAGCATAAGCATCACGCAATCGTCTCCGTAGTTCCAATTTACCAGATTTTCGCTTGAAACGCCTTGCGGTCTTATCCTATATGTTGGCGGCGAAAAGCTCCTGCCAATCGCCGTTTTTCTCAAATGTTATGCAAAGATAGCCAAATTCAGTGAATTACGGGCTATGATTGCTTGAATTTATATTTAAGTCCATACTCTTCAAGTTTGCTGTATAGTGTTGTCCTGCCTATGCCGAGCAGTTCTGCGGCGACACTCCGGTTGCCGTTTGCCTGTTTCAACGCACGCAATATCCGCTCCTTATCCTCCGCGTCATTGCGCAAGGCGAAGCTGACAGTAGAGGTCGGTTTCGTCACGGCAAGTTCCAGATGCTCTTTCATGACAACACCTTCCTGCGCCTGCAATACAGCACCCATAACTTTCTGCCGAAGTTCCCGCACGTTGCCCGGCCATGCGTGTGTCAGCAACGCTTTACGTGCTTCGGAACTGAACCCGCTCACGCTACACTCCAGCTCTCTGTTTGCCATATCACGGAAGAACTCTGCCAGCGGCATAATGTCTTCTTGACAGTCACGCAACGGAGGAACGGTTATCCCGAAGTCGTGCAGGCGGTACAGAAGATCCTGCCGAAAACGCTTTTCATTCACCGATACCTCCAAATCTTCATTGGTAGCAGCGATGATGCGGACATTGAAATTCCGGTCTGCCTTGTCTCCGACCGGGCGATACCGCCTCTCCTGTATGGCACGGAGCAACATCTGTTGGGTTTCCAACGCGAGGTTTCCTACCTCGTCCAGAAACAACGTGCCGCCTTCCGCCTCATGGAAATATCCTTTCTTGGCATTGTCCGCACCTGTAAATGCACCTTTGACGTGTCCGAAGAAAGCCGACGGTGCAAGCTCTTTGGAGAGTGAACCGCAGTCCACCGCCACAAATGGCTTGCCTGCACGTTTGCTCTTGTCATGCAACAGGTGGGCAATATGCTCCTTGCCCGTGCCGTTCTCACCAAATATCATCACGCTCATATCGGTGGCGGCTACCAGCCTTATGCGGTGCATGATTTTCTGAAAGGCGGAACCTTCACGGGCGAATATAGGCATACGGCGTTGTCCTGCCTGACGTTCTTTCAGTATGGAACGGATCAGGGGGACAAGTTTATCCTCCACAAGCTGTTTGGGAATATAGTCTATCGAGCCGAGTTTCATGCTTTCCACGGCGGTATTAACTTCGGCGTAGTCGGTCATAATGATGAAGGGCTGCATCTTTCCCTCCTTTCGCATCCAGCACAAAAGGTCTATGCCACTGCCGTCAGGCAGACGCAGGTCGGCAACCACGATATCATTATCTGTTGCCTGTTGCAGATGTTTCTTCGCGGTTGAGAGGTGGTAAGCCTTCATATTGCGGTAGCCCTCCCGTGACAGCATATTGCAGACATATTCGCAATACACGATGTTGTCTTCCACCACAATTATTTTTGTCTTATTCATCTTCGTATTTTCTCCTTTCCTCTTCTGCCAACCGTATTATTTCCACTCCCTTATCCAGCACGGCAGTCACGGCATGGCTTAACGCTTCACCATCCGGGAGAGCATCGCCACGAAGCAATCCGTAAAGTACATTCAGCGGTTGGTCGGCACGGAGCACCTCCCACGAACTGCGCAGGTGGTGGATCAGGGAATCCAGCTTTTGCAGGTCTTTTTCTTTTGCTGCATCCCGTACCGCCTGCATTTCCTTTTCTGTTTCAGTTATCAACTTTTCCAGCATGACGGCTTCATTGCCATAGGACAATAAGGCGGAAAAGTCCGGTTTCCCGTCCGGTGTCGCTTTTATGGCACACCTGTCGGAAACCTCCATCAGTTCCGATATGGAGAACGGTTTGAACAGGCATCCGGCAAAGCCTTTTGCCAATAGTTCCCCTTTGTTACAACTGCCCGAAGCGGTTGCCACAACCACCGGGATTGTTGGTGAATTGCCCACGTTGGACGAACGCAACAGTTCCAGCAATTCGAAACCGTTTATATCGGGCATATTCAAGTCTGTCAGCAACAGGCTGTATTCTTTCTGGCGTATCATTTCCATCAGTGCCGCAGCATCGGTGCAAGTGTCGCAGTGTATTCCTTCTTGGGAATACATCTCTTTCAGCATCAGAAGTAATACCTCATCATTGTCAATGGCGACAACATCATGGAATTTATTGTTATGATAAACAGGTGTATTGCTTGTATATCCAAGCTGTTCTTCAGCTTCCTGCATAGAAATTTCAACTGTGAAACGACTGCCTTTCCCTTTCTTGCTGTCTAAACGGATTGTTCCGCCAAGCATCGACACAATATTACGCATTATGGCAAGCCCAAGCCCGAAACCCTCCTTTGCGGCGGCATTTGATAGACGTTCAAACGCACCGAACGCTTGTTTCTGTTCCTCTTCTGTCATGCCTGTACCTGTATCTTCAACGACCAGTGTCAGAACTCCATTATCATATTCAGTAATCAAAGAAACACCGCCTTCTTCTGTGAACTTGACAGCGTTTGACAGCAGGTTATTCCCGATTTGTATTATTCGCTCTTTGTCGGTCAATACAATGGCATCGTGTCCAGTCTTCACGGACAAGGACAGCCCTTTGTTCACGGCAACAGGCATGAACTCCGTTTCAAGTGTGTGCGTGATTGCTGAAATCCGGCAGGGTGACAGACGGGGCTGTTCCTTGCCGTTGTCCAGGCGGAAGAAGTCAAGCAAAGTGTTAAGCATATCCCGCATACGGTCGGAGGATTGCAGTATGTTTTGGATATACTGCCCGGACTTATCCTCACACTGTTCTTTCCGTATCAGTCCGGCATAGCCTGTTATTGCTGTCAGCGGTGTGCGCAGTTCATGGGTGATAGTATGTACCGCCTTCTTCCTTGACGTTATCAGTGCCTCGTTCCGTTGTACGGATTGTTCCAGTTGCCTTATCAAATCAGTTGTCTTGTGCTTGTATTGTTTAATGCTTTTTGCATCACGATGTATGATGATGTAGGAAATTAACAACAATAGAAGAACGAATCCCATTAAACCGCCTACTTGCATAAATGACTTTTCACGCATGGCAACTATTTCGTTTTCCCGGCTTTGCAGTTCGGTTTGTACCTTTTCTTCTATTTGGCAAATCAATTCTTGCAGTTGTCTGTTAAGTTCTGCATTACGAGCTGCAAGGCTGTCGGCTTGTTCCGACAATTGGCGATCCTGCACTTTCTGTTCGCTGATTACGTTTCTATTGACCGAATGAAGGATAGTGGTTGATACTGCTGGAGTTACTTCCTTTTTTTTGCCGAATATGCCTAAGAAACCTTTTCGTTTTGGCTTTTTGGACTGTTCCTGCACACTTTTCTGTACAATAACCGGAATTTGATTGGCTATCTTCTTGTTAATAGATTGTTGTTCATCCATTAACCGGACTATCTGGAACATCTGTCGTTCCTTATCCTCTAAAAGACTGCGCACACTATCGATGCGCTCTGCTGGATAGGTGGCCTTGAAACGGCAGAGCATACTGTCCATTGCCATACGCCGTGCATGGTAATGCTCGATATCTTTATCGTTCCATTCCAGTATTGTTTCACCCAATAGAGAAAATTTTATCATTTGAATATTGATATTGTTTATTTCTTTTCGGAGCTCGTCTATTTTTTTATTGCCAAGTTCTAATGCTTCTATCTCCTGCCATTCATAGAGGCTATTATATGCCATACATCCGATAAGAATGGAGATAAGTATATATCCCAACCGTATTGCCTTATAGAAATTTCCTGACCGCTCCATTATTTTAATGACATTGATTTTTGGAACATGAATAAAAGTTTATCTTTTTCGTTCATGCGGATATTATCAGAATAACCGTCTTTTGTTATTTGATACCCACATGGCTTAACCATAAAAATGCCTAAGCCCTTAGTGTACGAACTTACTTCTGAGGCATAGTCTTTACTTGTATTTAATGGAACTTTCCCTTTAATATGACACCACTCATTATTACAACTGATGTCTTCAATCTCAGACATCAGTTTTTGCAAATCTGTAATAGCTTTGGAACTCGCTACTTGGGGTATCTGCAACTCAAAACAGAGCATCGGTTCGAGAATGTCCACACCTGACTGTTGCAAAGCCAGCCTGAAGACATAAGGGGTCAGCTGTCTGAAATCAGCAGGTGTACTTACCGGGCTATAATACTCGGCTTGAGTAAAAGTTACTTTCAGATCTGTCACTTCCCATCCATGTAAACCAGATTGGCAAGACATACGAATCCCTTCAAAAACGGCATTTTGAAAAGAATGGTTCAGATAACCATAGGAGATGTCACTTTCGATTTGCAACCCTGCCCCTAACGGTAAGGGTTCAAGAGTCAGCCCTATTGTGGCCCAGTAAGGGTTGGGTGGTACTTCGATCTGAATAATCTTATTGACCTTTTTTATAGGTCGTTCTTTGTAGATAGTCTTGATCTCATCAAAATGGACCTTTACGGAAAATCGTTCTTCCAGCAATGTCTGTATGATTTCCTTTTGGGTCAAACCATATAACGAGATTTCCAATTCATCACTATATGAGTTTATGGAAAAGGACAAAGACGGGTCTTCAATCCACAATGTATTCAGAGCGGATATCACCTTGCTTCTCTCTTCGGGCTTATTTGGCCGGACGGAGGATTTGAGAGCGGGATGCTGATGAGATAATCCTTGAATCAAACAAGGTTTAGCACCTAAATAATCTCCGATTCGAAAATCTTCTATATCTTCTACAATCGCGATATCATTGGCACCCACTTCATCAACATTTATCTCTCTGCCCTGATAAATAGTCTTTAGATTTTTAATCTTGATGAATTTTTCCGAATCGTTGATTCTTACAACGTCTCGAAGTCTCAGACTTCCGTCAATTATTTTAAGAAAACTTCTTTTATGCCCTTTGGGGTCATGCTCTATCTTATAGAGATAAGCTGAAAGTCTGTTTGAGACTGATGCCGGAGGAAGTATAAAAGAAGAAATGGCGTCCAACAACTCATTGATACCGATATTGAACATTGCTGATCCATGTAGCACCGGATAGACTTTGGCTTTTGCCACAAGAGCGATTATCGTATTCCAATAATCAGCCGGTGAAATTTCGCTATCCGCCAAATATCGTTCTAATATATCGTCGTCATGGTTGCATACAAATTCTTTGTATTCTTCCTTTATATATGTTTGGGAGCAAACCGGATAAACCGATCCATCGACAACAGTTTGCATAAACAGGACATCTTGCGACAGATTTGTTTTTATATCCATATACAAACGCTCCAAATTCACACCGGCACGGTCAATCTTATTGATAAATATAATTGTCGGGATTTGCAGCTTTTGTAAAGTACTGAACAGCAACTTTGTCTGCGCTTGTATGCCTTCCTTTGCGGATAAGATGAGGACTGCTCCATCAAGCATTTTGAATGTCCGCTCCACTTCCGCAATAAAATCCATGTGTCCCGGAGTGTCAATGATATTGCATTTCACTCCATTCCAGATAATAGATGTCGTAGAAGCCCGGACAGTAATTCCTCTACGTTTCTCTATATCCATAGAGTCCGTTATGGTGTCACCATTATCCACACGGCCGCACTTTTCCGTTGCTCCACTGGCAAACAGCAGATTCTCGGTTACGGAAGTTTTTCCTGCATCAATGTGAGCAAGAATTCCTAAATTTATAATATTCATTTGGATTAAGCAATAATATACTACAGTAGATGCATTGTCGAAACGCACCTTTTAATACCTCCTCGTAGCATATGAGAACTACAGGATTACTAACTCGTATTAATATGTATATTATTACTGCCGCATAACGATTACAAAATTACACAAAAAAATATATCTAACAAAAGTGGGAGGATTTTTTAACTTTTTACCATAGACATTTTATTAGGGAAGCGTAGGTTCAACTGGCAAGTACAAATAAGTAGAAATGTTTGAACAACACCGTTTTAGGAAGTTGAAAAATCAAGTTTCTCTCTCGGTATAGCGTTTATTTTGGCCAATATCTTCTTTAGTTTAGCATTTGTGTATTTCCCATTCGTGTTCTATTTAGCTCCTTATTATGAGTATGTAGCAAGTTACTTATCAAATTCAGCCTCTTTGAGGGTCAAATATGGTTTTGCAAATGGTGACTGACAAGACATAAACAAGGTCAGCAGGAATTTTTTACATAAATGGACATGAATGTATATAACCTAAAATAAGAATAAATTTTAATAAGGGCTGCCCAAAAAGAAAAAAATGCAGTTGCCATCCTATAGATACTTGCAGAAAGGATAAAATTTACTTTTAGACCTTTTGGGATAGCCCTTATTAATACTTCAGATAAAATTCCTTAGGTTATATTTTCAATCCTTTGGACCGGGTTTCCTCCTTGGCATACAGTCCCGGACGCCCGATTATGACATGGTTGGCAACGATACTATCCGCCGGACTGCGTATCTGCGGCGGTGCATTTTCGGGATATTGCGCCTGCCTGTTCCTCACATCTTCCGCTTCCGGCTTGAGCTGTTGCCCTTCATTCTCCTTTTCTGCGACTTCGGGCGTGGGTGGCGCAAGCTCCAGCTGAATTTTTCGGTCAAGGGCGGCAAGTTCGGACTTCAACTGCTTCAGCTCGTCCTCCTTCTTCCACACCTTACCCGCTATCTCCTGTAACTGCGGTATCTCCATCTCCAGCACCTCGTTCTTCGCCTTGTACTGGTCGATGATGGAGGGTATCCTCTCCATCGCGTTGAGGAAGTTGCGGGCGGCGGCCAACGGGTCAGCCATCGCCAGATGCCCGTTGTTGTAGGTGTACTTGTAGTTCCCCTCGACCACGAAGCGGTTGTCGGTGAACTCCAATCCCTCTTTGAGTATCCTTTCGCTCACCACCTTTATCGGAAAACCGTAAAGTTCACCGACCTGCGTGTACAACCCTCCGGTCGTGGCATTCTTGGCTATCTCCTGCAAACGCTTTCCGATGACCTTCTCATCGGCGGAATCCACTCCGTCCACCTTTATTATATTAAGGCGGTTGCCCTCCTTGTCGGTCTGCACCACCGACAGGAAGCGGTTCCAGTCCTCCGTCATGGCATCTATGAAAGCCGTGTTGTTGCGCAACTCGCCGGTCTTTGACTCCAGCTTGAACTCCGAATCACGCTTGCCCTTGTTGAACGACTTGCGTTCCCCTTCGAGCGATGCGATCCGCTTTTCCAGTTTCGCCTTGTCCAACAGGTCGGTATTGCCGGAGAGCAACGCCATGTATTCCGAGAAATTCATGCCCGATTTTTCGTCCATTGCCCCCTCGTCGATGGTACGCGCACCCATCGCACCGCTTTTGAGCTGGCTTATGAAAGTCTGCTTGCAGTGCAGGAGGTTGAACTTGTAGCTGTCCAGTGACTTCTCCACCGCGTAGATGATTACATCCACGTTGTTCCCGGCGAAATGTTTGGCAATCTCATTACCTGCCCTAACTCCGCGTCCGTCACGCTGTTGCAAGTCGGACGGTCGCCACGGCGTATCGAGATGATGGATAGCCACACACCGTTTCTGGGCGTTCACACCCGTTCCGAGCATAGAGGTAGAGCCGAACAGCACACGCACCGTCCCGGCGTTCATGGCGTCTATCACCGCCTTCCGCGCCTTGTCGGTCTTGCACTCCTGAATGAAGCGCACCTCGCTTGGCGGTATACCGTAGTCCTCCGTCAGTTTGCGCTTGATTTCCGAATAGACGTTCCACCCGTCGCCCGGCTGGTATGTCCCCAAATCAGAGAAAACGAACTGCGTGCCTTTCTGGGCGTCGTATTTTTGATAATACTCCGCGATCATCTTGGCACAGTGACTCGCTTTGTTGTCGGGATGATCTTCGTAATTCGGGTCTATCATGCGCATGTCGAGTGCCATTTTCCGGGCATAGTCCGTGGCGATGAGCATCTTCGCCTTTTCTTCCGTTTCCGAAAGCGGCAGCCTGCCCAACAAGGTGGCATCGCCCGTCTTGGCGAACTGCATCAGTTTCTGTATGAAGTCCTCCTGTTCCGGCGTGGGCGGTATATGGTGCAGTATCTCGTTCTTGGCAGGACGGTCAACGCCCACATCCTCCGCCGTGCGGTAGTCCGTGATTTCATTATAGAAGGCGGCAAGCTCCGGCACTTTGATGAAGTAGCGGAAACGCTCCTTCTGGACCACATTGTTCGTCACGTTAAATTCAAAATCCGTCGTCTTCTTGGCAAATATCGCCGCCCAAGCGTCGAAACACCTTATGTCCTGCCGTTCCAGCTCCTTCGGGCGCAGGTACTTGAACAGCAGGTACAATTCAGTCAGTGAGTTGCTGATAGTCGTGCCGGAGAGGAAGGTCGCACCCAAGTCTTTTCCTGTGCGCTCCTGTATGGTGCGTATGGCAAAGAGCATGTTAAGTGCCTTCTGGCTTCCCTCGCTGTTTCCCAATCCCGCCACACGGTCGTGGCGCGTGTTGAAAGTCAGATTCTTGAACTGGTGGCTCTCATCTATGAAGATGTGGTCGATGCCCATCTGCTTGAAATCCACCACGTCGTCCGTGCGTGACTTTATGGCGTGTTCCACCTTCTCCAGCTTCGCTTCAAGGTTGTGCTTGCGCTTCTCCAATCCTTTCAGCATCGCCCGCGACACGTTCTTTCCCTGCTGCCGTAGCACTTCGAGGTTTTCCTCCACCGTGTCAAGCTCTGCTTGCAGGATGCGCTGCTGCAATTCCGGCGACTGCGGTATCTTGCCGAACTGGTCGTGCGACATGATGACGCAATCGTAGTCGTTGTTCTTTATATTATTGAAGAAGCGCACACGGTTGGCGGTCGAAAAGTCCTTCTCCGAAGCGTACAGAATACGTGCGTTGGGATATGCCGCCTGATAGGTGGCTGCAATCTCCGCAACGTTGGCTTTCAGCCCGATAATCATCGGCTTGTGTGCCAAATTCAGACGCTTCATCTCATGCGCGGCGATGCACATTATCAGCGTCTTACCGGTTCCCACCTCGTGGTCGCAAATTCCGCCGCCGTTCTGTTTCAACATCCAGACGCAATCCATCTGTGAGGGATAGACGCTCTTGATACCCCGGCTTGCCAGCCCTTTCAGGTTGAGGTCGGGAAAGGTCTGATGGGAGCCGTCGTAGCGCGGGCGCACGAAACAGTTGAACTTGCGGTTATACATCGTCACAAGCCGCTCCTTGAACTGCGGCGACTGCTCTTCGAGCCATTCGGAGAAGCCGTTTCGTATCTCGTCAATCTTGGCGTTGGCGAGTTGTATTCCCTCGCTGTCGCGCATCTTGATGTCGTTGCCATGCTCGTCCTTGCCGATGGACTTCATCATGTCAGGGCAGGTGTTGTGCAGGGCGTGTTTTAGGAGGTGCATACCGTCATAGTTCCGGTAATACCCCTTCACCAGAAACTCGTCCGTGATTTTCATGGTGCGGTAGCCGCACACCACCGAAAACTCGTCCATGCTTGCGGAATAGGCGATTTTCACCTCCGTGTCGAACAGCCGGCTCATGTAGGCGGCATAGACACCCGTCGGAATCCAGCGTTCCCCGAAATTGAAGTCCAGATCCTCGAAGGCGATGCGCTGCGGCTCGGCATCTTTCAGAGCCTCCAACGCCTGCTTCACCTCCGGCATACGCTCATTTTCGGGATTGTCACCCATCCATGCCTCTATGCGTTCCGCTTTCTCTATGACATTTCCGGCGATGAAACGGTCTTTGATTTCGTAACCGGTCACGAGCGGATTGTAGTAGATGCGCCCTTGCAGGGCAGTGAGCAAATCCTCCGCCGTGCTGTCGGTTATCTCCCGCATATAGTCGAGATTGACCGTACCATATTTGTTGAGCGACGCAGACAGGGCTTCTTCGGGAGAGCCTACGTTGGCATGGCTCTCCACCGCGAAGGAAACAGGATGCTCGAAGATGTCCGCCTTGACGAACTTTCCGTTTTCCATCCGTTCCAGCGAAAGGATGTCGCGCCCGCCCGCATCCATCATCACTAACTTCACGTTCTGCTTGGCGTTGAGGTTGCCGTAGCGCATGACAAACTCATCGTAACAGGTATTCAGATGCTCTCGCCACGGAACATTTGCCTCGCGCCGGAGCGATTCATAACGGTACAGACGCTCGTAGGCGTCACGCAGCGACACATACAACAACGCCTTTTCCTTCTGGTATCCTTTCAGGTCGAGCGGCTGGAATGTCGCCCCGTATGGCGTGATGTCTTTCAGGTAGCCGATGTTATGACGCCCCCGGTCAGCCACCAGCGACCCTTCGCGCAGGTGCATCTCCGGCGTGCGGTGGTAGGCACGCGGAGAAAGGTCCACGACTTCCTCCTTCGGCTTTTCCGCTTCGATGTCGGGGAAAAGGAAAGTCCCCACCGCTTCCGATGGGGTATCTGTAACGGCAGGTGCGGCGACTGCCTCCGGCTGTGTTTCCTCCTGTCGTGGCTGCTCACGGGAAGTTTCCGGCACGGCTTTCACTTCCGTCTTTTCCGCCACTTGTTTCTCGTTATGCTGCCTTGCCAGTTCCCGAAGTTCTTTCCTACGCTCCGGCGTCAAACCCATCATCATTTCATAGAAACCGTTGATGGGAGGATTGGTATCCCAGTCCAGTGTGGCATAGATGTCGTCCGGGTCGGCAGGCTTGGCGGTGTTCTCCGCTTTCACCTCCTTATTCTCCATTGCGGGTTTTGCAGTTGGAGCTGTCGGTGTAACCGTGACTTTCGGTTTGGGCGGAGTGGACTTTGCCGTAACTGCCTTTTTCACCGTCTTTTTCTTTTTGGAGGTTTTCGGTTGGCTGACCTCTTCCGTCATCCCCCAGAGGTCAAGCAGGGTGAGCTGCACGCCTGCGGAATATTGCGGGCGCGGTTCTATCTCCGGCTTTTCATCTGCGGGTTGCGGCTTTTCTGTCGGAGTTTCCACCGTCTGCGCCGAGGATACTGTTTCCAATTTTATGGCAGGACGCTCTACTTTATTTTGAACGGCAACTTTTTCTTCCGTTCCTGCCTGCCGGATTGAACCCGAATACAAGCGCATGGCAAGCCTGTAATGGAAATCCTCGTCGAGCATACGGCGCAAATCCCCGGCGATGCCTGCTGCCTTGCCCTCGTGCAGATAAACCATAGCGGGCTTCCCGTAGGGGTCTGTGTCAAGTTTCGCCATCGTATGCACGATGCGTTCCGGGTGGTGGATGAAATAGGCGTTGTCGGTCAGGGCGGTTTTCGTGTCCGTCTGTATCACGGTCATCAGCCGCTCGTCCTGCGACATTTCCTTCTTGCTGAGGTTCTTTTGCAGGACAATCAGGTCACTGCCCACCTCCGTGCCCGCGTTGTCCGTGAACAGGTTGTTGGGCAGGCGTATCGCGGATACCAGATTGGCCTGACTGAACAGCTCGTTACGCACGGAGGTCTTGGTGCTATTCAATACCCCTTGCGAGGTGATGAACGCCACGATACCGCCGTCACGCACGGCATCCAGTCCTTTGAGAAAGAAATAGTTGTGGATGGTTTTCTGGGCGGAGCGTCTGCCGAAAGAGTCGCTCCGCTGAAACTCCGCGTCGAACACGGCAATGTCACCGAACGGAATGTTGGACACCGCCAAGTCGAAATAATTGTTGAACGGTCTTTCGATTTTCTCAAAACCGCAGGTGCGCATTTTCTGGTCGGGATAGAGATGCCTCAAGATTGTACCCGTGAGCAGATCCTTCTCGAAAGCCATCACATCCGCATTGGGGCTGTGCCGCAGCATGGAATCCACGAACACGCCGACACCTGCCGACGGTTCGAGCATACGGGCGGGGCGGACGCTGTAATCTGCCAGCACGTCCGCGATGGTGTCGGTTATCTCTTTGGGGGTGTAGAAAGCGGTCAGCACGGACGCTTTCAGCGAATCCACAAACCGCTTGTACTCTGTTTCGTCCTTGCTGTTCTCACGGATAAGCCTGTGCAGCTCCACCGTCGGGGCGAACAGTTCGAGGTCGGATTTCGCCCACCGGACGGCATCCGTCAGTTCCTTTGCAGGGTTGAGGATACATTTCAGACCGCCGAAACCGCAGTACCTTTGAAGTATGGCACGCTCTTCGGTTGTCGCTGTCCTATTTTCCCTGTCAAGGATGAATGCCGTCCGTATCGCCTCGATGTTGTCCCGCAGTTTCTGTTTGCGGTTAAACGCCATATTCGTCTAAGTAAAGGACGGTTGCTCCCGTCAGCTCCGTGTAGAGCAGGTCGTAATCGGAAGACAGGGCGAAATTGTCATCCGAGAGGTCATAGACGGAGAACACGTTGCCGACAAGCGGCAGCAGTTTCAGGACAAAGGCTTCACGCTTCTCTTCCGGCACTTCATCGGCAAACTCGTTTTCCACGACTTCGCGGAGGATGGCGTAACGGGAATAATGCAGCCCGCGCAGCAGCGTGTCCATCGCCAGTTCCTGCGCACCATCGGCGGGATAGCCTTCAAGCCGTGCCCTCTCATACGTTTCGGCGGCACGGTCGGCCCGTTCCCGTATGAAAGCGGTGTCGTCAGCCTGTTCAAACTTGTTCGTGCGGAGATAGTCCAGCAGGTACAGACCGTAATAGGAAAAGTCGGTCTGACCCTCGTTTTTCTTCTTGTTGTTCATTACTTTGGATTTAGCGGATTGATAATTAACGGGATAATCGGTTGGAAAAAGGAAGAAAAAGGCACTCGGTATCCCTCCGAGTGCCACCACTAAATCCAAAGTATGAGTGTAATCCGGTATCGAAGAACAATTCATTACTCTGAACAAGTGGCAAAGTTAATACTATTTCTTCCGTCCTGAAAATTTCTTGTCCTTTTTAGCCTCCGGGAACACAAAAGTCGTGTTATATTCCCCGTCAAAGGCGACAACAGCATCGAAACTCTTGCCCTGTTTGCTCTTGAACCCTTTGAGCAGCTTGGTATGCCCTTCGGTGAGCAGGTCTTTGATTTCATCGTCGGACAGGGTGCGTCCCGCTTTCAGCCGGAACACGGGCAGTCCGCACTCCGTGTTGTCGCAGCGTACCACCTTGCCGTAGAACCGCATCCTGCCCGTGCCACACTTGGGACACGCGCAGCCGGAGTCACGGCTGCCGAAGAGCTTGTCGCACGAGATCAGTTCGGAGGTTATCTCACGTGTGTACGCCTCTATCTCCTTGCGGAAGGTGTCGTCGGACAGTTCCCCGCGCTCGATACGCGCCAGCTCCTTTTCCCATTCGCCCGTCATGGCAACATCGGCGATGCGCATCGTCTTGACGACGGAATTGAGGGCAAGTCCTTTTTCGGTGGGAACAAGCGACTTCTTGCAGCGTTCCATGTAACCGCGCTTGAAAAGCGTTTCGATGATGGAGGCGCGTGTGGCGGGAGTACCGATGCCACAGTCCTTCATCGCCTGCCGCAGTGCGTCGTCCTCAATTTCCTTGCCCGCCGTTTCCATTGCCGAGAGCAGGGTGGCTTCGGTATGCAGCGGCTTGGGTTTGGTCTTTCCTTCGGTAATGGACGAGCCTTTCGGTGTCAGCGTGTCGCCTTCCTGCCAGCCGGGGATGGTAATTTCCTCTTTTTCCTCGCCATAGACGGCACGCCATCCGGTTTGCTTCACGACGCTGCCTTTTACGGTAAACTCCACTCCGGCACATTCCGCCGTGACAGTGGTCACATCCTTGACGCATTTCTCAGAGAATGCCTCGACCATGCGCCCGGCAATCATCTGATAGATGGTATTGTCCTCTTTGGAGAGGAAGAGCGGTTTCTCACCCGTGACGAGCAGGGCATGGTGGTCTGTCACCTTGCCGTCGTCCACGCTGCGGCGTGTCGGGGCGGCTTTTGCCCGCACCTTGTCTTTCCATTCGGGCTGTGTGCCGATGAAAGCGAGCAGTTTGGGAATTTCGGCAAACACGTCTTCGGGGATGTAGCGGCTTCCCGTTCTCGGATAGGTTATCAACTTCTTTTCGTAGAGTTTCTGCGCGATTTCAAGCGTCTGTTCCGCCGTGAAGCCGTGCTTGGCGTTGGCTTCTTTCTGGAGCGTGGTCAGGTCGTAGAGCAAGGGAGTTTCCTCCGTCTTCTCCTTGCGCTCGGCTTTCGTGACAGTGGCGCAACCTGCCGCCTTTACCTTATTATATAGTTCCATCGCCGGTTCTTTCTCTTTCCATTTCTCGGAGGATGAGAATTTCACGACTTCGCCGTCGCAACCGTCCGTTGCGATATGGAGCTGCCAGAATGCTTCGGACGTAAAGCGGCGGTTCTCCCAGTAGCGTTCACATACCATAGCCAACGTTGGTGTCTGCACCCGCCCCACGGAATACGTGCCGTGTCCGGCGGCGATGGATAACGCCTGTGTGCCGTTGATGCCCACGAGCCAGTCGGATTCGCTCCGCGCTTTGGCGGCGAGGTAGAGGTTGTCGTATTTGCTGCCGTCTTCGAGTTTCCGCAGTCCCTCGCGGATAGCTTTGTCGGTGAGAGAGCTGATCCACAGGCGCACGAAAGGAGTGGTGCAACCCGTATAGTGGTAGAGGTAGCGGAAGATAAGCTCTCCCTCGCGTCCGGCATCGGTCGCCACGATGATATGTTCGCTTGTGTCGAACAGTCTTTTGATGACTTTTATCTGCGACACCACGCCGCTGTCGGGCTTGTAACCTTTCTCCGTCCTGACCTGACGGGGGACGAGCGTGAATGTGTCGGGAATAATCGGGAGGTTGTCACGGACAAATCCGCGCACGCCGTAGCCGTCGGGCATGGCAAGCTGAACGAGGTGTCCGAATGCCCATGTCACGGCATAACCGCCTCCCTCGAAATATCCTTCCTCTCTCTTTGTCGCGCCCACGATGCGGGCGATTTCACGTGCCACGGAGGGCTTTTCTGCAATGATTGTCTTCATGTCTTCTTCTTTTTTGTTGATACTTTGGATTTTATTTTGGATTCAGTGGCGGACACGGGATTACATTTTCATGCCCTTGCCCGTTTTCTTCTGCGGCTTCTCCTGCTGCTGTTGCTGGCGGGCGTCCTTCGGGTTGGTCTGACCTTTCTGCAACGGCTCTCTCAGATTCTTTGTAGCCTCGTTGGTCTTGCCATCGTTGTTCACCGCCACCTGCGTGCGGCTCTCGTTGGACGGAGCAACCTGCTGTGCATTGTCAGGGTTCGTGTCGTAGCGGTACGGGCGTCCCTTCTCCGGGTTGAACTTGATATACATCGTGGCATGGAAGCCCTGCTTGTCGGTCACGTTCTCCAGCTTCACGGCTTTACCCGCCACATAGTCGGCTTTCTGCTGGTCGGTGAAGCTCACGCCGCTCCATTTGCTGATGGGGCGGATGCTGCCGTCCTCGTTCGTCCACGTGTTGCGGCGTTGCTCCTTCTTGGTCTGTGCGGCATTTTCCCCGCCCTGCGCCTGACTTTTCGATGTGTCGCCTTTGGTTTCCTGTGTCTGTGCGGTACGGGGCGACTTGCCGGTTCCCGGCACGAACTCCACGCCGCGCTGCTCCACGTTCACTTGCAGGGTGGTGACGAACTTTCTGCCGTCGTTGCGCTCGATGAGCTTGTCGCGTACGGGCAGTCCGGCGCGGAGCATGTCCCGCTCCTGCGTGGTGATTTCCGTCTTGCCGATGCGCTCCGGGATGCGCACCCTGCTTGCCGGAATGTCCGTGATTTCATTCGTCTTGCGGTCGATGCTGATGTAGGAGGGGATGATCTCGCCCGTTTCCCTGTCCACAATGTCCACGACCCTACCGAGATTGCCCGTTTCGCGGAGGTTCTTCCGGTCATTGTCGGAGAATTTGTGTTCCTTGTACTCATCCAGCTTCTGCTCCTTGCGGATGAAGTGCGGCACGAGGCTGATGTTTCCCTCACCGTCCTTCTTGAAGGAGAGGCGGGCGTCCAGCTCGAATGATTCGCCGCCGAAGGTCGGTTTGACCTTTACCAAGTCGGACTTGCCATAGTTGAGCATCTTCGTAAGGTCGCCGGACTTTTCAAGGTTGTCCCGCTTTACGCCCCATCTGTCCTCCAGCTCCTGCCAGTTGATTTTACTCTCGTCGATGGGCTGGTAGCCACGTTTGCCCTGCATCTGTTCGGATTTGTCCTGTTGCTGTTCTTTCCGTTGTTCCATGTTCTCCTGTTTTTGAGGTTCTTGTTTCTCTGTCTGTTGTGCTGCCATCTCTTCCTGCACCTTCTTCTCATAGTCGGAGGTGTCCACCTTGTGAGGGGCGAGCAGCTCCTTGTTCGCTTCGGGGTCTTTCAGCAGTTGCTTCATCACCTCTAAGAGATTTTCAGCTTGGTCTGCCGCAATGCGGTAGAAACCGAAGCGGCTGGGTTCCTTGCACTGCCGGAAGAAGTTCTTGAAGAAGTTGTCCAGCACGTCGCCATGTCGGTCGAATTGCAGGAAACTCTGCGCGTTCTCCGCTTTTGCGGGGGTGCGCTTGGGTGTGCCGTCCGCGTTCAGCCCGGCTACCACGCTGATCTCGCCTGTCTTCTCGTCACGGACTACCAGCACGTCCTTTTCGTCTTTTTTCTTTGCCATCTGAAAAATGTTTTAATGGGTTATTTATGAAAGAAATTATGGATACGAGCCTTGTAGAAGGCTATATCTTCCTTTTTGAAGTCCTTGATATGGTTGGAAAGGAATGTCAGCACGTCCTCCTCGCTGTAATAGGTCTTCTTGCCCAGCGTCTTGTAGGGCAATGCGCCTACGCTGCGGTAGCGTTGGAGGGTGCGTTTGCTTATCTGGAGCAACATGCACAAATCCTGATTGTCGAAAAGGCGGATGCTTTCCGTGATAGTGGGCTGTTTCCCCTCAGCCTTCATCGCCAGCAGCAGTTCGTCCTGACGGTCGAGCCGTTCCATCAGCTTCTGCATCCAGCCCTCGAAGTTGTTTCGTGTGAGCAGTTCCATGACCTATGTCCTCCTTCCTTTTGGTTTGCCGCCCGTGCGCAGCGTGTGGTTGTGGAACAGGGTGTCTATTGTCCCTTCCTCGTTCCTTACTGTGTTGTCCTCCAATAGCCGCAGTATCTCGGAAAGGCGGTAGCGGCAGCTTCCGCGTACCACCACATACTCGATACGGTGGTCGGTGCGCATACGCTGCATGGTGCGCTTGCTCACGTTGAGCATCTTCGCCGCCTGTGCCGTGTCAAGCAGCTTGTCTTCGGTTTCCCGCTTCCGTTTCTTCTCGTCCCTTGCCTCGCGGATGTACCCTGCGATGTTCGCAATCTGCGCCATCATCTCCTTGTAGGCGGAACTTTCCATTGTTATCACTTTCATGTTCAGTCCTTTCTTTTTGTTTCTGCGACAAAATTCGGCAATAAACAAAAGGGGCTTTAACAACTCACTACGTGACTCACGTAAGATTTTTGCGGAAGATGGCTCCGTAACCCGGTCAAACGGCGCAACAGGCAGCCTTTCAGCGGAAAACGATACGTCTTGTATGCCGTTTCGTTACCTTTGCGGCAAACTCTAAATGACATGAATATGGAAATAGTATCTATCGAGAAAAAGACTTTCGAGATGATGGTGGCGGCATTCGGCGCACTCTCGGAGAAGGTCGCCGCCCTGAGGCGCAAAAGCGACACGGGGCGCATGGAAAGATGGCTCACGGGCGAGGAGGTCTGCGGGCAGTTGAGAATAAGCCCGCGCACGTTGCAGACGCTGCGTGACAGGCGGCTTATCGGCTACTCGCAGATAAACCGCAGGTTCTATTACAAGCCAGAGGAGGTGAAGCGGCTGATACCGCTTGTCGGCACGCTCTATCCGCACGGCAGATGATTTGATTTATTCACCCACTGAATCCGAAGTTATGATGAACGAGAACAACGATGTTTTTACGATGGAAGACGAGCCGATAGCCTCTGTGGTGCAGGATATGCGCAAAGGCTCGAAATGGCTGTCCGCATTTCTGGAAAGCTACCGTCCTCCGCTGGACGGGGAACGTTACCTGACGGACGGCGAGGTGTCGGAACTGCTCCGTGTGAGCCGGCGCACCTTGCAGGAATACCGCAACAACCGCGTGTTGCCCTTCATACTTTTGGGAGGGAAGGTGCTTTACCCGGAAACGGGGCTGCGCGGGGTACTGGAAGCGAACTACCGCAAGCCGCTGGAGTGAGGCGGTTTCATGAAAAAGTAAACGGGTGACACCTTTTGTGGTGCTACCCGTTTACTTGTCTTATGGGGTATGTGCAATCAGCAATACCCGGCTTTTCCGTTCTGTATGAACATCACGTATGTCTGCCGTTTCTCTTGTGAGAGTGCCTTTCCCACCAGCCATGTGCGGAACAGGTGGGTGTTGTAGGTATTCACCCTGAAAGCGACCGGGATGATGATTTCAAGGGCGTACACGTCCGCGTGCAGCCCGTTTTCAAGCTGCATGTAGCGGCACACCTCGTAGTCGTTCAGCACGTCCGACTTGCGGACGGCTCTGATGGCGGCGTTCACTGCCGGGACGGTCGTATGGAACAATCCGGCTATTTCGGTGGCGGTCATCCACACGTCGTTACCGGTTACGCTGACTGCCTTGTCCTCGATGATGATTGTGTCACGTTTCATGGCTTTTCTTTTTAGATGGTGCAACCTGCAAATTCCTCGACGCCGTTCAATCTTGCGGCAAGGTTCTCCATGTCCTGATTGAGCTTCTCTTTGGTTATCTTTGCGTAAATCTGCGTCGTCTTTATGCTCTTGTGTCCGAGCATGGAGCTGACCGTTTCGATGGGAACACCGTTGGAGAGGAATATCGTCGTGGCTGCCGTGTGGCGGCTCTGATGCCACGTGATATGCTTGGTGATGCCGCAACGCTTGGCGACGGCACGGATACCGGCAAGGCACGTGTTATAATGCGGAACGGGAAATATCCTGCCGTCCCCGCACAGTCCCCGGTATTTGCCGATTATGCGGTTGGCGATGTCGAGCAGGCGGATGTTGGACACCACGCCCGTTTTCTGGCGGTTGATGTTTATCCACTCGTGTTCGTCGAAGTAGGTGCGGATATTCTCTTCCGTAAGGTTGCGCATATCCGCGAACGACAGCCCCGTGAAGGCGCAGAACAGGTAGAGGTCGCGGTACAATTCCTGTTTGGCGTTTTTCAGTTTCCCCTCCATCAGCAGGCGGATCTCATCTTTGGTCAGGAAACTGCGTGTTGTTTCCTCCTTCTTGATTTCATACTCGCGGAACGGGTCGCGCGTCAGCCACTCGTTGTTGATGGCGATGAATACCATCGTCCGTAACGGGCAGACGTACAGCCACACGGTATTGGTGCAGCAGTGCTTGTCCGTGCGCAGGAACATCTCGAAGTCGGAGATGAAAGCCGGGGTAAGCTCTTTTAGGGCGATGTCCTTCACATGGTAGCGGATGTCGAGGAACTCTTGCATGTGCTTGTAAACGGTGCGGTACTTCAGCAGCGTGCCTTTGGCTTTCATGCCTGCCTCCACCTGCTTCTCGTAGTCCTCGTTGTGCTGGCGGAACACCTGCATCAGCGTGTGGTAGCGGTGTTCCAGTCCGAGAAAGGCGTTCTTCACCTTCTCCGCCGTGACGAAGTTGTCACGCTCCATGATTTCCTGATAATGCCTGTTGATGCGTACCCGCATCTTGTCAAGCATACGGTTCGTTTCGAGTGCCGCCGTGCTTCTGCCCGTGACACGTCCACCTTTGGTGTCCCACAGTTTCGGATCGACAGTCAGTTTGCAGCTGAACTGTGTCTGGCTGCCGTCCACCGTGATGCGTCCCATGACGGGAACTGTCCCGTCCTTTTTCACTACCTGACGCTTGAGGTAGTAGATTACTGAAAATGTACTCTTCATTGTCCTTAATTTTTGGGTTTCAAAATTAGTTGGTGAAGAGTCCGGTGTTGGTACGCAAAACGGGGAGGAACGGCGCAATCTTTTTCCGTAACCTGATTTTTCGCATGAGTTATGGATAACTCACTATTCCTTAGAGCCTTGTTTCGCTATTCGTACCCGTTTGTCGCATTTTCGGGCATGGTTACGAACAAGTAACGTAGCGGCGTCAGGATTTGGCTTCGGCAGGGATTGTAATGGCTTCACGGATTATCGCCACTTCAACCAAAACCCTTGTAACTCAATTCTATCACTATATCTTTCCGCATTTCACTTTTTTGTAGTAACTTTGCGTAAAAAAACCGGAATCGGAACAAAATTAGGACAAACAAAAAATAACTTCGTTATGAATTTTATCAAAACTTTCCTGGCTGCCATCCTCGCGTTTGTCGTGGGATCGGTACTGGTAGTCTTCCTTTGGATTTTCATCCTGCTCGGCATTGCCGGTTCGATGGAGAAAAGCGTGGCCGTACACCCCGAGTCGATCCTCAAGCTCGATTTTTCGGAGGTGTTGACCGATGCCCCGTCGAGCGATCCTTTCGCCGGCTTCGATTTCGCGACGCTCCAGTCTACGCGCATGCTTCCGCTGATGAAGGCGCTGCGTGCGCTCGAGGCGGCGAAGGACGATCCGCGGATCAAGGGTATTTACCTGCGTATGAACGGCAACGGCGGAGTGGCGGGTTCGGCCCTGCTCGAAGAGCTGCGTGAGGCGATCGTCGATTTCAAGCAGAGCGGCAAGTTCGTCGTCGCCTATAACGAAACCTACTCGCAGGGGCAGTATTACCTCGCCTCGGCGGCGGACAGGATTTACATGCAGCCCGAAGGAGGGATGGACTGGTCGGGCCTTTCGTTCAATTTGGCGTTCTACAAGGGGTTGCTCGACAAGCTCGATGTCAAAGCCGAGGTTTTCCGCCCCACGGCCTGCAAGTACAAGAGCGCCGTCGAGCCCTATATACTTCCCAAAATGTCGGACGCTAACCGTGAACAGATGCAGGAACTGGTCAATTCGATGTGGAATACCATCGCGGGTTCGGTGGCCGAGGCACGCGGCATCGACTTGGAAACCCTGAACCGGATCACCGACAAACTGGAGGTCTCGTTGCCCGAGGATGCCCTCGAACACGGGTTCGTGGATAGCCTGCTCTACGAAGACCAGATGAACGACGTCTTTGCCGAGCTGGGCGTGCAGTCCGATTCCGACGGCCAATACAATTTCGTCACCCTGGGCGAATATGCGTCGCAGGTCAGTGCCGACCTCAAGAATATTTCGGCCGACCAGGTTGCTATCGTATATGCCGACGGTGCGATCGTCGACGGCGAGGGCTTCGGCCGCGAGATTTACGGCAATACGCTGGCTGCGACGCTGGCCGGCGTGCGTGCCGACGAAAAGGTCAAAGCCGTGGTGCTGCGCGTGAATTCCCCGGGCGGCAGCGCATTGGCTTCGGATGTCATCTGGCGCGAAATGGAGCTGCTCAAGGCCGAGAAACCCGTCATCGTCTCGATGGGTTCCTATGCGGCCAGCGGCGGATACTACATTTCATGCCCGGCCGATGTCATTGTGGCCGACAAACTGACCCTGACGGGTTCCATCGGCGTCTTCGGCATGTACCTCAATACCATCGACGCCCTGAAGAACAAGCTGGGCATTACGTTCGACGCCGTGAAGAGCAATACCTCGGCAGGCATGGGCATGACTTCGGCCCTTACGCCAGCCGAAAGGGCTTCGATCATGCGCGGCGTGGATAAGGTTTACACGACGTTCACCAACAACGTGGCGCAGGGGCGCAACCTGTCGCTCGAGAAGGTGCTCGACATTGCCGGCGGCCGTGTATGGTCGGGCGACAACGCCCTCGGCATCGGCCTGATAGACACGTACGGTGGCCTGAAGACGGCCATTGCCGTCGCTGCGGACAAGGCCGGGTTGGGCGACAATTTCCGGGTGACGGAGGTGATCGAGCAGCCGACGGGTTTCGCGGCGTTCATCTCGTCGCTCAACGTCAGCATCCGCGAGGCCATGACCCGCTCGGAACTGGGAGTCATGATGAAGGAATACAAACAGGTGCAGGAAGCTGCTTCGCAGCAGGGGATCGTCATGTATTATCCCTTCAAACTCGAACTGCGCTAATCCCGGCCGGATGCCGGAACGATAAAAAGCGGCCTCTCGAAAAGGGGCCGCTTTTTATCGTTGCAGGGTTTCAAGGCCAGTGTGTCCGCGAGGCTGTCATCCGTGCCTGAAAAGGGGTTTGTCAGCCCTTGGCCGGGACTTTGGCCGCCGGATTTCCCCCCCCCGCCGAATCCTGCCCGCAGCGCATTTCATCCAGCTTGCGGCCTATCTCCTCGACCTGTTTCGCGTCGGGCGAAATGACCGTCGACCCGAACTTGCGCCGGTAGTCGCCCGGCGGGGAGCCGATGCGTTCGCGGAAGGCGCGGTTGAAATTCGAGATGTTGTAGAACCCGCAGCGCATACCGATCTCGGCGATCGGGTCGTCGGTCTCGACGATCATCTGTGCGGCGCGCACGATGCGGAAGCCGTTGAGGTAGTTCCACAGGTTCTGGTGGGTGTACTTTTTGAAAAAACGGCAGACCGAAGTCGCGGACATGCCTACCTCTTCGCCGATGTCTTCGAGCGAGATCTTACGTTGGTAATTGCCCTCCACGAACTGTACGATCTTGTTGATCCGGGCATTGCCGTCGGGTTGCATTTCGTAGTACGGGGCACCTATCGGCCCCGTTTCGTCCGGCCCAGCCGTGGCCAGGTCGTTGAGTATGTTCAGGAAAAGCGACGCCGATGCGAATCCCCGCAGCCCGGGCAGTTGCAGTAACCTGTCGCGGACGCGGTCTACGACGCTTTCGGCGAACCAGAGCCCGGCGACCGGCTGGCTCAGCATTTTCCGGATGGGGAGCATGGATTCCGTTTCGAATATCTGCCAGTTGGGCATGTCGCGGCTGAACTGCACGGCGACGGCCTCGCAATTGGTCTCCGCAAAGGCTTCGTCGCGTTTGTAACAGTGCGGTACGCGCGGGAAAATGATGATAAGGTCTTTTTCCGTGAAATTGTCGACCGATTGTCCGGTGACACGTGTCCCCTTTACGTTCAGGGTCAGGCTGAGCATGTAATCCTCATGGAAATGAAGGGGCGGATCGGTCTGTTTGTCAAACCAATACTGTGTGATGAACAGATCGTTGCCGGGCAACGGAGTGAGATCATTCAGGACACGTTTCATCGGGTAATGAGGCTTATTGTAACAAATATACAAATTAATAAGGACAAATCAAAACCGGGGCGGGTTTTGTGGGAAGGATACGCGGCCGGGGTTTCCCGCACCTCCGTTTTCCGATTCGAGACGGGGCGTAAAGGCATCCTGCAGGTGAAAAGTGCGGAAAACCTTTTCTCCTTTCGCATTTAATGAATATCTTTGCGGATATGGCAGTGATCAGATTGACAAAGGAGTTTTCGTTCGAGGCCGCGCATGCCCTCGACGGGTACGACGGGCCGTGCCGTGAGATTCACGGGCATTCCTACCGGTTGTTCGTGACCGTGAAAGGGTGCCCTGCGGACGACGACACGAACCCCAAGTGTGGGATGGTGATGGACTTCGGTGTCCTGAAAAGCATTGTCAACGAGGAGGTCGTCTCCCGTTTCGACCATGCGCTCGTACTGCGGGCGACACGCCGCGACGCTCCCCTGCGGGCGGTGCTGGCCGAACGTTTCGGCAACATCGTCACGGTGGATTACCAGCCGACGTGCGAAAATATGCTCGGCGATTTCGCGGCACGTATCGCACGCCGCCTGCCTCGGGGAGTGGAGCTGCATTCGCTCCGCCTGCATGAGACCGCAACCTCATTCGCCGAGTGGTTCGCCGAGGACAACCGCTGATTTCCGCCCGGCGGTTCCGCCGGAACGACATACCCCGCCATTTTTACCGGACAGCATCCGGTGCGCAAGGGATAGGCGCACGGCAAATACCGAAAGGGAACTATTATTGACGCAACATTGAATATATGAAAAAACTGTTTCTCGTCGACGCCTATGCGTTGATATTCAAGTATTACTATGCCTTTCTGGGTCGTCCCATGCGCAACCGGGCCGGTATGAATACCTCCGTGGTATTCGGCTTCGTAAAGTTCCTGCGCGACATCCAGAAGCGTGAGCGGCCCGACCTGCTGGGCGTGGCGTTCGACCCCAAGGGAGGCAGCTTCCGCCGGGAGATATTTCCCGAGTACAAGGCCAACCGCGCCGAGACGCCCGAGGACATCCTCCTCTCCGTCCCCTATGTCAAACGGGTGCTGGAAGCCATGTGCATCCCGATCCTCGAAGTCGAGGGTTACGAGGCAGACGACGTAATCGGCACGCTGTCGCAAAAAGGCGTCGAGGCGGGTTACGAGGTCTTCATGGTCACGCCCGACAAGGACTACGGCCAGCTGGTACGTGACAATTGCAAGATTTACAAGCAAAAGGGCGCCGAGGGGAGCATCGAGATCGTCGACCGGGAGGCGATCCGCGGGAAATACGGCATCGACGACCCCAGCCTCGTGCGCGACATCCTCGCACTGTGGGGCGATGCTTCGGACAATATCCCGGGCGTGCCGGGGATCGGCGAGAAGAGCGCCTGCAAACTCGTGCAGGAGTGGGGGACGGTGGAGAATATCCTCGACAACGTCTCGAAGATCAAGGGCAAGCAGGGCGAGAAGATCGCCGAATGGGGCGACAAGCTGCGCCTTGCCAAGACCCTGACCACCATCTGCCTCGACGTGCCCATCCCGTTCCGCGAAGAAGACCTCACGGTCTGCGAACCCCATATCGACGAACTCAAGGCCCTCTTTGCCGAATTGGATTTCAAGGCCTTTATGAACGACCTTACGAACCTTGCGCCCCCCGAGGAGCAACCCGAAGGCCCCCGCCAGGAGGCGCAGACCCAGCTTGCGGAGATGGCACGGGCCAAGTCCGCCGCCGCCAAACGCGCGGCGCTGGTCGGACAGGGCAATCTCTTCGGCGACCCGGTGGTCGAGATGCCCGCCGCCGAGGTTCCCGTTGCCGAGCTTCAGGCCGAAGCCGATGCCATGCAGTTCAAGACGGCGCAGACCACGCCCCACGATTACCGCCTTGTGGAGAATGCCTCCCAGTTGCGCGAAGTGGTTGCCGAGGTCGGGAAATACGGCGAATTCTGTTTCGACACCGAGACCACGGGGTTCGATATCTTCAACGACCGCATCGTCGGCATGTCGCTGGCCGTAAAGCCGTTCGAAGCGTGGTACATTCCCTTCAAGGAGGAGAATACGGCGGAATATACGCAGATCGTGCGGCCGCTGTTCGAAGACGAAGGGATTGCCAAGATCGGCCAGAACATCAAGTTCGACCTGATGGTGCTCCGGCGCCTGGGACTCGATATCCGCGGCCGCAAGTACGACACGATGATCCTGCATTACCTGCTCGATCCCGAGTCGCGCCACAACATGAACGCCCTGTCGGAAAAATACCTCAACTACAAGCCTATCGAGATCGAAACGCTGATCGGCAAGGGTTCCAAGCAGCTGACGATGGATCTGGTGAACGTCGAGCGCGTCAAGGAGTACGCCGCCGAAGATGCCGACGTCACCCTGCAACTCAAACACGTGCTCTACCCTCAGGTCGAGAAGATCGGGCTGCAACACCTCTATTTCGAGGTCGAGGAGCCCATGATCGCCGTACTGGCTGACATCGAGATGGCGGGCGTGCGGATCGACTCCGGGGCGCTGACCGAATACTCCGTCGAACTGAGCCGCAGGCTGGCCGAACTGGAAGCCGCGATCCGTGCCGAAGCCGGCGAATCGACGCTCAACATCAACTCGGCACGCCAGCTGGGCGAGGTGCTTTTCGCCAAGATGCGCATCGCCGAAAAGCCCAAGATGACCAAGACCAAGCAGTTCTGCACCGACGAGGATTATTTGCAGACCTTCGCCCGCAAACATCGTATCGTCGACCTGATCCTCGAATACCGGGGTGTCAAGAAACTGCTCTCGACCTATGTCGAAGCGCTTCCCCAGCTGGTCAACCGGACGACGGGGCGTATCCATACCTCCTTCAACCAGGCGGTCACGGCTACCGGGCGCCTTTCGTCCACCAATCCCAACCTGCAGAACATCCCCGTGCGCGAAGAGATGGGGCGCCGCATCCGCCGGGCGTTCATCCCCTCCGATTCCGACCATCTGCTGCTCTCGGCCGATTACAGCCAGGTCGAGCTGCGCCTGATGGCGCACCTTTCGGGCGACGAATCGCTGATCGCGGCCTTCGCCCACGGCGAGGATATCCATGCCGCGACGGCCGCCAAGCTTTTCAACAAAACCCTCGACGAAGTGACCTCCGAGGAACGCCGCCGTGCCAAGACGGCCAATTTCGGCATTATCTACGGCATTTCGGCCTTCGGCCTGAGCCAGCGGCTCGAAATCCCGCGTAAGGAGGCCAAGGACATTATCGACGGTTATTTCGAATCTTACCCCAAGGTCAAGGAGTATATGGACAATGTGGTCGCCAAGGCCAAGGAGGAGGGATTCGTCTCGACGATCTTCGGCCGCCGCCGCTATCTCAACGACATCTCCTCGCACAACGCCGTGGCGCGCGGCCTGGCCGAGCGCAATGCCGTGAACGCCCCGATCCAGGGATCCGCGGCCGACATCATGAAGATCGCCATGATCAATGTCCACCGCCGTTTCGCGGCCGAAGGCATCCGGTCGAAGGTGATCCTTCAGGTACACGACGAATTGGTCGTCGACATGCTCCGTTCCGAACAGGAGCGCGTCGCGGCCATCGTCACCGAATGCATGGAATCCGCCGCCGCCCTCAAGGTGCGCCTGGTGGTCGACTACGGTGTGGGCGACAACTGGCTCGAGGCGCATTGACCGCGTCCTGAGTCCGTTTGCAAGATATAGTAACGGACGGCATCGGATATGCAGACTCCCTGTTAATGCCTTGTATCCGTTATATCCGATGCCATCGCCGCCTCCTTCTTCGGTGCTGCCCCGGCGCTTTTGCGGACGCTTGTCTTGCTCCGGCGTCCCACGGGGAGGCGGCAGGAAAAATACAATGTTCGCGGATTTTTTGTTTTGATACTGAAATAAACTGACAGCTATGATCGAACCTATTTACCAGCCGGCCGCGTCGCGTTACGAAGATGGCATGACCTACCGGCGTGCGGGACGCAGCGGTGTGCTGCTGCCCGCCTTTTCGCTCGGCATGTGGCACAATTTCGGCAGCGGGCAGACCTTCTCCAAAGTGCGTCAGATGGCCCATTACGCGTTCGACCGGGGAATCGTCCATTTCGATTTGGCGAACAACTACGGCCCTGCCTACGGTACGGCCGAGGAGAACTTCGGCCGTCTGATGGAGCAGTCGTTCCGACCCTACCGCGACGAACTCTTCATTTCGACCAAGGCGGGTTACGACATGTGGCCGGGGCCCTACGGCAACTGGGGCTCTCGCAAATACCTCATGGCAAGCCTCGACCAGAGCCTGCGGCGCATGAAGCTCGATTATGTGGACATCTTCTACTCGCACCGCTACGATCCCGAGACCCCGCTCGAAGAGACCCTCCAGGCTTTGGTCGACATCGTCCGCGCAGGCAAGGCGCTCTATGTCGGGCTGTCGCGCTACCCGCTGGCCGCGGCACGTTTCGCTTTCCGCTACCTGGCCCAGCGCGACGTACCCTGCCTGCTTTTCCAGGATCGCTACAACCTGTTCGACCGCGAACCCGACACGTCAGGCATCCTGACGCTCAATGCCGAGGCCGGAGCCGGGTTCGTGGCCTTTTCGCCTCTGGCGCAGGGGCTGCTGACCGACCGTTACCTGAACGGTATTCCTGAAGGCTCGCGCATGGCGGCGGAGGGTTCGCTGCGGCGCGACGTGCTGACGGAGAGGATGTCGGAACGGATCCGGGGCCTGCATGAAATCGCCCGGCAGCGCGGCCAGACCCTTGCCGAGATGGCTTTGGCATGGCTGCTGCGCGACAAACGTGTCACGTCGGTCATTATCGGGGCAAGCTCCGTCGCCCAGATCGAAGATAACCTCCGGGCCCTGGAGTACGCCTCCTTCTCCGACGACGAACTGGCGAGAATCGACGCCCTGTCGCGGGAATAGCGCCCTGCACGGATGAAAAGATCCGCAGTCCCCCAGGACTGCGGATCTTCGTGTTTTTAGCTTTCTGTTATTGTCGCAACCGGTAGGTTCCGTCTGAGAAGTCGATTCGGTCGAGTGTCAGCGTGCGCGGATCGTCGTAGATATGCCGCACCGCGGCGACGGAATCCAACTTGCCGCTTTTCTGGCTGTTGATGAAATACCCCCAGACCATGAACCACGTCCAGTCGGGCTGGTTGTGGTAACTCTCCGGATCGGGCAGCTGCCCCACTTCGCCAAGGGCGATCGGTTTTCCGCCGGCCAGGGCTTTCAGGTCGTCGTGGTGCGACTGTTTGTAGTCGCGGTGATAGACGTCTGCCGCCAATATGTCGACATATTCCGAACCGGGATAGTAGTCGGCATAGGGGCCGGCTTCGTCACCCTGCTTGTCCCGCGGGGCATTCGTGTTCCATACCCAGAGCAGGTTGTCGAGCCCGTGCACCCGGGTCAGGTAGTCGTAGGTCATGATCCACAGCTTTTTGAATCCGTTTTCGCCGGGTTTGGCGCACCACCAGAACCAGACGCCGTTCATCTCGTGGTAGGGTCGCCAGAGGATCGGAATCCGGGCGTCGCGCAGTTGCCTGAGATAGGGAATGACCGTGTTCATCTGTGCCTTCCATTGCAGGTTGAGGCGCGTGCCTTCTGTGGTCAGTTCCTCCCATACCAGTTGCGGGGGACGGTTCTTCCATGTCCAAATCGACGAACCGTTGCAGTCGTTGCATTCCGCAGGGAAGCAGCAGTGCCACATCAGGGTGATGATCCTGCCTTCGGCGTGCCGGGCCTTGATCTCTTCGACGAGCCCCTGCCGCAGTTCTTCGGTCGATTTATTGTTCGGAAGGCACTCACCCCAGGGCGAGGTGAGGTTCATCGGGCCGCAGTGGTGGTAGTCGCGGACGTTGTCGCCTTGTGCATTGAAACTGAAATCGCTTCCCCAGACCACGGGGTGTTTGCCCGTCATTGCGAAAACGACACTGTCGTAACGCCCGGGGTCGCTGATGAAATTATGCTGCCCGGCGAGGGTATACCGGCCGCGGATGGAATATAGGAATTCGAGCAGCTGGCGTGCTTCCTGCGACGCGTCGGGGTTGACCGGGGAGATTTTCAGATTGTCCGAAGCGCATCCGCCCAGCAGGGACGCGGCCATAAGGGACATGAGTAATCGCAGCATGGGTCGTTATTTTACGGTTACGCCCTTGGGCATGCGGTACATGTCGGGCAGGTCGTTTTCAAAAATAGTCTGCGCATCGTCAAAGAATAGCTTGAAGTCGGCCGCCGTCGAATCGGAAGGATAAGGCCCGTAGGCGTGGCGGGGATTGTCGTTGCGCCATGCCACGACCATGCAACAGGGACGGTTGCGGAGCGCAGGCAATACATCGTGCGTCCAATAGTCGGCGTTGTGGTCGTTTTCCAGCCCGGTTTCGGTCACACCGACGGGCTTGTGCACGCGCTCCGACACCTCGGCGAGTGCCTTTACGTTCGACTCGAATGCCTTGCGGTTACGGCCGTGGTAGCAGTCGATGCCCACCAAGTCGACCCATTCGTCCCCCGGCCAGCGGAAAAGTATACGCCCCACGGGATCGTCGTATACTTCGTCCATTTGCGGGGAAATGGCGTATATTACGTTGTGGATCCCTTTCGTGTCGCGCAGGTAACTGACGATGAAGCGCCAGAAGGCGATGAATTCGGAGTCGGTCGTGGCCGAGCGGCCCCACCAGTTCCAGGTCTGGGTGTGTTCGTGCAGCGGACGGAAGATCACCGGGATGGGGCGGCCATCGTCGTCGACCATCTTCTTCAATGCTTCGGCGACATCGTCCAGACGGGCTTTGTACTTGACGTTCATCGTCGAGCCTTCGGTGAGTATCTGATCCACGACCTTGGTGTTGTCCCAGGCCGTGCCGTCGGGGTATTTTTTCCCGGGGCCTTCGGTCAGGGGATTGTTCTGGTGCCACACCAGCATACTGATGCCGCCGCGTTTATGGGCTTCGCGGAGGAGTTCGATCTTTCGCTCGTCGATACCTGCCATGTCGAGGCTGTAGACGGCCGGATGCGAGCCTACTATGTCTTTCACGTCCGAGCGATCCGGGTCGCCCCGCCAGCCGATGCCGTAGGAGGGATAATCGTGGTGGCCGAACATTACGCCGCGGAATCCGATGCACCAGAGGTTGGCGTAAAGCGCTTTGGTTTCCGGTGTCGCCTGGGGATCGACCATTTGCAGAACGGTTTTTTCCGGCGCTTTCAGGCGTTTGCCGCCTGCGAAGGCCGTCCCGCAGAGCGGGAGCAGGAGAAGGCAAATAAGCAGTCGTTTCATTTCAGTGGTTTTAAGTTGTCTTTATTTGAAGATGCGCTGTGCGAAATCATGCAGCTGAAGTCGCCAGAACTGCCATTCGTGGCCCCAGGGGCCTTCGTGGAATTCGTAGTGTACGCCACGGCGGCGAAGGTCGTCCACGGTGTCGAGGTGTCCCTGGTATCGCGGGTCTTTCGTACCGCATGAAATCCACAGCAGTTCCAGTTTACGGTTGATGCGTTGCGGCTCGCCGATTACGCCGGGCACATAGCGTTCGTAATCGAACTGTCCGTCGCTGAGTATGCCGGCACTGAACTGCCCGATGGCGCAAAAGCGGTCGAGGTTGCGCAGCCCGATCACATAGGCCTGGCCGCCGCCCATCGACAGTCCGGCGATAGCGCGGTGCCGTTTGTCGGTATGTACCCGGTAGCGCCTTTCGACCAGGGGAATGACATCTTCCAGCAGCTCTTTTTCCAATGTGGCGATGCCCTCGGGGGTGCTGCCTCCGGCCCATGAACCGTCGGTCAGGCCGTTGGTCATCACGACGTACATCGGGACGGCTTTGTTTTCGGCAATCAGGTTGTCGAGTATCGTTGCGGCCCGTCCGTCCGTAACCCAACTGTTTTCGTTGTCCCCGCCCCCGTGGCGCAGGTAGAGTACCGGGAATTTTTGCCGGGGATGCCTGACGGCAGCTTCGGGGACGTAAACCCGCAATGTCCGCATACGACCCAGAGGGGTTGACCGGTAATTCAGGGTGTGTATTTCCCCTCCGGGGCGGTATGCTTCGTCGAAACGGCGGTTTTCAGCACCGGGGATCTCCACGACGCTGCCGTAGACCGTGGTTCCGGCCTTGACAGCGGGGTTCTCGGGGTCGATGGTTTCGAAGCCGTCGATACGGAATATATATTGGTAGACGCATGGCTCCAGGGGGCCGACCGTGACGCTCCAGACTCCGTTGCCGTTGCGCTGCATGGGGATTTCGGATACCTCCCACTCTCCCAGAAGCAGTGTGACCTCGTGTGCGCGGGGCGCCCGCAACCGGAAGGTAATTGAGGCGTCGTCGTGAACGGCGGGGGAGAAGGGCGGTTCGGCCGGTTTCCACCAGCCTTCGGTCGAGAAAGGGGTTTTTTCCTGCGCCTGGCCCGGAAGGCCGGCCAGCAGCAGCGCCGCTGCTGCGAGCCATTTCGCTATTCGTCCCATACGAAAGTACCGGCTGCTCCCGGTTCGAGTTCGAGTTCCGCGAAACGTCCGTTGTATTGGATACGAATACTGCGCCGCGACCAGGAGTCATTGGCTGCAACGAGCACGATTCGCCCGTCGGGGGTGCGGAACGCCACGTTGGCAGCCACGCCGGCATGCTCGGCGACGTTCGTGCGGAATACATTGGGCCGCTGCTCGTCTTCGCAGATGGAAACGCTCCTGTCGCCGGGAGCGGTCGAGGCGATGCGCACGGAGCCCGGGCGCACGAATTTCGATGCGTGGGCAATGACGTAATAGGCCAGGTTGCGCGATACCGAATCCTTGTCGATGGTCAGCGCGCCCTGGCACATCGAGCAGCCGCCGTTGTCCGTGTGCGGGTCATTGAGGGGATCGGCCGCGAGGTTCCACAGCACCACGTTGCGGCTCCAGTTGCGCATGATGCCGACTATGAGCCGCTCGACGGCCGGGGCGATTGCGATTTGCCGTTGTCCGGGACGTTCGGTGGTCATCTGTTCGGTGAAATAAATCTCCTTGTCCGGACGCGCTTCGTGGACGTAGCTCATGGCGCTCAGGTCGCCGCGGTAGTGATGGAAAGCAGCTCCCGTGACATATTTTGCGGCCTCCGGGTCGTTGTAAACAGCCAGTGCGTAGTCCGGCCGGTCGCAGTTGTGGTCGAAGACTACGATGCCGGTAGACAACCCTGCTTCCCGGAATTTGGGGCCCAGATAATTTTTGATGAAATCGGCCTGTTCAAAGGCAAACCAGTACATACTGGGGGTGTTGCGCGAGTTGAGGGGTTCGTTCTGCACGGTAACGGCGTCGATGTCGATCCCGTGATCGCGCATCGCTTCCACATAACGTACGAAATAGTCGGCATAGACTCCGTAACACTCCTTGCGAAGCTGCCCGCCGCGCACGTCGGCATTGGTTTTCATCCATGCCGGCGCCGACCAGGGCGAGGAAAGTATCTGGATGTCGGGGTTGATGGCCAGGATCTCCCGCATGACCGGAACCACGTCGTGGAGGTCTTGTGCCAGTGAGAATTGTTTGAGTTCGAAATCTTCCTTGCCAGCGGGCATGTCGTCGTAGGAAAAGACGAAGCTGTTGAGGTCGGAGGCGCCGAGCGTCAGCCGGATGCAGCTTATGCCGATGCCTTGCTGTGGGTCGAAGAGCTCCTTCAGCAACGACTTGCGGGCCTCGGGCGACATCTTCATCAGGTGTTCGGCACTGCCGCCCGTGAGGGCGTAGCCGAAGCCGTCGATTCGCTGGTAGCTCTGCCGGGGGTCGATTATGATGTAGTTTCTGTTTTCCTGCCGTTGGGTCGAAAATTCGGCGGCATGCTTCTGCTGGGCGAAAAGTTCCGACCGGTCAGGGCATGTGATGTAAGAGCGGATGGTCTGTGCCGCGGCCGGGACGGCAAGTCCGGCGGCGAGGGACAGGGCCAGGAGTTTTTTTAGCATGATACGCATGGTTTTAGTCGTTGAAGGTGTTGCGAGCTGAGCGGTCGGGGTCTTCGGCTGCCCTGCATTTCGAGTCGAGGATTATCAATTCACCCCGTTGGGGCGTGTAGCGCGGCCAGCGGGGCAGGGCGCGGCAGTTGGGGTTACCCGTGCGCATGAATTGCAGCAGGGCGTCGGCCATTTTGCGGGAGAGCTTGCGGGGGGCGCTGCCGCCGCCCGTATGTGTGACCATGCGGTCGGTGTTGAGCAGCCAGAACCCGATGTCTATGCAATGGAAAGCCCGGTGGCGTCCGTTGAAAAGCGGCGATTCCCAGCCGAACCACGCCATGTAGACCGGCGACTGCTGATTGCATTTGGCGTTGGCCGTCCGTATTATTCCCTGCCGGTTCGAGGCAATCATCGCCCAGATTTCGATGGGACGGCAGGCCGGGAAGGCTTCGGCATATGCACGGACGATTCTGGCGGTACGCGCTCCGTATTGGGGCGTGAGCCGCTCTATGACCCCTTCGAAAGAGATGCTTTCCAGTTCCGGGTTGTCCCGGTCGGGGTTCCATTCGTGGAACGTCGAGCAGAGCAGCAGCGGGACGTCCGAGCCCGTCGTGCGGTTTTCCCCCTCGAAGAAGATACCCTTCGGGATGTCTATGCCGTCGGCCACGGGAGCGAATCCGCTTCGGGAGCCCGGGTCTTCGGCCGCCATCCGCTGCCGCGCCCGGTTCGCCAGTTCCAGGTATTGTTCCCAGGGAACCGACTGGAGCGAGTCGACCTGCGAGGTATCCAGCCCGGCTTCGTGCAGGATGGCATTGCCCAGCCGTTCGGCATAGTCGGCATTGTTGGCTTTTACGGTATTGCCGCTTAAGGCTACTGCTTTGTGGAACAGTCCTTTGGCTGCGGGCATTGCGCACAGCAGGCAGACCTTCGAACCGCCGCCGGACTGGCCCATGACGGTGACGTTCGAAGGGTCGCCGCCGAAGTTCGCGATATTGGCCTGTATCCATTTCAAAGCCGCCACGATGTCCAGCATCCCGGCGTTGCCCGAGTGGCGGTACTTTTCACCGCCGGCGCCGGCCAGGTCGGAAAAACCCAACGCTCCGAGGCGATGATTTACCGAGCAGAACACAATGTCGCCGTAGCGGGCGATATTCTCCCCGTCGTAGCTGTCCTGTTCGATGCCGTTACCCTGCGTGAAACCCCCGCCGTGGAGCCATACCAGTACCGGACGGCGTTTGCCGTCGGCAAGGCCCGGCGTCCAGATGTTGAGCCGCAGGCAGTCTTCGCCCATCAGGTCGTAGTTCCAATGGTCGACAAACATCGAGTAGGATTCGGGCCGCCGGTCGTAGAAGGGTTGAGGTGATGAGGCCCCGAAAGCTACCGCAGGCCGGATTTCCTGCCATGCGTGCGGCGGTTGCGGCGGCATGAAGCGGTTTTCTCCGCCGGTGTCGTCTCCGTAGGGAATGCCACGGAAGGAGTAGATGTTGCGCAGGAGGAATCCCCGGACGGGGCCGTATTCGGTGTCGGCTTCGGCGATTCCTTCGCCGATGAAGAGCTGCTGCTCCGATGCGGCGGGGGGTCTGTTTTTGGCTTGCGCATAAGCTGCTGCAAGCAGGCAGATGGCCGTGACGAGAACCTGGGTTCTCCGGGAAATGGAAGAGGAAGGGTTCATTTTTGGTTAAAATAATATAAGTGGGTCGGCAGAAAAACACAAACGGATCGGCCGGTTTTCAAAATTACATATTAAGAATACTATTTTCTTGTACTATTTTAATTGAATATAATCTTATTTTGCGGTTTCTGGATTGCCGGACGGCTTGCGTCGTTAAAAAAAGAGAGTTGCATTAGATTATGAATTAATGAATTATGAATTCATGACCGGTTTTATATATAATACATAGGTGTTGGTAAATTTAGTGTTTTTTTGCGAATTGTGAGAATTATTTAATTTTGTAACCGGAACCCTCTTAAAAGTCCGACATATGGAAATACTGCGCGAGAGCACACCGCTCACCGACAACGACTGTTTCATGATTTTTTCGCGGAAGAAGAGCTGCTTCGACTTCCCCCTCCACACGCACAAGGAGATGGAACTCAATCTGGTAATCAATGCCGCGGGAGCTTCGCGCGTAATCGGCAACCATGTGGGGACGATCGGGGATATGGAACTGGTGCTGGTGAGCGGCGATACGCCCCATGCCTGGTTTACGGATCGCTGCAAATCGGAGGAAATCCATGAAATAACGCTCCAGTTCAGTCCTGATTTGCTCGATGACAAGTTCCTGAACCGCAATCCGATGGGAGCGCTCAAACAGCTTTTCGATGAGGCCCGCCGGGGCGTGCTTTTTTCCCGCGAGACGACCGAGTTGCTCGCTCCCCGCATCCGTGAATTGTACGAACAGGGGTCGTCGGGCGGCATGAAGCCCGTGCTGGACATGCTGATGATTCTCAACAGCCTCTCCCTTTGCCAGGAGCGCCGCCTGCTTTCGGACACGACCTTTATCCAGAAGAAAATGAAGTCCCACTCAGCACGCCTGGAGACGGTTTTCGCCTATATGAACCAGAATTTCAACCGGCAGATCTCCCTCTCCGAAGTCGCGTCCGTGGTCAGCATGTCCGACGTGGCATTCAGCCGTTTCATCAAGAAAGTCACCGGGCAGAGCTTCGTCGATACGCTGACCGAGATCCGCCTGGGGCACGTGGCGCGCATGCTGATAGACACCGATATGACCATCGCCGAGATCGCTTACTGCTGCGGATTCAACAACATGGCTAACTTCAACCGCATTTTCAAACGCAAGAAAGGCATGCCGCCTCATAAGTTCCGTATCTTGTTCATTCCGAAAAAGATTTACGTCTGATACCGTCGGGCCCGGAAATGTTCCGTTAAGGTGCTATATGCATCGGATTTGGTTAAAAACGTATTAAACGGGCGTGTGGGTTTTGTATAAATTTGCATTAGTGAATGGTGCGACCTTTTTCCGGCGGAATCCGACTGCCGGAGCGGTTCGCGGCCGGACATGGCAAACTAACCTAACAACCAAAATCCTATGCAAAAATCTATCCTTCTTTTCCTGTGTGCCGTGTCGGGGACTCTTCTTGCCGGATGCTACGAAAACGATTCGTCCGGCCCCGATATGGTCGATCCCTGGTTACGCGAACGTACGCCGTTGGGCTTTCGCGTGGAGAGCCAGGTCGGGGAAGCGGTCATTACCGACGACTGGCGCCACGACGAAACCGGTACGATCCGTTTCCAACTGGTCACGGGCGGAATAGCCGACATGACTAAAGTCAAAGTCGAAGAAATCACCTTGCAATACAATGCGAAGGCCTCGGTTCAGGCCGGCTCGACGATCGATTTGAGCTCGGGTTCCTGCGACATCGTGGTGACGGCCGAAACGGGTGAAACCCGAACCTATACGGTCTCCTACGACCCCTTCGTGGAGCCCTTCGAAGGGGTTTACGACATGGACTACGACGTCAATAACCATGACGAATCGCAGTATGAGAACGGCAACGCCTTCGCCCTGTGGTTTTTCGGCGGCAGCAACGACGGATGCTACTGCCAGTCGCTGATGTGGAAACACTGGAACTGGAACGGCGGTTACAAGCCGATGGTCGAGGATGACAACGTGTTGACCATCACGCTTACGAGCGTCGATTCGCAGACGGGCGACACCTACGGCACCTGTTACAACGATGCCGGCCCCGATGGCAAATATGCCGATTTCAAATGGAATTCGAACGGGGGCCATGACCTGAAAAAATTCTACCGCTGCATTCCCGAAGGGGAGAGCACGTGGCGGAAAGACGGAAAGACGGGGCTGGTTACCTTCACGGCCTCCGACGGCACGGCCCATACGGCGACTTTCTACAGCGAGCCCACGACATTGACCTACGAGCAGAGCGGAAAGTCCTTCTCTTGTCAGATCATGAACCAGGGCCTGGAGTTTCCCGTTGCCGGAACCCCCATGCCGGGTTGGTCGGACTATTCGGATTTCGACAAGTATGTGCAGAATCCGCAGCGGTTCATCGTAAAGATGAAAAAGCGCCAGCAGTAACCCGGGGATCGCCATGAACCGCTTATTCCTGTTGTTTGCAAAGGCATTCTGCTGCATTGCCTTGTGCTGTATTGTTCCCGTCTCGTGCGGCGGCGGAGACGTCGAAATTCCGCCCCCTCCCTCCACGGCTCCGGGCGGGGGCGATGATAATCCCGATGACGATGAACCGAAGCCCGATCCCAATCCCGATCCGGACGAACCGACCCGGCTGAAAATCGTCGACCCGCAGGCGACGGATCAGACCAAAGCACTCTATTCGAACCTGTGGGCGGTCGCTTCCAGGGGATTCATGTTCGGACACCACGACGATCTGTGGTACGGCCGTTACTGGTACGATGTGCCGGGCGGTTCGGATACTAGGGCTGTTTGCGGGGACTATCCTGCTGTCTTCAGCGTCGATCTGGCGCCTATCATGGACAATCGCTCCGACTATGAGAGCGACCGGAAGGAGAATGCCATCCGCCGGCGTGTCATGCTTGAAGCCTACGGCCGCGGCGAGGTAATCGTTGCCTGCTGCCACCTGAACAATCCGCTCACGGGCGGGGATTCGTGGGACAACGGCAACACGGGTGTCGTTCGGGCGATTCTCGATCCGCAAAGCCCTCAGCATGCCCTTTACCAGCAATGGCTCGACCGGCTGGCAGACTTTGCGCTCAATCTCAAAGGTGCCGACGGGAATTTGGTTCCCTTTATTTTCCGCCCTTATCACGAACACACCCAGGAGTGGCCCTGGTGGGGTTCGAAATGCACGACCGAGCAGGAGTTCATTGATTTCTGGCGGATGACCGTGCGATACCTCCGCGATACCAGGGGGGTGCACAATCTCATCTATGCGATCTCACCCCAGATGGACTCGGAATATTCCGATGCGCGGGGACGTCTGTCGTTCCGCTGGCCGGGCGACGAATGGGTTGACTTCATCGGTATGGATTGCTACCACGGGCTCAACACGGCGGCCTTTACTTCGAACCTGAAGGCGTTGACGCAATTTTCCCGTGAAAAGTTGAAGCCCTGCGGCGTCACCGAAACGGGTCAGGAATCCTTCACTAAGGCCGATTACTGGACACAATGTATCCTTGCCCCGCTGACTACCCAACGTGTTTCGATGGTGGTCATGTGGCGTAACAAGTATGTCTCCGACGAATCCGATAAACATTATTACTCGGTCTATCCGGGGCATGTATCGGAGGCGGATTTCAAGATTATGTACGACCGTCCTCGATCCTTGTTCAGCTCCGATCTCCCTGCGATGTACCGGCAGGCCGAGGGGGTCGTCGTCGAATGATATCAAACTGCAAAACCTAAAACAACTTTAATCTTATGGTAAAATTCTTCAAAACGTCCCTGCTGTACGGTTTGCTGATTGTCCTGAGCAGTGCCCTTCCGCAATGGGCGGCGGCGCAGTCCCGGGTTGTCTCCGGAACCGTAAAAGATGAGAAGGGAACCGGTTTGCCGGGAGTTACGATCATCGTGAAGGGTACCGCGGGCGGTACTACGTCGATGGCCGACGGCCAGTATTCGGTCAAGGTGTCGACCGGGGATGAGCTCGAATTTTCATTTATCGGCTACGCATCCCAAACGGTCAGAATCGGCGCGCAAAGCGTGGTGGACATTACCTTGCAGGAGCAGTCGCTTCTTGCGGAAGAGGTGGTGGTTACGGCTTATGCTGTCCAGAAAAAGGTGAATGTCACGGGTTCGATTTCCCAGGTGAAGGGTACGGATCTGGTGGCCACGCCCGTGGCGAACATCTCCAATGCGCTGATCGGCAACACGCCCGGTGTAAGCGGGCTGCAGACTTCGGGCGAACCGGGGCATAACGCTGCGAACATCCGCATCCGGGGTATCTCGACCTACGGATCGGCCAGCCCGCTCATCGTCATCGACGGCGTGGAGCAACCTTCCGAGCAGGCCATGTCCGAGCTCAATGCGATGGACGCCAATGAAATCCAGGGTATCAGTGTCCTCAAGGATGCGTCTTCGACTGCCGTTTACGGTATCCGCGGTGCCAACGGTGTGATTATCGTCACTACGCGACGCGGCAACACGGGAGCCCCGACAGTGAATTTTTCGATGAACTACGGCTTTACGCGGGCTTCGAATTTCCAGAAGGGCACCTCTTCCTATGAGTATGCCCTGCTGCGCAACGAAGCCATCCGCAACGAGCAGCGCAGCTTCGCAGGAACGGAGAGCCTTTCAACCTACATTTTCGACGATTACGATCTCTGGAAGTTCAAGAACAACCGCGATTATACGCCCGTAGAGGTCGATGCCAAGACAAACCTTTCGGCCGAAAAACGGGAGCTGCTCAAGAAGCAACCCGCACTTTACTATGCCAACCGCGACCTGTATAAGGAGATGTTCGACCGCAATGCCCCTCAGATGCAGGTCAACCTCAACGTGGCGGGCGGCACACAGCGCGTAAAGTATTTCGTATCGTTCGGCTATTTCTCGCAGGCCGGCATCACGCGGGACGTGCACTACCATGACGCCAATACGGGTTCGAAGTTCAACCGCTATAATTTCCGGTCGAATTTCGACATCTCGGTGGCCAAGAACTGGAAGATCTCGATCAATACGGCGGGGCAGTTCGGTGAAACGCAGGGACTGGGCAGCGGAAGCGACCCCTATGACCTGTCGTCGCGTTACAAAAGCATCATGCAGTATATTTACGAGGGCAACCCCTTCATCTCTCCGGGTATGATCGACGGCCGCCTGGTAAACGGGTTTGCCGGCACGGCGGGTTCCGAACAGAATCCCCTGGCCGTGAAGACGGGCAGCCAGCTCGGTTCGCAGAACGCTATCGTAAGCCTGCTGACGGCTGGGACGAACAGTATTTTCAACTCGTTGCTCGACAATACCATCAAGTTGGAACATACGATGGACTACCTGCTGGATGGCCTGCGTATCTACGGCACGGTCAATTACCAGGACAACTACAACCGTATCGTCAAATATAAACCCTCGATCCCGACCTACTCGGTGCAGCGCAATCCCAATGACCCGACCGTGCTCGATTTCTTCGGCGGCGGCATGGGTGCCGGTTCCTTCGAGTCGTGGGGATACAGCAACTGGAACAAGCTTTACCTCGATGCGGGCATCGACTGGCATGGCAGTTTCAACGGGCATAATGTTTCCGGGCTGGTGCTCGCCAAGGCTTCCCGCTATACCATGCCGGGCGATTCGTACAATGTGGCTTCGGGCGTCATGGGCTTCGTGGGTCGTGTGACCTACAACTATAAGGATCGTTACATGGCCGAGGTCAACGTAGGTTATAACGGAACCGAACAGTTTGCCAGGGGACGCCGTTTCGGCTGGTTCCCGGCCTATTCGATCGGTTGGGTTCCCTCTTCGGAAAAATTCTTCCCCGAGAACGACATTCTGACGTTCCTCAAAATCCGCGCGTCGTATGGCGAGGTCGGTAACGACCAGTTGGGAGGCAATCGGCGGTTCTACTACCTGCCGAATACTTATAACCTCAATCAGGGCGGCTACTGGCTGGGCAACTCCGACGGTTCGTCGCAGAATCCCTATTGGGTCGGCGCTACGGAAGGGGTGATCGGCAATCCCGACATTACCTGGGAGCGGGCCAAGAAATACGACGTGGGTATCGAGGCGCGGTTCTTCCGCAATCGCCTCTCGCTGGTGGCTGACTGGTTCCGCGAAGACCGCCGCAACATCCTCACCACGCTGGGAACCATTCCGATCATCTACGGCGTAAGTTCCGACAAGGTTCCCCCGGTAAATGTCGGTATTACCAAAAACCAAGGCTATGAACTCCTCCTTTCGTGGGAAGACCAGATCGGCAACTGGCGTTATTCGCTCAGCGGCGACGTGAGCTATTCGCGCAACAAGATCGTCTACAAGGCCGAAGCCGAGAACCCCTATCCCTGGATGAACCAGACCGGATTCTCGATCGGACAACGCTTCGGACTGGTCAGCGACGGCTTTTTCAATACCAACGAGGAGCTTGCCAATCGTCCCTACAATACCTATACGGCCAACCGGGCTACGCTGGGAGACATCCGTTACGTAGACCTCAACGGCGACGGCCTGATCGACAATAAGGACATCGCGCCGATCGGTTATCCCAACTATCCCGAGTACCATTTCAACGTCAAAGCGTCGGTCGGGTGGAAAGGCTTCGACCTGCGCGTGCTCTTCATCGGTACGGCCAACGGCTCCTATTACCTGAACAGCGGCTACACGATGCCGTTCTTCAAGCGGGCGGGCAACGCCTGGAAATGGATGTACGACGGCCGTTGGACTGCCGAGCGTTATGCTGCCGGCAAGAAGATCACCTTCCCGCGGATGACGTTCGATACGACGAGCAGCGACAACAATTACCTGACGAGCGATTTCTGGATGAAGTCGAGCAATTTCTTCAAGATCAAGAATATCGAATTGGGCTATACGTTCGATATGACGCGCGGCCGGCTGGCTCGCAGCCGTATCCGTGCCTTGCGCGTCTACTTCAATGCCAACAATGTCTATACATTCAAGAACGAACTGACGGATATTGGCATCGACCCCGAAACTACCGACGGAAGCACCTATATCTATCCGCTGACGAGCGTTTTCAGCTTCGGTATAAACCTGAAATTCTAATCCGCACCGAACTATGAAAAAGATAATCGTTACTTTACTGATATCGGCATCGCTGGGCCTTTCCGCCTGCCAGGATACCTTCCTGCAGATGCCGGACACGACCGGAACGGTCGACCTGAACGAGGTTTACGGGTCGGCTAAAAATGCCAAGAGTGCCCTGATGACCTGTTACCGCGAAGCCCTGATCCACGGTCTTCCCGGCGGTTGGGGCGTCGGTCACGGCACCTTGGGAGCCATCAGCGGCGAGATTTCGCGCGGCTATTCGTGGCACGGAACCTATACGATCTCCCAGTCGGGGCTCGACGTGAACGGGACGGACGGCTCGGATGCCGGCTCCGACCACTTCGGTAACAACTGGGCGTATATCCGCCACTGCTTCACCGTGCGGGAGAATATCGACCGGGTTCCCGACATGAGTGACCAGGAGAAGAATTACGTCAAGGCCGAAGCTACGGCGCTGGTGGCCTACCGTTACATGGGCATGTTTTACCGCTACGGGGGCCTTCCCATCGTCCGCGGGTCGTTTTCTAATCCTGCCGACCCGGGGGTTTTCGCCGGCCGGGCATCGCTCCAAGAGACGCTGGAGTATATTCTCGAACTATGCCAGCAGGCCTACGACGGGCTTCCCGAAGGCGACTGGGGTGCTGCCGACCAGGGGCGGATGACGCGCGGCGCCGTGCTGGCCATCAAGGCCCGTACGCTGCTGTTCGCAGCCCGGCCGCTTTTCAACTCGGCGACTCCCTACCTGAGCGGAGGACATGACGACCTGGTGTGTTTCGGCTCAAAGTCGGACGACCGTTGGCAGGATGCCATCGAGGCCAACGAGGCCGTGCTGACCTGGGCTGCCGCCAATAACTACGCCCTGCTCAATACCGGCGGTGCCGGTGAGGGCAACCCTAACCCCAAGGCCTTCGAAGACTATGCTACGGCAACTTCGACGCCTGCCAACCGGGAGGTGCTGCTGGCCTACAAATGCGACGAGACCGGTCAGTGGACGTGGCCCGGAAGCGCCATCTTCTACTACAATAACTACTCTCCGGTTTGGACGAACAACCGTTGGGATACCGATGTGAGCGGTGTATTGACCAACTTTCTGAAGCTCTATTACAAAGCCGACGGATCGGAATTCACGAACTGGCCTGGTGTGAACGAAGCCGCTCCGCGGGATGCTTCGGAGTGGATTCAGAATATCGGGGACATCGAGCCGCGCGCCAAGGCCGATAATATGTTCGTAGGCTTCGACGCCTTCAATAACCCGGGCCATTCGAGCTGGTCGGCCAACAACTGGGGCCGTCAGGTGTCGAATGCCGGCAAGAAGACCAATTTCCCGGCCGCCATCGAGGCCGGTAAGGGGTGCGCCGCGCCGGTCAAATTTTACTATAAGGCTGGAACGCGCGTCTGGTTCGAGTTCCCGCTCTTCCGCCTGGCAGAAACTTACCTCAACCTTGCCGAAGCCTATAATGAGAAGGGCATTGCCGCCAAGGCGCTCGAGAATCTGAACAAGGTGCATAACCGGGCAGGCCTGCCGAAGGTCACCGAGACCGACCAGGATGCCCTGCGCAAGATTATCCGCCGGGAGCGTGCCATCGAGCTGTACCGCGAGAACAACCGGTATTATGATGTCAAGCACTGGAAGGACGAGAATATCGGTAACGGTATCATCGGTGGCAACATGCACGAGTTGCAGTTCAAGATCAAGGAGAGCCATTCGGGCAGCTTCAACCTCGCTTCTGGCCTCGAATCATACTGGGATGCAGTGGTTTACACCTCGTACTGGAATCCGAAAATGTATCTCGAACCCATTCCGCAGTCGGAGATCAATAAAGGCACGCTGGTGCAGAACCCCGGCTACTAATTTCCGCAGGTTTTTCCGCTAAAAACAAATACGATTATGAATAAATTCATCATTATACCATTGCTTCTTACGGGAGTCGTTTCGCTGACCGCCGCAACGGCCGCCGGGACGATCCAGGAGCCGGCGCCTGCCGATTCGGCTTACGCGGCGGAGCCTGCGGTTCCGGGGGCATTCTTCGGGACATCCCAGGCTCGCACGACGGGGGCCGTTTCGACCGTCGACGGGGTTTCCCTCGGCAAGACGACCGCACCCAACCTGACCAACAGTTTTGCCGGGCAGTTTTCGGGTCTGACACTTTTTCAGGGGTCGGGCGAGCCGGGTAACGATACGGCCAGCTGGCTGATCCGCGGTATCGGGTCGTATGGTAATGCCGGTTACAATACGGCTAAAATCTTTGTCGACGGCTTCGAAGTGAATGCCAGCTATATTGCCTACCTCTCGCCGGCGGAGGTCGAACGCGTGTCGATCCTCAAGGACGGTGCTGCGTTGTCCGTTTTCGGCGAACGGGGTGCCAACGGCGTGATTTGGATTGAAACCAAACGCGGCAGGATTGCCCCGGCAACCGTCAGTGCCTCGGTGCGTTTCGGGCTTCAGCAGGCCACGACCCTCGCCAAGCCGCTCGATTCGTACGGTTATGCGTCGCTTTACAACCAGGCCGTCAGCAACGACCAGGGGCGTTGGTCGCCTGCCTATAACGACGAGCAACTGGAGGCTTACCGGAATGGGACGGGTACCGATGTCGATTGGTACGACGAGGCATTGCGCAATGCCGGTTATACCATCGACGGCGATGTCTCCTTTCGCGGCGGTACCGAGGTCGCCCGCTACAACGTGATGTTGGATTACCTCAATCAGCAGGGTCTTTACGATGTGAAGAACAGCGATTCCCGGTCGAACCGTACCTACGAGCGCTACAATCTGCGTGCGAACCTCGACTTTACGATCTTCAAGTTCATCGAGGCGCGTGTCGACCTGGGCGGGCGGATCGAGCGTGGCAAGCGGCCCAATATCGCGACCGACGACCTGTTCTATAACATGGCACGCTATCCCTCGAACATTTACGAGATATGGGACGATGCCGAGCGGACGCACTATTCCGGAACTTCGGTCTACAACAGCAATCCCGTGGCGTCGCTCAATGCCCTGGGGTGGCGCCAGACCCAGTCGCGCGTATTGCAGGGCAATTTCCAACTGGTCGAGAAACTCGATTTCATCACCGAGGGGCTCTACCTGCGCGAAGCCTTCTCGTTTAACACCTATACCAAGAGCGGCTATTCGAAGACCCGTAACTACGCCCGCTATCACAACGGCGAGCGTACTACCACCGACGAAGATACATCGCTGCAGGCCAGCGGCTACGGCTCGGACGGCATGGAGGACTGGAAGCAGGGCCAGATTTCGCTGGGCTACAACCGTACGTTCGGCCGCCACGCCCTCGACGGTGCCGTGAATTTCCACATATCGGGCTATAACGGCGACGGCTATTTTTCCTATAAGTACCACTATGCGAATCTCAACGGCCGCATCAATTACAGCTATGACGACCGCTATGTCGCCGAGTTCGGGTTCTCCTATTTTGGTAACGATGCCTATGCCAAAGGCAACCAGTGGGCGTTCTACCCTTCTGTTTCCGCAGCTTGGGTGCTTTCCAACGAGGCTTTCCTGAAGGATTCCAAGGTCGTCGACCTGCTTAAGCTGCGTCTTTCGTACGGCCGTAGCGGCTTCGCCGATTCGGGTGCTACCGGCGTATTGTCGAACTACTCTTCCAATGGACGCTATCTGTTCAAGGACTATTACACCAATTCCTATGTCGGCTCCTTTTACATGGGCTCCGGCGAAGGAGTCTGGCAGAGTTCGCTGGTGCACATGTTCCTTGCGAACGCCGGCGTGCATGCCGAAAAAAGCAGCAAGTACAACGTCGGTATCGACGCCGAACTTTTCGGGAAACTGCATCTGTCGGCCGATGCCTTCATCGATAAACGCACTGACATCCTGACCCTCGATAATTCGATGATGGGCTATTACGGCAAAAATTATTATTTCGACAACATCGGCAAGATGACCAACAAAGGGGTCGAGCTCTCCGCCGTGTGGAACGACCAGCGCGCCAACTGGGGATACAGCATCAACGGGTCGGTGTCGTTTAACCGCAACAAAATCGATTACATGGCCGAGGTGGCCCCGGCGTACAGCTACAACGCCCAGACGGGTCGTCCGTACGGGACGCTGATCGGGTTGGTCGCCGACGGTTTTTACGATGTGGACGATTTCAATGCCGACGGTTCGCTCAAGGCCGACCTGCCGCAGCCGATGTTCGGCGCGGTGCAGCCGGGTGACATCAAGTACCGCGACCTGGATCGGAGCGGTTTTGTCGACCAGAACGACGTGACCAAGGTCGGCAAATCGCCCTATCCGGAGTGGACGTACTCGCTCGGTGCCGCCTTCAACTACCGGGGTTTCGATTTCAGCTTCCTGTTGCAGGGTATCGCCGGCGCATCGTTCAATCTGCTCGACAATGCGGTACAAACCCGGGCCTTCGTTGACAACGGCAATGTTTACCCCATCGCCCGCGGTGCCTGGGCCTACTATCCCGAACAAGGGATAGATACCCGGGCCACGGCGACCTATCCGCGCCTGACTACCCAAAGCAACGAAAACAACTACCAGCTGAGTTCGTTTTGGGTGAAGAGCCGTAACTTCATGCGCGTGCGCAATATCGAGGTGGGTTATAACTTCAGGCACCACGCCAAATTCCGCGCGGCGGGTATCTCCAACTTCCGGATCTACCTGAATGTAACCAACCCGTTTACCGTCAGCAAACTGATGTCGGATTACGACCTGGATCCCGAGTTGCTCTCCTACCGTTATCCGGTGCTTAAGTCCTATAACATCGGTGTAAGCCTTACTTTCTAATTAAACTATCGAAGCCATTATGAAATTCAGACTCATATCCAAGACGTTCCTGCTGTCGGCTGCTGTCGCGGCCGGTGCCGGATGCAGCGATTTCCTCGACACCAGTCTCGACCAGAACGAAACGGGGGAGTCGATCGAGACGACACTCGGTACGTTGTGGAAATTCGGCAATGCTTTCTACACCCCGATTGCTTCCGGTTATACTACGCTCGACTCCAATCTTTTCGCAGCGGCGACCGACGAGGCACAGCAAACCAAAGTGCAGTGCAATGCCAGCTATTTCAACAAGGGGGTCATCAACGCCAACCTCAACCCGATTTCGAATCTTTATACCGACTGCTACGAAGGGATCCGTGCCGCCAATTTTTTCCTTGACTACACAGCCAACGGCAAAGGCGAGTACATGGTGGGCATGAACCGCGATACGATCAACGACCGCCCCAACTATGAACGGGACTTGGCCTCGCTGCACTGGTACCAGGCCGAAGCGCACATCGCACGGGCTTATTACTATGCCGAACTGATCAAGCAGTACGGCGGCGTTCCCATCGTCGAGAGCCAGTATGCCGCGAACAAGTTCATCCCGCGTTCCTCCTACGACCAGGTAGTCGAGTACATTGTCAAGGAGATCGATGACCATAAGGGAAAACTGGCTGTCGACTGGGCGAGTTTCTCCGAGCGCAACGGCCGCTTTACGCTGGGCGCCGCGCTGGCCATCAAGGCGCGTGTGCTGCTCTATGCCGCCTCGCCGCTCCACAATCCCGACAACGATGTCGAGAAGTGGAAAAAAGCCGCCGCGGCTGCCTACGATATTATCAGCAACCCGGATTTGAACTACTCCCTCGACAGCGATTACGGGGCTTATTTCCAAGGTAACCGCAGCCTTTCCAGCCCGGAAACCATCTATGTCGTACGCCGCGAACAGTCCAATGCGATGGAGAGCAACAACTATCCGATCGCTACGCCGGGCGGTGCGTCGGGCGTGACGCCGACGCAGAACTTGGTCGAGGCCTATGAGTGGGTCGGCGATCCCGTTGCCGGGGATCCCTATGCCAACCGCGACCCGCGTCTGGCGGCAAGCGTCGTGACCAACGGCAGCACCTGGAACGGTCATGTGATCGACCAGTCACCGGGCGGTAGGCACGACATGTCCGCCCCGAATGCAAGCAAGACGGGATATTACCTTAAAAAGTTTTTGACCGACAACCTCGACCTGACGCAGGGCGCCAAGGTGCAGCATAACTGGGTGTCCTACCGCTATGCCGAGGTGCTGCTCAACTATGCCGAAGCGATGAATGAGGCCTATGGCCCCGACCAGGCTCCCGGCGACTATGCGCTCACGGCGCTCGATGCCCTGCAACTGGTGCGCGACCGTGCCAGTCTGCAGCTTCCGATTGTCACGGCGGCGACCCGCGACGAATTCCGCGAGGCCGTTAAGCACGAACGCCGCATCGAACTGGCCTTCGAGGATCATCGTTACTGGGATCTGCTGCGGTGGAAGGATGCGATGGAGGTACTCAACAAACCCGTCCGCGGTGTGAAGGTAACGAAAACAGGAGAAGGCAAGTGGTCGTATACGCAGACCGAAGTGGCTACGCGCACTTTCCTCGAACGCAACTATTATATGCCTTTCACCCGTTCCGAGGTTGAAAATTCGAATCATACTCTCGAACAGAACCCCGGTTATTAGTTCCGGGATGCAAAAGAACAATGAATTATGAAAAACAAGTTGATCCTGCTCATCGCATTTCTTTGCACATGTGCCTTTGCAGCCTGCGAGGGCGACGGCGACGCCGATTACGGATTCGGTAAAGTATATATGCCCCAGGCCGTTTCGACCGGCGGCCTGAACAACTCCTATGCCGTACCTTCGGGCGGTGGTGACTATACCTACAATTTCCGTGTTGAAAACGGTACGGTTCGAATAATCCTGGGTGTCATACGCTCGGGAAAGCTCTCCGATAAGAAAGGGTATACCGTCGATGTCTACACTTCTGCGGAGGACACGGCGGCCGCCGTGTCCGCATTCGGCGGCGAAGCCATGCCCGAGGGACTTTATTCGCTGCCTTCGACGGTCGTGGTGCCAGACGGGAAAACCGGTGGGACATTCTACCTCGATATTCCCGTGCTGGCGATTTCGAGGAGCGAATACGCCGGCAAGAAACTGGTGCTTTCCGTCGGAATCCGGAATCCGTCGGCATACGAACTTTCCGATGCGGCGACCAAAACCGCCGTTATCGTGAATATCGATGCCCTGAAGGCCTTGCTCTAAACATCTTAACCTGTGAGAACGATATGCCTCTTGTCGGAGAGGCATATCGTTTCTCAAAATCATGACGACCTATGAAAAAAGCCATTCTGATCCTCTTTGTACTCCTCTCCGCGGCCGGGATACGGGCGCAGATCCGTTCCGTGGAATGCACTGCGCCCAGGCCCGGCCTTTACGAGCGTACCGATTTCACGATCCGCTTGACGGCCCGTTACGACAATGCCTATCTGCAGGAGCAGGTTGCTCTCGACATGCTGATTACCACGCCTTCGGGCGCCGAACGGATGCTGCCTTGTTACTGGGTCGAGGGGGCGTCGGGTGCCGAGTCGCGCTGGGAAGCCCGTTTCACGCCTCAGGAAGAGGGACGCTATGCCTGCCGCTTCCGCCTGAGCGAACAGGGCCGTGAAACCTCCCGCTCGAAAACCGTACACCTCGATGTCGGCCCTGCCGCGGATTCCCGGGGTATTCTGCATGTGCGCGATTACTGGACGTTGGTTTACGACGACGGAACGCCGTTCCGGGGTGTTGCTGAAAACATCTGCTGGGAATCGCGTGCCAACGACGATTCGCGCTTTTTCAAGGCCCTGCACGAACAGCACGACAAATATAACTACGACTACATGCTGCCGCTCTTCGCCCGCAACGGCGGTAATTTTATTCGCGTTTGGATGTGCGGGTTCAATTTCCCGATCGACCAGCAAGACCATTTCAACAACATACGCTACGAGGCATCCGATGCATACTATAATCCCAGCGCCATCGCCCGTCTCGACCATTTCGTCGGGCTTTGCGAACGGCTGGGGATACACGCGATGCTCTGCATGGGACAGGGTGCCGTGCATGCCGACCGGGCGTTTTTCACCGGGGAGCCGCAGGCCCGCCGCTACATGAACCGCCTGCGCTATATCGTCGCACGCTGGGGTTACAGTCCGGCGATCGGTATGTGGGAGTTCTTCAACGAGATCGACAACATCCAGTTCCGCGATGCGAAGAACCCGATCCCGGCCGAAGAGATCGTCGCCTGGCATGCCCGCATGGCCAGGTACCTGAAAAGTATCGACCCTTACGGACACCCCGTCACCACGTCGATTTCCCACCGGGATCTCGAAGGGCTCAATTCGGTGCCCGGGATCGACGTCAACCAGAAGCATATCTATTGCAATACGGGCATTATTCCGGCCGAGATACTCCGCTATGAAAACCGTTTCGGCAAACCCTACGTTATCGGCGAGTTCGGCTATGAGTGGGACTGGTCGAAGAACTTCGATGATTTTGGCGCGGATATGGATCGCGATTTCCGCCGGGGACTTTGGTACGGCATTTTCTCGCCCACGCCTCTGACGCCGATGAGCTGGTGGTGGGAGTATTTCGAGAACCGCGGTATGATGGCCTATTTCAGGGGAGTGCGGCAAATATCCGACCGGATGCTCGCCGACGGCAAGGGCTCTTTTGAACAGATGACCGTAGCGTGCAACCCGGCAGAAGCAATGGGCATCCGGTGTGGCGACGTGGTCTATGTTTACCTTTATAACAATTCTGCCGAGCACATCAGGGAGGCAGGACTCACCGTCAATCTGGGCTGTAATGGCAGCTATGCGGTCGAAGCGTTCGATCCCGCGACGTGCATTAGCACGGCGCAGGGCAACCTTCCGACCCCGGGGCGTTTCGTACTCGAAAAAATCACGCTCGCGCCATATGCCGAGCGGATCTACATCTTTACTCCCGAATCCGTTAAATGACCGGTTTATGCGTCTTAAAACAATTGCCATGATGCTGACGCTGGGCATCGCTGCGGGCGGGGAGGCCCCGGCCCAGCAGGCTGCGCCCCTCAATCCTACCAATTTCGGGCTCGTGAGCCCGCAGCCGCAGTCCGAATTGCCGCACTCCGCGACACCGCCCCAACAGGCCGTGCGTAAACCGAAGCGACCTGCCCAAGCCCGTCTGGTGCCGTCCGGCGCGGATTCGTGGGTGCTCTCCGACGGCTGGGAACTGGCCCAAACGGATCGGTTGGTCGGAAGCGACGGTTCGCTTTTCGATTCCGCCTACGATACTTCGGCCTGGTACAATGCCGTCGTTCCCGGAACGGTGCTGACTTCGCTGGTCGAAGCGGGCGTTTACCCCGACCCCTATTACGGGCTCAACAACCTCTCCATCCCCGATAGCCTCTGCCGCACGGAGTGGTGGTACCGGATACGTTTCCCACAGCCGCGGGACGTCGCGGGACACCGTGTCTGGCTGCGTTTCGATGGAATCAACTACCGCGCCGACGTGTGGCTGAACGGCCGGAAGGCAGGTACGGTCGATGGGGCGTTTACCCGGGGCGTGTTCGATGTGACCGGGTTTTTCTCGGCCGAAAACGTCCTTGCCGTGAAGATCCGCCCGCCGCACAACCCGGGGATTCCCCACGAGCAGTCGAAAGCCGCGGGGCGGGGCCCCAACGGAGGACAGTTGTGCCTCGACGGGCCGACTTTCATCAGTTCCGAAGGCTGGGACTGGATTCCCGGCATCCGCGACCGTAATATCGGCATCTGGCAGGATGTGACGCTCGAATTTACAGGCGATGTGACGCTTGCCGACCCGCAGGTAATCACCGACCTGCCGTTGCCCGATACGTCGTATGCCGACCTGACGATCCGTGCAGAGGTTACGAACCACGCTGACGAACCATGCCGGGCGGTGCTGCGCGGCACTTTGGACGGCGGTATCGGTTTCTCGCTGCCGGTCGATCTCGCTGCCGGGGAGACCCGCACGGTGAACTGCACGCCGGCCGAGTGCCCGGCCCTGCGGATTGAGGAGCCCCGCCTGTGGTGGCCCAACGGCTACGGGCCGCAGGAACTCTATACGTTGCAGTTGGCGGTCGAGCAGGACGGAGTCCGTTCCGATGCGGAGCAGGTTCGTTTCGGCATCCGGGAACTTACCTATGAGTTGAGCGTGGATACGCCTTCCGGGGAGGAGTTGCGCATCGACTTCGCCCCGACGAACGACCTGTGCGGTGGTGAAATGCCTTTCGACAGCTTCCATCGCCGTTCGGCGGGTGACGGGGTCGTTGTCCCGGCCCTGAAGGCGGGGGTCGATGTTTCGCGCTTGCGCCGCATCGAAAAAGACGGTGCCGCGCCGTTTCTGGTACTTCGGTGCAACGGGGTGCGGATCTTCTGCCGCGGCGGTAACTGGGGCATGGACGACGGGATGAAACGGGTTTCGCGCGAACGGCTCGAACCCGCTTTCCGCCTCCACCGCGAGGAGGGTTTCAACATGGTGCGCAACTGGACGGGCGAATCGACCGAGGAGCTTTTCTATACGCTTTGCGACGAATACGGTTTGCTGGTGTGGAACGACTTTTGGCTCTCGACCGAGGGATATAACCAGAATGTCAACGATGAGGAGTTATTCATGGCCAATGCCCGTGAGACGGTGCGTCGCTTCCGCAACCATCCGTCGCTGGCCGTGTGGTGTCCGCGCAACGAAGGCTATGCTACCCCGACGCTCGAACCGCGGTTGGCCGCGCTGATAGCCCGGGAGGACGGCACACGCTTTTACAGTCCCAATTCCCGCTATATGAACCTGCGCACGAGCGGCCCGTGGCATTACCTGGCCGATGAGTCGGAATATTTCCTCCGCCATGCCTTCGGGTTCTCCACCGAGTTGGGAACTCCGTCGGTGCCGACCGCCGAGTCGATGCGCAAGTTCATTCCCGAGGCGGACAGGTGGCCTATCAGCGATACGTGGTACTACCATGACCTGCATTTCGGGCTGCCGGAGTACTGCGGGGCTGTCGATGCACTCTACGGGAAGGCCGAATCGCTCGATGATTTCTGCCGCAAGGTACAGCTGATCAACTATGATAGCCACCGGGCCATGCTCGAGGCGTGGAACAGCCGTATGTGGAACTCCACTTCGGGCGTGCTGCTGTGGATGAGCCATCCTGCATGGCCCAGCCTCGAATGGCAGACCTATTCGTGGGATTTCGAGACCCACGGCTCCTTCTACGGCTGCCGCAAGGCCTGCGAATCGCTGCACGTGCAGATGAACCCTCATGACGGACAGGTGTTGGTTGTCAATACGACCCGCGACGCCCTTACGCACGGCCGGGTGATTGCGACATACTACACACCGGCCGGAAAACGCCTCGGCCGGCAGCGTGTTGTGCTGGAGGAAATTGCCGCCAATGCCGTGACGCCGGCCATGTCGGCCGCCCTACCCGAGAACCGGGACTGCTACATGGTGCGGCTCGAACTGTATGTCGGTGGCAGGCGGGTTAGCGTGAACGATTACCTGCGCAGTCCCGGCCGGGATTTCACGGCGTTGAACCGGTTGGCACAGGTTCGGCTCCGGGCGCGCCGCGTAGCGCGGCAGGACGACGGACGTGCCACGACGGTGCGATTTGAAGTGTCGAATCCCTCGGCCACAACCGCCCTTGCGGTGAAATTCAACGTCCGCGACGGGCGGACGGGCGAAGCGATCCTCCCGGCCTATATTTCCGAAGGGTATATCCATTTGCTTCCGGGTGAAAAACGGACGGTCGAAGCCGAATACGTTTCATGCGGCGGAGCCGTTCTTTCGGCCGAGGGTTATAATCTGGAACGGCATACATTGTTGGAACTCTGAATACCGCAAATGCGAAAGGAGCCGTGAAACTGATGTTTCACGGCTCCTTTTTTGTGTCTGCCTGTCGCTCCGAACCGAAGGTCGGGGATGCTTGCGGAGCAGCCGGCGTGCCGTAAGGCGGAGAAGTCCGGTCGTGCCCCCGGCTACATGAGAAAACTCCCTCGGGCACTGCAAAGCCCTGTTTTTATCGTGCGGAAGAGGTTTCGTTGTCCGGAATATGCGCGGCGATCTCCATGCACATGCGGCCGTTGTGATAGGGGCATTTCCAGAATCCGGCCTTGTCGTCCGTTCGGTTGACGCTGCCGTCGGGGAGAATGCTCCACCACCATTCGCCTCCCGTGCGGTCGATGAGGTGTGTCTTGATGTAATCCCATGTTTTCAGGGCGGGCTCCAGGGCCTCCTTGCGGCCGTGGAGCCGGTAGAGATAGAAAAGCCCGATGACGCACTCCGCCTGCACCCACCAATGACGTTCGAGATTCCGGGTGCCGTCGGGGTGCCGTTCGTAAATCATGCTCCAGTCACCCATATAGCCTTCGAGGGCCGCATTGGCGATGGCGTAGCAGCTGGTGCGGGTGCGCTCGTACAATGCTTCGTCGCCGAGCGTCGCTGCGGTTTCGAGCAGCAGCCACGAAGCCTCGATGTCGTGGCCGTAGGAGAAGCAACCGGCGCTTTTCAACTGCCATCGGTCGTCGAAAAATAGTCCCAAGTGGCCGTTTTGCGGCTGCACGATCCGCGAGAGGAAGATTTCCAGCAGGTTGCGGGTCTGCCTGCGCAGCCCCTCGTCGGGCCAGATGCGGAGCAGGTTGGTATAGGCCTCCAGGATGTGGAGGTGGGTATTCATCGTCTTTTTCTCGTTGGCGTCCTTGTCGCTCAGGCGCACGTCGTCGATCGGTGACCAGTCGCGGGCCGCCGCCTCTTCATAGCCGTTGTTAACGGCGTCGTAGGAGTGCTCTTCGATAGCCCGGAAGAGTCCGATTGCCTCCCGAAGCGCCCGCTCGTCGCCTGTCGCCCGGGCGTATTCGCTCAGTCCGTAGATGGCGAACCCGAGGGCGTAAAATTGTTTTTTCGTGTCTGCAGGGTTGCCCGCAGCGTCCACCGACCAGTAGACGCCGCCGTAGGTTTTGTCGAGGAATTTGTCGAGCAGGTAGTCCCGTGCGGCTGTGGCTGTTGCCAGGTATTGCTCGCAACCCGATGTCCGGTAGGCTGCCGAGAAAGTCCACAGGATGCGGCCGCAAAGGATTGCACTCCGCCCGGCGTTGGCTATCAGTTCGCCCGTTCCGGTCATGCGGCCGAAAAATCCTCCTCCCGGGTCAACCATTTGCCGCGCCCAGAACGGGAGGATATTATTGCGGAGCTCTTCGGTGAGCTCGCGCTTGAATTGTTGTTCGCGGTTCATGTTCATTTGTTTGCGGCCCTGCGCAGGGCCAGTTTTTCTCCGATTTCGCTTATGCGGGTTTCGTTGAGCGGATAGATTGCAACCAGCAGCACGGCCAGCGCGCACCCTGCCGCCGGCAGCCAGCTCATCAGCATCCGCAGTCCGAAGATTGCCTCGCCGTTCTGCACCGCGGCGCCCGAGGTGTCGTATCCGTAGGAAGCCAGCAGCCAGAGGATCAGTGCACTGCCGAATGCGCCGCCGAATTTCTGGGCCATCGACGACGACGAGAATATCAGCCCCGTCGAACCGTGGCCGTGCTTCAGCTCCGAATAGTCCGCCACGTCGGCATACATGCTCCAGAGTAACGGGAAGGTGATGCCGGCTGCGGCTGAAATCACGATTTGCAGTACGACCATCGCCCAGCATCCGGCAACGGTGGCCGGCATGAAAAAGAAGACGATGCTCAACAGGCCCGATACGGCCATGGCCCAGATGTAGGTCATCCGCTTACCGATGCGCAGCGAGATGGGTACGGCCAGTACGACCCCGAGCATGTTGGCGATTTCGCCGATGGCGAGGAACGCTCCGCAGGAGAGTATCATACTGCCGCCCAACAGGTTGTCCTCCCCGATGAAATCCTTGAAGTAATAAGCTGCCGCCCCGCCGCGGATCGAGTTGAAGAGCAGCGCGGCCACCGCCACGCCCAGCAGTATCCACCACGGCCCGTTGCCGGCGAGCGATTTCATGTCGGACAGAATCGACTGTCCGCCCGCAGACGGGCTTTCGACCGGGGCGACGCGTTCGCGCGTCAGGCGGAAGCAGAGCAGGAAAAGCAGCGCGCAGATTGTCCCGACGACGATCATGGCCGCCTGCCATCCGTCGGCCTGCGCGGCGACGGCCCGCGCGGCGTCCATGTCCCCGGTGTCGGGGGTGAAGAGGTCGCACAGGGGTTCGAAAATCGCCAGTGCCAGGAAGCTGCCCCCGTAGGCGAAAAACATCCGGTAGGAGGAGAATACCGTCCGTTCGCGCGAATCGTCGGTCACCACGCCCAGCATCGCCCCATAGGGGACGTTGATGGCGGTGTAGACGGTCATCATCAGCAAGTAGGTGGCGTAGGCCCATATCAGTTTGGCCGAATAGCTCCACGTGGGTGTCGTAAAGGTGAGGATGCCGGCCACGGCGAAAGGAACGGCGACCCAGAGCAGGTAAGGTCGATAACGTCCCCAGCGGGAAGTCGTACGGTCGGCGATCAGGCCCATGACGGGATCGGATACCGCGTCCCAGAGTTTGGTGACGAGCAACAGTACGGCGGCATGTTCCAGGCTCAACCCGAAAATGTTGGAGTAGAAAAACGGAAGATAATAGGAGAATATTTTCCAGAACATGCTCGACGACATGTCGCCCAGCCCGTACCCGATTTTTTCCGACCGTGCAGCTGCCATTTTAGCGTTTGAGGTTTTTGTCGATGAGTTTTTTGAGCGTTTCGACGCTGTGCCCGGTCGTAAACCCGTCGGCAGGCGTGTGCAGGCAGTAGTCGACCAGCTGCCCGACGGTCGAGGTCGCTACATGCATGCGGGTATCGCACGAGGCGTAATAGATGCAGACCCGTCCGTCGGGATCGGCGATCCAGCCGTTCGAGAAAAGCACGTTCGACACATCGCCCGTGCGTTCTTCGCCGAGGGGGCCGAGCAGCATGCCCGCGGGCTCGGCCAGGGGTATCCAGGGGCGTTCGAGCTCGGTCATGTAGAGGTAGAGCACATAGCGCAGCCCCGCGGCGCAGGTTCGTACGCCGTGTGCCAGGTGCAGCCATCCCCGGGGTGTTTTGATCGGATGGGGGCCTTCGCCGTTTTTCGTCTCTTTGATCGTATGGTAGTAACGCCGGTTGATGATCGACTCGCCCGTGACTTGGGCGTGCGTGATGTCGTCGATGAGCGCCCAGCCGATGCCGCCGCCGTTGCCCGTGTCGATAAACCCGTCCTGCGGCCGGGTGTAGAGGGCATATTTCCCGTCCACGAATTCCGGGTGTAGAACCACGTTGCGCTGCTGGCTGGAGCTTTTCAGGTCGGGGAGCCGCTCCCAGTCCACCAGATTTTTCGTGCGTGCGATGCCAGCCGCTGCAACGGCGGACGACAGGTCGCCCGGAGCCGCTGCCGGGTCTTTCCGTTCGACGCAGAAAATCCCGTAGATCCAGCCGTCCTCGTGTGCCGTCAGACGCATGTCGTAAATGTTGGTTGCCGGTTCCCCGTATTCGGGCATGGTGACGGGATAGTCCCGGAAACGGAAATTGTCGATGCCGTTAGGCGACTCCGCCACGGCGAAAAACGATTTGCGGTCGGCACCTTCCACGCGAACCACCAGGAGGTATTTGCCGCCGAATTTGATGGCTCCCGAGTTCATCACGGCATTTATCCCTATCCGTTCCATGCAGTAGGGATTGGTCGCAGGGTCGAGGTCGTAGCGCCAGAAAAGCGGCGTGTGCGCTGCCGTGAGTATCGGATGGCGGTATCGGGTGAAGATACCGTTGTAGGCATCGGTTGGCATATTTTTGCGTGTCAGGAGCTGCTCGTGCTGCAACTGCAACCGGTGCATCGTTTCCTCAAAGTTGGTCATTGTCGAAAATTGAGTCTATATTGTTTGTTATTGAAAGGCGTTGGCTGCATCGGCCGCGAATAACGTCCGTGGCGAAGCATAGAACCGGTTGAAGTCGGCCTGCGAGACCTGTCCGGGATAGGGTGCGTAAAAATGCCCGGGTTTTAGCGTCTGTAAGGCATTCCTCCATACCAGTACGTATGCGGGACGCTGCTCCCCGATGCCCTGCATCAGTACCCCCGTCCACCAGTCGGCACGCGGAATACCCTCCATGCCGGTTTCCGATACGGCATAGGGTTTCCGGTGGTCTCGGGCGATCTGATCCATGATCCCGAGCGATGCCCCGAGCCGCGTGACGAATGCCCCGGCATCGCTGCTGTGGTAGGCATCCAGCCCCAGTATGTCGACCCATGCATCCCCCGGATAACGCTCGAGGTATTCCAGTCCTGTGACGCACGGGTTGGGCGAATAGACGGTGAGCATACGTACGCCCCTGTCGCGCATGCGTTCGACGGTCATTTTCCAAAGTGCTTCGTATTCGGCGGCCGAACAGAGCCGTTGTCCCCACCAGAACCAGCTCCCGGTGTGCTCGTGCCAGGGACGAAACAACACCGGAACGGTCGTGCCGTCGTTCGTGGACAGGGAGTTGAGAAAATCGGCCGCAAGATCCACCCATCCGAGGAATTTCGCATGGTTTCTGCCGCCCGGCAGTACCGAACGTACGGTGCCGGGGTCGCTCACATCCCATGCGTCGCCGCCTGTTAACGGGTTGCGGGGATGCCAGCTGACGGTCGTCAGCCCGCCGCGTTCGTATTGCCGGACAATTTCGCGGCGCATCGTGTCGAAGGGTACGCCGTCGAGATTATGCCCCGTCCCGAGCTCGATTTCCCCGAGGTCGCAGCCCAGCACGGCCGGATAATCCCCACAGCATGCCTTCACGTCGCAACAGCCGGGCCGGTAGGCCCAGTCGCAGCCGTAAAAGGGGAAGTCCTGCTGCCCGAACAACAGCCGGTTCCGGGCGGATGTTTCCCGCAGGAGCCGGAGCAGGGCCGCCGGGGTTCCGTTGCCGGGTGTCGCCGTAAGCGCTTGTGCATGGAGGCCCAGCGTGCGATTTGCCGCCGTGATCTCCCGCAAGGTAGTATGGTCGTTGTCGAAGACCGAATTAAGCCCCTGCTCTTCCTGTGCCGGGTCGCCGCAGTAATCGTCGCCGGCTTGCCAGCTGAGGTGTACGGGGCGTGCCGCGCCGCCCCAGCCCCAGAAATTGCATCCTGCCACGATGTCGCCGGCCGCTGCACTGCGTATGACCTGCTCGAAGATATGGCGGTAGTAGGCGTCGCGGGCCGTCGTAGGAGAGCCGGGCTCGAAGGCGAAGCTGTCGCGCGGGTAGCCGAACTCCTCGATGACGAGCGGTTTGCCCAGCTCCCGTGCGATTTCCGCATGGCGGCGGATGTATTCGGTCGTTTTTTCGCAGGCCACCGTGAGGTCTCCCCCGACATTTTCCTGGCTGATCCACCGCCAGTTGTAGGGCCAGATGTGTATGTTGGCGTAGTCGATCTCCGGCAGGGCGTGGATGCGCCGCCATAGCCCGATGTCCCCTTCGCATCCCATTTCCCCTTCGCTGCCGGTCGAAACCATGTGGTTGGGGTCGAGTTGCTTGATGAGTTTCGCCGTGCGGGCGACCCAGGCGAAGAAGCGTTCCTTGTTGTCATCCGAGAAGGCCCGCGGCTCGTTGGCGATCTGCCAGGAGAAGATGGCCGGGTCTTCCCGGTAGGGGCGTCCCGTATAACGGTTCGTACGGGTGACGATATGGCGTATGTGTTTTTCCAACAGTATTTTACAGCTGTCGGTGGCCTCTGCTTCGTGGAACTGCCGCACGTAAGCCATGAAGGTGTCCCATCCGGTTAGTCCCGGAACGGGATAGGTGCCCCGGCCGCTCCATTCGAGGTACTGGCTGTATCCGCCGCTCCATTCCCAGGCATTGGTGAGGTAGAGCACCGCCTGCATGTCCCGCTTTCCCAGTTCGGACATCAGGAAATCCAGCCCGTCGAGTGCGCGGTCATCGTAAACTCCGGGTGCGGTTTGCAGGATCGGTTCGACTTTCGATATGACTCCCGTGTTGCCTTCCGACCCGACCAGGACACGCAGGTTGCCGATACCCGATGCCTTCAGCCTGTCGAGTTCGCGGCACAGGCGGTCACGGTCGCGCCCCGGCCCTTCGGTGGCCAGCAGAGCCCCGTACCAGAAGTTGGCTCCGACGAAATAGCCTGAATTGGCGCTTCCGCCGACGAAACGTCCGTTTTCCACACGGATGAACTGGGGCTGGGGCTTGTCCTGACATCCGGACAAGCTTAGCGTAAGGGCTCCGAGCAGCGGCGTAAGCAGGTGTTTCATGGATTCGGGTTTAGTCGGTTTTCAGTTATGCAAATATACGAACGGAGGCGACTGTGAAAAGAGTAGTATTTTAACAGATATTTATACTTTTTTGTTTTTTATGTAACTTCCGGGGTTGCTTCCCGGTAGTGCTTGTGCCGATTGTCGGCAAACGATCTGTTTCTGTTAAAAAAGTATTACATGCGAAAGCTTTGGGCGGCTTATCTTTATCTTCGTAACCGAAAATATCCGGACGATGGAAAAAAGAATTGTGCGATATGCTTTATTTGCAGTTGTTTGTGCGGCTGGAACCGCATGGGCCTGTGCGCGGGGCAACGCTTCCCCGCCGGAGGGGACGTCGCCTGCTCGGGGCGTGCTGACATTGAGCGGCAGGGTGATCGACGACGCCTATATCGGCAATGGCGTCCAGTGGGATCCTTACGAGGTGCATGACGTCGACGGCCGGTTTTCTGCGGCCGACCGAAAACGCCTTACCGACAGGCTGGAGTACATGCAGCCCCGTTTCATCCGCGTGATGGGCGGTATCCGGTCGTATCTCACGGACGGGCGGTTCGACCCGTCGCGGAACATGGAGGATTTGCACATGATTCTCGGGTTCTGCAATACGCATGGCGTGACGGTATTGCTCGGCGACTGGGGCGGAAGCTTGGTCGATCGGCAGGCGCAGACCGTCGACCAGGCGCTGATCGACAGTAGCGGAGAGATGGTGCGCTACTTGGTCGAAGAGTGCGGTTACGATTGCATCCGTTACTACAATATCGTCAACGAACCTAACGGCTCGTGGGCTTCGACCCGGGGCGACTATGCCCTCTGGCTCCGCGCCGCACGCGCCATGGATGCTTCCCTGCGGCGGCACGGCATGGCCGGCCGGGTGAAGCTGGTCGCTCCCGACGCGGCGGTATGGACGACCCTCGAAACACACTGGGTAAGTAATTCCGTCCGGGATCTCGGCGACGCCGTGGGGCTTTACGACATCCATACGTATCCTTCCAAGGCCCAGGTCAATACGGGGGAGTATTCGGCGATGATTTCGGCTTACCGTGCTGCGGCTCCTGCGGGGACGAAGATGATCCTCGGCGAGCTGGGGTTGAAATTCATCGACGAACGCGATGTCGCCTATGCCGCCGAGAACGAGCGGCGGATTGCTGCCGACCCCGATGCATCGCCCGGCGATTCGCAGATGTTCGTCTTCGACCACATGTACGGTATCGACGTTGCCGATGCCGTCATGCAAACGGCCGCATGCGGCTATTCGGGCTGCGTGGTCTGGATGCTCGACGATGCGATGCACATGAACGAACCCGGGAAACTGAAAATATGGGGGTTCTGGAACATCCTCGGCGAAGAGCGCTACGGCGCCGGCAAGGAACGGATCCGCCCCTGGTACTATGCCATGTCGCTGCTGTGCCGCTATTTTCCGCAAGGTGCGCAGATTCTCGCCTCCGGAGTGTCGGGCGTCGGTGGAGTCCGTTCGATGTTCGGACGCACCGAGAAGGGCGTGACGTTGGCTGTGGTCAATACGGATTCGGAGCGGACGGTGGAGTTGACGCTGGAAAATCCTCAGCCCGGACTTTCCGATCTCGCGCTTTATGTCTACGCCCCGGGGCGGCTCAGGCTCGGGGGCGAACGGTTGCTTCCCGTGGAGCGCGGGGTGGCGCTTGCGCCCGGAAGCCGGATCAGCCTGGCCCCCGAGACGATGCTCGTCTACACCTCGATGGAATGACCGGGCATTTTTCCCTGAACCGGAAAAACGAATCCCGCCTCTTTCGGGGAAGCGGGATTCTGCCTTTTCGGACGGGGATTACTCTTCCGGTTTTTGGCCGATGTAGAAGACGTAACCGTAGTACGCTTTATATTTTTCGTAATGGGCGATCTCGTTTTTCTGCATTTCGGCCAGCAGGAGTGCTTTTTCACTGTGCCCGTATTGCTCGAGGAATCCCGGGATGCGTGCGCTTGCATGGGCGAAGTAGTTTTCCGTCCAGCAATGCTCGGGCAGCGCGAAATGCGCCAGCGGTGCATATCCGGCCTCTTCGAGGATGCGCAGTTTCCCCGACGGGCTGTCAATGTCGGGGAAATAGTCCGAGATGAACTTCGACGTCAGGCGTGCGCCCGAGAGCCACGAGCACTCGGTCACGGCGATTATGCCGCCCGGTTTGAGGTATTGCCGCCACTCCCTCAGCCCGCGTTCGAACCCGATGTTGTAGATCGAGCCTTCGGCCCAGATCACGTCGAATTCCCCGGGGCTGAAGGGCAGTGCGTCCATCGAGCCCTGTATGGCCGTGACGCGGTTTTCCAGCCCGGCCTTTTTTATCCGGGTGCGGAATTCTTCCAACAGTTCCGGCAGCAGGTCGACGGCCGTTATCGTACAATCCCTGTTCCGGGCGATCGTGATGGTCTGCCCGCCGGTGCCGCATCCGATGTCGGCGATCCGCAACCCCGGCCTGTCGGGCACGAATTCCAGGGCGCGGAGCGTCTGCTCCACGCCGCCGGGCCCCTGCCTGTCGAGTTCCCTGAAGAAATCGGCGATCATTTTTAAATCGAAATCGAAGATCTGTTTATTTTCCTGTTCCATGGTTGTTTGTAGTTGAGGCCGCGCGCGGGATGGATTGGGAAATCCCGTGCATGGCGAATTTTTTAAAATAAGACAAAATGAATATCCGCCCGGGCAGAATGCCCCCGGGAGGGAAGAATGGGACGGAATCCGTGCTGAGGGACGGATTCCTACAATGCCGAATCCAAATTAAACATCCAATGGTTTTAGTCGTTGTAAAGGTAGGTACAATTTCCCGAACCTGCAAATCCGCCCAGGGAAAGGGCTCCCGGGAAAAGGGAACCCCGATCCCTTTTCAGGAACCGGGGCACTCCACAAGAGGCGCTTTCCCACTCTGCGTCAGAATGATATACCGACGCGTATGCCGAAATTATTGAGGTTGTTGACCGAGTAAGTCAGGACGTCGCCGCTGTTGGTGGCATAGCTGTAATAGAGTGCCACATGGAACCCGAAACGGTAGTCGGGGCGCGGGAAGATGCTCACGCCGATTTCGGGCGAGAGGTAGAATCCCCACGTGTCGTTGTACTGCTTGACGACGTAGTAATAGGACGAAAGCTCGGCGTAGTTGGCACCCAGCTTCAGGCCCGCATAAGGCTGGAATACGCTGTCCGTAAGCCAGGTGTAACGGCTGGTGACGCCGAACGGCAGCTGGAATACGGAGTGCTTCTGGTTGACCGTGAGGGCCGAACCGTTGCCCAGGTCGAGTGTCTGGCGCGGGATCGTTTCGAGGTTGGTCTGGTACGAGATGAACGGGCCCACGGCGATGGCCGGCGTGATGAAATAGCCGCCTTCGAAGTTCATGCCCCAGCCCGAGGCTTTGTCGGCCAGGCTGCTGCCCAGGGGCACGCCTACCTGCCAGTCGACGTTGATGTAGCTGTTCGGGAAGACCTGTGCTTTGCCCGTGCGCGCGGCGGCGAGCAGGACGACACAGAGTGCGATGGTTTTTAGAACCTGGTATTTCGATGTTTTCATAATCGGACGTGTTTTTACGGTTAAATTATTTTTTCAGATAAGGCGACTGGTCGAACGCCTGTTCTACGGCGTCCACCGTGCGCTGCTGGTTGAGGCTTTCCGACGAGGTGAGCAGGCCGCCGATGTAGCTGTCCCAGATGACGGGAAGTTTCTTGCCGCTCTGCTGGTCGGCTTCCAGATCCAGCATCTCGATCAGCAGCGAACCGGCCGTATAACCGTAATATACGCGGTAGGGATAGTGCCATCCCAGCCAGTCGCCCCAGTATCCGGGCGTCCAGTAGTAGGGGTAATACCACCACCAGTAGGGATAGTCGTAACCCACGAAATAGGTCACTTTCTGCACGTAGCTCAATTGCAGTCCGACATTGGCCGCCTCCTTGTCATCGGTGCGGGTGTAGCCGGCGGCGTTCATGCGGCCGGCGACCGTGTTGACGATCTCCAGCGCATTGTCGTCTTTCCAGTATTCCGTCTTGTCTGCGGCGCCGATCAGCAGGATGCTGTCGGGGAGGTAGTAGGTGTCCAGCGCACCGAAGTCGGCTTCGGTGTCGTAAGCGGTGTAGACCAGATAGTCTTTGTGGAGGCCCGATGTCGAGGGCTCTTTCTGGCACGCGCAAAACGCAACTGCAACGAGTGCGTATGCGAGGTAACGTAATTTTTTGACGGTCATGATTTTGATTTTTTAGTTTGCTGTCTCGGAGCATGTTCAAAATTCGTTCCTTCCACACCCTTTTTGCGCATGGAAACCCGATCGGGGTATAAAAAAGCGGTTTTGCGATACGGGAGGGTGCCGACGGAGTGTTTTATGGTCGGGCACAGGAATTTACCCCTGTGTGAAACGGCCCTTAAAGGGTCTCTCGATACATCCTCGGGCTGAAAGAGCGTCTTTGCGGGCTTTTCCTGCGCCATTTTTGAAAGGTAATCGCGCCGCATTGCGGCCTGAAGTCATCCTTCCGAACGGGATCGTTGCCGTGCCGGTCGTAATCGTTGGGGGTACGGCGCCGATTTCGGCCGGAAAATGGTTCGTCATTCGGAAAATATATTACTTTTGTAACTATCTATGCATAATGATCACAAGGTATGAGCCGATACGATAACTGTTCCCGTGAGGAGCTTCTCCGCAGGATCGAAGAGCTCGAAGCACAACTCGATACGCCGAAGGGTTCCGGGAGCCGGTTCCGGGAGCGTTATGCCTGTAAGATTCTCGATTCGATACCCGACATGCTGACCGTGCTCGATCGCGACGGGACGCTGGTCGAACTGGTTTCCGCGGATGAGACCAACCATGTCGGGGTTCCGGGCGGAGAGCTCGCCGGGCAGAACATCCGCACGATGCTTTCGCCTGCGGCCTGCCGCAATGTGAAGAACAACCTCGACAATGTTTTTGCGACGGGGTGCGGCTCTTCGTCCCACCACGACATTACGCTCGACGGCCGAACCCGCAACTACGAAAACCGGATTTTCCCGCTCGACGGGGAGCATGCCCTCTGCATCTGCCGTGACATCACCGAGGCCGAAGCTGCCAAGCATGAACTGGAGATGGTCAAATATGCACTGAACAATGTCGACGAGGAGATCTACGCCTGCAGCCTGGACGGTACGATGGAATATGCCAACGAGCAGTTCAGGGTGCGGCACGATGTCGAAGGCGACCTTTCGCAACACAAGGTTTACGATTTCTGGTCGTACGAAGGTTCCCGTTTGCAGTGGGAAGCCCGGCTGGCGAAAATACGCCGCGATAACGGCTCGCACAAATACACCGTCCGCTTCAAGAACGAGCAGGGACGTATCGTGGCGTGGGACATCGTGGCCTACATCATCTACGACTATTTTCAGGAGCGCGAGATCGTCTGGTTCTTCGGCCGGGACGTGACGCAGCGCATCGAACACGAGAACAAGGTCAAGGAGATGAACTCCATCCTGGAGTGCATCCTCAACAACATTCCGGTCTATCTGTTTGTGAAAGACCCGGGCAACGAGTTCCGCTACCTCTACTGGAACCGGGCGTTCGAGGAATATTCGCGGATTCCGGCCTCCAGGGCGCTCGGGCATACCGATTACGAGATTTTCCCCAGCCCGAAGGATGCGGAGCATTTCCGCCAGGACGACCTGACGCTGCTGCGTACGGGTGAACGCCAGACCTTCATCGAGGAGTACGTCTCGGCCACGGGCGAGACCCGTATCGTCAATACTTCCAAGTCGCTGGTGCCGGTCGAAAACCGCCTTCCGCTCATCATCGGCGTCTCGTGGGACATCACCGACATGAAGAATGCCGAACTGGAGATCGTCGAGGCGCGTATCCGCGCCGAGGAGTCCGACCGTCTCAAATCTGCCTTCCTGGCCAACATGAGCCACGAGATTCGCACGCCGCTCAATGCCATCGTGGGTTTTGCCAAGCTCATCGGCGAGGTGGAAACCGAGGAGGAGAAACAGCAGTTCATCGACATCATCGATGTCAATTCGGAGTTGTTGCTGCAACTGATAAACGATATCCTCGACATTTCGAAGATCGAAGCCGGGACGCTCGAATTCCGCTTCAGGCCGATGAACCTCAACGACCTCTGCCGCTCGGAGCTGGAAGTCCACAAACCCCGCGTCAAGCCGGGCGTGGAACTGGTCTTCGAGGAACGGGTCGCGAACGTGGAGATCGTCTGCGACCAGAACCGCCTGGCACAGGTCATTTCCAACCTGCTGAACAACGCCGGCAAGTTTACCGAAGAGGGGGAGATCCGCTTCGGGTTCGACCTGAAGGACGGGTGTGTGGAGTTCTTCGTCCAGGATACGGGCATGGGCATACCGCCCGAGAAGGCGCGCAATATCTTCGACCGGTTCGTCAAACTCAACGATTTCGTGTCCGGCACGGGACTCGGGCTGGCCATTTCGAAGATGATCGTCGAAAAACTCGACGGAACGATCGGCGTGGATTCCGAACCCGGGAAGGGCACGCGGTTCCATTTCTCGATCCCCGTCGTCCACCGGGACGGCAGCAAAAACGACGAGCAGCTTTGTGCCGCCCCGGGCCGGGACGACGGCAAGTCGTGGGTGCTGCTGGTCGCCGAGGATTCGGACACCAATTTCAGACTCATCGAAGCCGTCCTCAGCCGCCGCTTTAGCCTCGTGCGTGCCCATACGGGAGCCGAGGCCGTGGACATGTTCGGGACGGTACAGCCCGATGCCGTGCTGATGGACATCCGCATGCCCGTGATGGACGGCCTTGAGGCTACGCGGCGTATCCGCAGCGTTTCGGCGGACGTCCCCATCATTGCCATGTCGGCCTATTCATCCGGCAGCGAGATCGAGAGCGCCCGCAATGCGGGGTGCAACGAATTTCTCGTCAAACCACTCTCGCAGTATTCGCTCCACCGGGCGCTGAATGCCGCCCTGGTGGAGTTCAAGGGTAAGGGCAAATCATAACCGGGTCGCCCCCGGAAACGGAACGTCCCGCAAGCCGTGTGCTGCGGGACGTTCCGTTTTATCGTGCGGCGGGTCTACCGGTACCGGTGCGAGATCAGGGTCATGAATTCTTCGCGCGTGCGGTGGTCGGAGAGGAAAATCCCGGTGAAGGCCGAGGTCGTCGTCGCCGACTGTTGCTTTTCGATGCCGCGCATCTGCATGCACATGTGGCTCGCTTCGATCACGACGGCCACGCCCATGGGGTTCAGCGCCTCCTGGATGCAGTCGCGGATCTGCACCGTCAGCCTTTCCTGTACCTGCAGGCGGCGGGCGAAGCACTCCACCACACGGGCTATTTTGGAAAGCCCCGTGATATGGCCGTTGGGGATGTAGGCGACATGCGCCTTGCCGTAGAACGGCAGCATATGGTGCTCGCAGAGCGAATAAAGTTCGATGTCCTTCACCAGCACCATCTGCTTGTACTCTTCGCGGAACGTCGCCGAGCGGATGATCTCCAACGGGTTTTCGTCATAGCCTTTCGTCAGGAACGACATTGCCTTGGCCACCCGTTCGGGGGTCTTCTGCAACCCTTCGCGTGCGGGATCCTCGCCCAGCAACCGCAGTATTTCGGTGTAGTGGTGCTTCAGCCCTTCGATGGCCTTGGCGTCGAAACGCTCCTCCTTGTTGTAATTTCTCTCTTCCATAGGAACGGCAAAGATAGTGCAAGCCGAGGGCAAAAGCAAGTTTACTTGCAATTTGCCGAGGCGCCGCCTGTCTAAAACAGGGTTAAAGACGATGCAAGCCGGGCGCAATGCCGAATTTATTCGGACATTGCCGGGGCGCCGCCTGTTTTTCGTAAAGACGCTTATTTCTCGACGGAATGCAAATACGCGGCGAGTTTGCGTACGGCACGGGCCCGGTGCGACACTTCGTTTTTCTCCCCGGTGGTCATCTGCGCGAAGGTTCGGTCGTATCCGTCGGGGATGAACAGCGGGTCGAACCCGAATCCCTCGTGCCCCGTTTCCCGGTCGATGATGCGCCCCTCGACGATCCCTTCGAAAAGGTGCTCTTCGCCGTCCAGGAGCAGCGATATCACCGTGCGGAACCGTGCCCGGCGGTTGGCCTGCCCTTTGAGGTTTTTCAGCAGCAGCCGGTTGTTGGCCGCGAAGTCGTGCCCGTCGGTGGCGTAGCGTGCCGAGTGTACGCCCGGGGCCCCGCCCAGCGCTTCGACTTCGAGCCCCGTGTCGTCGGCGAAGCAATCCATTCCGGTGCGTTCGTGCAGGTAATGCGCCTTCTGCGAGGCGTTGCCTTCGAGGGTATCCTGTTCCTCGGGGATCTCCTCCGTCACGCCGCAGTCGCGGGGTGTCAGCAACTTGTATCCGGGCCCCAGTACGGCCTGTACCTCGGTGAGCTTGTGTGCGTTGTTGGTTGCGAAAATAATGTCCATATTCTCTTTTTCCGATGCTTGAATCTTTCGTCGGGATGCCCGGCTTTCCTCGCTGCCCGTCTCCGGGGGCGTCCCGGGCATATCCGCTTCCCGTCCCGCTGGCCGGGTTATTTCACGACTTCGAGTTTTTCGAGCCTGTCGTCCAGGTCGATCTTGTCGATGATGGTTTTGACCAGGATGTCCATGTCCGAGCCTTCGGAATAGTCGGCCGGGCAGACGTGGCTTACGCGGTTGTCGTGGATCAGCGAGGCCATCTCCTTGCGGGCACCCTTCTGGTCGGGGTTGTAGACCGCGATCGAATGTCCGCCGGAATTTTTCACCAGCCGCATGCAGGGGATGTCGGTCGTCCCGTCGCCCACGTAGATCATGTGCTTGAACGGCACGGGACGTTCGTTTTCGGGGATGTAACGATTCACCATCTTGCTGTCGAACACCGATTCGACGCCTTTGTTGATCTTGAAGATGAACTGCGTCTTGTTGGTGTAGTTGACCGCCACGGCGGGCCAGTAGGCGATGCCGTCGACGTCGTAGAGAAACGAGCAGGCATAGATCTTCCGGAACTCGTGTGCGATCTGAGTTCCTTCGATGATCTCCTTCATCCCTGACGAGTTGATGTAGTGCAGGATTCTTATCCCGTGTGCGGCGCCGTAGGCGTTGATCCGCGCAAACCACTCCTTCACGCCCTTGTAAAGCGTCACGCGGCGTCCCGAATCCTGAAATGCCTCGCGCCGCAGCGACAGCCCTTTCGACTTGGCTTCCTGTAACATGCGTGCCATATAGGTCAGTACCATGTCGGCATCCTGTTCTTCGGCCAGCGTGTTGGCCTCCGTCCAGAATTCCTTGTTGCTTTTGCCCACGGCGGGTATGAAGTCGTACTCCTGCATGTTGCCGGGGGCGAGCGTGCCGTCGAAATCGTAGATAAGGGCTATGGTGAATCTGAATTCCATCGTTTTCAAAGTTTTGAAGATCAAATATGTATAAATGAATAGGTCAAAAGATATCTATGGAGTTTGGATTGGTGTAGACAGCGTACTGCATTCCGAATTCATGTATCTGTCCGGTTTTGGTTACTACTTTCACCCTGTATGAGAAAAAAGGATTGTTTTCGAATGTCGTATAATCGAAAAAGTAGAGCTTATGATAAGAGTGATGGTACCGATTAATACTTCCATTGTCTACGAAATGATATAAACATTGATGGAAGTTTCTTTTGATCCCCTTCTTCCTTGCTAATTTAAGCAACAGACTTTGTATCTCTTTATTATTGCAATAATCTGCGTAATCCGACGTATTGTCGAGTGGAATCCCGTTCAACAGTATCTTTCCTTTGAAAAATTTTGCCGGAACATCGGCCGGATCCGGATCGTCATAGTCGTATTCCTTTTCTTTAGGCAGGTAATCCCAATGCAGATTGAACTCCATTACTTCTTTTTCGGGGGAGACTAAAGCTGTAAAGCCTATCGTGTCCCAGAAATAGCGGTTGTATCCTGTATTGTAATCTTTTCCGTAAAGGATTCTCTCGCAAGTTCCGAATATCTCGATAAGCGAGTCAATGGGTATGTTTATCGAGAATGTCCGGCCATTGTAAGTAGCACGCTCCTCCGTAAATACGAACAGATGCTGGGTATTGACTCCCTTTGCGTCTAATTCCTCCTTTGTATAGCCGGAACCCATGTATCCTTCGTCGGCAACTTCGCCTGCTCCGCTGCATGCGACGGTGAAAATACCTAATAGAAACGAGAGGATTATATTTTTTATTTTCATCATTTTAAGTAATAGGTATTTCTGTGCTTCCCGGTTGGGAGTGCTGTATGGAATGTATGGCTGATTTTGTTGCATTCCTTTGCCTGGATGCGGTGAACGTTTGGTTCGGTAAATAATAGTTCGGTATATCGGATTGCGAATCCTGCTGAAATATTATCAATTTAACAAAGATAGTTTTTTTTCACTATTTTTGCAAAAGAGAGGCCGAAAACACAAAATATAAAAACAGATGGAATTCAAAGAGTTGATCGAAAAACGCCGCAGCATCCGCAAATTCTCGGAGCGTGCGGTGCCGCGTGAGGTCGTAGACCGCATCCTGCACGAGACTCTGTCGGCGCCATCGGCGCGCAATACCCGTACGACGCACCTGGTGGTGGTCGACGACCCTGCCCTGGTGGCCCGCATGGCCGACATGCGCGATTACGGTTCGGCGTTCATGAAGGGTGCCCCGCTGGCGATCGTCGTGCTGGGCGATACCACGAAAAGCGACCTGTGGCGGGAGAACGCCGCGATCTCGGCGACCATCCTGCAACTGGCGTGTGTCGACGAAGGACTGGCTTCGTGCTGGGTGCACATCAACGGCCGCCCGCGCCGCAAGGACGAGCCCGGCGGGGAGACTGCCGCTGGCTACCTGCGCAGCTTCCTGCCCATCCCGGCGGACTGCCAACCCCTCTGCGCCGTTGCGGCGGGGTATTCCGACTTCACCCCCGCCCCGCTGCCCGGGTCGGACGACGATGCGCGGATCATCCGCCTGGAGTAAGAACGGATACGGGCACCGATGAAAAAGGAAGCTCCCGACGGGGCTTCCTTTTCCATTTAAATCAGCGTCATGCGCTTGCGAAGCATGTCGAGTACCTGTGTTTTGAGTTGCCGGGCGTTGATCGGCTTGGGCATGTAGCCGTCGAATCCGCTCGAGAGTACCTTCTGTTCGTCGGATGCGAAGGCGAAAGCCGTCACGGCGATGATTGGCACGTCGGCCGATTGTTTGCGGATCTCGGCCGTGGCTTCGTAGCCGTCCATCACGGGCATGTTGATGTCCATGAGCACCAGGTGCGGTGTGTGCCGGTTGAATAAATCGACTGCTTCGCGGCCGTTCCAGGCGTGTACGAGCTTGTATTCATGGCGCAGGATCGACTCGAAAAGACGGTAATTGCTTTCGTTGTCCTCGGCGATGAGGATTACGAGCTTGTCCTTCTCGACCGTCGGGATGGCCTGAAGTATCTGTGCCGGGGCCTCCGCCTGTTCCGATTGGCCGGGGACGTACGGAAGCGTGAACCAAAAGGTCGAACCTTTGCCCTCTTCCGACTCTACGCCGATATTCCCACCCAGATGCTCTACGATCGTCCGGCAGATGGAAAGCCCGAGGCCCGTGCCCTGCTTGAACGAGTTGAGTTTGACGAAGCGTTCGAAGACCGCGTCCTTCCGCTCGGCGGGGATACCGCAGCCGGTGTCCGCAACCCAAAAATAGAGCTGCCCGGCACGGAGCTCGTAACCGAAGCGGATCGACCCCCGGTGTGTGAATTTAGCGGCGTTCGTCAGCAGGTTTATCATCAGCTGCGAAAGGCGGTTGCGGTCGGTGCGGACGTGGCAGGTTTCGTACCGCTGCTCGAAGACCAGCTCCACGTTCTGGTCGGTTTTCAGCCTCATGACGTTTTCTTTCTCGCGCATCAGTTCATTCAGTTCGAAATCCGTATGGACGAATTCGAGCGTTCCGGCCTCGATTTTCGAAAGGTCGAGGATATCGCTGATGAGTTGCAGCAGCAACGTATTGTTGCTTTCGATGATCGACATGTATTCCTGCTTCTCTTGTTCTTCGTCCGTCGAGGCAAGAATGCCCGAAAACCCGACGATGGCATTGAGCGGCGTGCGTATCTCGTGGCTCATGTTGGCCAGGAATGCCGATTTCAGGCGGTTCGACTCCTCGGCGCGGTCGCGTGCGGTGAGCAGCTCCTGCTCCATCTGTTTGCGTTCGGAGATCACGAGCGATGTTCCGACCAGCGACAGCGGCCTGCCGTTAGTGTCGCGGGTTTCGACCGTGGCCTGTGCCTCGACCCACTCCATGTGCCAGTGTCCGCTTTCGTTGGATACGACGCGGAACTCTTCGCAGACCTTCTCCGTACTCCCTTCGATCAGGTTCCGGTAAGCCGTGCGGACGCGTTCCCGGTCTTCCTTGTGGACTTTCGAGAAGTAGCACTCCTCGTCCACCGCAAGCGAGAGGTTGTTTGCCAGCGACATCCCGGAGGCTATCTTGGCCGCCTTGTTGAGGTCGCACAGGATGGTGTGGGTCGTGAGATCCCATTTCCAGGGGATGATGTTGGCTACGTCGAGCGCCAGTGCGAGTTTCCGGTTCACCGAATCCACCTTTTTCTGGGCATCGTGCAGGGCTGTGCTGTCGATGCAGAAAATGTCGACCGTATCCTGCTGGTACGAGGGGCAGATGACGACCTCGTAGAAAATATTCACCGGCTTGTGGTAATAGGGGAAGGTAACGCTCCGCTTTTCTTTCAGTACGATGTCGATGATCGGCATGAACTGGGGCATCGACTCCGGGAAAACCGTCGACCCGGATTTGCCCGCCACTTCGTCCAGGGGGTAGAAGGAGCGTTCGAAGTGGGCGTTTACATCGACATAAACAGTGTCTATGGCCGTCCCCTGTGCGTCGAATACGACCCGTTCCTGCATGTACAGGATCGGCATGTTGTTGAACAGGTGCGAGTATTTGGCCTGGGTTTCCATTTCTTTCTGGTGGGCTGCGTCGACCTTGCGCAGGACGGCGATCCTCCATTGCTGGAAGATGAGGAATAACAGGAATATGCTGCCGCAGACACCTATCTCGGTTTTATACCGCTCCATGAACGAGGACGGTTTGTCGAAAAACAGGGTATTTGTCGGGCAGGCGTTCGGGGAGATGTTGTGCCGGAGCAGTACCGGGTAGTTGAAGACGGGTTGTACCCGGACGGGGGTGTAAAAGGGAATGTCGCGCGGCTGCTTGCCCTCCAGCACTGCGTTTACGGTAGCTATCAGCCGGTCGGAATATTCGTTTTCGTCGTATACGTAACCTCCGATCATGCCGCTGCTCTTGAGTCCCGTCGGACGCAGCGAGAACAACGGTACGGACGAACTGGCGATGATCTTGAACGGGTTGGTCATGATTTCGTTGCGCCCGGACATGTTCTTCAGGTAATGCCACGAGGAGAAGAGCACGCCGGTGCGTTTTACGTCGACCGTACTCAGCGAATCGAGCAGTTGGTCTATCCCGATCTCATCGGCCGAATAAACCGTGTATTTTATGCCGCCGTACTTCGAGTCGAGCAGTTCCGCGAGGTCGTGTTCCGTTTGCCGGTTGACGTAGCGTGCGTCGTCTATGAATATGAGCCGATCCATGCCGGGCAGTATGCGCTTCATCAGGTCGATACTCTGGTCGAGATAGGCCGGCGAATAAAGCAGGGTCAGATTGTCCCGGTCTGCCAGTGTCCGCAGAGGTACCTGTTCCGAGGCCGGAATGGGAAGCCTTTTCTGGTAATATTTATCCGGCCCGACAAAATCCTGTTCTGCGCATACGATGGTCGGAATGCCTTTCCATATGCTGTTAATGAAATTGCGCAGCAGCGCCGTAGGGGTTCCGATCAGCACCAGGGCCCGGGGTGGTTTTTTGCCGTATTCTCGCAGGAGGTTCGTCTCGAAGGTCTCGATTTCCCGAGGGGAATCTACCAACAGCAGGTTTATATGCTCGGTGTAGAGTTCCAGGTTTTCGATCTGCTCGACGCGCGCCGTGATGTCGGTAATAATGCCTCTGCTCCACGGGGTCGATTCCGCATAGGTGTTGATGACCAGTATATAATCGCGCTTGTCGCCGGAAGGGCTGCTGACGGCCGGTGCGAGGGGGTATGCTAAAATGCAGCCTAAAAGTAAGACCCATATGAAGGGCCGGGGCCGGAGGCCGAGCCGGGTGGTCGGGATGTTCATGGGAAAAAGGGACGCAAGGGAGTAGTGCATGACGCAAAAATAGCGGGAGGGGGCTGCCGGAAGACAGCCCCCTCCCTTCTTATGTAAAGTTATCGGTTCATGACCGGTTTGATGTCCTTGATGCGGAGTTGGGTGGTTACCGTCCCCCGGTAGTGGTTCTCTACGATCTGGTAGCATACGTCGATCGGGCGTCCCGAGCGCACCCATTCGTAATGCGTGGGTTGCTGGAAGGCGATCGACTGGATCTTCGTGTTGGGTTTCTGCCGCTGGATCAAATCCATGCGCAGGTGCTCGCACTCCATGCCGACCAGTTTGGCGTCGCCGTGGTTGCTTACGCCGTAGGTCGCGAAGACCGGGGCGGTGTTGCCGGGGCCGAAAGGCTGGAAGCGGTTGAGGTCTTTGCGGAACGCGGGGGTGATGTCCGAGAAGAGCAGTTCGCTGTCGATATCCACCTGCGGCATGAGCATCTGCGGGTCGATGTTCTCCTCGACATAGGCGTTGAACCTGCGCGTGAATTCCTCGACGTTCTCGGGTCGCATCGTCAGCCCGGCGGCATACATATGCCCGCCGAAGTTCTCCAGCAGATCCGAGCACGACTCCACGGCCTGGTAAAGGTCGAAGCCCGGTACCGAGCGTGCCGACCCCGTCACGAAGCCGTTGCTCATCGTCAGCACCACCGTCGGCCGGTAGTAGGTCTCGATCAGGCGCGAGGCGACGATTCCCACGATGCCCTTCATCCACTTGGGATTGTAGATCACCGTGCTCTTCAGCTCTTTCATTGCGGGGTTGCGCTCGATAAAATCGTGCGCTTCCTGCGTCACCGAACGGTCGATCGACTTGCGATCCTGGTTGTAGGCGTCGATGACGTTCCCGAACTCCGCGGCGATGCTTTCGTTGCCTTCGATCAGCAGCTCGACGGCCGCGTGCCCGCCCGAGGGCGAGGCGTTTTCGTCGTTCTCGTCCATCCGCATGCGCCCGGCGGCGTTGATACGCGGCCCGATCTTGAAGACGATGTCGTCGATGGTGATGTTGTGCTTGTCCAGGCCGCAGATCTTGATGATCGACAGCAATCCTTTCGACGGTTCGCGGTTGAGGTCTTTCAACCCGAAATGGGCAAGGATACGGTTTTCGCCCACCAGGGGTACGATATCCGAAGCGATGCTCACGACCAGCAGGTCTAACAGCGGGCTGATCTGTTCGAACGGGATCCGGTTTTTCTGCGCATAGGCCTGCACGAGCTTGAAGCCCACGCCGCAACCCGACAATTCGTCGAACGGATAGGAACAATCGACCCGCTTGGGATCGAGGACAGCTACGGCACGGGGAATTTCCTCGGCCGGGAGGTGATGGTCGCAGATGATGAAATCCACGCCCTTCGTCTTTGCATAGACTACCTTTTCCGTGGCTTTGATACCGCAGTCCAAGGCGATGATAAGACCTACGCCCTTGCGGGCTGCCAGGTCGATGCCCTTGACCGAGATACCGTAACCTTCGGTATAGCGGTCGGGGATGTAGAACATCAGGTTTTTATGCCCGATCTGGCGCAGGAACTTGTACACCAGTGCAACGGCCGTACAGCCGTCCACGTCGTAGTCGCCGTAAACCATGATCTTCTCATTGTTACGAACGGCCTGCTCGACCCGCTCGACCGCCTTGTCCATGTCCTTCATCAGGAACGGGTCGTGGAGGTCGGCGAGACTGGGTTTAAAGAACTTGTCCGCCTTTTCTACGGTGTCTATGCCTCTCTGTACGAGCAGGTTCGCCAGCACGGGAGAAATCCTGAGCACGGCAGCGAGCTTCGCCACCGCCTCGGAATCGCCCTGCGGTTTCACTACCCATCGTTTTTCTATAGGCATACGATTTACTATTTATATATTCTAACATTTAATATCTCACTTAAAAATTTGACAACGAGCGACTTTACTTCGCCCATCGGGGCCTTGCGACCCGTTTCCCGTTCGATCGAGGTCACTCCCCGGTCGGTAAACCCGCAGGGGTTGATGCGCGTGAACCACCCGAGGTCGGTCGTGACATTCAGCGCGAACCCGTGCATGGTGATATAACGTGACGACCGGACGCCTATTGCGCAAATCTTGCGCGGCACCTTTCCGAATGCGCGGTCACCGACGCCGATTTCGCTATCGCAGATTCTGCCGCTATCGCAGGTTCCTGCCTCGTTGCGGTTTTCGCCGCTGTCGCCGCTTTTGCCGCCGACGCTTTTGTTGCCGCAGTTACCGCCGATGTTGCAGTTGCCGCCGCCGTTATCTCCGCGGCAGGCGGTTGTCCGGCTCCCTGTTTCCCCGCCGATTCCGGGGCCGATCCAGACCCCCGAGGCGCCTGCCATGCGGCCGGCGGTGATGCCGTATACCGCCACGGTACGGATGACGGCCTCTTCCAGTGCCCCGATGTAGTCCCTCAGCCCGATGCCCAGACATTCGAGGTCGAGGATCGGATAGCAGACCAGCTGCCCCGGGCCGTGGAAGGTGATGTCGCCCCCTCTGTCGATGTGAAAGAACTGTGCGCCCATCGCTTCGAGCGCTTCGCGGCCTATCAGCAGGTTTTCGGCATGGCCGCTTTTGCCGAGTGTGTATACCGGCGGGTGTTCCACCAAAAGGATCGTGCCTGCGCTGGCGGAGCCTTCTCCGGTGGCGCCTGACGGTTCGACGCCCTCTGCTGCGGATACGCTGCCCGTTGGGGATTCCAACCCTTTGCCGGATTGCGTTCCCGCCTTGCTGGGCATTGCCTCTGCCGATCGCTGTGCCGGTTCCCGCGCGGATGCCTTACTTGCTTCCGCAGTGCCGGCGTTTGCCGCCAGGGGTGCCGCCACCTGTTTCGTTGCGCCCTTGCAGGCTGCCTTGCGGGCTACCAGGGCATCGAACAGTCCCTGCTGCAATTCCCAGCAGGTTTTGTAGTCCATCAGTCCGAGATCCCGGCAGGAAGCTTCCATCGCTACAAACTTTTGACGCTCTTCAGGGCCTCTTCCGCCATGTACGACGAGCGGACTAAGGGTGCGCTCGCGCAGTAGCTGAAGCCCATTTCCAGCGCTTTCAGTCTGTACCATTCGAATTTTTCAGGAGTGATATACGCCGCAACGGGGTAGTGCTCCAGAGTGGGACGAAGGTACTGACCGAGTGTTACGATCCCCACGCCTGCGTCGCGCAGATCGTGCAGGGTTTGTAATACTTCATCATCGCTCTCGCCAAGTCCGACCATCAGTCCGCTTTTCGTTGCGACACCCTGTGCGCTCAGGTAGCGCAGGGTTTCCAGGCTCGTACGGTACTTTGCCTTGGAACGCACCACCGGGGTCAGCCGCTCGACGGTTTCGATGTTGTGCCCGATTATATCGGGCTTCGACGCGACGACCACGTCCAGCGGGGCGGGCTGTGCGTCGAGATCGGGAATAAGGAGCTCAATTACGGCGTCGGGATTCTGTGTGCGGATGGCGCGGACGGTTTGGGCCCAGTGTGCGGCACCGCCGTCCGGCAGGTCGTCACGCGTCACAGAAGTAACGACGACATACCTCAGTTTCATCAGTGCGACGCTTTCGGCGACCCGTCGGGGTTCCTCGGCGTCGGGGGCAAGGGGGTGTCCTGTTTTCGTTGCACAGAAGCGGCAGCCTCGGGTGCAGATGTCTCCCAGGATCATGAAGGTTGCGGTTCTGCGGCTCCAGCATTCGGCCTTGTTCGGACACATGCCGCTGCTGCAAATCGTATGCAACGCATGTTTGTCGACTATTTGCTGTACCTCGGCATATTCCGGGGTGCGGTGGAGCCGGATCTTCAACCATCCTGGTTTTTTCAGTACATCTACCTTGTCATAAAACTTCGGCATTTAAGTTCATTATTTTCCAATTGATGCAAAAATACGAAAAAATAATTGATAATTCCTATGAATGCCCTATTTTCTTTCGGCATCTCGTTCCTGATACGCCTCTTCGCGGGTTTGCCTGCTCCGGGCCTTTCCCCGGGCTGTTTTCGGGTTTCGCCGGCGGCGGTATTCGCAGTATGCAATTAAAAAAATAAAAAATGCGGCCTCGAAAATCGCAATTATTCAATATCGGATGCTGCCGGAGGACTTTTTTGCACAGAGAAAGGGGTTTGCTGCCTGGCAGTAGCAAACCCCTCTGGTTAGGTTAGTTAGGTTAATGAGAGTGGGAGAATCCCACGTTTTGTTATACAAAGATAAATGGAAAATCACAATCTTCCAAATCTTTTGTAACATTTTTTTAACCTAACCGAAAAAAATCTGTTAAATTATAATTAAAATTTTTAAAATACTAACGGTTTTGTAAGTTGCGAACTATAACGCCTCGCGGATTTCCTCGGTTTCCTTAGCGGCGGGCTGCGCCTCGGGAGCGAGCGAAGTGATGTGGCGGTTCCGGTAAGCGGCCGGCGTCATCTGGTACTCCTTTTTGAAAAGTTTAATAAAGTGCGACGTGTTGGGGAATGTACAGGCATTGCCGATTTCCGAAATTGACTTCGAAGTCGAGATCAGCAGCAGGCGCGAATGCATCAGGCGCTGGCGGATGTACCATTTGTGCGGCGGCATCATGAAATGGCGCCGGAATTCCTTTTTGAACGAGGTGAGCGAACGGTTCGTCAACTTCGAGAGTTCTTCGATCGAAATATCCTTGAAGATGTGGTCGTAGACGATCTGTTCGAAATTCTCCTTGGCTGCATCGACGTTGCTGAGCAGTTTGCTCTTCAGGCAGCAGTCTTCGTGCGAGGCGATGAGGTAGATCAATTCGGTCATCTTGATGTTCTCGGCCGTCTCGTCGCGGTGGAAATCCTCGTCGCGCAGGTAGTTGTTGGTGTTGACGAAAAAGTTGCGGATCGAATTCCAGGCAGGCATAGAGACGTGCGAACGGTTGCGGCAGTTTTCGCACGAATGTTCGTTCGAAATGTTCAGTCCGTAGGTGATGTTCAGGTGCAGCAGTATCCGCTGGAGGTCAGCCGGCGTATAATAAAAGAGCACTTGCTCGAAGGGTTGTCCGTTTTCCGGGAAGTTCTCGATATAGTGATGCCCGATGCCGAGGTAGAATACGTCTCCGCGCGTAAGGGTCTGGCGCTTATCCCCGTCGTAAATATACTTCGTGCCTCGGAGGATGTAACCGATTGCGTAACGTGAAAGCGCCTGAGACTGGATTCCGTTGTGAAGGGCTTCTACGTACTTCACAATCATCGGCTGCTGGGCCGACGAATTTAATGAATTCTTCATATCAAATCGTATTTTAAGTTTTTTTGAACAATGAGTTGCGTCACCGATTGCTCATTTCAAAAATACAATTTAATATTTGTTTTATAAAATAATGAATAGTCTAAAAAGGCACAAACAGGCAAATAAGACTAAAGATACCATAATAATGACTAAATATAATATTGTAAAAATATTCCAGCGAAGGCTGCCGCCAGAAAAATCAGGTATACGGGCAATGCTATTCCCCTGTGTATGCGGACAAAAAATACCGGGATCAGTATGGCCGACGGGACAGCGAGCAGGGCGAATGCCTCGGGTGTTGCGGCGGGGCTGCATAGCACAGCCAGAGTCAATATCAGTATACCTATATTATAAAAGAGGATGAAGCGGGGTTTGGTGCCTGCGGCATAGATGTCGGCCAGGAAAAAGAAAAGCGCTGTCAGGTCGAGCAGCACGATCCCGCCTGCCATGACGAGTGCGGGGAGGGGAATATCCAGAAAGAGATGCAGCGGCATACCTTCGATGGCGGATTGCCCCAATTTGATCAGGGGAGCCGTGAATTCCGCCCCGGTGCCCCAGCTGACATAGCAGGCCGTGAAGACCGGCAGCAGCAGTCCGGCCGTTGCTACCGCGACTTCCCGCAAGGTACGCCGGAAAAGCAGTACGGCCAGCGGCAGGAGCAGCAACAGCGGCAGTGCGGGGGCATATATCAGCGGCATCAGCCCCAGGTAGAGTGAGGCACGGAAGATGGCGTCGAACCCGTACCCGTTGCAGAAGGCGCGGCAGTAATTTTTCGTTGCCAGTGAGAGCAGCATCGACGCTGCGAATCCTGCGAGATAATTCCCGCCTGTTGCGATCCCGCAGGCGACGATGGCATAGAGGGGAATCGGGAGGCAGGTGCCCACCGTATAGAGGTTGTAGCGGATCGTGATCCGTCCCGCACACATTCCGGTGAAGAGCAGCATGAACCCGGCGGCAAACTTCGACCATACCGGATATGCCGCCTGAAACCGGGCGAGTTGGCCGCCCAGAAGCGGGAGCGCATCGCGCACCGCTCCACTGGTATCGGACACGGGGATTCCAGCACACATGGCCGCAACGGCGAGTGCGAAGAGGGTCATGAAGGCTGGTACGAGCGGCTGCCGGGCGATGTCGATTTTCATGTCGGAAGGCTTTTTTCCTCGGGCAAAATTAGCGAAAAAAGCCGGAATAATGCGTAACTTTGTGGTACGATGTTAGAAAACCAGTACCAATACGAGTTTCGGGAGGCCGGTTGCGACGAGGCCGGCCGGGGGTGTCTGGCCGGGCCTGTGTTCGCCGCTGCGGTGATCCTTCCGCCCGATTTTCACGACCCGTTGCTCAACGATTCGAAGCAGATGACCGAGCGGAACCGGGACAGGCTCCGCCTGATCATCGAGCGTGAAGCCGTGGCCTGGGCCGTCGAGGCCGTTTCCGCAGCCCGGATCGACGAGATCAACATCCTGAATGCTTCGTTCGAGGGGATGTCGCTGGCGGTCGCCCGCCTCGATCCGCCGCCCGAATTCCTTGCGATCGACGGCAACCGCTTCCGGACACGCCTTGAATTACCCTACCGTTGCGTGGTCAAGGGCGACGGCAAATATGCTGACATCGCCGCAGCTTCGGTGCTGGCCAAAACCCATCGGGACGAGTACATGTTGCGCCTCGCGGAGGAATATCCGCAGTATGGCTGGAAAAAGAACAAGGGGTATCCGACCCGCGAACACCGGCTCGCAATCCGTGACTACGGACTTACGCCCCATCACCGCCTGACGTTCAACTACGGGATCGGCCAGTTGGAGCTGCAATTCTGAGCAGAAATTGCCTTTGCCCGATTGCCCGGGACGTTCCGAGGTGATGCTATCGTATCTGCTCCCGCTCTCATCCTCCCCCGACCTGAATTTACCCTGCCGTCTTGCAGTGGCGGGCATCCGTTTGAAGATGCTGGAGACCGTATAACTATCGGTATGGCTCATAAAAAAAGGGCTGAAGTCCTACTTCAGCCCTTTTTCGATATGACTCGGGATTTAGTATCCCAGCGACTTGGAAGCGGCGTAGGAGACCTTCAGTGCATTGGCACGGCGAAGTTCCTGCTTCACGTCGGTTACGATACCCATCTTGGTTGTCTGGTCGGCCTTGAGGCAGATCGTCATCGAGGCACGGTCGGCCTCGCTGAGCTTGTCGCGCTCTGCGGCTACGAAATCCAAAATATCCTTGGTCGTTTTGTACGAGTCGTTCAGCTGGATACGGGGTGCAGTACCGAATTTGGCCTGCATCACCAGCGAAGGCTGTCCGATGTGGATGTAGCTTACGAGCGATTTCTTCTCGAGCTTTTGCACTTCGGTTGCCTCGGGGAGTTTGTACCTCACGAGCAGTTCCTGGTCGCGCATGGTGGTCGACACCATGAAGAAGAAGAGGATCATGAAGATCACGTCAGGAAGCGATGCTGTCGAGATAGGGGGCAAACCTTTATTGCCCTTCTTTTTCATTACTGCCATAACTTACTTCTTTATATTACGCGGTTCGGCCTCCGAAATCTTCAGAGGTACTGCTTTGGATACTGCATTGCGCTGATCCTCGGAAAGCTCCGAGAATTTTGCTCCGAATTTCTTCATGGCGACTTCGTCACGTACCTCGTTGAAAGCGCGTGTGAGTTCGTTCTGCACCATGATGTAGGACTGATAGCCCGTATCACGGGTGGTCTGTAACGAAACAACGCCCTGGCTTTCGGGATATACCCACTTGCTGCCGTCGGCCAACTCGATTTCCTTTTCGGTTTTCTCCGGGAGGTTCTCGTCGTCCATCGGGTTGAGGATGAATTCCTTCGTCTTGTCCTTGAGTTGTCTCAGGTCGATGATCTCCTGTTTGCCCGAGGGCCCGGCCATGATGTTGCCGCTGCCCGAGATGAGCACCAGGAAGAGGTTGCGCTCCTTGACCTTGATGTCCTCCTGCTTTTGGTTTTCGGGGGGCATCGGCGGAAGCATACGCACCAGACCGGTGTCGACATTCATCGTTGTGGCCACAAGGAAGAAAATCAGCAGCAGGAAGGCGATGTCGGCCATTGAGCCGGCGTTGATCTCCTGTATTTGTCTTTTATTTCCTGCCATTGTTCGTTGTTATTTGAAAGCGCCGTAAATTTCGGTTGCGATAGCCGTCACGAACGCAGCGACCAGGGCAACGTACGTTACCAGGATGCTGGTGTCGGTCAGGACGGTTTCACCTTGGGAGAAAAACCCGCCGTTGGCGAGGTCGGGGATCTGGATGTCATGTCCCGAAGCCACGAAGTAAGCCACGCCCACGATCACGATGATCAGCGCGAGCGAAATAATCGTGCCCTTGATTCCCGCTGGGTTCTGGATCATGCCGAAGACCGCGCAGAAGATAGCTGTGAACACCGCAAGAGCCAGCAGGAAATAGCACCAGATGAGGTTCAGGCTGATAGCCGCCTCGGAGCCACCCGTAGCAATTGCGTATATTCCCAGTACCGCCATCACGGCCAGCAGAATACCCAATATGATATTTAAAATCTTTTTCATAATTGCCTTTAACTCTTTTTAAATCGTTGGGATTATTTCTTGCTGTAAGCCGTCAGGATATCCATCAGCGTGATGGACGAATCCTCCATATCGTTTACCAGCGAGTCGATCTTCGAAACGATATAGTTGTAGAACAGCTGAAGAATAACCGCAGCGATAAGACCCATGAGGGTCGTCAGAAGGGCGACCTTGATACCGCCTGCAACGAGGGTCGGGCTGATATCGCCGGCAGCCTGGATGGCGTCGAACGCCGCGATCATGCCGACAACGGTACCCATGAAGCCCAACATAGGCGAAAGGGCGATGAACAGGCCGATCCACGTCAGGCCCGACTCCATCTGGCCGGTCTGAACCGAACCGTAGGAAACGACAGCCTTCTCGACCGAATCCAGACCCTGATCGTAACGGTCGAGACCCTGGTAGTAGATCGAAGCGATCGGGCCGCGCGTGTTGCGGCAAACTTCCTTGGCAGCTTCGATGCCGCCGTTCTTCAGGGCTTCTTCAACCTTGGTGATGAGTTTCTTCGAGTTGATCGTCGACAGCGAGAGATAGAGGATACGCTCGATGGCAACGGCCAGACCGATAATCAGGAAGATAAGGATCGGGAGCATCCATGCCCAACCACCCTCGAGGAACTTCTGCATCATCACGTGGTGCAGGCTATCGCCGGCGAGTTGGGTTTCGGCAGCTGCAGCAGCCTCCTGCGCGAAAGCGTTAACAGTACCCAATGCGAACAGGGCCACTGACAGAATCAAAAAAAGTTTTTTCATAGTTGTGATTAGATAAAATTAAATTTGTTTAGTTGTTTTTTATTGTTGTGTTTTTAGGTATTTCACGATATTTTTCCGGTTTCAATGGTATTTCGTCAATTCTACCGGGGTTAAAAAAAATCCTAAAAAAATATTTTTTTTATCCTTTCCGTATCCTTGCGGCATCTTTATTACCCCGATCCATGGCTTTCCCCTGCCGGTTCCGCAAGTACGGGCAAATTCCGGAAATTTCACTCCGAATTGACCCAAACATTTGTTTGCCAGCGAGTTATGCCTCTATTCCTCTTCGTGTTGCCCCTCTTTGGCGACCCGATAAGGTACGTTAGCAGTGCGAAATATAGAAAAAAAAATCGTTCCGTGCAACGTCTTAGGCTGTAAATTCGCCTCGCAGAGGGCGCCGCAACAATGCGCGGGTCTGTTCGTCGGAAAGCCCCAGTCCGAGCACGTACATCAGCTTCGTGACGGCCGCCTCGGTGGTCATGTCGTGGCCGCACAGGACGCCGATCTTCTGCAGCCTCAGCCCGGTTTCGTAAAGTTCCATCGAAACCTTGCCCCCGCCGCACTGCGTGATGTTGAGGATGATGACCCCGCGGTCGATCGCCTCTTTCAGTACGCGGATGAACCATTCGTTGGTCGGGGCGTTGCCCGCGCCGAATGTCTCCAGCACCACGGCCCGCAGCCCCGGAGCCGAGAGCATCGCCCGCAGGATATTTTCGCCCAGCCCCGGGAAAAGCTTGATGACTTCGATTCCGTCGGCCAGGCGGGTGGCGATGCGCAGTTCCGGCGAGATTTCCGTCGGGTGGAGGATCGCCGCGAGGTTATAGGCGATGTTGACCCCCACCTCGGCCAGGGGCGGGTAGTTGTAGGAACGGAAGGCGCTCAGCGCCTCGGCGCTGCGCTTGGTGGTACGATTGGCGCGGAACAGCCGGTTCTGGAAATAGAGCGACACTTCGGGTACCTCGGGGCGTCCGCCGATGTGCGCCCCCGCGATCTCGATGGCCGTGATGAGGTTTTCGCGGCCGTCCGTGCGCAGCACGCCGATCGGGATCTGGCTGCCGGTGAAAACCACGGGCTTGGCCAGGTTTTCGAGCATGAAACTCAATGCCGATGCGGTGTAGGACATGGTGTCCGTGCCGTGCAGTACGACGAACCCGTCGTAGCGGGTGTAGTTGTCGCGGATCAGCTCGGCCAGCGCCGCCCAGTTTGCCGGGGTGACGTTCGACGAGTCGATCACGGGATCCATCGTCAGCACGTCGATGTCCACGTTGAGCCGCTTGAGCGAAGGGAATTCATCGTAGATGCCGCTGAAGTCGAAAGGCACTAGGGCGCCGGTTTCGGCATCGTTCTTCATGCCGATGGTACCGCCCGTATAGATGATCAGGATCGAAGATTTCATCGTATGGTCTTATGGTGTTATATTCCGAAAATACGTTTGGCGTTCGCCGTCGTTGCGGCCGCCACTTCGCCGGGGGGCAGCCCTTTCAGTTCCGCGACTTTCTCGCACACGAACCGTACGTAGGCCGACTCGTTGCGCTCGCCGCGGTGGGGTGCGGGTGTCAGGTACGGGCAGTCGGTTTCGAGTACGATGTCGTCCAGTTCCATTTCGCGCACCGTATCGGCCAGCTTGCTCTTCCTGAAAGTCACCACGCCGCCGATTCCGAAGGCGAAATCGCCGCAGGCTTTCAGTTTCTGGTAGGTGTCGGTATCCTCCGAAAAGGCGTGGAACACGCCCCGCAGCCGTAGCCCCGTCTCCGCCGCGGCCTTCGCCTCTTCCCCGACGATCCGGCACATGTCGTCCCATGCCGCACGGGTGTGGATCGCCACCGGAAGCCCGAGCCGTGCGGCCAGGCGGCATTGCGAAACGAAAGCCTCGACCTGTTCGGCGACGAACTCGCCGCTCCAGTAGTAGTCCAGCCCGATCTCGCCCACGGCGCAGAAACGTGCGATGCCCTCGGGCGGGGCCGTGAGGTAACGTTCGGCGAGCGCCAGCTCCTCGCGCCAATGCGGGTTGTCGTTCACCGAGGTGGGGTGCAGTCCCATCATCGGGACGCATTGCCCCGGGTGGCGGCGGCAGAGGTCGAACAGCGCTCCGTGGCTTTCGGAGTCTATGCCCGGGAGCAGCAGGTGTTCCACGCCCGCCGCCGCGGCGCGGGCCAGTGCCTCTTCGCGGTCGGCGTTGAACGCCGTATCGTACAGGTGTGAATGTGTATCCGTCAGTTTCATCGTGTTTTCATATATCGGTTGCCGGGCAATTGCCGTACGGCTCCCGCCAGTTCCAGCCCTACGAGCAGGGCAGCCAGTTCACCCGGGTCGAGCCCGCTCAGTTCCGCGAGCGTTTCCACCGCCAGCGGGTCGTCCGTGCGGAAACAGCCCAGCAACCCAGCTTCGTCGGGCGTAAGCTCCAGCGTGGACGGTTTTTCCCGGAATGCTGCCGGTTCCGGGCCGAGATCCCACATCAGTTCGCGGACAATATCGTCGGCGGTCATCACGAGCTGTGCCTTGCGGTTGCGGATCAGGTGGTTCGTCCCCGATGACATGCCGTCCGTGGCGCGTCCCGGTACGGCCATTACCGAACGGTCGTAGCCGTCGGCGCAATGCGCCGTGGCGAGCGACCCGCCGCTGTCGGGCGACTCTACGACCACGCAGCCGGCACCCAACCCTGCGATGATCCGGTTGCGGGCCAGGTATGCCGTGCCGTTCTGCCGCGTCTGCGAGTGGAGCTCCGTGACCAGTGCCCCGCCGTGGTCGAGGATGTCGCGCGCCACGGCCGTGTGTTGTGCCGGCATGACGCCGGGGAGCGGGTTCGCCAGTACCGCGACGGTTCGTACCCCTGCGGCCAGGGCTGCCCGGTGTGCCGCGACGTCGATGCCGAACGCCAGCCCGCTCACGATGCAGAGCTCCGGAACCTGTGCCGCGAGCCCCTCCACCAGCCTGTTGCACATCGTCTGCCCGTAGGGTGTTGCCCGGCGGGTGCCGACCATCGCGACGCAGCGTGCCGAGAGGGCGGCGGCGTTGCCTTTCAGGTATAGTACATGGGGATAATCGGGTATTTCACGCAGCAATGCCGGGAATTCGGGGTCGGTCGAAGCGATCGCGGAGATCGAATTGCGGCGGCAGTAGCCGAGTTCCTTTTCTGCGGCGGCGAAGCCTTTGCGGTGGACGATATTCCGGATAATGTCTTCCCGCAAGGCGGCTTTCATAGCCAGCTCCTCGGGTGCCGCCGCGAAAATGCCCCGTGCGTCGCCGAATATTCCGAGCAGGTGCACGGCGCCTTTCACGCCGATGCCCGGGGTCATCTGCAAGGCGATATCCTCGATGGTCATAACCGCAAAATGTCGTTTATTATCTTGTAAAGGTAAATATTTTTGGGAAATAGCGCAAAGTTGGGTCGAAGTTTTGCAGATTTTAGAAATGTTTGTATATTTGCACTCCCGATGCGCCTGAAAATAAACCGGATGTTTCCGGCGCGGCATGCAATCCGGAAGCAACGGACTTGTAGTTACGGAATGAAAGCTGAACAGGAACCTGTCGGGGAACATATGGTCTGATGGCCGAGTGGCTAGGCAAAGGTCTGCAAAACCTTGTACAGCGGTTCGAATCCGCTTCAGACCTCACTTAAACGCCGTTGTAGTAATCTACAACGGCGTTTTGTTTTGTACAGTATTTGTACGGCAGAGAATTTAAAGCTCTTCTTTAAAGAAAAGTTGATAATAATATAATCCAGTTTCTTCGTCATATCCTTTTTTGATATATTGATTATTTCCATGCACATAGATATGGAAGTTTTTATCTAACTTAATAACGCTTTTCAATATTCTTGACTGTTTTTTTACTGCATTGTCTGAAATAGCAAAACTATCCGCTATTTCAACGTCGTGGTCTTTCTGATATTCGGATTTATAACTGTAGAAACTGTTGATTACTTCTGGCTGTGTGATTACTTCATTTGTGAATTCGTCTATATTGAAAGTTTCTTTTTCTTTGAAGAATTTTACGGACTTATTTAGTAAGTTTGCTTGATCAGCTTTCGATACTTCAAATTGTTGCGGCAATTCCTTTGTCACAAAGTTTTTACATAAGGATAATACGTTTTGAGTATTATAATATTCATCTTTGCGTTGACGCACATGGAGAAAATCATCTATCCAATATTGAGTGTCATTATTATGCTTGTCGATGACTAAAATAGTAGGCTCTGTTTCTGTGAAAATAATTAAACTTGCTTTATCTATTTTATTAGAAATAATTCCTTGTTTAATTTCAACATTGATATTGTTCTTTTCGTGGGATGTAACCTCTATAAATTTATCTTTTGTTTCAATCTTATAGATTCCGACAGCCTCATAATACTTTTCTTTATATAGAACATCTGCAAATTTGACAATGAATAAATCTCCATCTTTGATGTTTGGATGTTTAGATACTGAATTTAGATGCTGAAATATTTCTTTGGATTTTACGATAAAATCTTCTTTATCATAAATCCCTAAAGTCAGTTTCCTTAATGTGTTAAGAGTTATGTCAAATTCATGAATGAATTCGTATATTTTATTTTCAGTAATAAATGGTTTTAATAAGATTTCTTTTAGAGCCTCCGAATCGAAATCTTGTTTAGAAATATCACTTAATGAAGATGTGGATATGTTATTGGAAGAATCTGCACTAAATCTATGACATATTATGCAGTCTGTATATGTGTCTTTAATATCAATCATTTTGTCTGTTTCTTTTTATGGTCATCATATTTATAAGACTACTAATGGCATATAATGTATAGTAGAAGATATGTATTAAGTAATAAAATATAAAAAACCGTATGCAAATTACGATAATTCCTTGTACAAATATCCAAGTTGAAGTAATGGAAATATAAGTAAATTCGTAATCTAAAAGATTAAAAGACATTAAGGAATCAAAACAAACACAAAACAATATAAGTATTAATACAAAAGTACATAATATGACATTATAGCCTAGAATATAGATGAATTGCTTGGCAAAATTATATTCTTGTGTGTCTTTTAAAATATTAATTGCTTTTGGAGAAATTTTTTGATTTTCTTTTTCTTGTTTAATACCAATTTTATCAAAAGCAAATAATAATGCAGTAATAAATAAGCCTATAAAGATTGATAAGATGCATCCTGTGAAATTAATAAAGCGATCGGAAACACCTGTAAGTCCACTTGAAAGTAATACTACTGCAATGCTCCAGATCACAACTCTTTTTAGTACAATCTGATACCTGTCGATATTATCTCCATTAGCATCGAGGCTTTCGTATTTTATTGCTTTATTCTTAATATTCTTAATGTACCTAGTCAAATTTTTTAACATATAGATCCTTTCTTATTTCAGGTAATATCTCGTTATTAAATAAAGACATTGTATAGGTTTTAAGTGTGTCGAAATCTGGTGTGCCATCAGTATAATATTTGATATCTGTCAGCCCTTCAAGATAGACTACAGGTGTAAATTCCTTGTCTTTTGTATCCCACGAGAAACTTTTAGAGGATTTAGCACCTTCGTTGTGGGTTTTCATTCTCACTTTGTCGAAATCCTCTAACTCTTTACTCCCTTTATCTCCTTTAAATTGATGTTTCCCGATGATAGACATCAGTTTCTCCGCAGCATTCCATGGTATTTGTGCCTTTTTTGAGGGTGTAATTGTAATGTTAATATCAAATTTATCAATCTCTTGCAAGATCGGATCGTCTGATGGAATTGTGTCAAGAAATGTTGTTTTAAAGTTGAAGCTAGTTAATAGAGCTCCATTTTTAAACTCGTCTTGAAATTTTTTCGGACAAAATTTAGATACAATAGGGCGTTTGTATTCTCCTTTAGTAAATACTGTCGCAATATAATCTCTAAATATGTTAGTTATCGTTTCTTCATGGCTATTTGAATGTATCATGAAAAAACCTTCATTGTGATTTATTGGAAGATATACAAAGATATAAAAATATTTTAGTACCGGCTTTTTGCGACCTAATACTTGACATTGATTTTTATCTTCCATATTTGACAGTATACCATCTTCCCCGTATTTGCCTCCTGTAATAACTCCTGCAAATACATTTTCACTTGAAAATAACGAAGGTTTTTTGTCATAGTGAATATTGACATCTTTATTGTTTATCCAAGTTAAAACTTTTTTTAGTCGATCGTTTTCGGCAAAACCACTTTCAGGTATACTCATAAAGTATTCAAAGCATGCTTTGAATACTTCTTGATCTGTTTTTGTTTTATCAACATCTAAACATTCGATGGCGAAATCTCTAAATGTTTTGTCTTTTTCTTTGTGATTCAATGGGAACGTGAAAAACTCTAATTTAGGATTGTACGACATGGTATAGTGGTTTTAGATTAATAGTGCTATAAATATAGCTAATTAATTTTATTTCATGTCGTATTGTGAAGAATATCATTCTATTTGTAAGGAAATATTTTAAATTTATTATTGCGGTGCTATAGACGAACATTACTAGTATCACTGATTAAAAAGAGTTGGTCGGCATATAAAAACTTTTCTTATCTTTGCCCCTGCGAATCATATGTTACTAAACCTGTTATCATGGTGCTCGGTAGAGCCACCACAAAAAAGGTATGCGCAGAGTCGTTGGGGAGCAATCCCGCGAACGGCACTCTATTGAGCCTGTAACAGGGTGATGTATGGTTCGCAGCTGCGCACCTTTTTTTGTTTTATGCGAACCATACATCACGTCAGCGTTCCGACGCAGACACGCCGTAAGGCCAGCCGCAGGCGGTTCCCGCCGTGCAACCTCCCGATTCGTTTCCATTTCCACCTGCCGGATTAGCAAATAGTTGCTAACCAAACCGTTATTCTCTTTGTTGTGCGTTGCGCACGATAAGGACAGCCCTCATTGTGTCAAATTTCTAACAATCAATTAAATGGAAACGAATCAAAACCCCGTGCAGGAACAGTCTGCACAGTACATAACCCCCGAAAACACCCAAGCCGAACAACAGCCCGTACCCTCTCCGGAACAGCCGACCGGGCAACTCGCTCCAAAGCCAGAACCGCAACCCGAACAACCAACGGAAAAACTCTACAATCCCGCCGAAGCCGCCCGGATCGTCCAAAGCCTGACGGAAGATTATTTCAACCCCGAATATATTCTGCTTTTCGGGAAATTGGTCGGCGGCACACGCCATAGCGACGCCATGACCTATGACTTGCTGATGGTCGTGCGGGAAACGCCCGAATACGACTGGATTCAGGCAAAACGCATCCTGCGTTACAAAGTGCCGTACAGCAGGCGCGAGATCACCTATATCAACCTCTACATTATGCCTTTGAGCTATGTCGAGTCGAATAAAACACCATTCCTCTACTTTGCACACTCCGAGGGCGAACTGCTCTATTGCAGCGACCACTGCCATTTCCGCCGCCCGAAACACCCGATCAACTTTGCCGCAGCCTATGCGGACGCCAAATTTCATTTCGATACGTTCCGGATGCTGGGCAACGAATTGATCGAACAGGCGCAGGACGCCTTCAGTGAAAGCCGCAATATGCGTCTGGCGGCTTTGTTCATGGCGCAGGCAGCGGTCTACTTTTATCACACTCTCTATTATGTTTATCACGGGCTGGAGTTCGATATTCACGATCCGGTCGTGATGCACGAACGGATGCGGACGCTCTCGACGCAGCTGATGCTGGTTTTAGACGATAACCATATCGAAAATATCTTCACGCTGCCGCGCCTGAAGAGTTTTCTGGTAAAGGCACGCTACGACATTGGTTTCGATGTTGCGCCGCAGGAATTGGAAATGCACCTGCAACGCGTCGAAAAAATGGGGCATATCATCGAAAACTACTGCGGCTTGCGGCTGGAGCTTTATAAAGAGTTGAGCGAACGGCAATAAGCGGCCAATCATCCGAACGAACGGGGGTTTGCGGGATCACTGACAATCCCGCAAGCCCCTGTTTCGTTTACGAAAACACAACCTTGCCGATAGGCACACGGCAATTCCTGCGTTCTGCTATCGGGCACATGCAGCTACCGTTTGGAAAGTTTGATTGGAACAGTTCGTGCGGCGGATTTCCTTCGGCTATTAGACATCCGTAAAGAGGTTGAGCTGGTGGAGCATCGTGAAGGCGAAGGAGGCGCCGATGATGATGCACAACACTACCAACAGCGCGTTCAGTACCCGGGGCGAAGGCTTTGTCGGCCGGCCCTCGTTACTGCGGATATATTCGCGGAAGAAGATGTAGAGTGCCGGCACGATGCTGCATGCCAGGAGGTAGTCCTCGGGGATGCCGAAGAAGTAGACCTTCGAGAGCCCGATCAACGCCCAGTGGCAGAGGAACATAGCCAGCACGATGTTGACCCGCTCCGAGAAGGCCAGCATCAGCCCGATGGTGAACACGGCGACCGAACACGGCATCACGGGCGTGGTGACCATCGGGAACGTACGCCCCAGCGCGAGCGAAAAGAGCGGGTAGACGAGCGGCATGGCGAACAGCAGCAGCGCGAAGCCTGTATGGTTGTGCGTGCGTTGGAGCGAAGCGTGTTTCACGACCAGGTCGTATACCCAGATACATCCCATGATCGCCCAGAAGAGCGCCAGCATGTCGTTGTGCTCGCGTTGTTCGCCGTATAAGAGGTAATAGACACCAGCGATCCAGAAATTGAGCAGCGCCATAAAGGTCTTCATGGCGATGCGTACCCCGGGCGTCGGACGCAGGTAGAGCAGCAGCGTCAGCGTGGCCGCAACCAGCGTCAGTAGGATCTGTACGGGCCATGTCGCGGCGTTATAGGAGGCGATGGTGTTCCAGAAGATTTCCATGGATCGTTATTTGTCGGTATGCTTGCGGCGCCGCGTGAGCGAGAATGCCTGGTGGTTGAATACGAAGATGGGCAGCGTAGCCCCCGCTGCCAGCAGCGCGATCACGCTCAGCGATACGGTCGCGTTGAGGAAGAACTGCTGCATGTATTGCAATCCCTCCCCCGGGTCGTTGAGCGATTGCAGGAACATGATGAGCGAAAAGACGGTCTTGTAGGCATAGATGCCGGGAACCATCGGCAGCAGGGCGGGGATGTAGAGGGCCGTCATCGGGCAGCGGATGCCGCGCCCCAGCCACAGGCTGCCGAACCCGATGCTGATCGAGGCGAACAGCGAGGCTGTGGCGATGTCGGCCGAAAAGTAGTGCATCAGGCAGAACCGCAGGGCGTGCCCCATGGCCGCCAGCAGGGCGATACGGGGGAAAGCCCGCATCGGCGGGTCGGAAACGGCGCCGAAACCGATGGCCGCGATGGCCGCAAAGAGCCCGTCGAGAAGGATGTCCGCAGTGATCATAGCAAACCGTCCTTAACCATTAACAATGTCGCCGACAGGCCGATGGCGATGCAGATGATAAGCAGCAGGGCGTTGATCAGGCGGCTGCACCCGATCAGAATGTGCCCCTCGACGATGTCGATCACGCCATTGATGAGCGGTACCCCCGGTACGAGGAACAGGACGCTCGTCGCGAGCGCCGTTTCCGCCGAACAGTCGAACCTCAGGGCTGCCGAGGCGCACAGCGACGCCATGAACGCCGAGATGATGAAGATCAGGAAGTGGTTCACGCCGTGTGCCTGCATACGCTGTTTGGCGGCGAAACCCACGAGCGTGGAGGTGAAGACGATGCTCATGGCGATCCAGTCGCCCCCGAACAGCCGGCAGAACGAGGCGTTGGCCAGCCCCACGGTCAGCAGGACGAAGATTGGGTCTATGCGCGGTTTTGCAGTCAGCTCGTCGTAGCGACGCCGGATTTCGGAGAGTGGAAGCCTTTCGTCCAGCGCATCCCAGCTCAGGGCGCTCAGGTCGGAGTTGCGCTCGAAGCTGATCGGCAGCGCCGGGATCTTCACTACGCGGGTGATGGCCTCGCCGCTCTCTTCGTCGTGGGCGGTGATGATCGTGCTTTTCTGGAAACTCGACAACTGGAGGTCGACCCCCTGCGAGGCTCCGATACGCTGCGAGTTGCGGATCACGCGCGAGGTGTGCACGCCCGATCCGAGCAGGTAAGTCGCATATTCCGCAATGAAGTCGAGGATTTCCGTCAGCTCTTGTCTGGTCTTCATAACGAGGGCAAAAATAGTCCATTTCGGGCAAACCGCCATTGTTGGGGCCGAAAAAATTACACCGTGATGCCCGTACGGTCGCCGTGCCGGGTTTCCCGGGTGTCGGGCAGCCTGCCCGGAGCGCCCTTGAAATACCTACGGCCTGCGCCGGAACAGCTCCGTGATGTCTTGCATGGCGCCGTCCGCTCCGACCCTGTAAAGGCGCTGGTTGGTCGTCGGCGACGTCAGCGGCCCCAGCTCCTCGACCCAGCCTCCCAGCTTGATGTAGTCGAACGACTGCGGCCGCACTCCCTCCGGCAGCCGGGCGCGTCCCGAATACCAGCCTGTGTGCAGCATCGGGAATTTCCGCCGCACGACGTCGGCCAGCGCGGCGATCTCGTGCGGTGCGGCGTCCCCGCCCATGAAACAGACGCAGGTCACCGAGCGCCCGTAGCGGGCGAGTATCCCGCACAGCTCCGCCTCGTCGAGCACCCGCCCCATGTCGGCCTGCAAGTGCGGGCTGTGGCACCCGCGGCAGCGGTTGGGGCAGTTGGTGATGTTGATCGCCAGCGTCGTTTCGCAGGGTATTTCCGCGAATACGATGTCGAAATTATGGTATCTGACCATCGTCCGTTTACTCCGCTTTGGCGTAATAGCGGTGTGCGGCCTCCTTCTGGCGCGCGGCCGAGAAGTTCGACACCCGTTTCATGTAGCCGATCACGCGGGTCAGGTAGTCCAGGTTGTCGCCGTGGCACTCGGGGCACTCCTTCAGGTAGCGCTTGTCGATGTGCCCGCACTCGTTGCATACCGTGTTGGGAATGTTGAACGTGAAATAGTTGCATCCCTCGGCAGCCGCTACGCGCAGCAGGTGGCGGTACTGCTCCTTCGAAAGGTGATCTTCGAGGTTCATGTGTAGTGCCGAACCGCCCGTGAGGTGGGCGATGTAACGGCGGCCGTGGAGTCGGAACTTGTCGATCACGTTCAGCGATTCGTCCTCGACGACATAGAAATAGGAGTTGTAACAGTCGCGCGGTACGACGTAGCCGTCCTCGCGATCCCATTTGGCGTGTTTCACGCCCACGTTCTCGGCCGGGATCATCTCGCAGTTGAACATGAGCTCCTTCGAACGGTACTTCTTGTTGTAGCGCTCGATCAGCCCCAGTACACCCTGTACGAAATCGACGTAGTCGTCGTTGTCGTTGATCGGGATGCCCAGGAACTCGGCCGCCTCGACCAGCCCGTTGACACCGATCGTGAGGTACTGGCGCGCGAGGTTGATATAGCCTGCGTCGAACAGGGGCAGCATCCCCTTGGCCTGCAAATCCTTGAGGTTCTCGTTGTAGGCCGTCTGCACTTTGTGCACCAGGTCGACGATCTCTTCGAGGTAGGTCAGGTAGTGCATGCCGTTCTTCACGGCATACTGGATGCAGCGGTTGAGATTGATCGTCAGCACGCTCTTCGAACCGGTCGATACGCCGCCGGCGCCGAGCGTGTAACTGAACCCGTTGTCCTGTATCTCGTTGCGCAGGCGGCAGCACGACGACAGCGAGTCGGCGTTGTCGCTGATATAGGTGAAGAACGAGTGCCCCTCGGAGTACATCTGCGCCGTGATGTCGCCCCATTCCTTGTCCATCACGTCGCCGTCCCTGGTCAGCAGGGCCATCGTCTCGACCGGGAAGGTCAGCACGGTCTTCGTGCGCTCGCGGTTGAACCACGTCATGAAACGCTTTTGCAGCCACGACAGCGATTCCCAGTGCGGCTTCGTCCCGTCGGGGAATACGAATTCGCCGAACAAGCTTTCGAAATAGTAGCGGTCGTAATAGGCCACGTTCCAGAACACGGCCTGGAAGTTACGCGCCCCCGTGGGCTGGTTGATCGAGTAGACGATCTGTTCGAAACAGTCCGTAATCATCTTGTCGATCGTCCTGTGCTTTTTCGAGAGGTCGACCACCTCGTCCGCCCGCTTGTAGTAATCTTCTCCGTACTCCTGTTCGATGAAATAGTTCATATACATCAGGAATTCCGGCGTGGCGCAGGCGCCCGAGAGCATCGACGACACGATGAAGACCATGTTGACGAAGCCGCCGCAGAACGACTTGAGATTGGTCGGGCGTGTCGAGTTGCCGCCCACCGAGAGCGTGCCGTTCAGCAGCCACGGGTACATCGTGATCGAAGCGCAGTAGTTGGCCATCGACGTTTCGTCGTTCTTGTAGATGAAGTGGTCTTTCAGCAGGCGGAGGTATTTGTCCGAGAGTTCCTTGCCGTACATCTCCTTGATGCGGTCGGTCAGCAGCCGGCGGTTGAGCCGGATGAAGTTCTGTTTGGGCAGTTCGCCGATCAGCGTGGCGATGTTCTTGTTCTCGACGTTGGCGTTGGCATCGTATTTCGAACCCGTCGCGGGGTTCGAGGCGTCGCAGTAGTTGATCAGGAATTCGAGTTTTTCGCGGTCTTCGCGATCCTCTGTGTGCTTCTGGCGGTAGAGCATGTAGCTCTTGGCCACAGCGAAATAGCGTTCGGCCATGAGCGCCACCTCGACCTGGTTCTGTATCTCCTCGACATTCATGCCGTCGGAGATATGTACGCGACTGAGTACCGACGTGAGGTCGTCGTCGGTGGCGTATCCGCCTACCGAAAGGAATGCCTTGCTGATCGCGCGTTTGATCTTCTCGAGCGAAAAGGGGGCGCGCTTGCCGTCGCGCTTGACGATGTAAATTTCCGAAATGCCCATAATGTATCTGTATTTGTTTGTAAGTCTTGCCGTACGGAGGCGGCATCTCCGCCTGCGCAGTACGCAGGACAGCCATGTCCTTACCCCTGAATTGTCCGGTGTAAATATCTGTTCCGGGCACCGCCCTAAATCCCGAAGGCGGATGTCGCAGCTCGCAAGGCAGGTCTTCTGGCTCGCCCCATCCGCACGCCTTCCCGTCCCGGGGGACAGTGGCTCAAGAGAGTGCGGAACGCAATCGAGGCTTACAGCTACGGGAATAGCCCCTGATTCTCACAGGAGTTCCCTTTTGATCCCGTGCCGGCAGCCGCCGGCGGGGAACCTTGCTCCGGAACAAATGTAGACATACTTTCCCGGATCGCAAATATGCGTGCGGGCAATTAATGAACAAATTGTAAACAAAAAATGCAGGGACATTCCGGCCCTGCATTTCCTTTTCCGGGACGCCCGTCCGCAACCCGGTGAGCATCAAACCTCCTGCTTGTCCGCGCCCGTTCGCTACCCGCTTTATTTGCGCATCGAGAGCGAAATCCGCCCGCGGACGGTGTCGATCCCGGTGACCCGCACCTCGACCTGCTGTCCCAGGTGTACGACTTCCGCCGGCGAGGCGACATAGCGGTCGGCCATCTGCGAAATATGCACCAGCCCGTCCTGCTTGATCCCGATGTCGACGAAAGCCCCGAAGGCCGTGATGTTGGTGACGATGCCCGGCAGCGTCATTCCTTCGTGCAGGTCACCGATCGTACGCACGTTCGGGTCGAACGAGAAGGCCTGCAACTGTTCGCGCGGGTCGAGGCCGCGCTTGTCCAGCGCTTCGACGATGTCCGTCACGGTCGGAAGCCCCACCTGTCCGTCCACGTATCTTTCGGGTTTTATCGCCTTGCGCAGCTCCTTGTCGGCGAGCAGCCTGTCGACCGTCGTGCCCGCGTCGGCGGCCATCCGCTCGACGACATGGTACGATTCGGGGTGCACGGCGCTGTTGTCCAGTGGGTTATTCCCGCCTACTACCCGCAGGAATCCCGCGGCCTGTTCGTAGGCCTTGGCGCCCAGCCTCGGCACCCTGAGCAATTCTTTACGGCTCTTGAAATCGCCGTTCGCGGCGCGGTACGCCACGATGTTCTCCGCCAGCGCCGGCCCCAGCCCGGAAATATAGGTGAGGATGTGCTTCGAGGCGGTGTTGATGTTCACCCCGACCCTGTTCACGCAGCTTTCGACCACCGTATTGAGTTTCGATTTCAACTTGCCTTGGTCGACGCTGTGCTGGTATTGCCCGACGCCGATCGACTTGGGGTCGATCTTCACCAGCTCCGAGAGCGGGTCGATCAGCCTGCGGCCAATGCTCACCGAGCCGCGCACCGTCACGTCGTAATCGGGGAATTCCTCGCGCGCCGCGGCCGACGCCGAGTAGACCGATGCGCCGTCTTCGCTGACCATGAATATCTCCACGCCTGCGTCCAGTCCCAGTCCGCGCACCAGCTGCTCGGTTTCGCGCCCCGCCGTACCGTCGCCGATTGCGAAGGCCTCGGCCTTGTATTTCCCCGCCAGCGTCCGCAGCGTTTCCGCCGCTTCGGCATAGCGGCCCTGCGGCGGGTGCGGGTAGATGGTCGTATTGTGCACGAGGTTGCCCTGTGAGTCCAGGACGACGACTTTGCAGCCCGTGCGGAATCCGGGGTCGATGGCAATCACGCGCTTCTGCCCCAACGGCGCCGAAAGGAGCAGCTGCCGCAGGTTTTCGGCGAATACCCCGATCGCCTCGTCGTCGGCCTTCTCCTTGGCGGCCGCGAGCAGCTCGGTCTCTATCGACGGTCGGATGAGCCGCTTGAGCGAGTCGGCCACGGCGGCCTCCATATATGTGCGCGTAGCCGATCCGGGACGTATGAACCGGCGGCAGAGCGCTTCGGTGATGCGCTCCGTGTCGGCGTCGACCGAGATGCGCAGGATCCCCTCGTCTTCGCCGCGACGCATGGCCAGGAACCGGTGCGACGAGATGCTGCGCAGCGGCGACGCGGCGTCGAAGTAGTCCGAATACTTCGCCCCCTCCGCCTCCTTGCCCTTCACGAGCTTCGAGTGCACCGCCCCTTCGCGTCCCATCGTGCGCCGCACGGTGTTGCGGGCCTGTTCGTCCTCGGATATCCTCTCGGCGACGATGTCGCAGGCTCCTGCAATGGCCTCTTCGGGGGTCGCTACCTCGGCCGTGACGAAGCGTTGCGCCTGACGCAGAAGGTCGTGTGCCCGTTGTGCCATGACGATGTCGGCCAGCGGTTCCAGCCCCCGTTCGCGGGCCGCCGTGGCGCGTGTGCGGCGCTTGGGTTTGTAGGGCAGGTAGATGTCCTCCAGCTCCACTGCGTCCCAGCACTCTTCGATCCGTTTGCGGAGCTCCCCGGTCAGTTTGCCCTGCCCCTCGATGGTTGCCAGGACGGTCTGCCTGCGGGCTTCCAGCTCGGTGAGCCTGTCCAGTTGTTCCTTGATCGCCCCGACCTGCAATTCGTCGAGCGAGCCGGTCGCTTCCTTGCGGTAGCGGCTGATGAAGGGGATCGTGGCGCCTTCGCGCAGCAGGCGTACCGTGCCTTGCACCTGCGGGAGGCTGATCCCGAGTCTTTGTGCTATGATTCGTTCCGTCATTCTAATATCCGAATTTCGCCGCCGCCAGCCGCATGTGGCCGATGATGTCGACGCCGAACGGGCAGTTCCGTTCGCAGCGGCCGCAGGCGATGCACTCCGAGGCGTGGTGCGGCAGGAGCCTGTAATGTTCGCGTACCGTCTCCGGTATCTCGTGCTGTGCCAGGGTCAGGTTGTAGTATTTGTTCACACCGGCGATGTCGATCCCCACCGAACACGGGGCGCAGTGCCCGCAGTACATGCAGTGCCCTTCCCACGAGAATTTGTCCAGCCCGGCCAGCGCCCCCGTGTAGTCGCGTTCCGCGGCCGTGGCCGAACACCAGGCCAGTGCCGCTTCGATCTCGGCGCGGTTGCGGCAGCCGGCCATTACGGCCGCTACGCCGGGGCGCGTCAGGGCGTATTCGAGGCATTGTACCGGGGTCATCGGGCGTCCGAAGGGCGAGTTGGCGTCGCTCAGCAGGTCGCCTCCGCCGTAGGCCTTCATCACGTCGATGGCGATCCCTTCGCGTTCGCAGAATTCGTAGAGCCGTTGCCGTTCGGGGTCGATGTTGTGCAGCTCCCGCGCGTAACTCTCGTCCGCCCAGAGCGTATCCACGTCGTCGCTCGGCGGCAGCAGGTCGTAGCAGGGGTTCACCGAGAACATCAGCACGTCGATGAGCCCCGTCCGGGCCGCCATGTGCGCGACCACGGGGTTGTGGCTGCTCAGGCCGATGTGGCGGATGCGCCCTTCCGACCTGAGCCGTTGCGCCAGGCGCATGATCGGGCCGTCGAGCACCTCGCGCAGGTCGGCCTCGGCGTCCACGTAGTGGATCATCCCGATCTCCACATAGTCCGTTCCCAGCCGTGCGAGCATGTCTTCGAACGCCGCCAGCGATTTCTCCGGATCGCGCGTGCGCAGGTACTGCCCCTCTTCCCATACCGAGCAGAGGTGCCCCTGTATGACGAACTTCTCGCGCCTGCCCGCCAGCGCTGCGCCGATGTTGCTGCGCAGCGTGGGATTCGAGGCGTAAAGGTCGAGGAAGTTGATGCCGTTGCGGATGGCGAAATCGAAATCGGCGCGCACCTCTTCGGCCGTCTTGTCCGCGAACCCCTCGCAACCCAGTGCGATGGCGCCGACTTTCAGTCCGGTGCGCCCCAGTATGCGGTACTCCATCCTATTCCAGTTCCACGAGTTCGTATTGCTGCGAGCCCAGCCCGATCGCTTCGCCGTGTTCCAGCGTGTGGATGCCGTGGCGCGACTCCATGCGTTCGATCAGGTGCACCTTGCCCGGGTCTGTCGATGCGTAAACCAGGTCGACGCATGCCTTGTCCAGCGCCACCGGGTCGGTCGAGGCCAAGATGCCGATGTCGCCCATCTTCGGGTCTTCGGGATGCGCGTCGCAGTCGCAGTCCACCGACAGGTTGTTCATCACGTTGATGTAGAGTATCTTTTCCCCGCAATGTTCGGCCACCGACTTGGCCGCCTCGGCCATCGACTCCAGAAAATCGTCCTGCGCGGGCAGGTTGCCCCACATCTGGGCGGCATTCTTGGTCTTCCCGGCCGAATGTATCCACGCCTTGCCCGCCGACGAAGCGATGCCGATCGAGATGTTCTTCACCGCACCGCCGAAGCCGCCCATGGCGTGCCCCTTGAAGTGCGAGAGCACCACCGTGAAATCATAGGCGGGGTAGTGCGACCCCACGAAGTTCTCCCTGAGGTGCCTGCCGCCCTTCACGGGCAAGCTTACCTCGCCTTCGGCATCCATGATGTCCACCGGGGCGATGGCCGTGAAGCCGTGGTCGGCGGCGGCCTTCAGGTGGTTTTCCGTGCTGGCGCGTCCGCCGCCGTAGGCGGTATTGCATTCGACGATCGTGCCGCCCACCTTCTGCACCAGATCCTTGATAAGCTCCGGCTTGAGAAAGTTGTGCCCGCCGGGTTCCCCCGTCGAGAGTTTCACTGCCACCTTGCCCGTCGCCGGACGCTCCAGCGCCTCGTACAGGCGCACCATATTCTCCGGCGTGATGTCCCGCACGAAATAGACCCTGGGTGCCTCGGGCGCTTCTCCGCCGCCCTGTGCCGATCCGCAGGCCGGGGCCGTGAAAGGCAGGATCGACAATAACGAAACCATATACATTTTTGTCATGTCTTGGGATTGTTAATTACGTAATAGGTACCGGAGCACTGCGTATCCTGCAAATACCTGCGCCAGCATACCGGGGAGCCCGATGCGGATGTCCTGCAGGGCGGCGGCCGCCGAGCCCGTCCAGGCCCATTCGCCCAGCGAGCCGAACAGCTGGTAAAAGAGGACGACGCCCGCCAGCAGGGGCAGCGTTACGCGCCCCGCCCGCCGTGCTGCGAGGCTTGCGGCGACGGCCAGCAGCACCGATTTGAGCAGGATCACGGGCAGCATCGCCGCTGCGGGCATGCCGAACAGCGCCGAGTTCACCACCGGCGAGAGCAGGGCGGTCAGCAGGCCAACCCGCCAGCCGTATTTGTAGGCGCCGACCAGCGTGAAGAAATAGATCGGCAGCCACCGCAGGCCGCCCTGCGGCACGAGGTGGCAGATTTGGGGCAGGACGATGTTGCCTGCCACGAAGAGTGCCGCCGCGAGGTAGGTCTTCGCTTCGCGGTAGCCCGTCGAATAGAGTTTTACAGCCGTTGTTTCCATATTGTCGTTATTGATTGTGTCAAAAATAGTGTTTTCCGCCCGTATTTAAAAATCCAGGCGTATGCCGCCGATGAAGGTCGCCCGCGGCATGGGGTATCCGGCGTTTATCTCGTAGCGCTGCGCCAGCAGGTTTTCGCCCCGGGCGAACAGCGTGAGGCAGCGGCTCACGCGCAGCGACGCCCGCAGGTTCCACAGCACGAAATCCTCGGTGTTCTCCGTGCCCCGGCCGTTGGCCTTTACCGAAGTGTAGAGCCCCGCGACGTACTGTACGCCCGTAGTCACCGACCAGCGGCCCCGGGCAAACCCGGCCTCGGTGTAGAGCTTGTGCTCCGGTGCGGCGATCACGGGGTTCTCCATGTGCAGGTAACTGTAATTGGCGGCGACCGACCAGGCCTCCGAAATGCGGTAGGCGGCCTGTGCCTCGACGCCGGCGTTGTCGATCTTCCCGGTGTTCATGTTTAGCGGCGTCGTCCCCTCGCGCGGCACGGCGACGATCAGGTTTTCGCCGTCTATGTAGAAGAGGTTGATGCCGTAGGTGAGCCGCCCGCCGAGCAGCCGCTGCGAATAGGCCACCTCGTAGTTCCACATCCGCTCGGGTTTCAGGTCGGGGTTCTGCGGCGGGAACATATACATCTCGCGGATGGTGGGGTAGCGGAAACCCTTCGAGGCCGAAGCCTTCAGTTCGATGGTGTGCGGCAGGTGGAACGAAAGCCCCGCCTGCGGGATCCACTCCGTCCCGATGTGCGAATGGTGGTCGACGCGCAGCCCGGCGTCGAAGGTCAGCCAGCCCCCGATGTCCTGCCGGAAATCGACGTAGCCGGCCACCTCGTCCTGCGACTTATCGGCGATGTCGGAGCGCTCGCCCTTGCGGTCGCCCTCGACGTATCTGTTCCACGCCTCGCCTCCGAAGCGGTAGTAGTCCGCGCCGACGGTCAGCCGGTTGCCCCTGAAAAGCCGGGCGCTCTGGTACCACGATACGCCCATCATGTCGTCCCGTGAGTTGAAACGGTAATCTTTCGGATTGTTCGTGTCGTTGGGATCGACCGTGTAGCCGTCGTTGATCCGGTGGCGGCCCCAGTTGTAGAAGAGGCTCAGGGCCCCGGAAGTCCGGCCGTAGTTGTTCTCCACGGAGAGCGAAGTCATGCCGCGTGTGATGCGTTGGTCGGCATCGGCCATCGGGTTGGTCACCGTCCCGGGCTGCGAGGCGTTGAAGTGCGTCACATTGACGTCGGCCCGCACGTTCCACGCCTGCGAAATCTCATAGCCCAGCTTGGCATAACCGCCGTACTGCTCGAATCCCATGTCGGCGCGGTGTCCGTCGGTGCGGTTGTACGAGCCGCTGACCACCGACGTGAAACGTCCCTTGCGGATGCGGTTCGTCGCCTCCGTCTGCAACGTGTTATAGGAGCCGTAGCCGATGTCGGCATAAGTCTTCACGCCCTGCTCGCGCATCCCGCGGGTGACGATGTTCACCACGCCGCCCATCGCATTCGAACCGTAGAGCACCGATGCCGGGCCGCGCAGCACTTCGACCCGTTCGGCCATCAGCGACTGGTAGGCATCGGCGATCGGGTGCCCCATCAGCCCCATGTACTGCGGGTGCCCGTCGATGAGCACCATCAGCCGCCCCGAGCCTCCGCTCAGCCCGCGCAGGGAGATGCCTCCCGCGGCGCCGTCCGACACGCCGTAGCCCATGATCCCGCGTGCGGTGGTGAACAGCCCCGGAACCTGCTCGGTCAGGGTCGGCAGCAGCGAAGGCTGCAAGCTTTGTTCGATCTTCTCCCGGCCGACCACCGACACGGTCATCGGCAGGTGGCGGATGTCCGACGCATAGCGCGCCCCCGTCACGACGACCGAGTCGATCTTCACGTTTTGCTCCGCCGGGGCTTCCGCCTGCGGCGCCACGGCGTGTACCGCGAATGACAGCCCCGTGCAGAGCGCCAGCAAACCCAATTTTTTCATTAGCCTATCCATGTCGTTCCTTCATTTTCTGCATGAACCCTTCGATCAGCGGCAGGCACTCGGCGGCCGACGCCGCCCCGGCGCAAAGCTGTTCCACGGGGCAGGTGCCCGTCCCGGCGCGGTTCACGATGTTGGGCACTACGACCGTGTATTCCACCGCGATGCCGGCTCCGGCGAGCAGCTCCAATGCCGGGCGGCTCACCACGTCGGCGAAAAGCCCCTCCACGCCGCCCAGCACCATCAGCGCCGCGGCGCCTTTGCCGACGACCTTGTCTGCGATGAAAGCGCCCCGCAGCAGTTGCGGCTCTTCGCGCAGCAGCCGGAAGAGGTCGGCCACGCCCCGTTCGCGGAATATCCGCATCGAATCCCCGTTGCGGATTACGCACGAGCATTTTTCTGCGAATAACAATTCGATAGCCTGTGTCTTTTGTTCTTTTGTCATGTTCGTTCGTGTCGCAAGTCCCTCCGCTCCCCGCCTTTCGGGGAAACGGCCGTTTCCACGATGCAAAGATAATATGTCCTGACCTACTATCTGTTACCCCGATTACGGTTCATGCTACCATTTTTACCGTGCGCCCGCCGCGTCCGGTTCCGGCCTGCTCTTGTGTCCCGGTTATCCCCGCTTCCTTGTTTTATTCTCCTCTTGTCCGGTGGCCGTCGCCGGATTCCCGGCTGCCGGATCGGCGGATGTATCGTTTTGTTTCGATTTATTTCGATGCGAAATCCGAAAAAAAGACGGAAACTGCGGAATCCGTGCTTCGATCCGGCCTGAAACCGGTGCTGAATCGCCTCGTTTATGCCGGTTTCGGCCTTCCCGAATCTATATAACATTCTGTATGGTGTATTTATAAAATAATTATTATCAATAAGATAAGAAATTTTAATTTCTATATTATCGGTCGTTGCTCTTTACCTGCCCCTTTAAAATGGATACTTTTGTTGCTGCGCAGTGTTCCCGACTTGCGATTTGTAATTTTTTTTAAAAATCCTAATCCATAATATCACAAACTAAACCTGCTAATCTATGAAGAAAACATTTTTACACTTGTTGCTTCTGATGGGTTGTGCCTGTTGTTTTCCGTCCTGTGTCGAAGACAAAGCGGAAGATGCGGCAGCCAGACTCACCGTGAGTAAAGTCAGCGTGGAGGTTATCCGAACCGGTACGCTGAGTACGGGGTCGAAAGCGACGCTGGATGTGCTGGCCAACCGGGGGTATGCCATTACCTCCGATGCGGATTGGCTTTCGGTCGACAAACCTACCGGGAAAGGCCGTGTGTCGGTCGTCCTTGATGTCAAGCCCAACGAGACGGAAGCTATCCGTGTGGGGCACCTCGCCGTCGTGAGCGGCGGGCTTTCCGAAACCGTAACCGTGACCCAGACGCTTGCCCCCGATACCGACGACGGGCTGGAAATCGACCATGTTTATCTCGACGACGACCTTTCGTGGTGCGAGCAGTTCGGGGGCCAGGATCAGGTGCAGTTCCCCGACCAGGGCTCCACGCAGGCCGTGCGCAACCATGCTGCGGCCAAGCTCAAATTTACGCAGATGGGGTACAGCGAGTACAATTACGGCGGCAATGCCTTCTACATGGCCAAGCACTACTTCAAGATGGGTAAGAACAACCAGCAGAACGGCCTTGCCATCGACATGGGCAAATATATCCAGAAAGGCAAGTCGTCCACGATTACCCTGACGTTCGACGCGGCTCCGGTCGTTTCGATTGACGGTACGGGCAGCGGCATAACGCTGCGCGGTATCGACGACACGGCGGTGACCGTCGAGGTTTACGAAGGCCCCGGAACGGTCGACAGCCCCTCTGTGAAACAGAGCGCGTCGCTTTCCATGTCGAGCGTTAGCTCGTGGAACCAGTGGGTGAGCATGAAAGTCACGCTCTACGGCGTTACTGACCGCTCGCGGATCGTTATCCGCTCCACCCAGTTCGGTGTGTCGGGCTATCACCGCTGGTACCTCGACAACATTAAGATGGTCAAGGCTCCCCGCGACTAACAGGTGTCCATAATCATAAACAGAACCAACATGAATTTCAAGCATATGTTATTCAGGGCCGGATCCGCCCTGCTGCTCGTCTCGGGCCTCGGTTTTGCGGGGTGCGACGACGCTGATCCCGACGCGTTCCTCTCGGTTACCCGCCAGGAGATCGAAGTCGAATACACGGGCCTCACCACCGAAGGGGAAATGGTCAATTTCGACCTGGGTACGAACCGCTCGTGGCGGGCTACCTATGTCGAGGAGTGGATCCACCTCACCCATACCGAAGGCGACCGCGGCCGCGTGCGTATTTTCCTCTCCATCGACGAGAACAATACGGGCGAGGATCGCACCGGTTTCATCATCTTCGAAGGCGACGGCGGCACGCGCCGTACGATAGCCGTGACGCAGAAACTCAAGGTCGATGCACTTTCCGTTACGCCGGCGAAGATCACCGTCGTGAAATCGGGTCTGCTCGAAACCGGCGAGAAGGCTGCGATCTTCATCTCCACCAACTGCGACTGGGAAATATCCGTCGCCGACGACAGCAAGTGGATCTCCCCTGTCAAGACTTCGGGTGCTCCCGGAGACGAGAGCATCGGCCTGGATATCGCCCAGAATACGACCGATGGAGTACGTACGGGTACGTTCACCGTTACGGCCGATTCGAAAACGGCGACCGTCACCGTCACCCAGAATCTCGAAGGACTGAAGGTTTCCGTCAACAGCTTTTCCGTCAATAAGTTCGGATTTGCCGACGAGGATCGCACGCCGCTTACCTTCACCGTCACGGCGGCCGAGGCATGGACGGCGGAGTCCGACGGCTGGCTTACGCCCAGCCCGGCTTCGGGCGATGCGGGCCAGACCGAGGTGACGCTCACCGTGGGCGAGAACACCACGGGTGCGCCCCGCAACGGAGAGGTGAAGATACTGACCTCGCTCAGCGGCCTGGAGACCGTTGTCCGGGTCGCCCAGAATGCGAAGAACTCGCTCTTCGACGACGACGGCAAGGAGGTCGGCTATGTTTATTATTACGAGCCGTTCGACTGGACTTCGAAGTTCAACGGTACCGACTGCGTGGGCGAACATACGCAGAATGGAGCGGTCAATATCTACTCGAAGGTGAACGGTCAATACGTAGTAGACAAAGCGTTTTCCGATGCCGGGCTGACCGATTTCAATCCCGGTGTACGGACGATTTACGCCTGCTCGGATTATCTCAAAATGGGTGCAGGCGACAAGCAGACCGGAATCATCCTGCCGGCTCTTGCGATTCCCGAGGGGCAGGCCACTGATATTGAACTGACGTTCGTGGCCGCATCGAATATCGGCGGCGACGGTACGGGCAAGCCCGACGCGGTAACCGTCACAGTCGCCATTCTCGAGGGCCCCGGCAGCATAAACGGCGATCAGGGAAAAGAGAGCGAGCCGATGACACCCGGAGAGCATTGGGAATGGATACCTATGAGCGTGAAGCTTTACGGGATTACGGGTGAAACCCGGGTCGTCATCCGCTCCACCCAGCAGGGATTATCGGGTTATTACCGCTGGTACCTCGACAATGTCAAGATGACGAAAATCGCAGCCGAATAGTCCTGCGGTGACAAATCAATGAAAAACAAGAGAGAAAAAGATATGAAAAACAGATTTGCAGATACGGGGAAATCCTATGCAGGGTATTTTCTGCGTTTCGTGTTCTGCCTGGTGCTGACGGCGTCTGCGTTGTCCTCACAGGCGCAAAGCCGCAATCAGGTGAGCGGCAAGGTGACCGACACGGCCGGCGAGCCGCTGATCGGTGCCACCGTGGTGGTGGTCGGCACGACGACGGGTACGACCACGGGCATCGACGGAAGTTACACGATCAATGCCGCGGCAGACAGCCAGCTGAAATTCTCGTTCATCGGCTATGCCGAGCAGACCGTGAATGTCGGGGCGCGTTCGGTCATCGACATTGTCATGGAAGACGACAGCCAGGTACTCAAGGACGTCGTGGTGATCGGTTACGGTACGATGGAAAAGAAGTCGGTGACTTCGTCCATCACCTCGATCAAGGGCGATGACCTGACGGCCGGCATGGGAGGTTCGACCATCGCCACGGCGCTCCAGGGCAAGGTTCCGGGACTTACCATCTCGGGCAGCGCCAGCCCCAACAGCAGCAATGATTTCCAGCTGCGCGGCATCGCGTCGGTCAATGCCAGCCAGAGCCCGCTCGTGGTTATCGACGGCATCCCGGGCGGTGACATGCGGGCGATCAACCAGGAGGACATCGAGTCGATCGACGTGCTGAAGGATGCTTCGGCGGGTGCGATCTACGGTACGCGTGCCGCCGGCGGTGTGATCCTCATTACGACCAAACGCGCCAAGCAGGGCAGCGTGACGGCCAACTATACGGGCGAGTTCTCGTTCGAGACCGTCCGCAAGTACCCCGAGCTGCTCTCGTCGAGCGAGTATATCGAGTACGGCCTGGGCGAGGACTACGGCGCCGATACCGACTGGTATAAGGAACTGACCAACGATGCGCCCTTTTCGCAGCGCCATACGGTGAGCATTGCCGGCGGTACGGAGGTGGCTCAGGTCTATACTTCGTTCATGGCCCAGAACCAGAAGGGTATCGTCATCGGCGATAACCGCAAGGACTATTCGGGGCGTATCAACGCCCGGTTCAACCTCTTCGACGGCGTGGTCGAGGTGCGCGCCAACGCCCAGTTCCGCGAGGCCGAGCGCGACAACCGCAACTCGTCGGGCATCTTCAAGATGGCCTTCGGCCTCAATCCCACCATTCCGCTCTACGACCCGGCCAACCCCTCCAAGTACAATGTGGTCGGCAACGGCATCTCCGGCACGAGCTTCAACCCCGTGGCCGACATCATGCTGCGCACGAAAAACGGCAAAGACCAGTGGCTGCTGGCCGACGCCACCGTGAAGATCAACCTGATGAAGGGCCTCTCGCTGCAGGGAACCGTGGGTATCGACAAACGCCAGTACCAGGAATATACCTACGTTTCGCATGACCACAAGGAGTCGATCGACAACAGCCGCCGCGGCGGTGCGTCGCACAAGTTCAGCAAGGACAACCGCGTTTCGGTCGAGGCCTATGCCAACTACCACCGCGTATTCCGCGAAGACCATACGCTCGACGTCGTGGCCGGTTACAGCTTCTGGCAGGCCGGCGGCGAGGATTTCAGCATGTCGAACTACGATTTCCCGGTCGACGGCGTCGGCCCGTGGGACATGGGCGTGGGTTCGTACCTCACGGACGGCCGTGCCTCGATGGATTCGAACAAGGATCCCCGCGAGCGCCTGCTCTCGATGTTCGGGCGTGCCAACTATTCGTATAAAGACCGTTACATGGCTACGGTGAGCTTCCGCCGCGAGGGTTCCTCGAAGTTCGGCGTGAACAACCGCTGGGGTAATTTCTGGGCCGTTTCGGGCGGCTGGCGTCTCTCGAACGAAGCGTTCATGCGCGACGTCGGCTGGATCAGCGACCTCAAGGTGCGCCTGGGTTACGGCGTCACGGGTAACAACGGCTTCGGGAACGGCTACACGACCCGCATGTACAAAGCCAACGACATGTGGCCCACCAACGGGGTCTGGCAGCCCGGTTACGGTTCGATCCGCAATATCAACCCCGACCTGAAGTGGGAGGAGAAATCCGAGCTCAACTTCGGTCTCGACTTCTCGCTTTTCAACGACCGCCTCTGGGGTAAGTTCGACCTCTACTTCCGCCAGGTCGACGACATGCTCTATTCGGTCAATGCCCCGATGCCCCCGATGGTACACGATACGGTCATGAAGAACATCGGCAGCCTCGAGAACAAGGGTTGGGAGTTCGAACTGGGCGGGGACATCGTCCGCAGCAAGAATTTCCGCTATACGTCGACCCTGCGCCTGTCGCATAACAAGACCAAGATCAAGAGCATGGGTGACGACGGGTTCTTCCTCGACGAAGTGACCTTCCCCTCGCCGGGCAACCCGGGTACGGCCGTCCGCCTGCAGAACGGCCTCGAGCTGGGGCAGTACTTCATCTACAAGTACGCCGGGCTCGACGAGAACGGCAAGTGGATGATCTACGACAAGAACAACGAGATCGTGCCGGCCACCGACGGCAGCACGTCGAACCTCGTGGCCGAGAACAAACATTTCGTGGGCAATGCGATCCCCAAGGTCATCCTCTCGTGGGATCACACGTTCAAATACAAGAACTGGGATCTGTCGATCTTCCTGCGCAGCTGGCTCGGGTACGATGTCTTCAGCCAGGTGAACATGTACTACGGCCTGGCCAACGATTCGCAGCTCAACGTCCTCAAGTCGGCCTACACGCGCAACCGTAACATCAAGGACGAGAAGATCCTCTGCGACTACTGGCTCGACGACGGCTCGTTCCTCAAGATCGACGCCATCAACCTCGGGTATACGTTCAACCTGCGGAAGTGGACGCGTTATATCCAGTCTGCGAAACTTTACCTGACCATCCGCGACGTGGCCGTATTCACCGACTACAACGGCCTCAATCCCGAGGTCAACATCAACGGCCTGTACCCCGGTTTCGAGTATGTCAACAACACCTCGACGATGTACCCGCAGACGACCCGTTTTACGCTGGGCGTGCAGTTAAACTTCTAATTCCAAACCGAGAACCATTATGAAACTGAAACATATAATTGCCGTGACGGTCGGGGCTGCCGCCCTCTGCGCGCCTTCCTGCGACCTCGACGAGAAGTTCTACTCGGAAGTCACACCCGATACGTTCTTCACCTCGCCCGAAAGCACCTATGCCGTGCTTTGCCGTCCTTTCACCCACTGGAAATGGTACATCGGTGCCGACCGGTGGTACCTCCAGGAGCTGACCACCGACGAGATGGTGTGCCCCAAGCGCGGCAGCGACTGGTATAACAGCGGCGAGTACTACCGCCTGCATTACCACACCTGGTCGCCCGACGACCGCTTCGTCGTCAATACCTACGACGGTACGACCGGGGGTATTTCGCGTGCCCTGGAAGCCAAGTCCGACCTCCAGGGGGTCGATTACAACGCCATCGGGCTCAACGACGCCGTCAAGGCCGACCACATCAACCAGCTGAATGCCATCACGGCCTACTTCTACATGCGCGGCCTCGACTATTTCGGCGGCATGCCCATTTACTACTCGGTGGACGACGACCTGTGCGCCCGCAGCACGGCGCGCGAGACCTACGCCCATATCGAAACCCTGCTCAAGGACGCCATCCCCGCCCTGTCGAAGAAAACGACGCTCGGCGCTTCCGAAGACGGTTACATCAAGCAGGCTGCCGCCGCGGCGCTGCTGGCCCAGCTCTATTTCAATGCGGTGGCCTACATCGGCGAGGAGCATTTCGACGAGTGCGCAGAGATTTGCCGCGACATCATCGGCGGTGTCTACGGCACCTACGAGCTGGACAAGACCTGGTACGGCCCCCACTGTTTCGACAACAACACCTCGCCCGAGGTGATCTGGACGGTGCCTTCGGAGAACTCCAAAGTCGAGTGGAACTGGTATTTCAAATATTTCTACCATTATTCATCCTACGAATATTTCGGTATCGAGACCGCAGGCTACAACGGTTTCATGCTCACGCCGTCGCTCGATCCCCAGGGACGCTACTACACGCAGTGGAAACTGGGCAATCCCTACCAGAAATTCAACGACAAGGACTTGCGTAAAAAGCCCTACCGTTACCTGGGTAGCCGCAAATACGAAGGCATGTTCCTCGTCGGCGACCAGACCAACCCCAACAACCCTTCCCAGCAGTGCCTGGGGCAGAAGGAGTATAGCGGCAAGGTGATCAACTTGGTCGACCAGGTCGCCCGTTTCTCGGAAGTGGGCACCAAATACAATTCTGTCGCCGAGCTTACCTCGACGATGGCCGACGGCGAGGAGAATTCGGGCGTACGCCTGGTGAAGGCGCCGCAGCCCAACCTCGACGACAAGCTGCTGCGCTGGAATCCCGATTGCCCGGTCATCCGCCTCTCGGAGATCTACTACATGCTTGCCGAGTGCGAGCTGCGTGCCGGTGACAAGAAGACGGCTGCCGGCCTGATCAACCAGGTTCGCGGGCGCAACTTCGAGGGCGGCGCGGATCCCAACCCCGTGACGGCCGACAACCTCGACGAATACCGTATGCTCGACGAATGGATGATCGAATTCCTGGGCGAAGGACGCCGCCGTACGGATCTGATCCGCTGGGACAAGTTCGTGACGGAATCCTGGTGGGATCATACGCCGCTCAACGACAAGAACAAAAACCTGTTCCCGATCCCCAACTCGGCGATCTCGGCCAACAACCTGATCGAGCAGAACCCCGGTTACTGATCCCCGGCGATCCCGGGGGATCCCGCCTGTCTGGGGCCCCGGGGCAAGATATGAATTTTAAAAAACCGAAAAAATGATAAAATACATCAAATATCTGTTGGTCTTCCTGCTGGCCACCGGCTTCGTGGCTTGCAGCGAGGACGAAGGCGCCCAGATTCTCGGCGGCCTCTACGAAAAGGTGGACATCACCCCCGAGCCCGGCATGAACCTCGTGGGCCGTGTCACCGACGGTGCCGGCCCGATCGAGGGCGTGGTCGTGAGCGACGGCGTCACGGTGACGACCACCGACGCCCAGGGCATCTACCAGATGCGTGTGAAGCGGAACGCCCCGTTCGTATTCGTCTCCGTCCCCGCCGAATACGAAATTCCGGTGGAGAACGGCATGCCGAAGATCTATAAGAAGATCGCCATGGGCGACAACGACGTCGTGCAGCGCAGCTTCAAGCTCGAACGCACGGGCAAAAAAGAGCGTTTCACCCTGCTGGCGCTGGCCGACGTGCAGATCGGCCGCGACGACGAGGTGACGATGCTCGACGAGGAGGTGTTGCCCCTGCTGATCCCTTACGTGCAGCAGGAACTGGAGGCTCCCGTTTACGGCATTTCGCTGGGCGACCTGGTCTGGGACAACATGCCCTTCCACGAGGTTTACAAGCAGCGTATCCGAAAGATCGGCGTGCCCGTTTTCCAGGTCATCGGCAACCACGATCACAATAAAGCCATAACCGTCGATGCCGATGCCGATGCCAGCTTCGAGGCGGCGTTCGGCCCCACGTACTACTCCTACAACATCGGCGACTGTCATTTCATCGTGCTCGACGACGTGCTCTACACCGGCTCGTCCTCTTATACCGCCGACATCACGGACGAACAGATGGCATGGCTGGAGCAGGATCTGAAATATGTCCCCAAGGACAAGCTCATCATCATCGGCCTGCATATCGCCACTTCGCGCCGCAACCGTCCCACGAGCCATGTCGCCGATTACAAGGAGCTTTACGCCCTGCTCGACGGCTATAATGTCCGGATACTTTCGGGACACTCGCACAACAACTATACGACCACGATTTCCGAAACCATCGAGGAGAATACGCTCGGAGCGGTGATGGGTGCCTACTGGAACGGCGAGGAGCTGTGCAACGACGGCAGCCCCCGCGGTTACGCCGTCTATGAGATCGAGGGCAACCGGATCAGGAACTGGTACTATAAGGGCACTGCTTTCCCGCGCGAATACCAGATGTACCTCTATGGCCCCGGCGAGGCGGTTTCCGAAAAATACCGCGACGGCCTCATCCTGAACATCTTCAACTGGCATACCACCTGGACGGTCGAGGTGCAGGAGGATAATGCCGGCTGGGTAACGCTTCCGTCCGATTCGAACCTCAGGTACGAAATGGATCGCCGCGCTTACGACTTCATGTTCGGCGACACCAAACCCGAGCATCGCCCGACGGCCGAACCCGAATCCAACAACGACCACATGTTCTACTACAAACCCGCGTCGGAGTCTTGGGGAACGGTCACGGTGAGGGCTTCCGACCCCTACGGGAACGTATATACCGAGAGCATCCGCAACGAATAGGCCATATATGAAAACACGTTTCTCCGCACTGCCCGTTCCGACGGTGCGGAGAATTTTTCAACCATATCCCGATCATGAAACATCCTTTTCTGATTTTTCTGCTCTTCCTGTGCGGCGGGTTTTCCGCCGTCGCACAGCCTTCGGGCAACCCGCTCGTTTTCGGCGAGAACCGCCTGACGCTCATTACCCCGACGCTGTTCCGACTCGAATTCGCACACGACGGCAAATTCATCGACGACCCTACCTATTTCGCTTACGACCGGGGCAGCCTGCTCCCCGCGTCGGAGTTCAGGGTGCGGGAGCTGGGCGGGAACCGCTACGAGATCTCCACCTCGGCCCTGCGCATCGTCTACGAACACGACGGATTCCCGTTCGGGCTGCATAACTTTGCGGCCTACTACAAGCTCAACGGCAAGGAGAAGAAGTTCACCAACCGCTGTATTTTCCGCAACAACCTTGGCGGCCCGGTCGAGACGCTCGACCGCGTTACCGGGGAGATCCCCATGCAGGACGGCCTGCTGAGCCGCGACGGCTGGTACGTGATCGACGACGAACGCTCCGACCTGCTGGTCGACGGCTGGCTTTGCCCGCGCGATACGAAAAGCCATGTGCAGGATCAGTACTGTTTCGTCTACGGCAACGACTACAAGGCCGCCCTTGCCGACCTGGGCGCCATCAGCGGCCGCGTTCCCATGACCCGCAAATACATCCACGGCGTCTGGTACTGCCGTTACTGGGACTATACGTCGGAGGAGTTCCTTTCGATCATCGACGGCTACGAGGAGAACGATTTCCCGCTCGACAACCTCGTCTTCGACATGGGTTGGCATACCTACGATGCCAAGATCGGTACCGGGCATGCCGGCAGCCGCAGCTGGACGGGCTATACGTGGGAGCGCAAACGCATTCCCGATCCCGGGGCGCTGATCGCCGAGGTGCACCGCCGCGGCGTCACCGTGTCGCTCAACGACCATCCCCACGACGGCATACGTCCCCACGAGGAGATGTACGCCGCCTTTATGGCGGACATGGGGGCCGACCCCGCCCACCCGCTGCTTTTCGACCTCGGCGACCGGAAATACATGGAGACGTTTTTCAAACATGCGCACCATGCCACCGAGGATATGGGCGCCGATTTCTGGTGGCTCGACTGGCAGCAGAACTACCTCTATCCCGAGGTGCGCGGCTACCGCTCCACGTCGTTGCAGTGGATCAACGAGCTCTACTACCGTCAGACCGAGCGCAAAGGGCTGCGCGGCGCCGGTTACAGCCGTTGGGCGGGTTGGGGTGACCATCGCCATCCGATCCAGTTCTCGGGCGACGCCCAGGCCAACTGGGCGCTGCTCGCATTCGAGGTCAAACTCACCTCGGCCAGCGGCAACGCGGGCTGTTACTACTGGGCGCATGACATCGGCGGGTTCCGCGGCGATCCGAACCCCGAGCTGACGGTACGCTGGACGCAGTTCGGCGCCCTTTCGGCCGCCCTGCGCGTACATTCGACCAAGGACGCGCGGCTCGACCGCCGTCCGTGGATCAGCGGCGAGCGCGAAACGGCCGCCATGCGCCGCATGTACCACATGCGCTCGGAGCTGATGCCCTATATTTACAGCAGCGTATGGCAGACCCACTCGACGATGGTGCCGCTCAACCGGCCGATGTATATCGACTACGGCAGCGACGAACGCGCGTATGAAAACGAACAGGAGTTCCTTTTCGGGGATATCCTGCTCGCCGCCCCGATCGCTTCGCCGGGCGAAGGCGCGGACAAGACAGCCTCGCAGAAGGTCTGGTTCCCGGCGGGCGACGTGTGGTACGACTATTTCACCCACGAACGGTTCGACGGCGGGCAGGAATGCCGCATCGCCAAGCCGCTCGAAGAGTTCCCGCTCTACGTCCGGGGCGGTTGGGTGCTGCCGATGCAGCCTTATACGCCGCGCCCCGCTTCGACGCCGCTCACGACGCTCGTCCTGCGCGTTTACCCCTCGGCGGGCGATGCCGACAATACCTATACGCTCTACGAGGACGACGGGCTTAGCCGCGATTACGAACGCGGCATCCATGCCACCACAGAGCTCAACTACCGCCGTGCGGGCGATGTGACGACCGTCACCGTCCGTCCCGCCGCCGGCAGCTACCGGGGGCAGGAGCCGCGCCGCGCCTACCGGCTCCAGCTGCCCGCCGCCGGGGAGTTCCGCCGGGTGAAGGTCAACGGCCGCACGGTGAAGCCCGTGTTCGACGGGCAACTGGGGTGCCCGGTGGTAGAGGTGCCGTCGACGGACATCCGCAAGGAGGTGAAGATCGAAATTTTCGGATAATCCGCCCGGAGCCGGTGCCCGGGAGGCGGTTCGCGTGTCCACCACGGACGCGGGAACCGTTTTTTTTGTAAATTTGTATCCAAACCGTCGAGCCGATGAGAAAGCTGAACATTTCCCCCCCCCGCCTTGTTTTTATGGCCGGTGTAGCCCTGCTCTGTGCGTGCCATAAGAGCGAAAACGAGCAGATATTCGATAAACTGGATCGGGTTATTGCGAAAAAGTATCTCTATGAGGAGCGTTTCGTCCGCCATGCCGATTCGTTGCGCCGGGAGCTCCGCGCTGCGGGCGACGACACGCTGCGGTGGCAGACGGCCAACCGCCTGTTCGATTCCTATATCACCTACAATATCGACACGGCCGCCCGTTACGCGGGGCTGATGCACAATTACGCCGACGCGACCGGCAGCCGGGAGATGAAATTCCTTTCGACGACATGCGATGTTTCGGTGCTGATCGCCCGCAACAACATCGAAGAGGCCTACGAACGGATCCTTTCCCTCGATACGGTCGGCATCACCCGGCGGATGCGGGCCAGCTATTATACCCAACAGATGGTGGTGTTCGGGCGGCTCGCTTCGGGCGACGGGTCGGAGGCGCGGCGGAAGGTCTATGCCGATTCGCTTTTCAGGCTCCGCCACACCCGGATCGGTTTCGACGGTCACTCCCGTGTCACGCGACAGCGGATGTATGCCCTCGAACTGATGGATCTGAACCGTTATGACGAAGCCCTGGAGGTTTTGCTGCCGCTTTACGACCCCGCGAAATACAACAGCCGCACGCTGGCCCGCATCGCCTACAATATTGCCAACGCCTATTATCTGCTCGGCGACGTCGAACAACACAAATACTGGCTCGCCACGGCGGCGATCTGCGACCTGCAAACCCCCGTCAGGGAGTACCTTTCCCTCTATAACCTGGCTCTGCTGATGTTCGAGCAGCAGGATATGGAGCGTGCGGCGCGCTATATCCAGTGTACGATGGCCGACATGCTTGCCTGCAATTACAACACCCGTATCCTCCACTCCAGCCAGGCCGAGATGATCATCAACCAGGCCGTCGTTTACAGCATCAATTCGCGCAGCCGTATCCTGACCGTCATGATCAACATTTTCATGGGGCTGTTCGTCATCATCGTGCTGCTGCTCATCCATACCCTGCGGCAATATGCCAGGCAGCGGCGCACCAACGCCCAGCTTTCCGCGGTCAATGCCCAGCTCAGCGAACGCAACGAACAGTTCCGGCAACTGAACGACTGCCTGCGCGACGCCAACAAGATCAAGGACAACTATGTGTTCCGCTACATGCTCCTGGCCACGCAGTACCTCGGTCGTGTCGGCGAATACCGGGGCGAGCTGCTCAAAACCGCGAAGTCCGAAGGCTCCGAGGCGCTGATGCGCAAGCTGCGCTCGCCGTCGGACGTCGACCGCGACTACCGCGATTTCTACCGGATCTTCGATGAGACCTTCCTGGGTATCTTTCCCGATTTCGTCGAACAGGTCAATGCGCTGCTCGAGGAGCCGGCGCGGTTCCCCGTGCGGGCCGACCGGACGCTCCCTACCGAGCTGCGTATCCTGGCCGTCATGCGCCTCGGCATTACCGACAGCGGCCGCATCGCCGGTTTCCTCAACTGCGCTTCGGCGACGGTCTATACCTACCGCACCAAGCTGCGCAATTCGGCCCTCGGTTCACGCAGCGATTTCGAGACCCGGATCAAGCTTATCGGCCTCTGACGGGTCGGTGGCGGGTTCCCGAAGGGCTTCTGAGGGCTTTTTCCCCGGCCTTTACCGAGCCTTTACCGAGCTTCTGACGGCCTTTTGCCGAGCCTCAGCCGGAATTCCGCCGGGTCTTTGCCGGGCTCCCGACGAAGTGTGCCGCAAGGTGGTGGCACACTCCTGCCGCAAGCCCGGCACAATCCCGGCGTTTACTCTTCCCCGCGCACGATCACATAGTCGCCGGGCGTGAGCGACATCCCGCCGAGCCCGTCGAGGACGCCTGCCTTCTGCCGCCTGCCGTCTGAGATGCGGTAGAGCGTATATTTACCCTCTTTCCACGCCTTGAGCCCGATGCTCATCGTGTTCGGCGTGTCGTAGTCAAGCGCGCTGACCTTCGTCTGCAGTCGGCTGTCCCACGGCTCCCGGAGCCATCGGTGGTTGGGTTCCAGCGTGACGAACAGTTCGCCGTCCCGCTCGTCGATGAAGTAGATGCCCGTCCCGGTGTAGGTCACCAGCGGCGAACTGCCTACGCCGACGATGCTCCTGACCCCGTCGCTGACATTGAGCGGGCACCATTGCGTCACGTCGCCTGAGTGGTAGAATTTTTCCGGCGAGGAGAAGATGCTCACGTCGCGGCTTTTCGAGATGGCGAAGTTGCTACCCAGTTGTTCGTTGACCAAACGGTCATACATTTGTCCCAGCGGGGTGGATTTGTAGATTTCGCCCGCCACGATGAAGCTGGCGGCTTTTTTCGGCGTGCACGTGAGGCTCAGGAAATGCGAACCGCAGTGGTAGGGGGCGTATTCCTGCATGGTATACGTCCACATTGAGGCGCACTGCACGCCCAGCGCCCGGAAATACTGCGCCTGTATGGGGTAGAGATAGGCGCTTTGGTTGAAGAAGGTCTCGAACTCGTAGACGGTCTTCGCCTTGCCGGCGTATTCGGGGAGCGTCATCCACCCGTAGCCATTCACGTCGTCGAAATACTGGTTGAACCAGCCCGAATAATCCTGCGACGTGAGGTCTTTGGGATTGCTCCAGTAGTCCTGCGGCACGAGATCCTGCCCCGGATAGTTGCAGCAGGCCACGGCTTCGGCCTTCGAGGCGAGGGCGCCTTTGAAAATATCCGGGTTGCCGTTGCGGTAACGGTGCCAGTTGTGGCTCCAGACGACGGGCTGCTGCGCCCCGGCCTCCCGGATGACGTCGTACATGCCGTCGATATAATCCCGGATAAGTTCCTGCCGGAAGAGCGCATACGAAGCGTCGTTGTCCTGCTGCCCGTTGCCGGCCGCCCAGGACTGGAAATCGGCGTAGGCGGCGGGGTTGGACTGTATGTCCGTATAGCTGAAGGATTCGGGTTCGTTGATCAGCTCCCACAGGGCGATGTGTTTCTCAGCCGCATAGGTCGTCCCCGAATAGTTGTTTTTGCGCGTGAGCAGCTGGCGGACGTAGTTTTTCGATTTCCGGACGACCTCCTTGTCGTGTACCCACTCCTGGCGGGCGGCGGTCATGAATACCGAATTGGGCACGTAGCCGCTGCCCATGTGGTTGATAAGGGCCAGCGTAATGTAAATGCCCCGTTCGGCAGCTTCGGCGACCATGTAGTCCAGCACGTCCAGGTAGGGCGTTTCGACCAGGTTTCCCTCCGCATCGGTGAAATCGGCGGGTGTCAGGTGGCAGCGGATGACCGAAACTTTGAGTTTGGCCACCTCTTCGAGGTTGTTTTCGGCCACGCGCCTGAGCGCCTCGGCCGTTTGGGGTATCCCGTGCCTCTTGAGGCGGTCGTTGTATTCCCAGCTCAGGCAGGGCTGGAAGTTGACACCCCATAACGAGAGCTCCCCGCCGTCGGGCGCATATATTTTCCCGTTTTGTACCGATACGTAATCCCCCGTCGCGGGTGGCGTCGGCGGCGTGGGCGGGTTGGGGTCGGGGGTCTGGTCGGTTCCGGAGTTGGAGCAGCAGGCCAGTGTCATCAGCAGGCCTATTGCAACGATAAAGCGTGTCTTGATCATGGTTCGGGTTTTTGTTGGTTTCGTTCCGTTTTCAAATATAGGTTAAATCCCGTACACCCCGGCCTGCAAGAAGGCCGGGGTGCCGTGCCGCGTTATTTTTCCCAGGCGAGTTTGGGGTAGCCGCCGCCCGCGCTGCCCAGCGTCCGCCAATAGGCGGCCGGGGTGTCGGCCGTGGTTCGCCATGCCTCATGCGTCGAGGGCTGGGGCCATGCGGCGCCGAATTTCGCATTTCCGGTCTGGCTGCCTCCGCCGCCTGCCGGGATACCTTCCAGGTCGCCGTTCCAGTAGCAGTAGGAGATGTTGCCCGAATTGTGCTCGCCGACGATTGCCCCGATGGCACTGTCGCCCGTCACCTGCCCGATGTGGTAGCAGGCCGTGATGGTTCCCTTGTGGAACCCGCAGATGCCGCCTGCCCCGGCCCATCCCGAGGTCTGGCTCTCTATCAGCCCGTCGTTGTGGCAGGCGATGATCTCGGCGTCGGTGCTTTGACCCGCGATGCCGCCCGAATTCCACTTGGCGCCTACCTTGCCCGCATTGTAGCACGAGCTGATCGTCGCCCCGGCGTTGAGCTGGCCGCAGATACCCCCGGCCTGCGACCCTTCGACCGTGACGGTGCCCGTATTGTAGCAGCGCGTGATGAGCGTGGCATTGTAGGTGAGCCCCGCGATGCCGCCGTTGTTGTCGCCTGCGCCCCACGGCAGGACGAGGTCGCCCGTGTTGTAGCAGTCGGCGATCTGGCAGTCGTCGGCCTGCCCCGCGATGCCGCCCGTCTTGCTGGGTTTGCCGCCGATGCCGCCCGTGTTGCCGCAGCCCGTGATCGTCCCTTTGCCGCAGTAGCCGACGATGCCGCCCGTGCCGTCCGACGGTACGGTGGCGTCGATGGTCAGCGTGCCCGTGTTCAGGCACTCCGATAGGGTGCCGTTGTTGTTGTACCCGCAGATGCCGCCCAGCGTGTTGCTGCCGCCGTCGGTTACCGATGCGCGGTTGGTGCATTGCTCGATCGTTCCCGTGTTCTCACCGCAGACCATGCCTGCATGCCACTGCCCCCTGAGTGCGCTGGCCGAGGCGATCACGACGTTGCGGATCGTCCCGCCGTTGGCTGCGAAGAGCCCGGCATTGCCGTTCCCGAGCGAAACCCTGAGGCGGGCGACGGTGAAGTTGCCGCCGTCGTAGATGCCCTCCAGTTTCGAGATCGGCGTCCACTCGGCGTCGAGCAGGTCGATGTTGCCCTGCTGGAGGTATTTGCGTCCCCGGCTGGCGTCGTCGAGGTCGATCATCTTCAGTTCGGCGATCGTGTTGACGGGGATGAAGCCCTTATCGTCCGCTTTGCGGAAGGCTACTTTCCCGTCGACGATCCGGAGGCTGATCTGGCTGCTCTCCTCCCGCCCGATCTCGTATTGCGTGCCGTCGCAGGAGATCCTGGCGACGATGCCGACCGGAACCCCGGCCTGCTGCATGGCCTCGCCCTTTGCATCGAGGGTGATCTGCGTGGGGCTGTCCGACCCGGCCAGGTAAACTTCGATGGTGCGGTTTTCCAGCCCTTCGATCCGGTAATGCGTCGGGGTCATGCCCTGGGCCGTACCCCCGGCTCCTTCGTCCCAACTGCCCACGCCGATGGTTCCCAGCGTCAGTTCGCTGCCGTTCAATACCAATGGTACCGTGTAGCGGTAATCGGCCAGGAACACCCCGTCGGTGGGGGATGCCGCCGCGCTGACCTCCGTCGTGCTGACGGTGCCGTTGACCGTGACCGAAACCCTGAACCCGGGTGTCGACGGCTCGATGATCGCCTGCCATTTGTTGCCGTTCCCGACGTGGCAGGCTTTGAGGCCGTCGACCGTGAGTGCCGTGGCGGCGATCGTGCCCAGTTCGAATTCCACCATGGTCTTCAGGTGCCGCATCGGGACGTTGGCCATCTCCCGCAGCGGTACCTGGGCGGGGTTGTCCCACCCCAGCTGGTCGGCGTCGATAAGTCCCTGCGCCGTACCGTCCTGGATGGCCGTGCCCTCCTTCCTGAGGATGATCCCGACGGGCTGGCGCTTGTTGTCGGGGAATACGACCGCCTCTCCGGCGGGGATCCATTTGCCGCCGTCGTATTCATACGTGGCCTGCATGCGTTCGCTGCCGCTGCCGAGCGTCACCGTCATCGTGTGCCCCGCACGGGTCGATGCCGGGCCCATCGTCGGGTCGTCGTCTCCGGTTTGGGCGCGTGAAACCTCGGCCATTTGGGTGCGGATGGAGATGCTTTCCACCGTCGTAGGCTCCGTCCGGCCCTCCTTTGCGGTGTCGTCGTCGGAGCATCCTGTCGCTGCCGTGCCCAGTGCGAGCATGGCCAGATAGAGGATATGTCGTTTCATGATAGGCTCTTTTATTTAGAAATTGATCTCGATCGTGTGGTTTTCCCCCGCTTTGAGGGCCGGCATCGTCTTGACGACGAAGTTCCGGGGACGCTCCTGGCCACCGATGGTGACCGTGCCGATGGCTTCGGGGGCTATTTCCGTATTACCCGGCAGCATAATCAACTGGGCATCACCGGTCTGAGGGTCACAGTAGGCATCGTACCCGGCGACCGAGAGCGCCGTGATCCTGCTGCCCGACATCGTGCCGGCGAGCGTGAATGTGAGCTTCGGCCGTTCGTGCCCCAGTGTCAGGGCGACGGCCTGCGCTGGGGCGACCTCCTTCAGCTCGGCCGAAAGCCAGTCCGCGGCGAGGAACGCTTCCTTCTCCCGCTGGTCTTTGGCGATGGCGCCGCCCTGTGCCTGGCGTACGGCCTCCTCCGGCCAGTATACCTTGACGGAGGACAGGGCGCTTCCGTCCACCGGGAAGTAGAGCACGTCGTCCGGGGTGGCGCCCGCCAATGTCCCGTCCGCATAGATATAGGTCGTTGTCCGGGCCTTTACGCTTACCGAGGCCCCCGCCATTCCCCGAAGGCCGAAGTAGTCGTCCGCCGAGTAGTTCGCCGCCGCCCGGCTTCCCGGGCTGATGCCTGCGATGCTGAGCCGGACGGGCATCGCGGCGTTGAAGGGTTCCTGCTCCGAGCAGGAACTTCCGGCCAGGAGCGCCGCCGCGGCACAAATGAGTAAGGATTGTTTCATAGTTTATCAGGTTTAGGTTGTTTCTCCCGTGGTGCGGTATAACAAAAATAGTCCGCCCGCCTGACTTAAATTATCCCGGAATTATCAAATATTAGTACGTTTCCGCCATTTGCCTTCCCGGCCCGGCCGCAAAGACCTTGCGTCTTGGCCCCGTGCGGGGTACGGAAACGAAAAAGCGACCGGAACCGTGTCCGGCCGCCTCTCCGTCCCTGCGGGTTCGGGCTATTTCCTGCGATGTTTTTCGGCGTACTCCTTGGGCGAAAGCCCGAAATGCTCGCGGAAACATTTGGTGAAATAGGAGTGTGAGTTGAACCCTACGCTGTACATGATCTCCGAGATGCGGGTGTCGCTTTGCGCGAGGTATTGCGCCGCCCGTTTGAGCCGCACGGTGCGGATGAATTCGTTGATCGACTCCCCGGTGAGCGCCTTGACCTTGCGGTAAACCTGCTGGTAGGAGTAGCGCGAAATCTCGCACAGCTCCTGTATGCCGAACTCCGAGTTGTCGATATTCTGTTCGATGGCCTTGACCAGCGTGTCGATGAACTTGTCGTTTTCCGATTCGATCTGGATTTCCGAAGGGTCGGTGAGCAGCTTCTGGCGGTATCGTTCGCGCAGTTTGATGCGCTGCTCGATGAGCGAGTTGACCCGCGTGCGCAGCGTCTTGATGCTGAATGGCTTGGCGATATACCCGTCTGCGCCTGCCGAATACCCCTCGGCGCGGTTCTCCTCGTCGCCCTTGGCCGTGAGCAGCAGGAACGGGATGTGGCAGGTGAGCAGTTCCGCCTTGCTGCGGCGGCACAGTTCGAAGCCGTCCATGCCGGGCATCATCACGTCGCTGACCACCAGGTCGGGGTAGATGTTTCGGATCTGCTCCCACCCGTCGTTGCCGTCGTGTGCCGTGTATATTTCGTACTGTTCTTCGAGGTTTATGCGCAGGAAATTCCGCATGTCCTCGTTGTCCTCGACGATGAGCACCTTCGGGTTGCGCTCGGCGGATCCCGCTTCGGGCTGCCTTTCCGCAGTCCCGCTGGCGGGTGCCGCCCCCGCCGGGTCGACCGGGAGCGTGAACGTGAAGGCGCTGCCCCGGCCCGGGGCGCTCTCCAGGGTCAGCGTGCCGCCGTGCAGCTCGACGAAATCCTTAGCGAGCATCAGCCCGATGCCCGTGCCCCGGATCGACTCGAACGACGGGTTGCTGCCCTGGTAGAACCGCTCGAAAATATGTTCCCGGTCGGCCTCCGTGACGCCTATCCCGGTGTCCGACACCTCGACTGCGGCGAACCGTCCTTCGTCGCTGCGGCGCAGCGAAACCGTGATGCCGATATGTCCGTTGTCGGGCGTGAACTTGAAGGCGTTGGAAAGCAGGTTGTACAGCACCTTCTCGACTTTGTCGCTGTCGAACTGGAAGGTGAGCTCGGGTTCGGAGGCTTCGAAATCGTAGTCTATTCCCCGGCGTTGCGCCTGATAGGCGAACGATGCGTAAATCCTGTGCACGAACGAGACGAACTCGCCCGTGCTGGGGTTGAGTTTCATCTTCCCGTTGTCGAACTTGCGCAGATCCATGATCTGGTCGATCAGCCGCAGCAGCCGTTCGCCGTTCTGCCGCATGAGCGAGAGCTGCTCCAGCTGGCGCTTGTCCCGGATCTGTTCCCCGAGGCTCTCTATGGGGCCCAGGATGAGCGAAAGCGGGGTTTTGAATTCGTGCGATACGTTGGTGAAGAAACGCATCTTGACCTGGTTCAGTTCTTCGGTCTTCATGCGTTCGAGTTTTTCGAGCCGGAGTTCCGAGAGGAGTTTCATTTTGGTGAGCGTCAGGTTGTAGGCTACGACGATCACCACGGCGACCAGCACCCCGTAGATCAGGTATGCCCACCAGCTCAGCCACCAGGGCGGCAGGATGCGCACCTCGATCCGCGCCGTGCGGTCGCTCCATATCCCGTCCGAGTTGCAGCCCCTGACCGTGAAGAGGTACCTGCCCGGCGAGAGGTTCGAATAGGCGGCGTAGTTCTGCCTGCCGCCCGTCATCTGCCACTCCTTGTCGTACCCTTCCAGCCGGTAGGCATACTTGTTGTTCGACGATGCGAAGTTGAGCAGCGAAAAGTAGAAACGGAACGAATTTTCGTTGTGCCGCAGCCGCAGCCGGTCGCTGTGCAGGATCGAGCGTGGCAGTACGACGCGTTTGCCGATCCGGTGTCCGGGGCGCACCTCCTTGTTCCACAGGCTGAACGATGTGACGACCGTCGGCGCCTTGTCCTCGTTGAGCAGGATCGCGTCGGGGTGGTAGCGGATGTAGCCCCCGTCGCCGCCCATGTAGATATGGCCCTGCGGGCCGATGAAGAAGCTGTTGTAAATCAGTTCGTCGATCCTCAGATCCCGGTTGAGGTCGCAGACGATCTTGTTTTTCCGCACCGGGTCGTACATGATGAGCTTGTTGGTCGTGGCGGCCCAGATGCGGCCGCGGTTGTCCGACGTGAGCGTGCGGATCGACTGCGAGAGGTCGAGGTCGTTGTCGAAACGCTCGAACAGCCCGCTCGCCGGGTCGAGTTTGCAGAGGCCCCGGTCGGTGCCCGTCCACACATTCCCCTTACGGTCAACGTGGATGGTGTAGATGCGGTTGCTTATCAGGCTGCGGGGGTCGTCCGTGCGCACCTTGTACTGTATGAAGCGGTCGTTGCGCTTTTCGTATTTGAACAGCCCCTCCTGCGTGGCCGCGAACCAGATGTTGCCCTTTGCATCCACGTCGAAATAGCCGATGTCGCAGTTGTCCGAGTTGATGATGCCGCTGATGAGCCGGGTCTTGTAGCTCAGGTGCGAGATCCCGCCGTCGGGGCGGTAATGCGGGGTGATGAAGCAGAGTCCGCTGCTGATGTTAGTCACGATGTCGTGGTCGGCGTCCTCCTTGATGTCGTAGATATATTTGAGCGAGAAGTTCTGGTTCGAGTGCTCGGCGCGTACGAAACGGTCGCGCGCGGCATCGTAGTAGTCGATCCCGTCGTTGGTTCCCAGCCACAGGGTGCCGTGGCTGTCGCGGATAAGCCGCTTGGCGATGCTGTGCGAAACCCCTTTGTCGGCCATGTAACGCGTGTATCCCGCGTCGCGTCGCGTGCTGTCGTACCGCAGGACGCCTTCGTTCGTGGAGAGCCACAGGCTGTGGTCGGGGGTGCCGAGCAGGTCGTTGACGATGACTTTGCGTTCGGCCCCTTTTCTGTCGTTGGTCAGGCGGACGCAGTCGATCTTCTTGCGTTTGAGGTCGAGTTTGGCCAGTCCGCTGTCGGTGCCGATCCAGACGATGTTCTGCCGGTCGCGGAAAAGCGTGCGCAGCGAGTTGTTGGGCAGCGACGTCGGGTCGGACAGTGAACTGTAATAGGCGCTGGCCTGATGGCTGCGGGTGTCGTAGAGCGTGAGCCCGTCGGCCGTTGCGAGTAGCAGATGCGTGTCGTCGTAGCTGAGGATGCTTTTTATGTCGTTGTCCGTAAGTCCGCCATCTTCCGCGCGGAGGGTTCCGAGCGGCCGCTCGGGATGCCGGATGTCGAGGACGACCAGGCCGCTGGAACTTCCGACGTACAGCAGGTCGGGGGTGTTCTCCGGGATATACAGCGCGTTGACCAGGTTGTTGTAGGTGTCGTTGGGCAGTTTCCGGCTCCGGGTTTCATAGCGGACGAAACTGTTGTCCGTGGGGTTGAAGCGGTAGAGCCCGTCGAAGGTGCCGAGCCACAACATCCCGTGCCGGTCGGCGCAGATGCTGCGGATTTCGTTGGCCATCCGGTCGAATGCATCGGGTACCAGTACGAAATAGTTGATATAGCGTTTCCGCAGGTCGAGGCGGATCAGCCCTTCGAGCGTCCCGACCCACATCACCCCTTGCGGATCGTCGTGGATGCAGCGGATGCGCAGGTTGTTGAGCAGCCGCAGCGAGTCGTTGTCCGCATGGTATTTCACGAAACTTTCCGTCACGGGGTCGTAGAGGTCGAGCCCCTTCTCGGTGCCGATCCACAATTCGCCCGTGCGTGTGAGGTGTATGCAGTTGATGAACGAGGCGCTGACCGACGTCGAATCCCCGGGGTTGTAGCGGAACGTTTCGAAATTGTAGCCGTCGTAGCGGTTGAGCCCTTCGGCTGTCCCGAACCACATCAGCCCTGTACTGTCCTGTGCCACGGCGAAAACCATTTTGTCCGACAGCCCCGCGTCGATCGAGAGGTTGGTGAAATGGAGGTTCGTGACCTGTCCCCACAGGGGCAGCCAGCAAAACAGCAACAGTCCGGCAGCAAGGTGTTTCATCGGTCGTAATTTAAGGTGCTACGACAAATATACCTGTTTTTTGCATCATTCTGCCTGTTTGTCCCACAGGAAAACCGCACACTCTTCGGCTCCGAGCCTGACGGAGGCGCCTTCGGGCGACGCTTCGCCGCATAACCGGCGCGCCGAGGCGGGCAGCGGCCGCGAAAGCCCTATTTCGACGGTGTGCGGGCGTTTGTTGACCAGTACGGCCAGCCGTTGCGACGGAGACTCCATCAGACGCATCAGCACCCCGTCCGCCGGGCGGGAGAAGTGCAGCGGGGCACGGTCGATCTGCCCGCGGCAGTAGGTGCCGTAGAAATCCGCGACCCCTTTGTTGTCGCCGTGCCAGCCGCCCAGCTCGACGAGCGAGGGAAGCCACACGGCCTCGCCCTTGCCGTAGCGGTGGCGGGTGCCGACCACGTCGCCGCCGTGCATGGCGATCGCCTGCGCCCTGTCGGGTCGGAGTATTCCTTTCCACAGATGTGCGGGCAGGGTCGTGGCAGGGGTGTCGCATGCGATCGTAAAATAGGGTGCGACGGCCTTGTACTCGCTGATCTGTGCGCCGAAGCACCTGCGCAGCGGAAAGTCGTCCATCAGGATGCAGTGCATGTTCTGGTCGTAGAATCCGGTGAGCCCCGTGGCGATCATCCGGCCGCCTTTACGGACGAAATCGTCGAGCCGTTCCCATGCCCCCGAAGGCAGTGCCACGAGGTTCGTCAATACGATCGTTTTCCCCTGCGGGTCGCTCCAGTCGTAAGCGTCCATTTCGCAGACTTCGGGAACCACGCCCCAGGCGGCGATGGCTTCATAGGCTCCCGCGAGCGATTTCATGGTTGCACTGGCCTTGCGCCCTTCGTAACGGCCGTCGTCCGACACCGCCGCATTCTTTTGCTGCGTGCGGAGCGATTCGGTGTTGTAAAGGAGCGTGATGCCGCTCCGTACGGGCCGGGCCTCGCGGAAAAAGCTTTTGTGGGCTTTCGCCGTGCGGGCGACTTCCGAGGCCGCTGTCAGGCGGTCGCTCGGCCGCCCCTGGAAATCGAGCATACCCCATTCGCCGGCTTCGAGTGCCGACGCCCGCTGGTTCAGCGTCCAGAAGATCACCCCTTCGGCGCCTGCGGCGATACCCGTCCAGAGCCATTGCGTGATCTCCCGCGCCGTGGGGCAGAGTACCTCCCTTCCGCTGGCCGTGACATTGCCGCCCTGCATTTCGGTGATCCAGAACGGGTTTTTCCCGGCTCCGGAGCGGATGATGTCGGCCATGAGCGAGATTCCCAGCGGGTATTGCGCCCGGGTGAAATAACCGAAGTGCCAGCTCAGGTGCATCGACACGCCCAGCGAGGTCAGAAACCCTTCGTAGGCGGGGAAATCGTAGTCGGTGAGGTTGTCCAGAAGCTGGTGGGGATTGATGTGTTTGTGGTGCGCAGGGTCGTGCAGATCGACCTGCGATGCGATCCATCCCAGGTACCACGTCGTGAAATCGGTGTGGAACCGCTCTTGCGTGAAGTCGGCTTTCAGGTAGCCGTTGTCGTAGGCCGGAGTCTTCTGCGCGGCTTTCCAGCGTGCGAAAACCTCATCGGTCAGGTCGTTTCGCCCGGGCCCCGTTCCGCCCGTCCCCGGTTCGTTCTGCAACACCCAGGTGTCGAGGGCGGGATGCCCCCTGAAGTGACTCACGACGGCTTCGATGTAATCGGCGATTTCCAGCAGGTGGGCTTTCGAGCGGGGGAATTTGAATCCGCCCACGTCGCCCAGCTCGTCGGTCGGCGGGAAGAGCGTGGCGAAGAGTTTTACGCCGTGTTTCCCGGCGGCATCGAACGCTTTGTCGTAAAGCGTGAAATCCCACAATCCGTCCGGGCGCAGCATGTGCGCCCCGAACATCCGGATGCGTGCCGTTTCGAATCCGTGCTGCGCGAGTATCCTGAAGAACCCGTCGATCTGCTTGTCGGTCTGCCCCGGTTCGATGAACACCTGCGCCCCGATCTGCGGGTATTCGGTGCGTTGCGGGTAAAGGGGTTGGCACAGGAATCCCAACGCCAGTAACAGGATTATCTTTTTCATGGTCTATCGTTTGTTGCAAAGCCTCCGGCCGTTGCGGATTGCTTCGGATTCGTTGTTGCAGGGAAGTAGCGTGAATTTATAGGCATAGCGTTTTGCCAGCAGGCGGTACTGCTCTGAGGGGCGCGCATTCAGGCTCCAGGTATCGGTTCCCCCGACCCCGGCCTGTACGCAGTCTATGTTGACCGTCAGGGCATCCGGAAGCCGCTCCACTTCGGTGACGTGGCGTGCCCTGTCGAGCGCCTCCTGCGTGCAGTCCCATACCGACATGCTCAGGGGGCTGTCTCCCGCGATCTGGATGCCGTGCCCGTTGCCCTCCGTCAGCGTGAGCCAACGCACTGCGCAGCGGTTGCCGTTCTCCTGCGGGGTGATGTAGTCGTGCATGAAGTCCCCGGGCGTACCCCGGTAGAGGCCGAGCAAAGCACCGCACGAGCGGTCGGAGTAATTTTCCTGGGGCCCTTTGCCGAAGTAGGCCATCCTCCCCAGTGTATTGGGAACCCGGGTTCGGAGCCCCGCGCGCAGCGGTTCGGGCAACTGCCCGGCGATCTGCAGGTCGTATGCCACGGCCAGCGCCCCCGTGCCGTCGAGCGTATAAACCAGCGTCAGCCGCACGCTGTCGGGAACCCCCTTTTCGACACGCACCGTCCCTGCGGCTTCGTCGATGCGGATGCCTTCCGTCCGGATCCTTCCGGGCATCTCTTTCCAGCATCCGGCGATCTGCCCGACGCGCCATCCGCGCCAGTCGTTGTCGGTCGACGCCCGCCAGAAGTTCGGCCGCAGGGTGTCGCATACCAATGCCTTCCCGCGTACCGTATAGGAGACCAGGTAGCCGCTTCTGCGGTCGATTTCCGCCCGGACACCCGCGGCGCTCAGCACGATGCGCTCCCCGTCCTGCGAGACGGCCGCCCTGCCTGCGGCGGGTTTATGCGCGGGAGCCTTGTAGAAAGGCAGTCCGAACTGCTCTTGCGCAGCGATGTGCCCGGCCCCGGCGTAAGGGGTCGCCCGTTTTTCCCGGGCCTGTACGCGGAGCAGGTATTCGGCGCCGGGTTCGGGCTCGAAGGGGCGGAACCCGACGGTGGCCGGGGCGCTCTTGCCCGCGGGCGTCGTCGGCACGTCGAAACTGCCGCGTTGCAATACGCCCTTGTCGGTCGATATTTCCCAGGTGAAGTCGTAGCGGTCGGTCGGGGAGAAGAAATTACGGTTGTGTACGACAACCCTTCCGGCAGCAAGGTCGTCCGCCGTGAACCCGATGGGCTGGAATACGTATTTGCACTCCAGTGCCGCGGGCTTCAGCGTACGGTCGGGGTTGACGATGCCGTTGCAGCAGAACGCCGCGTCGTGATGCTCCCCTGCCGGTTCGAAATCCCCGCCGTAGGCCCAGTAGGTGCGTTGGCAGGTATCTTTTTTGACCAGCCCCTGCTCTGCCCAGTCCCAGATATGGCCGCCCAGCAGTCCCTCATGGCTGCGGATGACCGTCCAGTAGTCGTTCAGCCCGCCGGTCGAATTTCCCATCGAGTGAGCGTATTCGCACATCAGCACGGGGCGGTCGATCCGCGGGTTGAGGGCCATGCGCTCCAGCTCCCCGACCGTGGGATACATGCGGCTCACGATATCCACGTAAGCGGGGTCGGTCGGATTGCCGCCGTCCTGCGGCTGTTGAGGGGTGCCCGGCTTCCCGTCTGCGGGGGCGGCACTGGTGAATACGGCCGCCGAAGTGCGCCTGAGGGGTATGTAAAGCGGGCTCGCAGGTTGTCCCTGCGCCCCTTCGTAGTGGATCAGGCGCGTGGGGTCGTAATCCTTGGCCCAGCCGGCCGCCGCCGCGTGCGCCGGGCCGCATCCTGATTCGTTACCCAGCGACCACATGACGATGGAGGGGTGGTTGCGGTCGCGGACGACCATCCGGCTCACACGCTCCAGGAACGGGACTGCCCACTCCGGGTCGTTCGAGAACTTCCCGCCCGAACCGTGGCTCTCGATGTTGGCTTCGTCGATGACGTAAAGGCCGTAGCGGTCGCACAGTTCGTAGAAATAGGGGTCGTTGGGGTAGTGGGACGTACGCACGGAGTTGAAATTCAGCAGTTTCATTAGCCTTACGTCCTGTTCCATCCCTTCGCGCGTGACGGTCTTTCCCGTATATTGGTCGTGGTCGTGGCGGTTTACGCCGTAGAGTTTCACGGGGACGCCGTTAACCAGCATCTCGCGTCCGCGGAGCCGGACGTCGCGGAACCCGACCTTGCAGCTGCGCGATTCGGCGACCTGCCCGTCATCGTTGCGCAGGGTCAGCACGAGGGTGTAGAGCGCAGGGTTCTCGGCGCTCCATTTTTCGGGCGCCGCGATGCGCTGCTCCATCAGTGCGAAGTAGACGTTGTCGCGTTGCGGGTAAGCCTCCGACAGGATTTCTTCGACCGGTAGTCCCATTTCACGGCCTTCGGGCGTCCCGTCGGGGGCATAGAGTTGCGCCCGCAGATGCCATCCTGCCGCCGGGGTGCCCTCGCGCAGGTCGATCGTGGGGCGTATCTGCAACAGCGCGTCGCGCATGTCGCCGTCGAGCAGCGTCCGCACCCCGAAGTCGCCGATGGCCACATCGGGTTTTGCGGCAAGGTATACTTCGCGGTGTATGCCCGCCATGCGCCAGTGGTCGGCATCTTCGAGGTAACTGCCGTCCGTCCATTTGAAAACCTTCACGGCGAGCGTGTTCTCGCCCGGTCGCAGCAGGCCGGTGACGTCGAATTCCGAGGGCAGGCAGCTGTCCTCGGCATATCCTGCCAGGGTGCCGTTGACCCAGACGTAATAACCCGAGTATACGCCCCCGAAGTGCAGCACTACCCGGTCGCCTTCCCAGCTTCGGGGTACGGTGAACTTTCGGACGTAGCATCCCGTCGGGTTGTCGCGTGTGATCGACGGCGGCCTGAACTCGAACGGATAGGGGATGTTGGTGTATATCGGATACCCGTAGCCCTGCATCTCCCAGCACGAGGGAACCTCTATCTCGTCCCAGTCTCCGAGGTCGGCGCCCGGTTGCCAGAACCCTTCGGGGCTTCGGGCGGCGTCTTCCGCAAAACGGAATTTCCAGACGCCGTCGAGCAGCATCATCCGTGATTGGGCGCGGTCTCCCGCCAGTGCATCCTGCGGGGTTTCATAGGAGTAGGAGGTGGCCCGGGCGGGCAGGCGGTGCAGGGCGTTGACGTGCTGGTCGGCCGGGGCGTCCCACCCGTCGGCGGCTGTTGCGGCGCCGTATGCAAGCGTGCACAGGAGGATTGCCGTAAGTCGTTTCATAGTTCGGATAAGGTGAGTTTTCGATGAAACAAATATAGGAATACTCCACCCGCCGGATTTGCACGGATTTATCAAAAAATAACAGAAAACCGGCCTTTCGCCTCTCCTGCGCCGTTCCGACGAAAATGTGTTAGCATCTGCGGAACCGGTTATATTCCGTGCGCGGGGAATTTCCTACTTTTATCCTGTCGCTCAAACCTAAAGACTACGACCTATGAAACGACTCATCCTTTTGACCTGCCTCCTTGCCTTCGTGTCGGTAGCGGAGGCGTGGGCCAAGCGCCCCGGGCGCTCCTTCAGGCGCTCTTTCGTCCAGGTAAGCGCCCGGGATCCCCGTTATTTCTGCCTTTCGGACGGGCAGCCGTATATCCCCGTGGGATGCAACATCGCCGCGATGGGGTCGGTTGCCGACATGGAACATTACCTCGGGGAGATGCACCGCCACGGCGCCAATTTCGGCCGCGTGTGGCTCAACACGGGCCTCTTCGAGATCGAAACCCGTTACGGCGAGGTGGACACCGCCAAGCTCGTGCGCATCGACCGCCTGCTGGAGCTCGCCGACCGGTACGGCATCAAGATCAAGTTCTGCATCGAGAGTTTCCGCCATATCCGGCCGGGCGTGAACAAGTGGGACACCAAAGCCTCGTACCATACTTCCAACGGCGGCCCGTTTGCCGATGCCGACGATTATATCACTTCGCAGCGTGGTGAGGAGGAGTTCCTGCGCCGCGTGCGCATCTTCCGCGAGCGTTACGGCGACCATCCCGCCGTTTTCGGCTGGGAGCTGTGGAACGAAATGAACGCCGTGGAGACGCCCGAGGAGCACCTGCGCGCGTGGAATGTCCGTATGCTGCCGCGTGTGAAGGAGATCTTCCCGAAAAACCTGGTGATGCAGAGCCTCGGCTCGCTCGACCGGGAGTCGAGCTTCCCGATTTATGAATTCATCAACCGCCTGCCTTCGAACGAGGTGGCGCAGGTGCACCGCTATATCGACGAGGGTGCCGAACTGGCCGTGTGCGGCGCTCCGGTCGACAGCATGGCCTCCGATGCCATCGCCGTGCTGCGCGGATACGGCCTCCGCAAACCGATGCTGCTGGCCGAGTCGGGCGCCGTGAAACCCGTGCATACCGGCCCCCATCCTATATATAAGGTAGATACGATGGGTTCCGTGCTCCACGACGTGCTCTTCGCCCCCTTTTTCAGCGGGGCCGCCGGGCCGGGGCACCTCTGGCATTGGGATCACCATATCGACAAGCAGCATACCTGGTTCCAGATGGGGCGCTTCGCGCGTGCCGTCGAAGGTGTCGACCCCCTTCGCGAAGGGTTCGAACCCGTGCGCCGCGATACGGCGGGGCTGCGGGTCTATGTGCTGCGGGGCGAACACACGCTGCTTGCCTGGTGCCGCGATACGGTGAGCACGTGGCGGCACGAGCTCTCCGAACGCATTCCGGCACAGCGACTGTCCGGCCTGCAGGTCGACTTCACACCGCTGCTCGGCGGGCGCAGGGTGAAGAAAGTGCGGATCTACGACCCCTGGCGGGACGAGTGGGTGCGCGCGTCCCGCCGTGCCGACGTATCGCTTCCGGACTTCACGCGCTCGGTGGTCGTCCGGATCGAATATTGAAGCGCAGGAGGGTGGATGATGAAAACGGACAAATAAATGATAAATCCGTTCTTTATATCCCTGTTCCGTCTTCCTAAATTTGTTGTAACGAAAATCCTGAAGCATAACCAAACCTATCAGCCTATGAAAGAAAAAGACGCTCCGACCTTTTCGATTTTGTGATCCGGCCCTCTCGGTGAACCTCAGTGCGGGCCTGTCCCGCGGCGGCGATTCTCCCCGCGGGACGCAATCAACCAACTACAACCTAAATACCTATGAAAATGAACCATTATTTGAATGTGCCGGGGCTCCTGCGCAGATTCGCGAAGATCGGGCTGGCTCTGCTGCTCGTCCTGTCGGTCGCTTTCGGCGCCGGTGCGCAGGACGTCTCCCCTGCCAGGGTCTCCGGGACAGTCGTCGACCAGCAGGGCATGCCGGTCGTCGGGGCCGGAGTGGTCGTCAGGGGAACCCAGACTGGCTCCGTGACCGACCTCGACGGGCGTTTCACGGTCATGGCGGCCAAGGATGCGACGTTGACAGTTTCATTTATCGGCTATACCACCCGGGAGGTGCCCGTAGGAACCCAGACCGATATCCGCATCGTGCTCGAGGAGAATGTCCAGAGCATCGACGATGTGGTGGTGGTCGGCTTCGGCACCCAGAAGAAGGAGACCGTCACCGGCGCCATCGGGCAGCTGTCGGGCAAGGAGCTGATGCGCTCTCCCGTGACCAATATTTCCAATGCCCTCGTAGGGCGTATCGCCGGTATGGCCGCCGTCCAGAAGACCGGCGAGGCCGGCTTTGAGGAGTCCACGATCCGCGTGCGCGGCGTGGGGACGTATGCCGGCGACCAGAATCCGCTGATCGTCATCGACGGCATCGTGCGTGACATGACGGCCTTCAACATGCTCGACCCGAACGATGTGGAGCACGTCAACGTGCTCAAGGACGCTTCGGCGACCGCCGTGTACGGCGTGCGCGGTGCCAACGGCGTCATCATTGTGACGACCAAGCGCGGCCGCGAAGGCAACCTGAAAATCTCGTTCACGGCCAATGTCGGCTTCACCTCCCCGACGACCCTGCCCAGCCTGGTCAATTCCTACGACTATGCCGTGCTGCGCAACGAGGCGTTCGCCAACGACGGCAAGCCCGACGACATCAAGGTCTTTTCGCAGGACGAACTGTGGAAATTCCGGCATAACCGCGACTATACGCCCTCCGAGGTCGAGGCGATGGGACACCTTTCGCCCGAACAGAAACAGGCGCTGCTCGACAGCCCCGCCATCTACTACGGCAGTACGGACTACATGAAGCGGATTTTCGACGCCGGGGTGTCGCCCCAGCAGCAGTACAGCGTCAATATCTCCGGCGGTACCGAAAAGGTGGCCTTCTTCACCTCGGTGGGGTATTCCAACCAGAAGAGCCTCACCAACGACTTCGGGTTCAGCGATGCGGCCTCCAACTCGGGCAGCCACAAATATAATTTCCGCACCAACTTCGATTTCAACATCATCCCGCTCACCGAGATCAATGTTTCGCTCTCGGGGCAGGTGCGCGAGACGAAGATCATCACCGACCGCAACAGCAGCGTGGACATGTGGGGCCGTTACCGCGACCTGATGCTCAACATCTACGAAGCCCCGCCCTTCTCGGCGCCGGGCGTCTCCGACGGCCGCATCATCACCGATTATGCCGGCGGTACGATCATGGACAGCAACAAGGGCGCATGGGGTAAATCCCCGATCGCCTACATGCTCGAAAAGGCACAGGCGCGCATCAACCAGAGCAGCCTGAATACCTCGATCCGCATCCGCCACCGGATGGATTACCTCGTCGAAGGGCTTTCCGTACGCGGGGCGTTGTCGTATGACCATTATTTTACCAAGACGCTGCGCGTCACCCCCAACCTGCCCGTCTATTCGATCACGCGCAACCCCGCCGATCCGGCCGAGCTGCTCTATTACGGCGGCGAACACAATGCCAAATCCTACGAGGAGACCGGCTGGGGCAAAAACCGCAAGGTCTATGTCGAGGCCGGCATCGACTTCAGCCGCGATTTCGGCAAGCACGCCGTCACGGCCATGGCGCTCGTCACCGGCGAACGCTACACCTCGCCCGGGCTGAAGTATAACGTCCCCCGCGGCTATTACGGTGTGGTGGGGCGTGTCACCTACGGTTACGACCAGCGTTACCTGGCCGAATTCAACATGGGATACAACGGTTCCGAGAACTTCGCGCCCGGCAAGCGGTTCGGGTTTTTCCCGGCCGTTTCGGTAGGCTGGGTCGTATCGAACGAACCGTACTTTCCGAAGAACGACATCCTCACGTGGCTCAAGTTCCGCGCCTCGTACGGGCAGACCGGCAACAGCGAGATCGGCGGCGACCGCTTCCTTTTCCTGCCCGGCACCTGGGGCAGCCACAGCTACGGCCCCTGGAACGGTTCCCCGCTCGACGGGTATTTCTTCGGCTCGTCGAACGGTTCGGTCAATAACCCGGCTTTCCCCGGCAAATACGAACAGTCGACGGGCAACCCCGACGTCACGTGGGAGAAGAAGGAGTCGTACAACATCGCCGCCGAGGTGCGCATGTTCCGCGACCGGCTTTCGGTCACGGTCGACCTGTTCGAGGAGAAGCGCAACAACATCCTCACCAAACTGGGGGTCACGCCGGGCATCATCGGCCTGAGCGGCAGCGCCCTGCCGCCCGTGAACGTGGGGCGCATGAGCAACCGGGGTTACGAGATCCAGGTCTCGTGGCGCGACAACGTCGGCACGGATTTCTGGTATGAAGTGGGCGGACAGGTCTCCTATGCCGTCAACAAGATCGACTACAAGGCCGAGCCCTCCTACATGTACGCCTGGATGAACGAAACGGGCTTCGCCTACGGACAGTACAAGGCCTATTACAACGAAGGCTTTTACAATACGCCCGAGGAGGTCGCCAACCATCCCTACAATGCCATCGACGGCAACCGTGTCCAGGGCGGCGACCTGCGTATCATCGACGTCAACGGCGACGGCATCATCGACGACAAGGATATCACCCCGACGGGCTTCTCGAACGTCCCGCGCTTCGCGTTCAGCAGCAACCTGAGCTTCGGCTACAAGGGGTTCGAAATATCCGCGCTCCTTACCGGTTCGGCGCAGGGGACGTTCAACATGAACGGCTACCTCATCACGCCCTTCGCCCAGGGAAACGGTACGCCGCTGAGCTATATGAACGGCCGCTGGACGCCCGAACGCCATGCCGCCGGCAAGCATATCACCTTCCCGCGCATGTCCGTGAATATGGCCAACAGCCAGAACAACCAGAACAATGCCTTCTGGTTCCGTTCGACCGACCATATCAAGCTCAAGAACGTCGAGGTGGCCTATACGTTCCGGAACGCCCGCTGGATGCGCAAAGCGCATATCGGCTCGATCCGCGTATTCGTCAATGCCAACAACCTCTGTACCTGGGGCGGCAAAGACCTGATCGACGGCATCGACCCCGAGCTGGTGCAGGACGGCAGTACGTCCGAAGGCATCATCTACCCGCTCACGCGCGTGTATAACTTCGGTTTCAACATCCAATTTTAAGTCGCAGCCTTATGAAAAAGACCATTTATACGCTTCTCGGCCTGTTGCTGGCGGCCGGCCTTACGTCCTGCCAGGACTGGTTCATCGAGAAGCCCGAAGTGACGGGCATGGATCAGGACGAGGTCTTCAGCACGGCCAAGAACGCCGAGGGGGCGATCGCCGAGGCCTACGCCACGATCCTCTCCTCGGGATTGCCCGTACTGGTGTGGAACAACTCCCCGATCATGCCCTACGAGACGACCGAAGCCATCATGGGCGGCGAAGACCTTTGCCGCCTGACATGGGGATACATGGACAAGCAGGTCGTGGCGGGCATGCTGGCCAACAACGAGAATAACGGCGCCGGTTATACCGACGACTATTTCCCCAACAACTACGCCTACATCCGCAAGGCGTGGCTCGTGTACGAGAACATCGACAAGGTCGCCGACATGTCCGACCGCGACAAAGCCATCGTCAAGGCCGAAATGCAGGTGCTGGTGGCTTTCCGCTACGTGGAGATGCTCAAGCGCTACGGCGGCGTGCCGCTGGTCGAATCGACGCTCACCACGGTCGACGTGCGCTCCCGCTCCACCGTGCAGCAAACCCTTGACTTCATCGTCGGGCTGTGCGACGCGGCCGCCGCGACACTCGAAGGCGTGCGCTGGCCGGCCGACTGGCTGGGGCGCGTGAACAAGGGCGTGGCGCTGGCCGTCAAGGCCGAAGCGCTGATGTACGCCGCCCGTCCCCTCTTCAATGCCGACGCTCCCTACATGCAGATGGCCGACCCCGCGAACAATGAGATGATCTGGCTCGGGGGCTACGATGCCAAGCGCTGGGAAACGGCGCGCCTGGCCAATCAGGAGGTGATCGACTGGGGCAAGGCCAACGGCTTCGAGCTGATCGACACGGGCGACCCCATCAAGGATTACGGCACGGCCGTTGGTACGCCGTCGAACCGCGAGGTGCTGCTGGCCTACAAGCAGCAGCGCGAGGCCGACGACAACGGTATCTACAAGAACTACACCTTCATGCCGACCCACACCGGCCACGACCTGGGGCAGTACCGCGGCACCGGCTACGGTCAGCTCTGCCAGTACCGCAAGGCCGACGGTACGGATCAGACGTGGGCGGGCGTGGACGACTGGCGCCCGGCCGGCGAATACCGCGACAAGGCCGAAGAGTTGGAACCCCGCGCGCAGGCGTCGCTCTATTTCTACGGCGTCAACCCCAAGAACAATACCGGCAACAGCCGTTGGGATCTGTACCAGAACTGGCAGCTCGAATACAAGTGGCAGGACGGCTGTGCCAAGAACATCAAATTCTGGTATGAAGCCGGTTCGCGCGAATGGTTCGAATTCCCGATCTACCGCATGGCGGAGTTTTACCTCAATATCGCCGAGGCCTACAACGAGGAGGGCAACCCGACCATGGCGCTGCGCTACCTGAACGACATCCGCAGGCGCGGGGGCATTCCCGATGAAACGCAGACCGACCGGGTGCGGCTGCGGCAGAGCATCCACCGCGAATGGGCCGTGGAATTCTACGAGGAGAACCAGTGGTATCCCCACGCCCGCCACTGGAAGCAGGGGGCGTCGATGGTCGGCGGGGCCAAGTACAAGTTCGAGTTCTCGCAGGCCGCCGGCGTGTCGTGGAACCCCCGCAAACCCGAGGAGTTCGCCAATTACACGCGCAAGCCCTCCTATGTCCCCGAATACACGTGGCACGAGCGCATGTCCCTTTCGCCCTTTACGCTCAGCGAGGTGAATAAGGGCTATCTGGTGCAGAACCCCGGATATTGATCCGCCCATACACAATCGTTTACCGAAAAAATCAGAATTACATGAATCCCAACCATATGAAAAGTGTGTTTCTCGGAGGCGCGGCACTCGCGGTTCTGGCCGTCGGTGGTGCCGGCCCGGTTTCCGCCCGGGATACCGCGGCTGCGGAACAGCCCGACAGTGCGGCCCTGGAATATGTGATCCCCGGGACATCGGCCCGCACGAAGGCGATGCTGGTCACTTCGTCCGTCTCTTCCGTGACGGGAGACGAGGTATCCATCCCCTCGGCCAATATCAACAACATGCTTTACGGACGTATCCCGGGGCTCGTCGTGTCGCAGACCAACGGGGAACCCGGCTACGATGCCGCTACGCTCAGTATCCGCGGCGTGGCGACCTACAACAACTCGTCGCTGCCGGTCTATGTCGACGGCTTCCAGACCAATATGGCTTATTTCCAGTTTCTCTCGCCTGCCGAGATCGACCGGATCGAGGTGCTGAAGGATGCCGCGGCGCTGGCTCCCTTCGGCATGAGGGGCGCCAACGGCGTGATTTGGGTCACGACCAAGCGCGGCCGTATCGGCCGCCCGCGCGTCACGGTCAATGTCCGGGGCGGCGTGCAGCAGCCCATGAACCTCCAGAAACCGTTGCGTACGGGCGACTATACCCGGCTTTACAACGAGGCGCTGAGCAACGACAACGGCAACGTTTGGACACCCTATTACACGGCCGACCAGGTCGCCCGACTGCCCGACGTGGACTGGTACCGCGAGGTCACCAAGAAGGCCACGCCCTATACCGATGCCGACGTGTCGGTCTCGGGCGGCGACAAGACCGTACGCTATTTCGTGCTGTTCGGCTACATGGGGCAGCGGGGAATCTACGACACCCCGACCAACGATACGCTGGCCAACGCAGGCATCGACCGCTACAATATCCGCACGAACCTCGATATGAACCTCTTCGGTTTCCTGGAGGCCAAGGTCGATGTCGGGGGCCGGATCGAAGACCGCCGTTACCCCAACCGCGCCGCGGGCGACCTGTGGAACGACCTTGCCAAATACCCCGGCTCGGTTTATCCCGTGCGCAACCCCGACGGGACGTGGACGGGTACCCCGATCTACAATTTCAACCCCCTGGCCTCGATCAAGGCGCTGGGGCGCAACTCCACGCACGACCGTACCCTGCAGGCCAATTTCCAGCTCAAGGAGCGGCTCGACTTCCTCGTGGAGGGGCTCTACCTTTCGGAGGCGATGTCGCTGAGCAGCTGGACACGCGACGGTGCGAGCAACACGCGCAACTATTCGCGCTGGCTCGACGGGGTGCAGCAGACCACCGATAACGACACCCCCTATACCCGTGGCGAGGACAGCGGCCAGAACCAGTGGACGTGGCAGCACTACAATGCCACGGTCGGCTACGACGGCACGTTCGGGCGGCATGTGCTCTCCGCCTCGGCCGGGATACTCTACAATATCTACAAGACAGACTTTTCGCAGAACGGCGCTGCCGGCAAGATGGTCGAATACCGTCACATGACCGTCAACGGGGCGGTCAACTATGCCTATGACGACCGCTATGTGGCGACCTTCTCCTTCGCCGCCGACGGTTCGGACAATTACAGGCCCGGCAACCGCTGGGGGTTCTATCCCTCGCTCGGCCTTGGCTGGATCGTCTCCCGCGAGCGTTTCCTGCGGGACAGCCGCATGGTCGATCTGCTCAAGCTTAGGGCTTCGGTCGGTAAGAACGGCTGGGATCCGATGGGCGAGATGCGTTACCTCTGGGAGGGCTACTATACCGACCGCGGCGGCCTCAATACGGGAAACTCCGAGCACACGTGGCACGGGGGAACGGCGCTGTCCTACCTCCCGAACCCCGGTATTTTTGCCGAAAAGAGCCTCAAGTACGACGCCGGCATCGACCTGCGCCTGTGGAACAGGTTGTCCCTGAACGTCGACCTGTTCCTCGAAAAAAGATCGGGCATCGTGACCCAGGACTGGATGATCCCCGGTGCCTCGGGCGTGGACAATCCGCCTTACCGCAACATCGGCAGGATGACCAACAAGGGCTTCGAAGTCCAGCTTTCCTGGGCCGACCGCATAGGCGATTTCAATTACGCGCTCACGGGCATGGCCTCCTACAACAGCAACAAGGTCGACTATATGGCCGAGGTCGTGACCGTGCCGACCGCGGCACGCACGGGACGGCGGCTCGACGCCCTGTTCGGATATGTGGCCGACGGGTTCTACGACTGGGACGATTTCGACGTCGGCGGCGAACTCAGGGAGGGGCTTCCCAAGCCTACGTTCGGTGCCGTGCAGCCCGGCGACATCAAGTATAAGAACCTGAACGGCGATACGGTCATCGACGAGAACGACCAGACGGCCATCGGCGACTCGTACCTGCCCAAGTTGCAGTACTCGTTCTCGCTGGCGGCGTCCTACAAGGGGTTCGACCTCTTCGCCCTCTTCCAGGGGGCGGCCGGCCGTGACGTGAACCTGCTCGATGCGCCCTTGCAGAACGTGGCGTTCCGCGACAACGGCAACGTATACGGGATTGCCGAAGGCCGCTGGGCCTACTATCCCGAACAGGGCATCGACACGCGGGCTACGGCTACCTATCCGCGCCTTTCGTTGCAGGACAACAGCAACAACTACCGCAATTCGACGCTCTGGAAGCGCAGCGGCGACTTTCTGAAGCTGCGCAACGTGGAACTGGGATACACCTTCGCGCAGCCGTCGCTGAGCAAGGCCGGCATCTCGAAGATCCGCATCTACCTGAGCGGTGTCAACCTGCTGACCGTCAGCAGGCTGATGCGCGACTACGACATCGACCCCGAAATCCTTTCCGGCCACCCGGCGCTGAAATCCTACAATCTGGGACTGACCGTAACCTTCTAAACACGACTGCCATGATACGAAAAAATATGAAAATCCTTTTCGCGGGCGCCCTCCTTTGTTCGCTGTCCCTGGCGGGGTGCGATGCGCTCGACACCAAGGAAGACCTGAACCTGACGGACGAGATGATGGCCACGCGCCGTTACCAGATGTTCGACTGGGGCTACCGCGTTTACGAACACATCCCCTACGGGTTCACGGCGATCGACGGCAACCTCTTCGCAGCCGTTTCCGACGAGGCGCAATACGTGACCACGTTCAGTTCCACGCAGCGGTTCAACGAAGGCAGCTGGAGCGCCTATTACAACCCCGACGATTGCTATACGAGCTATTACAACGGCATCTATGCGGCGCACGACTACCTCGATAAGTCGGTGGATTATAGGTATATCCTCGGTATGCACCGCGACACGCTCACTTCGAACGGCCTGGACAGCTACCGCCGCGACATCGTCGACGTGCAGCGGCTGCGCGCCGAGGCGCATGTGCTGAAAGCCTATTATTATTTCGAGCTTGCCAAGCGTTACGGCGGGGTGCCCCTCATCGACCGCGTGTATGCCGACCAGAAGGAGGCCAATCTTCCGCGCGGCACGTTCGACGAGGTGGTCGGACTCATCCTGCGCGAGATCGAGGGGGTGCGCAACGAACTGGTCGTTGACTGGCGGGCCGAGAACCTCGAGGAGAAGTCGGGCCGGATCACCCGCGGCGCGGCGCTGGCCCTCAAGTCGAGGGTGTTGCTCTATGCCGCCAGCCCGCAGTTCAATCCCTCGGGCGAAAAGTCCAAGTGGGCTGCCGCTGCCGCTGCGGCCTTCGAAGTGATCAACATGGGCATCTATTCCCTGCATCCCGATTACGGCGGGCTGTTCGTCACCGAAACCTCCACGACCAGCCCCGAGACCATCTGGGCGGTGCGTATAGGGGCGACCAACGAGTTCGAACGCAAGAATTACCCTATCGGCACGCAGGGCGGCGGTACGGGTATCTGCCCTTCGCAGAACCTCGTGGAAGCCTATGAATCCACGGGGGAGGATTCGGACGATGCCTATGCCGGCCTCGACCCGCGCTTCTACGCCACCGTCCTGCGCAACGGCGATACGTGGAACGGGCGCACGCTCGAAATCTATGCGGGCGGCGCCGACGACCCCGCCCGGCAGAACGCTTCGCCCACGGGGTATTACCTGCGCAAGTTCCTGAATAAGAACCTGAACCTCACCAACGACGACAAACGGCTTCGCAGCTGGATCGTTTTCCGCTATGCCGAAATATTGCTTAATTTTGCCGAGGCGATGAACGAAGCCTACGGCCCGGACGACGCCCACGGCTACGGGATGAGTGCGCGTGACGCCGTGGATGCCGTGCGTGCCCGTTCCGGGGTGGGGATGCCCCCGGTCGATGTCGACCCGGGCGATGCGGCCGCCATGCGCACGGCCATCAAACACGAACGCCGCATCGAGCTGGCCTTCGAAGACCATCGCTACTGGGATCTCCGGCGCTGGGACGATGCCGGGACGGTGCTCAACCGGCCCCTGCGCGGCGTGAAGGTGACCCGCAGCGGCGACGGCTTTGCCTACACGCCGTTCGAAGTGGCCAAACGCATCTTCGATGCCCCGAAGATGAACCTTTATCCGATCCCGCAGGCCGAAATCGTAAAATCGGGCGGGGTACTCGACCAGAATCCGGGTTGGTAGACCGAAAAATATCGAACTATGAGAACGATCGTTACATTCTTTTCTGTGCTGCTCCTCGCATGCGGCGCAGCCTCATGCCAGAAAGCCGACAGCGAAAGGCCCTGGGGCAGTGCGGTGATCTATATGCCGCAGGCCAGCTACACCCCTTATACTGTGCCCAACGACGGGACGGCGCAGCAGTCCAACAAGAATTACCGCATTGACACGCAGGCGGGGAAGGTGCACATTTTCCTGGGCATCTACCGCGCCGGGCTGGCCGAGTTGCAGGCCTACACGGTCAGCGTCTCCGTGGGCAGCACTCCCCTGGACGGGACTGTGTTGCTGCCGGGCCGGGCATACACGCTGCCTTCCTCGGTGAGCTGCCCCGACAGGAAACGCGATGCGACTTTTTTCCTCACGGTCGACATCGCCTATCTGAAGGCGAATGCCGATAAGGATTTTTCCCTGCCGGTCACTATCTCCGACCCGACGCGTTATGCGCTCAACGACAAGCTCACGACGACGCAGGTGCGTATCGACACGTCGGAGCTGCTCTCGAAGGAGGGGCTGTAACCCGGCTTCGCCGCCACTCCGGCACGGGGTCGCCTTAGGCGGCCCCGACTGCCGTTTTGTTTCCGGTCGTCGCCTGAAATCGTTTTTTATAGGGAAATTATTTGCGTTCCTGTTTTTTGCGCTCTTTCTTGCGCCTGCGCCCCTTGGCGCCCGGCCTTTCTCCCGCGGGCGCATCGTCGTGCATCCCGGCGGGCGTTACCTGCAATATGCCGACGGCAGGCCGTTCTTCTATCTGGGCGACACGGCGTGGGAGCTGTTCCACCGTACGACGCGCGAAGAGGCGCGCCTCTATCTCGAAGACCGCGCCCGGAAAGGGTTCACGGTCATACAGGCCGTCTGCCTCGCGGAACGTGACGGGCTGCGCGTCCCCAATGCCTACGGCGACCTGCCGTTTGCCGATGCGGGGTTCACCCGGCCCAACGAGCGTTATTTCACGTATGTGGACGAAGTGGTCGCCATGGCCGACTCGCTGGGGCTGGTCATCGGCCTGCTGCCCGCATGGGGCGACAAGTTCTGCCTCAAATGGGGCCCCGGGCCCGAGATCTTCACAACGGAGGGGCGTGCCGGGGCTTTCGGACGTTATCTGGGGGAGCGCTACCGCACCCGGCGGAATATCATCTGGATACTGGGCGGCGACCGTCCTCCCGAAGGGCGCGAACCGATATTGCGGGCCTTCGCCCGCGGCATCGCCTGCGGTGTCGCCGGCCGCGAGGATTATTCGGCCTGCCTGATTACCTACCATCCGTGGGGGAAATCCTCTTCGGGCGACTGGCTGCACGACGAGCCGTGGCTCGCGTTCAACATGCAGCAGAACGGCCATGCCTACGATTTCGACCTTTGGGAGCGCATCGCCCGCGATTATGCCCGGCGGCCCGTCAAACCCGTGCTGGACGGGGAGCCGATCTACGAGGAACATCCGATCGACTTCGACCGGGAAAAATACGGCACTTCCGAAGCCCTGCATGTGCGGCGGGCGTTCTACCACGAGGTCTTTTCCGGAGCCTGCGGACATACCTACGGCTGCCATGCCGTATGGCAGATGTGGGAACCCGGCCGGTATGCGCCTGTCACGGGGCCCGTGCGGAGCTGGCGGGAATCCCTCTCGCTGCCCGGGGCCTACCAGGTGTGCTATGGGCGGGAACTTATCGAGAGCCGTCCGTTTTTCCGCCGTATTCCCGACCAGGGCGTTATCGCCGGGGATGCCGGCCGGGGGCACGGGCGTTGTACGGCTACCCGCGACAGCCTCGGCACCTATGCCATGGTCTATTCCGAGAGCGGACGGCCGTTTGCCGTCGACCTGGAACGGGTTTCCGGGAAGCGGATCGTGGCCTGGTGGTACGATGTCCGCAGCGGGCGCCCGCTGCGGATCGGGGAATTCCGCCGCCGGGATGCCGGTGCGACGGTGACCTTCACGCCCCCGACTTGCGGCAAGGGGAACGACTGGGTGTTGGTGCTCGACGATGCGCGCATGAAATATCCGCCGCCCGGGAGATGCCCGGAAGCCCGCTTCGGGGCTGCCGGGTAAGTTCGCCTCCCGGGCGTTTTTATCCGGCGGCGTACAGGGTTTCCTGCTGGTGCGGATCGTGTCCCCGCTCCGGGCGCTCTTTGCCTATTATGACGACACACCCCGCACGAAGCCGTGCGGGGTGTGTCGGTGCGGGGTACCCCCCCCCTACCTGGTCAGGTATTTACCCTGCTTCTTGAGGGCGTTGTATACCGAGCCGGCCCAATAGTTGCGCAGGCCGAACCCGCCGGGCTTGCCGGCCATGTCCATCTGGAGGATGACCTCCTGCGTGGCGGGATCGAACAGCACGGCCGTGTAGTATCCGATGCCGTTGCCCTTGTCGAGCGTCGTGGCTATCAACACCAGCCCCTTGTTCCCCGAGCCGTTGTCGTAGCGGGCGAGGATTCCGGGGAGCTGCGCCGCGATGTCGGCCTTCGTGCTGCGGGGCGTGAACTGCTCCGCAGCCAGGCCGCCCAACGCCTCGTTGGCCTGTTCGACATTAGTCGAAAGGATGTCGATGCCGGTGAATCCGGCCACGTCGTATTTCTTGGGTTCGCTGAGGAAGAGCCGGTTGATGGCCTCGAACGCCTTGATGAACTCGGCCGGCTGCTCGTTGGCCCCGATGACGCTCACGCAGCTGTAATCCACGCCGTAGAAGTCGGCCGCCATCTTCGTCTTTCCCTTCTGTGCGAAACCGCCGACGGCGATCAGGCACAGGGCTATGCTCAGTAATTTTTTCATGGTTGGGTTTTATTTGGTTTGTTCGCGTAAATCTACGAATTTTATTTGTTTCCGGCTCATTTGGGGCATCTGTTTTTTCGCAATGTACTCCACCGGTTCGAAGACCACCTCGGGTGCTACGCGCACTTTCGAGCGGAACGTGTCCTTGATCTCTTTCTCGAACGCCTCGTCGCGGCGCGTGCTGCCGATTCGCAGCACGATCTGGTCGGTGCCGAGGCTTCCGGTGAATACCTCGATGATGTAGTTGTTCACGCCGGGGATGTTCTCCAGCACGTCGTACAGCGCGGGCGGGTAGAGCGTCGTGCCCTTGAATTTGATCATCTGCCCCCGGCGTCCGATCACCGACGAGAGGCGCATCGTCGTGCGGCCGCAGGCGCAGCGTCCCGTGCGGGCGATGCAGATGTCGCCCGTCTTGAAGCGCAGCAGCGGCATGCCCCGCACGCCGAGCGTCGTGATTACTACCTCGCCCTCCTGTCCCTCGGGCACGGGGTTGTTCTGCTCGTCGAGCAGCTCCACCAGGAGCATGTCGGCCGGGACATGCCCGCCGCAGTGGTGCCCGCATTCGGTGACCGAGGTCTGCATCTCGGTCGAGGCGTATGTCGAGAAGAGCTCCAGTTCGGGCCACAGTTCGGTGATTTTCGCCCCCAGCGTGTTGTTGCTGAAGTCGGTGTCGCGCAGCGCCTCGCCGATGCAGATCGCACGGCGCAGCGACGAGCGGCGGTAGTCGATGCCGTGCTCCTGCGCATAGCCGACGAGTTTTATCAGGAACGACGGCACGACGATGCAGCCCGTGGGGCCGATGCGCCGGATGGTGTCCCATTGCAGTTCGGGGATGCCGTTCCCCACGCGGATCACGCCGCATCCCAGCTCTCGGGCTCCCATGAAGTAAGCCAGCCCGGCCATGAAGCGGCGGTCGATGGTCGTCATCAGCTGCAGGATGTCCTCCCCGGTGCATCCCGCCGTGGTGAACGACACGGCCTCGTTGTAGGCCAGCCGGGCCAGGTCTTCTTCCGTCAGGGCGAACGTCACCGGGTCGCCGAGGGTTCCCGACGTGGTCACGTAGTCGATGATGCGGTTGCGGGGCACGCAGACGAACTCCCCGGGGTGGAGTTGCAGATCCGTTTTGGTGGTTACGGGCAGGTGCCGCAGGTCGTCCGCCGTGCGGATGTCGCCGGGCTGCATGCCGCAGCCGTCGAACATGCGCCGGTAGTAAGGCGAATTTTCATAGAGGTAGGCGACCTCATCGCGCAGGCGTTCCTCCTGGAACGCCGCGATCGCATCGGCCGATGCGAATTGTATTTCCGGGTTTCGTATCATGGCTTGCATTCCGATTTGAGTCTTTCTATCGCCAGGAGTTCGTCCCTGCGGGGAACCCCTGCCTCCAGCGCCTTGCCGAAGCTCTGTGCCGCGCGCTCGTCGTCGCCCTGCGAGAGGTAGTATTCCCCCAGCAGTTTCCAGGTGTGGAAATTCTGCGGGTTGGTTCGGGCGAAGGTTTCTGTCAATTCCCCGTCGGCCTTCCTCCCTGCTTTTATCGCCCGGCGGATGCGGGCGCCGAGTTGGCGGTATGCGACCACGCGCGGGTAGTCTCGGGCCAGGTAGGCCGTGTCGGAAGGTATCTCCTGCGCCGAGTCGTAGAGCTCAGCGGCGGGGTCGGGGTTGCGCAGGATCGCCCCGAGGTCGTAGCAGACAAAGGCGCCGCCCTGCCACGGCGAGGTCGAGACCCACATTTGCAGGGTTGCCGGCTTGAATATGACCGAGTGGTGGGCGATCGACTGGTTCACCGAACAGTCGTTCCCCACGCCGATGTCCTTGCCGCCCGTGCCGCGTTGGTCGCGCAGCATGGCGGCCGCTGCCGGGACGCCGAGGGGTGCATTCGCCGCCATGAGCTCTTCGAGCCGGGCGAAGCGATGGGGGCTGTCGGTCATGGCGATATTCTCGCGGTTGTCCCCGTCGTCGGCGAACGCCTCCGACTGGTAGTGGTTCGTGCATATGAGGTACTCCCCGTCGCCCTCGTAGAGCACGGTTCGGCGGGGCGTTTTCTCGATGATCGCCGCCCTCCCGTCGCGTGCCGAGGCCACGAGCAGCGATTCGCTGACGAAGGTGTCGCGGCGGCGGGCGATCTCCAGCGCCTCTGCGATGGTCGCCGCATGTTGCAGGATCTCGCGTGCGAGGATCGAGATGGGTGTCGCCGATGCGAGCGGCACGGGCCCTTTCGCGGCATTGATCGTCACAGTCAGCCCTTCGGAGTTCATGCCCGACAGCACGCCGATCATCCCCGCCCAGCCGATGCTGGCGAAGGGATAGCCCGCCTGCGGCCGGCAGAAGGTCACGATCTTGTTGCGGGCGAAGTCGTCGCCCATATAGAAATCGAAGTTGCGCCCGACGACCGGTTTCCCGTCGTCGCTCGCACCGCCCCATGCCGCGAACGAACTGCATCCCACGAGCATGTACTGGCTCATAGCGTGCCCGATGTCGTGCGCCGCGTGGTAGTTGAGCTGGCGTTCGTAGGGGGTGCCGATGGCGTCGAAGTCGTGCGAGCAGTAAAGCGACCGGGCGTATATCTCGCGCCGGTACTCCTCGGGGACGTGCCGCCCCAGGTTGCGGTTGAATATCCGGATCATGCCGCCCAGGAATTTCAGGTAGCCCTCCGAGGGGACGAATTCGCGGATTTGGTCTACGAAAACCTGTTCCTGGTAGTGCATCAGCCCTGCGGTGAGGGCGCCTGCCGCCGCCCCCGACTCTTCGGGCGGCCCGGCGGTATAGAGCTCCCAGAGTCCGTGGGGGTTGCGGCGCAGGAAACTGCCGTGGCAGGTGGTGTAGCCACCGTGGTTTGTGACGCGGTAGGCCGCGGTGTCGATCGTCACCGCTGGTTGCTCCATGTCGGCCGTTAAATAGAGGCCGCAGAGGAATGCCGCCGGCAGGACGAGGATCGCCGCCAGTGCGATGAGTGTGTATTTGAAGAGGCGTTTCATGCGTTGGCGATTTTTTTTGCGAGGTATTCCGTGCCCACTATTTCCGAGCAGGTCGCCGCGGCCGACAGCGTGACGCCGATGGCGCCGTGAACCGTGAGGTTCTGCCCCGTGAGCAGCAGGTTTTCGAATTTCGTGCGGGCCGGGATGTGCGACGCCATGATGCTGCGGCAGTCTTTCAGCAGCCCGTATGCCGCGCCGTGCGGTGCGCCGGTGTAGTGGCGGTAGGTGAGCGGCGTGGCAGCATACGTATGGGCGATGGCATCCCTCAGTTCCGGAAGGCGGGCGCAGGCGAAATCGACCGTCGCCTGCGTCATGGCGGCCTTCAGCGCCGTGTAGGCTTCGGGGCGGCGTCCCGGGGCGGAGCCTTCCCACGCCTCCCAGGGGCGGGTGGCGACGGGCGTCATCAGCGTTACGACGTCGCACCATGCCGGGTCGCCGGCCGGAGCCTGTGCGCTGAGCAGCACCATCCCCGGCCGCATGGCCTCCGGGTCGAAAAGCGTCTTCCAGACATCTTTCCCGGCGAAGTAATAGAGGTTCCGGTTGATGTAGGGGAACTGCCCCGGCTTCAGCAGCAGGTATGCCGAGAAGAGCCCGTATGAGTCGGGCAGGCTGCCGATCCGTTCCCGGAATGCCTTGCGGACGACGGGCGTCGGGCCTATCAGGCGGAATGTCTCCGCGGGATGGATGGCCGAGATGACGGTTTTTGCCCGCAGCATCCGCCCGTCGGCCAGCTCCACGCCCGTGACGCGCCGCCCTTCGGTGTGCAGGGCGACGACGCGGCTCCGCACCAGCGTCGTCCCTCCGTGCTCGCGGATCTTCGCCGCCAGTGCGTCGGCGATCTGCTGTGTCCCGCCCGTAAAGCGGCAGGCGCCCTCGATGTTCGAGTGGTTTACCATCGCGTGGTGGTAGAGCGTCGAGCTTTCGCGCACGCCTCCGTAGAGGGGGTTCGTCCCCGCGAGGACATTGCGCAGCAGCGGGTCTGCGACGCATTCGCCGATGAATCCGGCCGCCGGTGCCCCGAGGTATTTCGTTCCCCCGGCCGACAGCCGCCCCGTGCGGTGCACCCCGATGCCGATGCTGCCGCCGATTTCGCGCAGCTTCGCGCAGTAGCGGCCGAGCCCCGCCTTTTCGTGCGGGAACAATTCCCCGATGTGCTTTTCGAAGGCTTCGTAACCGTGCATGTAGGCGTAGTCGCCCGCTCCGGGCAGCGACACGACGTCGAATGCCTCGTCGAGCGGCCGCAGGCGCAGCGAGCCGAGGATGCCGAAATATTCGAAGTAACGGCGCATGATGCCGCCGGCCTGCATGCTGCCGATGTAGTGCATGCCCGTGTCGATCGCATGTCCCCGCCGGGAGAACGATTGCAGGCAGCCCCCGGGGACGTCGGCCTGTTCCGTGACGCAGACCCCCATCCCTTCGCGGGCGAGCATGGCGCCGCACTCCAGGCCTCCGAGGCCGCTGCCGATGACGATTATGTCGAACTGCCCCTCCATGTCACTCCTCCTTTCGGCCCTCAGTTTCCCGCCGGGTCAGTATGTATACCGTATTCGACGTGCGCGTGTCCTTGTGCGCGGCGTGTATCTCCATGCCCAGTTCGCGGGCGATCCGGGCCAGCTCGGGCGTCGAGGTGAAATGCAGCCCGCCGTCGGTCTTGTTGAACCCCACGATCTTCGTCGACCACACCTCGGTCATCGCCGTGGCCTTGTGCCGCTCGGCCTTGCCGCTGTCGCCGTCGCGGATGATGATCCGTCCGCCTGCGTTGAGCCGTGCCGCGCAGCGCCCGATGAGCGCCCGTTGTTCTTCGGGGCGCATGTAGTGCAGCACGTCGACCAGCAAGAAGGCGTCTGCCCCGGGCAGCTCCGCCGTGCGCAGGTCGGCGTGGATGAACTCGATGCCCGGCCGCCGCAGGAAGCTCTGTCCGGCCGTCTCGACCTTTTCCGCATCGTAGTCCATGCCGATGACCCGCCGCCGCTCGCAGAGCATGGCGAGCATGTAGCTCAGGGGGCCGTATCCGCACCCGAGGTCTACGACCGCCGCATCGCGCGGCACGATGCGGTCGAACAGCTCGTAGCTCCGCTCCAGCCGCACCTTGACGCGCATGTACCACTCCAGCACGGGGCCCTTGTAAGTGTAGCTCTTGATAAGCATGTCGCGGAAATAGGGGTTGCACGGCCTGTTGTAGGTTTCGTACAGCCCGAGGTACTCCCGGCGCATCAGGCGGCAGGCGGCCTTGGCCTGCGCCGAGCAGTTTGCGGGGTCGGCGGCGGCCATGCGCGGCAGCACGCGGCTTACCACCAGCCCGTGTTTGATATAGATGGGCTGCCTTTTCGACGAGATCATGCCGTTGCCGTAGAGGCAGATCGGCAGGATGTCCAGCCCCAGTTCCCCGGCCAGGTAGAAAGCCCCTTTGTGGAAGCGTCCGATCTTCCCGTCGGCCGAGCGCGTCCCCTCGGGGAAGACGATCACGCTGTACCCTTCGGCCACTTTCTGCGCCAGTGCCGGGGCGAGGCGTTCGTATCCGTCCGCCGCGTGGTAGAACCCCAGGTAGCGGACGATACGCCCGAATACCGGCGAACGCCATACCCAGCCGTTGGTCACCATCACGGCTTTGGGGCAGATGCTCAGCAGCACCAGGATGTCGATGAACGACTGGTGGTTGGCGATCACGACCGCCGGTTTTTCGAACTTTTCGCCCGGCTCGTTCAGGCGTATGGTCTTCGTCGTGACCATCGCCCGCAGGAATCCCCGCGTCATGTGGTGGATCGACCACTGCACGATGCGCTGTTTGCGGCGGCGTGCCATCGGCAACGGCCAGAGCGTGAAGATCAGCGCCTGCAACAACTGGCAGCCCGTCACGAACAACCCGAATGCGTAGGCCGTGTTCACGAGGCTCCCCAGCGTATAGGGCGCCCCGCCCTTTTCGGTCTGCGAGGTGATCAGCATCCGGAACAGCACGGGTTGTATCGTGTAGGAGACCAGCACCACGGCGACGATGCCGAACAAGGAGATCGTCGCCAGCGAGTGCAGTGCTGGGTGGTGTGCGAAGATCAGCGCCCCGAGCCCCACCACGACGGTGAAGGCCGAAAAGAAGATCGCCGTCTTGTGCGTGTCGAGCATCCTGCGCCCGGTCTTGTATTCGCTCAGCAGCCCGTCCATGATGAAGATGCTGAAGTCGTCGCCGATGCCGAAGATGAAGGTCGAGAGGATGATCGTCACGATGTTGAATTCCACGCCGAACATCGCCATCAGTCCCAGGATGATGACCCAGCTGATGCCCATCGGCAGCAGCGACATCAGCGTCAGCTCGATACGCCCGTAGCAGAGGAATAGCGCCACGGTGACCAGTATCGACGAGATCGAGAGTATCAGGTAGAAGTTGTGGTTCACGCTCCGCGCCATTTTCCCGGCGTAGAACGCCCGGTCGGCGACCACGATGTCGTCCGCCGCCGAAAACACGGCGTAAACCTCGTGCTTGCAGCTGTCGGGCAACGTCACGTGGCTCAGGAATATGGGTGTCGCCCCCTGCCCGTCGATCCATTCGCGGAATACCTCCCGTGCCGCCGGGGACGAGTAGTCGAGCTTCGTATATTCCCTTTCGGCCAGTTCCAGTGCGCCGTCGAAAGCCCCTTCGGCGAATCCGTAGCGCCTCTCGCCCTCCCGGATCCCCGCGCGCAGCACTTCGCGGCGCTGCGGCGTCCAGAACTTTCGCCAGCGCTCCAGCCTCAGCAGCTGCTCGGCGCTGTCCACCACGAACGAGGTCACCCCGGCATGGGAGTCGATCTTCCCGGCCTGTTTCAGCGAGTCGAGCTGCCGTCCCAGGCGCAGGTAGCTGTCCACGGCTTCGGCCGGGGTGTCGGCCGCCGTGAGGAAGAGCACCTTCGAACGTTCCCGGTCGTCGTCCATCAGGCGGCCCAGACGCTCCTCGGCCTGCGCCAGATGGGGTGCGTTGTAGTTCAGGTGCATCATGTCGCTGTCGAAGCCGATGCGGTTGAAGAAGAAGAGGCATACCGCCGTGAGCCCGAGTATCGCCGCCACCAGCATGCGGTTGCGGTCGGGGCGCATACCCGTGAGCCGCTCCACGCCTTCCAGCACGGCCGACCCCCCCCCGCGATCCTCCTTACGGATCAGGTGTGGCAGCAGGACGAGGCTGAACAGCGTCGTTCCGACCAGTGTCAGCGAAGCGAAGAGCCCGAAGTCGCGCAGCAGCTGCGAGTCGGTGAAAAGCAGCCCGGCGAAGGCGCCGATGGTCGTGATGCTGCCGATCGTCAGCGGGTAGGCCAGGTCGCGGATGATCTGCCGCGGGTCGTGGCAGTGGTTGGCATGGCAGAGAATGTGTATCGAGTAGCTCAGTGCGATGCCCATGACGACGGTTCCGGCCCCGACGGCTATGGCCGAGATCGTGTGGCACACGAGTGACATGACCGCCAGCGCCAGCAATCCTCCCAGTGCCACGGGGATCAGGGCCAGCAGCACCGACAGCTTGTTGCGGAACGAGAGGGTGATGAACACCACGATGACGAGGATGGCGATGTTCAGCGTCAGCATCATGTCGTGCTTGATCTGCCGCGCGTTGTATGCCGCCACGGCCGGGGCGCCGAAGTAGTCGGCCGAGATGCCCCGGGCGGCGTACTCGGCGTTCAGGCCGGCCAGCACCGCTTCGATCCGCTCCACCAGCCGGTCGCCGATGCCCGTGTCGCTGCTCTCGTACCGGGGCGAGATGAAGACCATCAGCGTCGTCATGTCCTTCGAGAAGAGGTAGTCGTCGAAGAGCGTGTAATTGCCCCCGATATTCAGCTCCTGTAATTTTCCCAGTGCCCCGAACGACAGCCCCAGCGGGTCGTCGTAGATGTATTCGTCGATGAACCCGCCGACGGGCGACAGCAGCCTGCGGTAGTTGCTTTCCATCGCGCGCGCGATGCCCTGCCGCGTGAGGAGCGTGTCCATGCGGGCATAGTCCGCCTCGGTGAGCAGCAGCGGCAGGTGCCCTTGCAGGAACGCCCGCATGTCGTCCGCCAGCTCGCAGCCGAACGAAGCCTCGGCCTGTGCCCAGCGGTGGAAAAGCGTATCGGCTTCGAGCAGTTCCACCAGCCGGTCGGCGCAGGCCATCATCCCCTCCGCCGTGGCTCCCGTGCCTTCTGCACCTTCCCGGGCATTTATCATCACGGCGATCTTGTCCTTGATCTTCAGGTTCGAGAATGCCGCCGCGGCCTTCCGCTCCCCGTCGGGGAAGAAGCCGGTGATGTTCTCGCTGAAACGCAGTTGCAGGGCCGCCGCACCCATCGCCGCGACCAGCACTGCCAGCACCGTGCAGAGCAGTGCGCGGCGCCGTTCGAAGAAGTCGTAGAGGGTGATGAAAAGTTTATTCATGGCCGGGCGTGCGTTTACAGAGTACGAGCAGGGCATAGCCGACCGCCGTCGCGGCCGCACCGCATACGGCGGCCATCGTGAAGCTGCCCACGATGTATTGTACGAGGTCTGCGGCCACCCGTTCCAGGGTGATGTCCGAGAGCGAGAGCGGCATGTCGCGCTGCAAGACCTGCGCCCCCGTCCAGTAACTTCCGTAAAGGATGAACGGGATCATCGGCGGGATGCTGATGTTCGAGCTGATAACCGCCACGGCTTTGTTCAGGCGTGTGAAATGCGCCGTAACGGCGGCCGCGATCATCTGGTAGCCCCACAGCGGGGCGATGCCGAAGAAGACGCCCAGCCCGATCGAGGCGGCCAGCCGCGGGTTCGAGTCCTTCGACCGGGTGATGTTGTCGGCCACGAAGCGCCGGATGTTTTCCCGGGTGAGCGACCGCAGGAACCGCCAGGGATAATAGAACAGCAGCGCTCCGAGCACGAGCAACGTGTTGAGGATGCTAATGCGCGTGAAATCCTTGCCCGGGCGGAAATGCGACACGCGCTCGGCCTTTTCGGGGTAGAAAACCCCCACCGGGATGTTGCGCACCTCGATCCCGCGCCATGCGGCGCGTACCAGCACTTCGACCTCGAACTCGTAGCGGCGCGTCGCGAAACGCATCCCCTTCATCCGCCGCACGGGGTAGAGCCGGAACCCCGACTGCGTGTCGTCGAGGCGGATACCCGTCTCCACGCGGAACCAGAAGTTCGAGAACTTGTTGGCGAAGGTGTTTTTGCCCGGCATGTTGTCCGACCTCAGGTTGCGGGCCCCCACGAGCAGTGCGTCGGGGGTCTTTGCGATCTCTTCGACGAATTTCGGGATGTCCGAGGCGTAGTGCTGTCCGTCCGAGTCGATCGTCAGCATGTAACGGTAGCCGTGCTCCGCGGCGTAGCGCAGCGCCCGGCGCAGGGCGTAGCCCTTGCCCCGGTTCGGAGCGTAGGAGATCGCCTCGACGCCCGCCGTGCCGAGTATGTCCGCCGTCGAGTCGGTCGACCCGTCGTTCACCACCAGCACGTCCGTGCAGTAGCGGCGCACGTCTCCGATGACTCGGGCGAGGGTCTTTTCGTTGTTGTAGGTCGGGATCACCGCCAGTATGTCGTTTTTTTCGCTGGTCATAGCTCTTCGCTGACGGTTCCTTTGAGTTTGAGTGCCGTTTTGCCGTTGTTGGCGACGGTGCAAACGAGCTTCTTCGCCGCGGGGCCGTCGTCCGCGAGCCTGATGTCGATCTCCAGCAGTTCGTCCGCCTGCGGCACGACCATGCCGAGGAACTTGCATTCGCGGATGGCCGCATAGCGGAACCTGCGCCCCGTGCCGCGGTTCAGGCATTCCCGTACGAGTTGCAGCGTGCAGACCCCCGGCAGCACCGGGTGCCCCGGGAAATGCCCCCGGTAGACCGGGTGCGACGCATCGAGCCGCACGCGGAAAGCGTAATGCCCCTCCTGGGCCAAGTAGTTGTCTATGCTGGTGAACAGGTCTTGCATCGGGCGTGGTCTCTGGGTTACGGGTTGAATCTTGCGGGGTCGACCGGGAGGTTGAAACGCTTGTTGCGGAATTCGTAGACCGAACGCCCGCCTTGGGTCTCGCAGAGTTCCATGCGGTCTAAGGTCATGTCCTTCAGGTCGAAGCAGAGCGTGATCGAGTCGATGTACTTGCGGGCGCGCTTCGACTCGGGAACCATTTTCACCTCCCCGACACCCTCCTTTTCGGTGTAGCCGATCTGCCACCCCTGGCCGAACTGCGAGAGGTCGCCGGTCATGCTGGCGCGGATCATCAGCGCCACCTGTTGCAGCATGGGGTTGGCCGACGTCGCGGTCTGGGTCACCTGCCCGGCCGTTTTGAGGATGATGCGGTCGTTGCGGATAATCACCTTGTCGCCTTCGGGCACGGTGTAGTCGAGCGCCATGGCGAGGCTGTTGTCGTAATAGAAGCGGCCTTTGAGCTCGATCTCGTTCTTCATGCGGCGCACCTGTTTGTGCTGCGTGAAGTCGCACTGGATAGTCCTGTTCTCGCGGCTGGCTTCGGCGAGCCGCTCTTTGAACGACGCGGGCAGCCCGGCCCGGGCCGTCAGCCCCGACAGGAGCAGGGCGGGGATGAAAAGAAGTGACGCTATCTTCATGGTTTCTCGGTTTTAAACAGTTCGCATACGGTCGCCGTGCGGTAGCCCCCGCGTTGCAGGTCGTTCAGCACCATCGCCAGTAGCCGTTCGGCACCGGGGCGGTCGTCGTGCAGCAGGATCACCTTGCCGTCGCCCAGCCGTCGGCGGATGCGGCGTGCCACGGCCTCACGGCTGCGCTGCCGGAGCGTGTCGAGCGAGCGGATGCTCCAGCCCACGCAGCGGCTTCCCGTCCGTTTCACGGCGCGTGCCACCATCGGGTTCGTGACCCCGTAGGGGGGCCGGAAAAGGTCGGTTTCCACGCCGGTTATCTCGCGCAGCGACTCCCGGCACCGCAGGATGTCGGCCGCCATCGCCCCGCTTCGCAGCATCGGGAAGCCGGGCGTGTGGCTCCACGTGTGAATGCCGATTGCATGCCCCTCGGCGGCCATACGGCGTACGATCTCCGGGTGCAGTTCGGCCTTGCTGCCGATCAGGAAGAAGGTCGCCCGTACGCCGTGCGCCCGCAGCGTGTCCAATACGCGCGGCGTCTGCTCGGGGTCGGGCCCGTCGTCGAACGTCAGCGCCACGACGCGCCCCGCCGCCCGGTTGCGGCACAGGCTGCGGACATACGCCCCCAGCCTGATCTGGTAGGAGCAGTAGAAAAGGGCGAACCCCGCGGCGATTATGGCGATAATTACATACATGTCAATTCGATGGCGGATACGGTGCTGCCCGGGAAATCGTTGTAAAGCACGATCCTCTGCCCGGCGTTCCCGGTGTCCTCGATGCTCCCGGTGTTTCCGATATTTCCGGCCTTACCCGTATTCCCGGCCTCCCCGGCGACCACACGGCGGAACACCTCGGCGATGGCCGTGAAATGGGGCGTCACGCCGCTCATCGACGCACGTACCATCCGGCGCTCGCCGCTTTGCGTCGCATTCTCCGGTTCCTCCTCGTTCCCGGAGGCCGTCCCCGTGCCGGGACTTCCCCCGGCCGGGATTTCACGGCCGGCGTTTCCCCCGGCCGATGTCCTTGTGCCGGCATCTTCCCGGGACTGGATTCTTCCCGTGCCGGCGCTTTCCCCGATGGCCGTGCCGTCCGGGAACCGGATCCCCGTGATCGCCGCGACCGAGGTGTCGAACGCTTCGGCGGTCAGCACGAAGAATACCGACGATTCGCCCCAGCCGCCCTGCTGTGCCACCCCGAGGCGTTGCAGGATTATCCCGGCCGACGGCGTCGTCTCGTCGAACGCCCCGACCAGCACCGCCTGCGACAACCCCGCGCCGATGCGCAGTGCGGCATCCGTCAGGGCGTTCTCGAAGCTCGTCCAGCGGTTGGCGTAGGTCGTGTTGTAGCAGTGCAGCCCGCGCAGCAGGGCGATCTGCGCCCCGACCGTGTTGAACGTCGACTGGATGAACGGCGTCGGGTTGAGCATCCGCTCTTCGTTGGCGATCAGCGAGTCGAGGAATTTCTCGCTGTCGGCGATGCACCCCAGCCCCGTGGCCGTGACCACGGCCTCGACCGCCGCCCGGTCGCCGAATTCCAGCAGCGATTCGATGCCCGCCGCGACGCCCGACTTCACCACGCGGCTCATCCTCCGGCGGAGGTTCATTTCGGGGATCAGCTCCTTGATGTCGCGGCGCAGCCCGGCGCCCGATGTGATGCAGTTGACGTAGAGTTTCATTTTGCAAAGATTAACGAACAGCAGTTGCCGCCGAACCCGAACGAATTTGAGAGCACCGAACGTACGTCGGCCTCTTGCGTCCGTGCTACGGGGTGCAGCCCGAGCTCCGGGATCGGCTCCGCGAATCCGGGGTTGCCGTAGCGCAGCCCGTGTGTGATAGCCAGCACCGCCAATACGGCCTCGATGCCTCCCGCCGCGGCGAGCGCATGCCCCGTGTAGCCTTTCGTCGAACTGAACGGCGGCACCTGTCCGCCGAACAGCCGCCGCAGGGCGGTGCCTTCCGTGAGGTCGTTGTTCGGGGTCGCCGTGCCGTGGACGTTGATGTAGTCCACGCGGCGCAGCCCGCTTTGTGCCAGCGCCCCGGCCATGGCGCGGTATGCCCCCTCGCCCGTTTGCGACGAGGCCGTCTGGTGATGGGCGTCGTTGGCATTGGCATATCCCGCCAGGCGGCAGTAGGTGCGCATGCCGGGCCTTTCGTGCGTGAGGACGAGGTAACCCGCCCCTTCGCCCAGGTTCAGCCCGGCGCGCGTGGCGTCGAACGGGCGGCAGGGTTCCCGGTCGAGCACCGAGAGCGAGTTGAAGCCGTTGAGCGTGAAACGGCAGAGGGCATCCGTGCCCCCGGCCACCACATAGTCGGCCATGCCGCTCCCGAGCAGCAGGGCGCCGGTGACGATGGCGTTTGCGGCCGACGAGCAGGCCGTGCTGACCGTCGCCGTGTAACCTCCGATGCCGCAGTAGCGGGCGATCCGTTGCGTGCTGTCGGCACAGTCGTGCCCCGCCACGTCGCGCAGCCGCCCTTTCGCCTTGTCCGTGCGGAAGTCGCGGTAGAAATTCTCCGTCAAATCCATGCCGCCTACCGAGGTGCCCGAAACGAGTGCTACGCGCGCCCCGGCGGGGATCGCCGCATCCGCTACGGCCTGTGCGGCCGCCGCCATGCCCAGCAGGGCGGTGCGGGAGGGGTGCTCGCGCTCCGGGATGCCGAGCAGCTCCCCGAGCGCCGCGTTGTCCCGCTTCACCTCGCCCACGGGCACGCCGACAGCCGAACCGAGAAGCGTCGGCTTCCCGATTCCGCTGCGTCCGGTGCGCAGGTTCCCGAGCGTCTCCCCGGCTCCGATGCCGATGGCCGAGACGATCCCTATGCCGCAGACGGCTATGCTCATTGCGGGCGGTTCTTGCGGATATAGTCGGCCAGCGTGGCTACCGAATAGAATATCGGTTTGGCTTCGGCCGGGTTCGCCAGCCGTATGCCGTAGTGTTTTTCGAGCAGGAGGGTGATCTCCAGTGCGTCGATCGAGTCGAGTCCCAGCCCGTCGCCGAACAGCGGCGCGTCGGTCGCTATCTCGTCGGCGGTGATCTCCTCGAGGTTCAGCGCTTCGATAATTTGTTGTTTGAGTTGCAGTTCCAGATCTTCCATCGTATCTTGTCCCGTTTTTTCGGTTAATGTCAGTTCGCAGTCGTAGCTGCCGCCGTCGAATTCGCACCAGCCCCACAGGACGGCGTCCATGCGCCCTTCGGCGATCAGCGAAGCGGCGTATTCCCGGATAAAGTTACTGCTTTTGTCCGGGAACGCAAAAAAAGTGCTCTCTCCCTTCAGCCCGTGCTTGATCGCCACCTGCCCCAGCATGATGTTGGGCAGCGTGTAGACGAACACCGCCGGTGAAACCCCGCACCCGTCCCCGGCGTCGATGATCGCCTGGTGGCGCCGGTCGCTGTCGAGCGAGGCGCTGCGGTTGGCCATCACCACGCCGATGCGCTCCGCCGGGCAATCGGGCCTGTGTCCGGAGAGCAGTTCGCACGAGGCGACGTAGGCCAGCTTGCACAGGTCGTCCATCTTCGAGAACTTCATGTTCGGGTCTGCGAGCGCCCGGTATCTTTCGCGGATGAAGGCGTCGAACGGCAGCGAAGGGTGTTGCGCAATGACGACGTGTGCCGTATCGTGACAGCGGATTCCGCTGCCGTGTCGTCCTGTGCCGGTTTCCGCATGGCCGCCGGCCTTTTCTCCGGTGTCCGGGTTCCGGTCCCCGACCGCATTTTTGCCGTGCCCCCGGTCATTCGCGCTCATAGCCGTTCCGCTTCGGGCACGGGCTGCCTCCGGGCAGTCGTTCCCGCCTTGCGTCCCTGTGTCCGGTTCGCTGCCTTGTCCCGCCGTCGTTTCATTTCCGGGCGCGGCGTTGGGGCCCGCTGCGCGGCGGAATACGACCGCGGCGTTGCAGCCCCCGAATCCCGAGGCGGTTTTCAGCGCCGTGTCCGTTTGTATCTTGCGGTGCGCGGCGCTTAAGTCGGGCGGGTAGGGTACCCCGCACTCCGCGTAGCCCTTCACCCCGAAGCAGGTGCCCTCGCACAGCTCACGTACCGTAACGATGCTCTCGATCACGCCCGAAGCCCCCAGCGTATGTCCGAAATAGGGCTTCAGCGAGTTGCAGGGTACGCCGCACAATCCCGCCAGGTGCAGCGCCTTGCTCTCCATCTCGTCGTTGTAGGCGGTCGCCGTGCCGTGGGTGTTTACCAGCCCGACCTCCCTGGCTCCGGTTCCCGCCTCGGCGAGTGCCGCGCGGATGGCGTACCAGAGCCCGTCGCCAGTGCGCGAAGGCGCCGATATGTGGTTGGCGTCGTTCGAAATTCCGCCTCCCGCCACGCTCACGCCCGTGCCCGAGAGCCGTCGGTCGCGTGTCAGCAGGACGGCGCCGCACGCTTCGCCCAGCGTCAGCCCGTCGCGTGCCGCATCGTAGGGACGGCAAAGCGTCGGGCTCACCGACTTGAAGGCGTTGAATCCGCTGACGATGAAGTCGCACAGCAGGTCGAATCCCGCCACGAAGACATGGTCGTACCGGCCGCTGCGGATCAGCCGTGCCGCGATGACGATGGCCGAAACGCCCGAGATGCAGGCGTTCGAGACCAGCAGCGGCCGGTGCGCGGCGCCGAAATGACGCCCCACGACTTCCGCCGTCCTGTTCAGGTCGCATCGCTCCGGGGCGCTCCCCAGCGACCCGATCTCCCCTTTGGTCGTCGCCAGGACGATCAGCACCCGCTTGTCGGCGGGCGTGACCCCCGAGCGGGCGACCACCCCGCCCAGCGTCGCCAGCACGAGCCGTTCCAGGGGCGTATATCCCGCGAGTCCCTGCTCCGCCGCCAGCGCTCCGAGCCGCTTCCGGTCGATCAGGCATACGGGTGTGGCGTCGTGCCACGACGCCAGCGAGCTTTTCATGGCACGTACGGCGGCCATGTTCTCCTCCGTGCCGAAGCCCAGCGCCGATACCATGTCGTCGGGGCCCCACCAGACCGTTATTTCACCTCCCATCGCTCTTTCCATTTGCGGTAGAACTCCGGCGCGAGCAGTTGCAGTTCGCCCCGGCTGTCGAGAAACACCTGTGTCGAGCTGCCTTCGGCCACCACTTCGCCGTCGGTGGCGCTGCGGATCGTGTACTCGAAACAGACCTTCGCCGCCTCGGTGGCGATATAGCGGGTTTCCACCACGGCCGTGTCATTCACTTTCAGCGGTTTCCTGTATTGCAGGTGCAACTCGACGATCGGCGCCGTGTAGCCGCTGGCATAGATGTCCATGTAACCCAGCCCTGCGAATTCGCGGCCGAACGCCTCGCGCCCGTCCTCGAAATAACGCACGTATTCGCCGTGCCACACGATCTGCATCGAATCCACTTCGCTGAACCTCACGCGCAGCGATGTCTTGTTCACGAGGCTCGCCTCGCTCTTTTTCCTGCGTACCATCACTCTTCCAGGTATATTTTCATCCGGCACTCGGCGACGGGTTTCCCGTCGCATTCCGTCCGTGCCGAAAGAAGCGTTACGTTCATCACCGTCTGCTCGACCATGTTCTGTGTGACGAGTCTGCTGCCCACCGGCGGCAGGAAGTGCACCTTCAGGTCGTTCACGGCGCCGATGTACCCCAGCTGCACTCTTCGGCCCATCGTGCGGTTCATGTAACCCGCCCTCAGGGCGGCCGACTGGGCGATGTGCTCCACGATGCCGCACTCGTCCAGCACCCCGTCCGCAACGAACAGGTTGTCCGCCGTAACGGTCAGCCCGCTGCGTGCGCACCCCCGCTCGTCGATGCCGTAAAAGGTGTCGACCATCACGACCGGCGGGCGCTGCGGGATGTATTCCAGTATCTCCTCCCCCGTAATCAGGGTTTTCTCAGGTACTCCCATAAAGGCCCTTTTTTATTTCGTTTCAACCGCAGCGTATCCGCCAGCGCGCTCTGCGGGTCGTCGGGGAAAACCCACGCCTTGCCCGTGGCCAATGCCGCGCGCCGCACCTCTTCCAGGTCGAAATCCCGGGAGATATAGTAGCTCGGCGCCATCAGGTCGTCGTCCCGGCCGATGGCACCCTCTTTCGCGGCCAGCTCCGCCAGCCGCGTATGCGGGTAGATGCGCATGCCCGCATAGGGGAACATGACGGTGTACTCCATCCGCCGCGAGTTTTCGATCGTTTCGCGCACGTTTTCGCGCGTGTCGCCGTAGCCGCCCAGGATCAGGAAGTGGGCGTAGTAGACGCCCTCGTCCAGCGCGAGCCGGCTTGCCCGCTCGACGTCGCCGAACGTGAAACGCTTGCCGTAAGCCTCCAGCGTCCGGTCGCAGAATGACTCGGTGCCGAATTCGATGTGCGTAAGCCCCGAAGCCCGGAACAGCCGCATCTGCTCTGCGTCGATGCCTCGCGGCGAGAAGTAGGCGCCCCAGCGGATATCCGTGCGGCGGCGGATCAGCGTCTCGGCCAGCCGGACGTTGTATTCCGGGCCGATGTTGAACACCGAGTCGGTGAAAAACAGGTAACTGATCCCGTAGTCGCGCTTGGCGCGCAGGATATTTTCGGCGATGGCCTCGGGATCCATCGTCCGCACGCACCGCCCGTCGATCGAGGGGTACGAACAATAGATGCAGTCGTAGGGGCATCCCCGCTTGGTCTGTATGTTGAGCATCCCGCTCCGCTTCCAGTAATAGCCCGTCAACTCGGGCTCGAACTGCACCTCGATCGACGGCAGGTAGCTCCTGCGGCCGCTTCCGCGGCGTCCGTCGCGGGTATAGACCGACGGGATGTCGATCTCCGTCCGGCCGCGCTCCAGCGTCCCGATCAGCTCCGCGAGCGGCTCTTCGCCCTCACCGTGGATGCCGTAATCGGCGCCCAGCTCCCGCATGAAGGCCTCGGGGAAGATCGAGAACCCGGCACCGCCGATGATCAGAGGGGCGTCGCTTGCCGTGCGTATGACGTCTGCCAGCACCTTGTACTGGGGCAGGAAACCCCGCCGGTCGAGCGAGTTGGCCCCGTCGACATTGCGCAGCGACAGCCCGATGTAACGGGGCGCCAGCGTGCGGATGCGTTCCGCGAGTTGTGCGTCGGAAAGCAGGTTGCAGTCCGCAATATCGACGCGTATCCCGTTTATCGTGCGCTCCAGGTAGGTTTTCAGATACGAAAGTCCGAGCGGATAAACGGGGTAGGGCGAGGTGTGCCGGTTGGCCGATACGAGTAATATGCTGCATGCGCTCACGACCAAAACCGATAGAAGTTGAACCACTGCTGCGGGTAGCGTCTCACCACGGCCTCGAGCGAGCGTACGTAGCTGCCCAGTATGGCCTCCTTCGTGCCGCACCCGTCCCCGTCCGGGATGTCGAAGATGAAGCGGTAACGCCTGCCGCGTTCGCGCATGGCATAGTAGAAGACCACCGGGGCGCGGAATTTCCCGGCGACAGCGAACGGCCCCGCCGGGAACGGCGCTTCGTGCCTCATGAAAGGTAGCGTCACCGTCGGGCTGCCCTCGACGAAGCGGTCGCCCTGGAAGCAGACGTACTCCTTGCGGTCGAGCACCTCCTTGATGCGGAGGATCGACTCGATGCCGCCCTCGTTCACCGCGATCACCTTGTAGCCCTCCTGCCCGCAATGTTTCTCCATGACGTTTTTGATCTGCCGGTATTCGGCGTCGTACATCACCAGGTGCATCTTGCGGGCGTAGTCCCCGAAGAACCCGGCCCCCGTGCCCCAGCATCCGACGTGTGCGCCGATGATCACCGCCCCGCGCCCGCCGTCGAGTACGCGCAGGAAAGCGTCGTAGTTTTCGAATTCGAATTTGTATTTTCGCTCCATGCCGCTGCCGATAGCCACCCGGTCGATGATCGTCTGCCCGAGCGCATAGTAGTGGGCGTAGAGCTTCACCGCCGAGTGCAGCCTGCCGTATCCCAGGATGCGGCGGTTATAGAACCATACGGCCCGCGTGGCGCGGGGTGCGAAGGGGATGAAATAGACGACTACCAGCGAGAGGAAGGCATACGCGCTGCGTATTCCGGCCACCTTCATCAGCAGGATGAAGAAATTGTACCCGAAACCGCCGCCGCGCGAGCGTCCGCTCCACTGTTTGCCGTTATTTCCCATTCGTCCGGCTGATAATCAGGTCGTAGAAGTCCCGGAAGGTCTTCAGCTCCTTGAAATCGGGGCCCGTGAGCGTTACGCCGAAGTTCTTGTCGACGATCACCACGACGTCCACCAGGTCGAGGCTGTCCAGGTCGAGCGTCTCCAGCAGCGGGGCTTCGGGCGTGATGGTCGTCCGGTCGACTTCGAATTCATCGGCCAGTACGGTATCGATCTTTTCTATGAGTTCCTGTTCTGTCATTTTTAGGAAAGGGTTTATTTGTATTTCTTAACGATCAGGGTCGAGTTGGTGCCGCCGAAGCCGAACGAGTTCGAGAGGAAACAGTCGAACTCCGTGTCCACCCTGCGGGTGGGGATGTTGAGCTTCGAGGTGGCCTCGTCGCCCTCGGTGAAGTTGATGTTCGGGGCGATGAACCCGTGCCGCATCATCAGCATCGAGTAGACCACTTCGCTCGCCCCGGCCATCCACATTTCGTGGCCGGTCATCGACTTGGTCGACGCCACGTAGGGGTTGCACCCGGCGAATACCCCGGCTATCGCCTCCGCCTCGTTGTAGTCGCCCAGCGGCGTCGAGGTGGCGTGCGCATTGACGTAGGGGATCTCTTCGGGCCGCATTCGGGCGTCCTCCAGACACCGCAGCAGCGAACGGCGCGGGCCGTCGACGTTCGGCACGGAGATATGCTCGCCGTTCGACGAGAACCCGTACCCGACCACTTCGCCCAGGATTTCGGCGCCCCGTGCGACGGCCGATTCATGGCTTTCGAGGATCACCGTCGCCGCGCCTCCGCTCGGCACCAGCCCGTCGCGGTCTTTGTCGAAGGGGCGCGATGCCGCCGCGGGATCCGATTCGCGGGCCGAGAATGCCCCCAGCCCGTCGAAGCTGCCCACCGAGTAGAGGTTTACCTCCTGTGCGCCGCCGCAGACCACGCGCTCCTGCAACCCCTGCCTGATCATCAGGTAACCCATGCCGATGGCGTGCGACCCGCTGGCGCAGGCCGCCGAGAGCGTGAGGTTGATGCCCCGCAGGTTGAAGATCACCGAGAGGTTCATCGTCACGGTCGAGTTCATCGACTGGAAAATATTGCCCGAGCCGACCATCGCCGTGTTCCGCCTGGCGCGGATGATGTCGATCCCCTCGATCACCGGCGCCGCACTGCTGTCGTTGCCGTAGATGATTCCCACCTCGTTCGCCGCCAGGTAGGCCTCGTCCATTCCGGCGTTGCGCATCGCCTCGGCGGTGGCCATGTAGGCATATTCGCCCTGCTGGGGCAGACACAGCCGCTTGCGGCGGTCGAGCACCCCTTTCAGGTTCGGTTGTTCCACGATCCCCGTCAGCGACGAGATGTATCCCAGCTCCCTGCGCGCCGGGTCGAGCCCGATGCCCGAGCGTCCTTCGCGGAGCGACTGCGTGACTTCTTCCGTATTTTTTCCGATGCAGGCCCAGATGCCCATTCCGGTGATAACTACTCTCTTCTCCATGGTCTCAGGTATATAATCCCCCGTTGATCGAAATGACCTCCCCCGTGATGTAGGAGGCTTGTTCCGAGATGAGGAACATCGCCAGGTCGGCGACTTCGGCCGGTTCGCAGAAGCGTCCGGCGGGTATCTGTTTGCGGAGCTCCGCCTCGTCGATGTCGGCGGTCATGTCCGTGCGCACGAATCCCGGGGCGATGGCATTCACCGTCACCCCCTTTTTGGCCACCTCCTGCGCCAGCGCCTTCGTCGCGGCGATCACGCCGCCCTTGGCCGCGGCGTAATTGGCCTGCCCGGGCAGCCCCTTGATGCCCGAGAGCGAGACGATGTTGACGATGCGCCCGAACCGGTTCACGAGCATCCCCTTGAGCAGCGGCCGCGTGACGTTGTAGAACCCGTCGAGGCTGGTGCCGATCACCGAGTGCCACTGCTGCGGTTCCATCCACATCATCAGCACGTCGTCGCGGATGCCCGCGTTGTTCACCACCACCTCGATGCAGGCGCCTTCGTGCGCTTTCTGCCATGCCTCGATGGCCGCCGTGCTCTCTTCGCCCGAGGCCACGTCGAATTGCAGTGCCTCGCCGTCGCCGCCTGCGGCGCGGATGCCCGACAGGGTCTTTTCGGCCTCGGCGGCGTTCGACTTGTAGTTGACGAGCACGTGGTAGCCGCACCCGCCCAGTTTGAGGCAGATTTCGCGGCCTATGCCCCGGCTGCCGCCGGTCACGAGTGCGTATTTATTCGTTTTTGCCATTTTCTGCGGTTATAGCTTGCTGCAACTCCTCGCCCAGCGAGCGGCGAAAGCGCCGGAAAGACAGCACAATGTCGCGGTCAGGGTGGTCAGGAGCTTTTTCATAGGGAAGCGGAATTGTTTTTCAGGAAATTTTCGATGGCGGCGATCTCCCTGTGCTTGGGCGTGTCGTCGGCAAAGCGCGGCACGATGCCCCGGATGTCGGCATACAACTGCCGCGTGGCGTCGGAGAGCTCCCCGGCGCATTGCAGGTAGTCGGCGGCCTGCACCAGCGCCAGCATCTCGATCGCGGCGACCTGGTAGCCGTTCTCCACGACCTGCCGCGTGAGCATCGCCGCGTTGGTTCCCATGCTCACGATGTCCTGGTTGTCGTTGTTGTTGGGGATCGAGTGGACGTACATCGGGTTGGAGAGCGTTTGCGACTCGGCCGTGGTCGAGGTCGCCGTGAACTGCGCTGCCTGCAACCCGTAGTTGAGCCCCAATTTGCCGAGGTTTACGAACGGCGGCAGCGTCTCGTTGATCCGGTCGTGGAAAAGGTAGTTCAGCTGCCGTTCGGCGAGCATCGTCATCTTCGTCACGGCGATCTTGAGCTTGTCCATCTCCAGCGACACGTAGTCGCCGTGGAAATTCCCGCCGTGGTAGATCGTCCCCGCCGCGGGGTCTACCACCGGGTTGTCGTCCACCGCGTTGAACTCCTCGACGAGGATTTTCTCGGCCTGGGAGATCGTTTCGAGCACCGGCCCCAGGATCTGGGGGATGCACCGCAGCGAGTAGTAGGGCTGCACCTTGTGCCTGAAGGTGGGTGCCGCGCCCGTGTCGCCGCTGTAAAGTTCCGCTTCGCGCTTGCGCAGCCGGCGGCTCGTGGCGCATATGGCGCGCATCTGCCGGGCGATCTCGATCTGCCCCGCGTGGAGTTTGTATTCGTTGAGCGCCCCGGCCATGAAGTCGTCGTACGACTCCACGATTTCGTTGAGCATCACCGATGCCTTCACCGCCCACCCCAGCAGGCGGCGCGCCTGGGCCAGGTTCACCAGTCCGATGCCCGTCATCACGGCCGTGCCGTTCGTGAGCGCCAGCCCGTCGCGGATGCGAAGCCTGAGGGGCGTTATGCCGCATGCCGCCATCGCCTCTGCTGCCGGGACGGTTTCGCCCCGGAACGAGACCTCCGCTTCGCCGATCAGCGCCAGTGCGATATGCGCCAGCTGCACCAGGTCGCCGCTTGCGCCCACGCTGCCGTGGCGCGGCACGAGCGGGTAAATTTCGTTGTTGAGGAAATCGGCCAGTATCCGCACCACGTCGGGGTGTACGCCCGACTTGGCGTTGAGGAACGTTTGCAGCCGCGCCAGCATCGCCGCCCGTACGCAGATGTCGGGCAGCGCCTCGCCCGCGCCGCAGCTGTGCGAACGGATGATGTTGTACTGGAGGCTGTTCAGGTCGGCGTCGCCGATCCGGTACTGCGCCATGGGGCCGAACCCCGTGTTGATGCCGTAGATGACCTTTCCCTGCTCGAATTTCTCCAGGAAACGGTAACACGCCTCCACTTCGCGCAGCGCCTGGTCGTCGATCCGTATTGCGGTCTTGTTGAAAATCCGGTCGTTTATGGTATTTAGGTTCGAACGTAGCATTTTTTGAGCTGATTTATGGCTCCAAAATTACAAAAACTATCTCAATAAATATTTATAAGTTTGTTTTTTTGTTTATATCGTCGGGCGATGCGTCCGGGCGCCTAAGGCTGCGGGCGGCATCCGTGCCCCGGAAAAACAGCGGAGGGCACCCGATGGTGCCCTCCGCCGCCAAGGCATATCCTGCGTGTTATTTCACGCCGAACTTGTAGATGCAGACCTGCGTATAGATCTCCCCGGGGCGCAGTACCGTCGAGGGGAAATTGTCGTGGTTGGGGCTGTCGGGGAACTTCTGCGTTTCGAGCGCCAGCGACTCGCGGTAGCGCTGCGGCTTGCCGTATTTGCCGATGCTCTTGCCGTCGAAGAAGTTGCCGCTGTAAACCTGCAGCCCGGGCTGGTCGCTCAGCACCTCGATGGTACGTCCCGAGGCGGGTTCCCAGACCGTGGCGGCCTGCTCGATGCCGCTTGGGGTCTTGCGGTCGATGACCCAGTTGTGGTCGTATCCGCCGCCGTTGCGCAGCTGTTCGTTCTCCGCTCCGATGCGCTCGCCGATGGCGTGCGGCTCACGGAAGTCGAACGGCGTACCCTCTACCGGGGCAATCTGGCCCGTGGGGATCAGCACCGAGTCCACCGGGGTGGTGTGGCTGGCGTTGATCGTCATCACGTTGTCGAGCACCGTGCCGTTGCCTTCGCCCTTGAGGTTGAAGAACGGGTGGTTCGACATGTTCACCACGGTCGGTTTGTCGGTAGTGGCCTTGTAGTCGATGCGGAACTCGTTGTCGGGCGTGAGCGAGTAGGTCATCTCGATATCCAGGTTGCCCGGGAACCCGTCCTGTCCGTCGGGATGGAGGTAATGCAGCACGAGTTTGTCGTCCGAGGCCGATACCACGTCCCATACCACGCGGTCTACGCCCAGGAGCCCGCCGTGCAGCGTCTGCCCGTTGTTGTTCAGGGGAAGGGTGTACTCTGTGCCGTCGAGCGTGAAGCGCCCCTTTGCGATGCGGTTGGCGTAGGGGCCTACCACGGCGCCGAGGAACCGTTCGCCCGTGTTGTCTATGTAGCGGCCGATGTTTTCGTAGCCCAGTACGATGTCCTCGTAGCGGCCTTCGCGGTCGGGCGTCCAGAGCGATACGACGCGGGCGCCGTAATTGGTGACCTGCATGGTGATGTCGCCTGCATGGAGCGTGTAGAGTGCGACTGGTTTGCCGTCGACGGTGGTCTGGAATGCCTCTTCGGGCAGCAGCGGGAGTTCCGTTTTCTGCACGCCGCACGCAGCCAGCAGCGACATGCCGAGTAGGATAAGCGATTTTTTCATCGGTTTCGTTTTTTTTAAGTTTTTTCAGCACGTAAAGATAAACGATTCCGGCGAAAAACGTGCGCTGCGGCCCGGTTTTTTGCCGGAGCCCGTACGGTTTCGGCACGCTTTCGGACATTTACGGCGTATATTGGAGGGATTTTGCTATTTTTGTCCGGGACATCAGCCCGCTCCATGAAACAGAAGCAGATATTTACGTTCCGCGACGCGGAGAAACAGGTCGCCCCCGCGGCCTTTTCGATCATGCTCAAACCGGCGGGCTCGGCCTGCAACCTCGACTGCCACTACTGCTACTACCTCGACAAGGCGGTGCAGTACGGCGGCCGCCAGGCCGTGATGGACGACCAGCTGCTGGAGCTCTGCATAAAACAGTACATCCGGGCCAATGAGGTCGACACCGTGCAGTTCTGCTGGCACGGCGGCGAGCCGTTGCTGCTGGGACTGGATTTCTATCGCCGGGCGATGGAGCTGCAGCGCAGGTACGCCGACGGCAAACGGATCGAGAATACGTTGCAGACCAACGGTACGCTGGTCGACGAGGCGTGGTGCGACCTCTTCGCCGCCAACAATTTCCTGGTCGGCCTCTCGCTCGACGGGCCCGGGGATATCCATGACGCCTTCCGCCTGACCAGGGGCGGCAAACCGACCTTCGAGCGCGTGATGCGGACGGTCGGGATGTTCGGGCGCAGCGGCGTGGAATTCAATACGCTGAGCGTCGTGAACCGGCGCTGCGAGGGGCGCGGCGGGGAGATCTACCGCTTCTTCCGCGACGAGGTGCACAGCCGCTTCATGCAGTTCCTGCCCGCCGTCGAACACGTCGTCGACAAACCGGGACACCACCGTCCGCTGATCGTCCCGCCCGGACACGAAGGGGCGCGGCTGGCCGGCTGGTCGGTCTCGGCCGAAGGCTACGGGCATTTCCTGTGCGATGTTTTCGATGAGTGGGTCGTAAGCGACGTGGGGCGCTGTTTCGTGCAGTTGTTCGACGCCTCGCTGGCGCAGTGGTGCGGTGTGCAGCCGGGCGTCTGCTCGATGGGCGAGACGTGCGGCGACGCGCTGGTCGTCGAGCACAACGGCGACGTCTACTCCTGCGACCATTTCGTCTACCCCGAGTACAGGCTGGGCAATATCCGCGAAACGCCCCTTGCCGAGCTTTACCGCTCGCGGAAACGCCGCGAATTCGGGCTGGACAAACGCAATACGCTGCCCGCCGGGTGCCTGCGCTGCAACTACTATTTCGCCTGCCGGGGCGAATGTCCCAAGCACCGTTTCGCCCGCGGGGCCGACGGCAGCCCCAAAAATTCGCTCTGCGAGGGGCTGATGCACTATTTCCGCCACGTCGAACCCTACATGGAATACATGCGCGACCTGCTCGCGCGGCAACAATCCCCGGCCTGGGTCATGCCTTTCGCCCGCAGGCGCATGGGGCTGATGTAGCCGTCCGTTGCCCGATCCGGCGGCCCGGCGCACACCGGTCCGGCCTTTCCCGCCCCGGTTTAACTTTCCCCTGCCTCCCTCTGATTCCCTGCCGGCGTTTTCTTCCGTTTTTTGCGGAATGCCCACAGCAGTGGCAACCCCGCCGCGAGGGTCAGCCATGTCACTACGCCCAGCGCGTCGGTCACCCCCTCGACATAGGTTTGGGAAGCCGATACCGTTTCGTGCGTCGCATGGAAGGCCGTCCGGGCCGAGTAAACGGCTGTCAGGATGGCGATGCCGATGCTGCCTGCGAGCTGTTTGATGCTGTTCGAGATCCCCGCCGCTGCGGCCATGTCGTGCTGCGTGAGGTTCCGCAGCGAAAAGAAGTTCAGCGGGGCGAACGTGAGCCCCATGCCCAGCCCGCGGATGTAGAGCACGAAGAGGATGTGCCGGTGGGTGGTGTGGAGCGTGAAACGGCTGGCCAGCCAAAAGCTCGTCGCCAGCAGCAGGATGCCCGCCGCCGCGAGCAGCAGGGGTTTGACATAGCGCGTGAGGTAACCCGATACGGCCGACAGCACTCCTTGTATGAGCCCCACGGGCAGGAATACGCTCCCGGCCATCAGCGCCGTGTAGCCCAGCCCGCGCTGCATGTAGAGCGGCAGCAGGTAGGTGCCGCCCAGCATACCGATCGAGAAGAGCGTCAGCACGGCCATCGAAACCCCGAAGTTGCGCTCCCCGAGCAGGCGCAGCTGCAGCAGCGGCGCCGGGCTGCGCAGCTCCGTGCGGACGAAGTAGGCGAGCGCCACGGCCGCCACGGCGAAACAGCCGATCACCGTGGGCGAGGCCCAGCCGTCGTGGTTGGTCGGCGAGTTGCCCCGCGCCAGCGCAAAGATCGCCAGCGGCATGAAGAGCGCGATGGCCACGAATCCCCGCCAGTCGAACGGGTGCCGCGCCGGGCTTTTCCATTCTTTCTGGATAAAGGCCGAGAGCAGGATGGCGAACACTCCCACGGGGACGTTCACGTCGAAGATTCTGTGCCAGCTGTATGCGTCGACCAGGTAGCCGCCCAGCAGGGGGCCGAACGAGATCGAGGCGGCCGCCGCCATTGCCCACAGGCCGAGCGCCAGGCCGCGCTGCTCGGGGCGGAATTCGCGGGTCACGATCGCCAGTCCCAGTGACTGGATGATGCCGCTGCCGACGCCTTGCAGGGCGCGTGCCCCGATCAGAAACAGGTCGCCCGGGGCTTTGCCGCAGAGCCACGACCCGAGCGTGAAGAGCGCCAGCCCCAGGATATAGATGCGTTTGTTCCCGAAGCGGTCGGCGAACCATCCCGCCGAAGGGAGCATGACGGTCATGGTGATCATGTAGGCGGTGATGACCCATTCGGCCGTCGAGATGCCGATGCCGAAAGCCGACATGATGGCCGGCAGCCCGACGTTGACTACCGTCACGTCCAGCACGGCCATGAACGTCCCGAGCATGATCATGCCCAGGATCCACCATTTGTAAGCGTTGCTTTGCCGGATATGTTCGCCGAGGGTCGCCATCGGCGGGCGATACGTCAAAAAAAATGCCATGCTGCCGATGCCTGCCGCATGGAATGCCCGTCCTTCTGCGTTTTTCTTTCCCGGGCTTCTCTGCTTCCCCGGGTACTGCTCCCGCTCCCGCCGTCCGTCCCGTTGCGGTAGCGGCCCGAAAAAGGGGATGCCGCTTTTTGGCGGCATCCCCGTACGTGCAGGCCCTGTAAGCCGGGTTCTGTTCCCGGGGCGAACCCCGGGCCCCTGTCATTTATCTAGGGCGGCAGTCTCCTGCCGTCTCAAGCAACCTACCCCCCGGCATCGGGCGAGCAACCCTTAATTGCCGGTATACACGGTCTTGCAACCCGCGAGACGTACTGCCGGACGGCATCGCTGCCCCCGCGGTGGGCTCTTACCCCGCCTTTTCACCCTTACCCGCCGGGATTACGGAAATCCCCTGCGGGCGGTCGTTCTCTGTTACGCTCCTATACCCTCACGGATATCAAGTCGTTAGCTTGCGCGGTGCTCTGTGTTGCCCGGACTTTCCTCTCCCGGCCTCGGCCGGCAGCGACAGGGCGGGCCTGCCCCGCAAAGGTAATAAAATTCGGCGGATTCCCGCTCCGCGGTTGCGATTTCCGGACATAAGCCGGGAATATCCCGGCTTGCCGCCATGGTATTCGCGTCCATGCCGCACCCTGCTTCCCGGCCTGTGCCGTGACGCATTCCCGCCGGGCGGCAGGGTGCTCCCCGAGGCGGCGGCAATACGCCGCCGTCCCCGGCCTCCGCCTTCCCTGCCGCCGGACACGGCGTTGCCCGCGCCGGTTCCGCGGTTTCCCTCCGGCATACTCCGTTCGGGCGCACTGTATGCCCTGTACGGAATCTTTTTTGCAAATATTGGATAAAGTTGTATTTTTGCTTTGTCCCTCCGCCGTTCTTCGGGGCGGCGGGCCCGAAGAATATACCGGCCGATGGCAGATAACGCGCATACGATCGACATACACGACAACCGCACGGTTGTCGGATTGCTCCGTGCGGGGGATGAAAAATGTTTCGATGCGCTTTTCCGCCGCTATTACAAACCGCTCTGCACCTACGCCACGCGCTTCGTGCCGCCGGTACGCGCCGAGGAACTCGTCCAGGACACCCTGATGTGGGTGTGGGAAAACCGCACCTCGCTGATCCCCGAGATGCCGCTCAAATCGCTGCTGTTCACCATCGTAAAGAACAAGTCGCTAAACAGCGCCTCGCGCGACACGCTCAAGAACCGCATCATCCGCCAGCTGGCCGAACGCTACGAAGAGACGTTCGACGACCCCGATTTCTACCTCGAGGGTGAACTGGTGCAGCGGCTGACCGAAGCTCTGCGCAAAATGCCTCCTGAATTCCGGCAGACCTTCCGTATGCACCGCCTGGAAGGTATGACCCACAAAGAAATAGCCGCCCGCCTCAACGTCTCCCCGCAGACGGTCAATTACCGTATCGGGCAGACGGTTCGCCTGCTGCGCGAAGAGCTCAGCGATTACTGGCCGCTGCTCGTGCTGTTGCTGTGGCCTGACCTCTCCTGATAAGGAAATCTGAATTTTTTTTTCGCCGTTCCGTTAGCATCCTTTGCTGACGGATTGTATTACTTTATAGACAAGCAAACAGCATGGCAAATTTCGAAATCGACGAAGAGGTATTGGTCGCCTTCCTGAAGGGCGAGCTGGACGCGGCGCAGGCGGAGGCCGTAGAGGCGTGGTACGACCGCTCGGCCGCAAACCGCAGGATGCTCGGCCAGGTTTATTATATATTGTATGTCAGCGACCGTATCAACGATGCGGCCGGTATTGACGTCGAACGTTCGCTCCGGCAGTTCAAGCGCCGCATGCACGCCGGACGCCGTATCTCCCTGCGCCGGAGCGCGGTGCGTATTGCCGCTGCGGCCGTGGTCGCCGCGGTGCTCCTGGCCGGCGGGCTCACGACCGTGTTGCTTTCCAAGCGCCTGGCGCAGCCCGTGACCGTCGTCACCCAGCTGGGCGAGCGGTCGCAGGTGGTGCTGCCCGACGGGACGAAGGTGTGGCTCAACTCATCGAGCAGCGTGGAGTACGTTGCCCCTTTCTTTTCGCGCCAGCGCCGCGTGAAGATGGAGGGTGAAGCCTATTTCGAGGTCGAGCACGACCGCCGGGCGCCGTTCGTCGTGTCGACCAACGGCCTGGACGTCGAAGTCCTCGGCACACGTTTCAACATCCGCAACGACGACAACGAGCATCGTGTCACCACCGTCCTGCTCGAAGGCGCCGTCAAGGCCTATGCTTCGGGACGCGAGCAGGCCTCGGTGCGCCTGCACCCCGCGCAGCAGCTGGTTTTCGACACCCGGACGCACGCCATGCGCCTGACCGACTGCCCCTCGGCCGAACGCTCGATCAACTGGATCGACGGCCGATTCTGCTTCGAGCACGATACTTTCGGGGAGATCGTCGCCGAGCTCAAGCGCTACTACAACGTCGACATCCGTTTCATGGACACCCGGCTCCGCGACATGCGTTTCTCGGGCAATTTCCGCGTCGAGGACGGCATCTACCACATCATGTCCGTATTGCAACTGACCTATAAATTCAATTACAGGATCGCCGGCAACGACATCGAACTCTACGCAAACCCTGAACGATAACCGAATACGAACTTAAAAACCTTCGATCCGCCTATGGAAAATTAACGTCTCTTTTTTCCCGGATGCCGCACTTTTCGGCGGCCTGTTTCGACACCTAACCATTACACTAACCTAAAATCTGATCCATGAAAAAAACTAACCTTGCGACAGGCAGGGGAGGACGTGTTGTCGCTACATGTTTCCGTTGTCTGTTCGTTATCCCGATGCTGCTCCTGGGATGCTTCGGCGCCACCTCTGCCGCAGCACAGACGCAGCAAGCCCTCTCGCGTGTGAGCCTCGATGCCCCGGACGCGACGGTCATCACGGTTTTCCAGGCTATCCAGCAGCAGACGGGCTGTTCGTTCGTCTACAATACGTCGGACATCGACACCGACCGCAAAGTGAGCCTTTCGGTGCACGACGAACCGCTGCAGGCCGTGTTGGACAAGCTCTTCGCGGGCTCCGACATCGCTTATACCCTTCGGGACAAACACATCGTGCTCTCGAAGAAAGCTAAAAATTCCCCCCCCCACAGCGCTCAGGGCGGCGTTACCGGAGTCATAAAGGACGATAAGGGCATGCCCCTGGTCGGCGCCACCGTGCTTATCAAAGGTACGACGACCGGTGCCGCCGCCGACATCGACGGCAATTTCTCGCTTCCGCAGGCCAAACCGGGGGACACGCTCGAAATTTCGCTCATCGGCTATACCAAACAGGAACTTCCCGTCTCGGGATCCGCCCCGTTGTCGGTGGTCATGCACGAGGACAACGAAGTGCTCGACGCCGTGGTGGTTACCGCACTCGGCATCAAAAGGTCGGAGAAAGCGCTGACCTACAACGTGCAGGAGGTCGCGGGCGACATCGTCAACACGGTCAAGGACGCCAACTTCATGAACTCGCTTTCGGGCAAGGTCGCCGGCCTTCAGATCAACGCCAGCGCCTCGGGCGTGGGCGGTTCCACGCGCGTGGTGATGCGCGGCGTGAAGTCCATCAGCGGCAACAACAACGCCCTCTATGTGATCGACGGTATCCCGATGCCCGACCTGCGTTCGTCGCAGACCGAGGGCACCTACGAAACGCCCGACGGCGGCGATTTCGAGGGTATCTCGAACCTCAACCCCGAGGACATCGAATCCATGACGGTGCTTTCGGGCGCCACGGCGGCCGCGCTCTACGGTTCGCAGGGTGCCAACGGCGTGATCGTCATCACGACCAAAAAGGGCGAGGAGGGGCGTGTGCGCGTGAACTACGCCAACAATACCACCTTTTCGTCGCCGTTCGTCATGCCGCAGTTCCAGAACATCTACGGCACCGAAGCTACGGCACCTTCCATGAGCTGGGGTACGAAACTCTCGACCCCGACCTCGTACGACCCCTCGGATTTCTTCCAGACCGGCTTCGAGGAGACCAATGCGATCTCGGTCTCGGGCGGTACGCGCGTGAACCAGTCCTATTTCTCGGCCGCTTCGCTCAATTCGCGCGGCATCATCCCCAACAACGTCTACAACCGGTACAACTTTACCTTCCGCAATACCACGCAGCTCATCAAGGACAAGCTGACGCTCGACCTGGGCGCTTCCTACATGCGCCAGTACAAGCGTAACCCGCTCGTGCAGGGCCTCTACCACAACCCGCTGATTCCCATTTACCTCTTCCCGCGCGGCGACGACATCTCCAAGTACGAGGTTTACGAGCGTTACGACGCCACGGCGGGCTATATGAAGCAGTTCTGGCCCCTGGAGTTCATCACCGGCGTCGAGAACCCCTGGTGGATCACCAACCGCGAGCTGTTCGAGAACACGGCGCACCGCTATACGTTCAACGCCACGCTCAAGTGGGACATTGCCGACTGGATCACCCTCACGGGGCGCGTGCGCACCGATAACATGGTGATGAACTATACGCGCAAGATCTATGCCTCGTCCGACAAGCTGTTCGCTTCCGAATACGGTAACTACCAGAACAACAAGATCCATCACAACAACCTCTACGCCGACGCACTGCTGTCGATCAACAAGAGTTTCTTCGACGACAAGTTCTCCCTGTCGTTCAACCTGGGTGCGAGCATCCTCGACGACAAGAACGACGGCGAAGGCTTCGAGGGCCACCTGGCCACCCTCGCCAACAAGTTCTCGGTCTACAACGTGGATATGAGCCATTCGCAGACCAAACCCTACGCCGACCGCTACCACGACCAGACGCAGGCCGTCTACGCCACCGCCCAGCTGGGATATAACGGCATGGTCTACCTCGACGTGACGGCGCGCAACGAGTGGGCGTCGCAGCTGGCCTTCACGCCCCATATGAACATATTCTACCCGTCGGTGGGCCTTTCGGCCGTCATCTCGTCGATGGCCGACCTTTCCAAAGCCGGCATTTCGTTCCTCAAGGTGCGTGCCTCCTATGCCGAGGTGGGTAACGCCCCGCAGCGGTTTATTACTGGTGTCAATACGCCTTTGCAGACGGGCGGTATCGTTTCGTCGGACTCCTATGCCCCGGCTGTCAACCTTACGCCCGAGCGCACCAAGTCGTTCGAAGTGGGCCTGAACGCCAAGTTCCTCGGCAACAAGATCTGGACGGACGTGACCTATTACAATACCAACACCTACAACCAGCTTTTCAGCTACGATGCACCGCCCAGCACCGGCTACAAACGGGCATATATCAATGCCGGCAAGGTCAACAACTGGGGTATCGAAGCGGTCGTGGGTTACAAGAACAAGTGGCGCGACTTCTCGTGGTCGACCAATGTCAACTTCTCGATGAACCGCAACGAGGTGAAGGAGCTGGTTCCCGAAGGCACGCGCGACGTGGCCGGTAACCTGGTGACTGTCGACGAGGTGAACATGGACTACGGCGGCTACCGCATGAAGGTCAAAAAAGGCGGTTCGATCGGCGACTTCTACGTGACGGGGCTCAAGACCGACGATCAGGGACGCATCTATGTCGACCCCAATACCAATACCGTCACCACCGATCCCAATACGTGGCTTTACGGCGGCAATACCGAAGCCCGCTTCCGCCTGGGGTGGAACAACCGCTTCTCCTACAAGGGCGTGAACCTCGGCGTGCTGTTCGATGCCCGCATCGGCGGCCAGGGCGTTTCGGCGACGCAGGCCCTGATGGATCGCTGGGGTGCCTCGCAGGATTCGGCCGACGCCCGGGAAAACGGCGGTGTCTGGATCTCCGAGGATCAGAAAGTCCCCGATGCCAGGGTCTTCTACGCCAACAACGGCAACGGGCTTTCGATGCTTTCACACTACGTTTACAGCATGACCAACGTCCGCCTGCGTGAACTTACTCTGGGCTACGACCTGCCTTCCAGGTGGTTCAACGACAAGATCGGCATGACCGTGTCGCTCGTCGGCCGCAACCTGTGGATGCTCTACAACAAGGCGCCGTTCGATCCCGAGATCACCGCGTCCACGGGTACCTATTACCAGGGGCTCGACTATTTCATGCAGCCCAGCGCCCGTACCATCGGTTTCAGCGTAAGACTCCAATTCTAAAATTTCAGACCAATGAAACGATTCAATCATACAATAGGATTTTTCGCCGCTGCGGCGCTTGCCGCCTGTACTGGTGACTTCGAATCCTTCAACACCAATCCCGATGCGGTGCAGTCGGTCGACAAGAAGACCTACATCACCACCATGCAAATGGATGCCGTGATCCCGTGCAGCGACGTGGGGGCCAACGAGTTCCAGCGCGCCTGCAACCTGATGGGCGACGCCTTCGGCGGCTATCTCTCCCCGATCCAGGCCTTCAACGGCGGCAGCTATACCTGTACTTACGACCTCGACGGTACGGACTACAACAACGTGCCTTTCTCGGTGGCTTTCACCAATGTGATGCCTGCATGGCTCAACCTCAAGTACGCCTACCAGAACGGACAGGTTACCGACGATGTCTTTGCCGTTGCCGAGGTCATCAAGGTGATGGCCCTCCAGCGTACCACCGACATCTACGGCCCGATCCCCGTTTCGAATTTCGGCCAGACCGAAAACCCCTACGAATCGCAGGAGACCGTCTACAAAAACCTTCTCACGGATCTGAATGCCGCCATCGCGGTGCTCAAGGAGTATGCGGCCAATGCCGCCGACGCCAGGCCGTTGCAGAAGGTCGACGCCGTTTACCAGGGCGACTATGCGAAATGGCTCAAGCTGGCCAACTCGGTCAAGCTCCGCATGGCCATGCGCATCCGTTTCGTCGAACCCGGGCTTGCCCGGACCTATGCCGAGGAAGCCGTCAGGGACGGGGTGATGACCGCTTCGGACGACGGGGCGTGGCTCAAGAGTTCCGGTTCGGTACAGGTATACAATCCGCTCGAAGAGGTGTGGAACGCCTATAACGATACCCGCATGGGTGCGACCATCGACGCTTATATGAACGGTTACGCCGATCCGCGCCTGCCGGCCTATTTCAAAACCTGCGAGGATGGCAAGTACCACGGTGTCCGCAGCGGTCTCAGCTCGATGCTGAAGGCGGACTATACCGGACTTTCGGTGCCCAACGTCGCCAAGGATACGCCCGTCGTGTGGTTCCTCGCTTCCGAGGCCGCTTTCCTGCGGGCCGAAGGCGCCATGCTCGGCTGGGAGATGGGCGGTGACGATGAATCGTTCTACAAGACGGGTATCGAGCTGTCGTTCCTCGAACGCGGTCTTACCGCGGCCGCCGCGGCCACCTATGCCGAGAGTGCGAGCGAACCCCAGGCATTCGAGGACGCTTCGGCCGCCTCGACGAAATACAACGCTTCGAAACCTTCGTCCGTCTCCCCGAAATGGAATGCCGGCGCCGGGGACGAGGAGAAACTCGAACGGATCATCACGCAGAAGTGGATCGCCATGTTCCCCAACGGGCAGGAAGCCTGGTCGGAATTCCGCCGCACAGGTTACCCCAAGGTGATCCCGATCGTCAACAACCTCAGCGGCGGCAAGGTCGATACCAACGTCCAGGTGCGCCGTATGACCTTCCCGCGTTCGGAGTACTCGAACAATGCCGCCGGCGTGGCGGCTGCCACCGCACTGCTCGGCGGAGCCGATACCGGCGGTACGAAACTCTGGTGGGATAAGAAATAATGAACCTAAAAACAACACGAAAGATGAAAAATTTCTTGAAATACGTCGCGGCCCTTGCGATCGTGGGTGCCTTTTTCGTCGCTTGTTCGGATTGGACGGATCCCGAGCGTGAAATTACGCAGCATCCCGACCAGCAGTCGCCCATCCTGCGCGATAATGCCTACTACCAGGCCCTGCGCGAATACAAAAAGACCAAGCACAAGATCGCTTTCGGCTGGTACGGTTCGTGGACGGCCGTCGGCGCATCCTACCAGACCCGCCTGCAGAGTGCTCCCGACTCGATGGATATCATCTCCATCTGGAGCCAGTGGCATTCGCTGACCCCCGAGCAGATCGCCGACAAGGAGTTCGTGCAGAAGATCAAGGGCACGAAGGTGACCTTCACGATCTTCTCGGACAAGATGCCCGAGCCGTTCCTCACCGAGATCGGCGGCGGCGAATATACCGACGAGGCCATCGAGGCCTACGCCAAAGCCTACTGCAAGGACTCGATGGACAAGTACAGCTACGACGGCATCGACGTCGACTACGAACCCGGCTACGGCGCTTCGGGGCCGTTCGTGGGACATGACAACGAGCTGTTCAGGAAGCTGATCCTGGCCATGAGCAAATACGTCGGCCCCAAGTCGGGGACGGGACGCCTGCTTATGATCGACGGCGTGCCCTATGCCGTGCATGCCGATGTGGCCGACTGCTTCGACTACGGCATCGTGCAGGCTTATAATTCTTACGGCTATACCGATTTGCAGGATCGCTTCGACGAAGCCTATAAGAAAGGCTGGAAGCCCGAGCAGTATATCTTCGCCGAGAACTTCGAGTCCCTCTGGAAAACCGGCGGCGTGTCGCATGAATGCCGCGACGGCCAGTGGGTCAACTCGCTGCTGGGCATGGCGCGCTTCAACCCCACGCAGGGTTTCGGCGCCGGTTTCGGTGCCTATCACATGGAGTATGAGTACGCCAATTCGTCGATGCCTTACAAGTATATGCGCGAGGCGATCCAGGATGTGAACCCCGCCGGCGGCGACCTGATCGTCGGTCTGACCTCGACCGGCTTGTCCAAATACCTGTTCCTGGTCGGGGACGACGGTACCATCACGGGCGAGGTGGACGAAAAAATCCGGGTCGAGCTGGCTCGTCCTGCCCCGGCCGACGTTTCGTTCCCGCTGGCTATCGACAATTCGCTGGTCGATGCCTACAACGAAAAGCACGGCACCTCCTACGAGCCGATCGACCCCGCGCGTGTTTCGCTCGGCACGCTCGGCGTGGCAGCCGGTGCGTTCTTGTCCGACGAGGTGTCCGTTACCGTAAGTTCTGCCGGGATCGAGAAGGGTTACTACCTGATCCCCATCGTCGTGGAACTTCCCGCGGAAGATATTTATACCTCGAAGGAGCCATTGGTACGCTACCTGCTGTTGACGGTGTCGGCGGTGGAGATCGACGTCGATGCGACGGCGCTTACGGGCGTGAAGATCGAACCTGCCTCCGGGTGGACGATCGTCTGCTACCAGGGCACCGCTTCGAGCGGCGCCAACGGCGTCTGGAACCTCGATTCCGATGCGCAGAAGGCCTGCATGTTCGACGGCAAGCTCGACTCCAACTGCTGGTATGCCGCGAATGCGTCCTATTCGTGGGGGAACGGCGGCAACTTCATCATCACGCTGGACAAGGCCTACGACATCAACGGCTTCCGCTGGCATATCTACTACGAGGACTCCAACCCCGAATGTACCGATTTCCAGTACAGCGAGGACGGCACCAACTGGTATAGCCTCACCAATGAAATTTCGTTCGTGCCCAAACTCTCGGCCGACAACTGGAAGATATTCCAGTTCAAGAAGACCGTCAAAGCCCGCTATCTCCGGGTATACGTCGGCCGGGTAACCGATTTCACCAGTATGAACGAGGCCGAGATTTTCGCCCCTGCAAACTAAACCTAAAACAAGAGAACTATGAAACTGAAATATTTGGTCGCTCCGCTGTTGTTCGCCGCCGCTGCGGCGACGGGCTGTCAGGAGTCCGCGGAGACCTATCCTGCGATCTACATGACCGATGCGCAGAACAATCCCGACAAATCCATGACCATCGACGAACCCCCTGCCGAGACCTCGATCACCGTATCCTCCTCGGTGGTTATGGAGCACGACGTGCGGATCCAGTTGGAAGTGCGGCCCGAACTGCTGGCTGCCTATAACGACAAGTACGGCAAAAACTACCAGATTCCGCCCGAGGACAGCTATGCCCTGAGTTCGACCGAAACGACCATCCTGGCCGGCTACAACACCTCTTCGGCGATTGACTTCACGGTGTCGTCCGTCTCGGAGTTCGCCGAGGGCGTGACCTATTGCGTCCCCGTGGGCATCAAGACCGTATCCGGCGGAATAAGCGTGCTTGAACCGAGCCGCACGCTCTTCATCGTGCTGAAAACGCCCGTGATCAGCAAGGCGATTTACCTGGGTTCGGGCAACATCTACGATGTGCCTTCGTTCCAGGAGAATTCCGACCTGGCAGCCCTTCCGCAGCTCACGCTCGAAGCCCGCGTATACATGCTCGGCTTCCAGTCCCGCGATCCTTACATCAGCTCCATCATGGGTATCGAGGGCATTTGCGGCGTGCGTTTCGGCGACGTGAAGGTCGATCCCGACTGCATCCAGATCTGCCACGACTCCTACCAGCCGGCGGCTTCCGACAAGCCGTTCAGCCTTGAGAAATGGTATCATGTCGCCGCCGTCTGGACAGGTTCGTCGTGGGATATCTACATCGACGGGCAGTATGCCACGGGCGTGGAGACGCAGGGCGAGACCATCGACCTTACGAGCGACAACGCGAAAGGGTTCCATTTGGGAGCTTCCTATGGCCGCGGCCGTACGCTGAATGGTTACGTCGCCGAGTGCCGCGTATGGACACGGGCTCTTTCGCAGGCCGAGATCGCCAACAACATGAACTATGTCGATCCCACGTCCGACGGGCTGCTCGCCTACTGGCGCATGAACGCATGGGAACCCAACGAGAGCGGTTACGGCAATATCGTGCGCGACCTTACGGGCCATGGTTACGATGCCATCGGCGACAGTTCGAATCCGACGATGATGGACACCAAGTGGAATTAGTCCGCTTATAGACCGACAAGGGCCGTGCGACCCCGGCATAAGCCGGGTTGCACGGCCCTTTTTTCATCCTCCTGCTTCGGGCTGTCCCTGCTTCGGCCTGCAAACCCGCCCCGGATGGCGGCTTGTGGGCAGTCTATCGGCGGGTTCGCTTTTCGGTTGTCCCTGTTTTCCAACGGTTTCCGGGCTCGGGTTGCACCGGTTGCCGCTTGTCCGCGTCCTTCGACGGTTTCCCGACTGGAGTCGCTCCGCTTCCCGGCTGCGGGTTGTCTCCGACTACCTGTTCCCCGGCGCCGCCCTTCCGGCCGTGGCCCGTTACGCCCTCCTCCGGCTTTGCCGGTTCATCCCGATTTGTTGTTGTACATGACCTAAAGACCTTATGAAAAAAATCACGCTTATCTCTTTTTGCCTTGCCGCTTTCGCCTTTGCTTCGTGCGCCGGCGGCGGGTGCCCGGCCACGGGTATCATTCCGGCTCCGCAGCAGGTGACGTGGGGCGAAGGTGCCTTCCGTATGCCTGCCAGGCTGCTCTACACGACCGACCTCGACGGGCAGGACAAGGCCGACCTCGCGGCGTGGATGCAGCGTGCCGCGGACGGATTCTTCCCTGCCTCCTTTGCCGAGGCCTCCGACGGCGACATGCCCGCGCTCGAACTGCTCCGTACGGGCGACGGCGCCCCCGAAAGCTACCGCCTCGACGTCTCCCGCACAAAGATCACGCTCACGGCCCCCGATGCCGCAGGGCTGTTCTACGGACTCCAGTCGCTCGCACAGCTGGCCGGGCATCATGGCCGCCGCATTCCGGCCGTCACGATCGTGGACGCCCCGCGCTTCGGTTATCGGGGCTTCATGCTCGACGTTTCGCGCCATTTCCGCGACAAGGAGTTCGTCGAACGTCAGCTCGACCTCATGGCGCGCTACAAGCTCAACCGCTTCCACTGGCACCTGACCGACGGAGCCGGATGGCGCATCGAAATCAAAAAATACCCCGCCCTGACCGACATCGCCGCCTGGCGTCCCTATCCCGACTGGGAGGGGTGGAATTTCGGCGGCAAACGCTACTGCCACCGTGACGACCCGGCGGCCGCCGGGGGCTATTACACGCAGGACGACATCCGCGAAGTGGTCGAATACGCCCGTGCCCTGCATATCGAGGTAATTCCCGAGATCGAGATGCCGGGGCACAGCGAGGAGGTGCTGGCCGTTTACCCCGAACTCTCGTGCAGCGGCAAACCCTACACGGACTCCGATTTCTGCATCGGCAACGAGCAGACGTTCGAATTCCTCGAGAACGTGCTCTCCGAGGTGATCGGGCTCTTCCCTTCGGAATATATCCATATCGGCGGCGACGAGGCTTCGAAACGGGGTTGGCGCACCTGCCCCGAATGTGCCGCCCGGATGCGTCGGGAGGGACTGAAGGATGTCGACGAGCTGCAAAGCTACCTGGTGCACCGCATCGGGACGTTCCTCGCCGCCAGGGGCCGCCGCCTGCTGGGCTGGGACGAGATTCTCCAGGGCGGGCTCGCGCCCGGCGCCACGGTCATGTCGTGGCGCGGCACCGAGGGCGGGATCGCCGCGGCCAGAGCCGGACACCGCGCCGTGATGGCTCCCTCGAACTACTGCTACCTCGATTTCTGCCAGGACGACCCCACCCGCGAGCCGGTCGCCGCGGCGGCGTTCCTCACCCTCGCGCAGGCCTACTCCTACGACCCTGCGCCCGATTCGCTGGGTGCGGATGTCGTGCCGATGATCCTCGGCGTGCAGGGCAACCTGTGGTGCGAGCACGTGCCCACAGCCGAACATGCCGAACACATGATCTGGCCGCGCCTGCTGGCGATCGCCGAAGTGGGGTGGAGCGCCCCCGAACGTAAGGACTTCGACGACTTCCACGCCCGCGTGCTCGACGCCGTGGCGTGGATGCAGCAGCGCGGATACCACCCCTTCGACCAGAAAAATGCCGTCGGCCCCCGCCCCGAATCGCTCGATACCCTGCATTGCCTCTCGACCGGCAGGCAGGTGGCTTACCGTACGCCTTACAGCCCGAAATACCCGGCTGCGGGCGACGCTTCGCTGACCGACGGGTTGCGCGGCGGGTGGAACTACGGCGACCGCCGCTGGCAGGGGTGGCTCGATACGGATGTCGAACTGGTCGTCGACCTCGGGGAACGCCTGCCTGTGAAACGTATCGCGGCCTGTTTCATGCAGGGTTTCTATGCCGACATCTGGATGCCCCGTGCGGTCGAAATCTCGGTTTCGGACGACGACAGGCACTATACGCCCCTTGCCTCGGTCGAAAACGACATCCCGTTCGAATACAAGCAGGATTGCTACCGCGAGTTCGGCTGGTCGGGCCAAACGGCGGCGCGTTACGTGCGGCTGAAAGCCCTGCACAACGGCCATCCCGGCGGCTGGATTTTCACCGACGAGATTATCGTGGAGTAACCCCGCCGGGGCGGATTTCCGGGATGCTTTCCCGCGATGTGCCTGCCGCTACAATGGGAAAGGGGGGGGCGCCAAGTCTTTCCGGCCTCCCGGGAACCGCGTGGCCTGAAATGCCCCGGATGGCAGTGTAAATAAAAAGGGCTGTCAGCGATATGCCTGACAGCCCTTTTCCATGCCGGGTCGGTTCTTTGCTATTGATCCCGCCGCCCGTTTCCCGGCTATGTTTCCCGATTGTGTTTTCCTTGTTCGTTTATCCTTGCGCCCGTCCGCGTACCCTTGCGTTCTTGTCCCGGTTTATCTTTGCGCTCGTCCGCGTACCCTTCCGTCTTTGTTCCGGCTTATTCTTGCGCTCATCCTTGTTCCTTTGCGTCCTTGTCCTCCTTTTATCTCTGCAATCCGGCTGTCGCTGCGCGCACGCAAACCCTCCGGTTACTTCTCGCGGAAAATGTTGAGGTGCGCCAGCAGCGGGTTGCGGCGGTCGAGCAGCAGGAACTCCGCCAGCAGCAGCACGAGCGCTGCGATGAGCAGGTATTGGTACTGCTCGTTGAATTCCTCGAAACGCATCATCGACAACTCGGTCTGCTCCATTTCGTTGATGCTCTTTACGATCTCGTCGAGGCCGATCGACTGCTTGGTCGAACGCACATAGGCGCCGCCCGTGATCTGGGCCACCTCGGAGAGCATCTTCTCGTCGAGCTTCGAGACGACCATATCGCCCTTCTCATCCTTGATGAACTCCCCGCCGATCTGGATCGGGGCGCCTTCGGGCGTGCCGATGCCGATGGTGTAGATGCGTATGCCCATCTCCGCGGCGCGTTTGGCCACCGCCAGGGCGTCGTCCTCGTGGTTCTCGCCGTCGGTCACCAGGATGATGACCCGGCTGTGTGTCTCTTCCGTTTCGCCCGAAAACGACAGCAGCGCCTGTGACAGCGCCTTGCCGATGGCCGTGCCCTGTACCGACACCAGCGACGGGTCGATGCGCTTGGCGAAGGCCTTCGCCATGCGGTAGTCCGACGTGATGGGCAGCTGTACCTTCGGTTCCCCGGCGAAGACGATCAGCCCCACGCGGTCTTGCCTGAGCCCGTCGAAAAGTTTGTTGATGGCATATTTGGTGCGTTCGAGCCGGTTGGGTTCGAAATCCTCGGCCAGCATCGAGTTCGAGACGTCGACCACGAGCATCATCTCCACGCCCTGCGCCTTCTCCTCGCGGAGCTTCGACCCGAACTGCGGGCGTGCCACGGCCAGTATGAGCAGGACGGCGGCCGTGCAGAAGAGGATGAACTTGAGTGCGGTACGCCCGGTCGAAACCTCGGGCATCAGCTCCTCCAGCACCCCGGGGTTCCCGAAGCGTGCGAGCCTTTTGCGGCGGCGTGCCGCCGCTGCCCAGAAGATCAGTACCAGTGCCGGGATTGCCAGCAGCAGCCAGAGATATTGCGGATTTGCGAATCTGAACATAACGAATGCCTGCCCGGCGTATTGTTTCCCGTTTGCTGTCCCTGTCCGACCCGCCGGGTTTGCATTAGGGCACCTGGGGTGCCTGTCGGACAGCGACATTCCCTCCGCAATCTTCCTTCCGGCAAAGGGAGGGCTTTGCCGGCGTCCGGGGCGTGGTGCCCGTCAGGGTATCCGTTTGAGCACCAGGTTTGCGAACAGGAACTCCGCGAACAGCAGCAGCAGCCCCGCCAGCGCCCACAGGAGGTACTGTTCGTGGTAGGTGACGTGTTCCGTAACCTTCACCTTGCTCTTTTCCATTTGGTTGATCTGGTCGTAAATGGCTTTCAGCTTGGCTTTGTCCGTGGCGCGGAAATACTCCCCGCCCGTCATCTCGGCGATCGACCGCAGGGTCTTTTCGTCGATCTCGACCTTGGCCATCACCGTGCCGCCCGTGGGCGTGCCGTAGATGTCCACGGCGGGGTAGGGCGCCATGCCCTCGGTGCCGACGCCGATCGTGTAGACGCGGATGCCCTGCGCCTTGGCGATCTCGGCCGCCGTCAGCGGGGCGATCTCGCCGCGGTTGTTCACGCCGTCGGTCAGCAGGATGATTACCTTCGACTTGGCCTCGCTCTCGCGCAGGCGGTTGATCGCCGTCGCCAGGCCGTTGCCGATCGCCGTGCCGTCCTCGATCAGGCCGCTGCGGATGCGCGACAGCAGGGTCTGCAACGTCCCCTGGTCGGTGGTCAGGGGGCTCTGCGTGAAGGCCTCGCCCGCGAATGCCACCAGCCCGATCCGGTCGCCGTAGCGGTCGGCGATGAACGATCCGGCCACCTCCTTGGCCGCCGTGATGCGGTCGGGCCGGAAGTCGCGTGCCAGCATCGAGCCCGAGACGTCGATCGCCAGCATGATGTCGATGCCCTCGGTGTTCGTGTGCGAAAGCCGCTCCACGTCCTGCGGGCGCGCCAGCGCCACGACCAGCAGTGCGAATGCCGCCGCACGCAGCACGAACGGCAGGTGCCGCAGGTAATAACGTATGGTCTTCGGGGCGCGCACGACACCGTCGACCGACGAGATCTGTATCGCCGCCCCGCCCTGCAACGTCCGCCAGACGTAGTAGCCGGCCATCGGTACGAGTGCCGTCAGCAGCCACAGATAGTATGGTGATGCAAAATGCATAGTCCTTGTGTTTTACCAGTTTTTCGTTCCCCGGACGACGACGCCCTGTTTCTCCTTCAGCTTGTCCTGCGTGCGGTCTTCCTGAGCCTGGATGGCATCGAGCATCTGTTCCTGCTCCTGCGGGGAGATACCCGCCGGAACGGGCTGTTGCTGCCCCTCCTGGTCGCCTTCGCCCTCCTTGTCTGGCTGCGAAGGATCCTGCTGCCGGTCGCCCTGCTGCTCCTGGTCGCCGCCCTGCTGCTCCTGGTCATCGCCCTTTTGGCCCTTGTCGTCCTGCTGCTGGTCGCCGTCCTGTTTGTCCTGTCCGTTGCCCTGTTGCTGCTGATCCTGGTTCTGGTCTTTGTCCTGGTTCTTGTCGTCGTCGCCGCCACCGCCGCCGTCCTCGTTGTCGTCTATCAGGCGCTTGGTGTAGGCGTAGTTGTACTTGGCCTGCTGGTCGGCAGGGTTCAGCCGCAGCGACTGTTTGTAGCTTTCGAGCGCCTCCTTGTATTTCTGCTGCTTGAACTGGGCGTTGCCCAGGTTGTAGAACGCTTCGGCACGCTCCCCGTCCGTACGCAGCGAGTCGGCCGCGGCCCTGCGCATCGTCTGCTCGGCCTTGTCGAACCGCTCGGCCTTGTAGAGGGCGTTGCCGAGGTTGTAAGTCGCCTCGAACGACTCCGGTGCGGCCTCCAGCGCCCGCTCGTAACGTTCGATGCTTTTCTCGTAGTTGCCCTTGTTGTATTGCCGGTTGCCGCGCCGCACCTCGCTGCGTTCGGGCATGTTCTGTGCCGAAGCCCCGAGCGCGGCCAGGAGGAATACCGCTGTGTATATGAGTTTATACATCTGTCACGCATTTTAGTTTTTCACCGGCTCCTGCCCTTCGGTCTCCTCCTCCGCCTCGGCGACCTTGGTCTCCTCGACGAAATAGTAGGCTTTCAGGTAGTCGGCCTCGTTCTGCTCCGCATCGGGCGTCGCCTTGGCGAACTTCACCAGGTCGGCGTCGCGCAGGATCGCCGTCAGATCCATCCGGGCCTTGTCGGGCAGTTCCTCCGCGCGCATCGCCTCTATGATCTCATCCGAGGTCATCTCCATGGCGCCGAAGCCCCACCGTGCCGCGATGTAGGTGCGCAGGATGTCCGTCAGTGCCGAATAATATTGCTTGTGCTTGTTGTTCTGCCACAGCTTCTGGTGGTGCAGTGCCTCCAGCGCCTTGATCGCCACGACGTGCGGCGGCTGGGGCGGTGACGGCCTGAACAGGTCGCCGAGGCGTTTGCCGCGGCTCTCCAGGTAGCGCTTCAGCGCATAGGCCGCCGCCAGCAGCAATACGAGTGCGAGCGCGCCCCATTGGGCGTAGCCGCTGACCTCCCCGAAGCGGAACGGCAGGTTCCACTGGGGCTTCACGTCGTAGATCGACTGCGACGTCGAGTCGATCTGGAAGGTCGCCACCTGCAGGTAGAGCGAGTCGCGTGCCCAGAGCGTGTCGACGATGTTCTTGTCGGCATAGAGCACCGCCGGGCGGCCGAGATTCCACTTGCCCTCCTCGAACGCCGCCAGCGTGTAGCGCTTGCGGAGTTTGAGGTGGCGGCCGTCGCGTTCGAGCGTGTCGACCGGATACTCCTTGTGGAGTTCGATAGGGCTCCCCGGCTTGTCCTCGAATTCGGGGAACTGCACCACCTGCACCAGGTCTTTCTCGACGTCGACCATCAGGTCGAAACGGTCGCCGATCATGACGCTGTCGGGCTGGATGTGCGCCGTGACCTGCGGCACGTCGGACTGGGCCCGCGCCGCTGCGCCCGCGAGGAGCAGCGCTATTGCAAAAAGTCGTTTCATCGCTGTTTGAACAGTTTTATCAGTTCCGCCACATAGTCGCCCTCGGTCGAGACCATCGCCGTGTCGATGCGGTTGTGCTTGAGCGTCGATTCGATCTGTGCGCTGCGCTGCCGCCATTTTTCGGCGTAATGCTCCCTCACGGCGCGCGACGAGGTGTCGACCCAGACCTTACGTCCGCTCTCGGCGTCTTTTAGCTCGACGATGCCCACGTCCGGCAACTCCGTTTCACGCGGGTCGTAGACGCGTATGCCCACCAGGTCGTGCTTGCCGCCGGCGATCTTCAGCGCGTCGTCCAGCGCCGCCCTGTCCTTCGAGGAGTCCATGAAATCCGAGAGGATGAAGGTCGTGCAGCGTTTCTTGTTGACGTTGGTCAGGAAACGCACCGGCTCCGAGAGCTTCGTCCCGGCCGATTCGGGCCGGAATCCCACCAGCTCGCGGATGATCATCAGGATGTGGCTGCGCCCCTTCTTCGGGGGGATGAACTTCTCGACCTTGTCCGAGAAGAAGATGCAGCCCACCTTGTCGTTGTTCTGTGCGGCGGAAAAAGCCAGCACGGCGGCGATCTCGGTGATGATGTTCTTCTTCAGGCGTTCGGTCGTGCCGAACATGCGCGATGCCGAGACGTCGACCAGGAGCATCATCGTCAGTTCGCGTTCTTCCTCGTAGATCTTGATGTGGGGTTTGCGCGAGCGCGCCGTCACGTTCCAGTCGATGTCCCTCACGTCGTCGCCCGCACGGTACTCCCTGACTTCGGAAAACGACATGCCCCGTCCGCGGAAAGCCGTATGGTACTTTCCGGCGAAAATCTCGTTCGAAAGACCCCGGGTCTTGATTTCGATCTTCCGGACGCGTTTCAGAATATCGTTCTCTGTCTCTTGCATCGTTAGGGTACGATTACGTTGTTGAGGATGTCGGTGATGATCTCCTCCGAGGTGATGTTTTCGGCCTCGGCCTCGTACGTCAGGCCGATGCGGTGGCGCAGCACGTCGTGGCAGACGGCGCGCACGTCTTCGGGGATGACGTAGCCGCGGCGGCGGATGAAGGCGTAGGAGCGTGCGGCCTTCGCCAGCGAGATCGACGCACGGGGCGAACCGCCGTATGCGATCAGATTCTGCAGTTTCTGCAGGTTGTATTCCGCCGGCTCGCGCGTGGCGAAGATGATGTCGATGATGTATTTCTCGATCTTCTCGTCCATGTAGACGTCCTCCACGACCTTGCGGGCCTTGATGATGTCCTCGGGCGAGATGACCTTGTTGACCTGAGGCATGCCAGCGCCCGAGAGGTTCATGCGCACGATGTCGCGCTCCTCCTGCTTCTTGGGGTAGGAGATCTTGGCCTTGAGCATGAATCGGTCGACCTGCGCCTCGGGCAGCGGGTAGGTACCCTCCTGCTCCAGGGGGTTTTGCGTGGCCAGCACCAGGAAAGGCTGCGGCAGCGGGTAGGTCTGGTCGCCGATGGTCACCTGCCGCTCCTGCATGGCTTCGAGCAGTGCCGACTGCACCTTGGCCGGGGAGCGGTTGATCTCGTCCGCCAGCACGAAGTTGGCGAACACGGGGCCTTTCTTGACCACGAACTCCTCGTTCTTCTGCGAGTAGATCAGCGTACCGATCAGGTCGGCCGGCAGCAGGTCGGGGGTGAACTGTATACGCGAGAATCCGGCATCCACGGCTTTTGCCAGCGTGGTGATGGCCAGCGTCTTGGCCAGTCCGGGCACGCCTTCCAGCAGGATATGTCCGTTCGACAGCAGCCCGATCAGCAGCGTGTCGACCAGATGGCTCTGCCCCACGATGACCTTGCCCATTTCCGTGCGGAGCGTATCGACGAATACCGATTCGCGTTCGATGCGCTCGTTGAGTTCCTTGATGTTGATGACTTCGCTCATTGTTTTATTATGTGTTGAATTTCATGCTTCATACCCTGCGCCCGGCATCTTTTGCCCGCAGCTTCCGCATCCGCCCGGCGCAAACGTTGCCGTATTGTCGTCGGATACGCAAGTCTTGATTTATTATTGGGAACGATTCCCGAATGAAATTATTGCAAAATTAATAAAATTACGGATAAAATGTTTTGAATTTCCCCTTTTTTGCTATCTTGTAATCACTTACCGCTTGAACCCATGCTATGCGAAAATTGTATTATTTAGCCTGCAGTATTGTCTTATCCGGCCTTACCGCCTGTGAAGTGCCTCCGCTGGCGGATGGAAGCTCTGCTGTAACGGTTGAAGGCGTTGCGACGGCTCCGGTCTCGCACACGATTCCCGCAGCGAAGGCACTGGAACATCTTGCCGGGGCACTGGTTGCCCTTGACGGGCCGACCCGTTCTCCGGGTGAATCGAGAACCGTGCAACGCGTTACGGCGGTTACGCGGGCCGACCTGAGGGCGTCTGCGACCCGCAGCGGAGGATGTTCTGCCGACTCGCTTGTTTATTTAGTCGAGTTCGAAGATGGAAAAGGCAGTGCCATTCTGGCTGCGGACGACCGGCTCGAACCTGTTATCGTGATCTACGATACGTATAAAATGAAGAAGGAAGATTTGCGGGAACCGCCGGTCGATCCGGATGCTTGGCGGACACTTGAAAATCTTTATTGCGAAGAGGATGACGACTATTATCTGGGGGCAAGCGAACTCCCGGAGCTACCTGTCGAAAATACGCTTTTGGAACATCAACTCATCTACGATTATATCAATAAGGAAGTAGAAGATACGGGCGGTGCTGTTTATACGGTTGAGAGCGGTTGGAATCTGAGCCGATCCGTGAGCCCCATGCTGACGACTCAATGGCATCAGGGAGCCCCGTTTAAACTACGTTTTCCGATTACTGCTTCGTGGACTATCTGGGCTCCGGCCGGATGTGTCACGATCGCCGTGGCCCAGATTATGAACTATCACCAATTTCCGCGCAATTATTGTGATTGGTCGCTGGTAAATCAATATAATCCTAACGACCCCCTTGAAGATAATGGCCAGGATGTGCTGGACGAAGTCGCGTTATTGTCTAAAAAGGTGGCTGGCGGTTGTCGTGTGGAATGTAATTTTTTTGGCTCCGGGGAAACTTTTTCCACGCCGGCCAAAGCCAAGCGTTTTCTTCGCGATGTGGGCTATACCGGTACCGAGAAACATCTCGGATATGACGCGGACGTGATTAAGAAAACGCTGGATAACGACTGCCCTGTCTTTATCGGGGCTTTGGCTTCCAGCAATCATGGTCACGCATGGGTGATCGACGGATATCTGAATTACGAAAACATCATCAAAACCTACAACGGCCCTACCACTTTGTTGAAAACAAACACAGTGAATAAACTATTCGTACACTGTAATTAGGGCTGGCAGGATACTGACAAAAACGGATATTATGCCAGTAAGGTTTTTGACACCCGAAAAGGGCCTGCGGATTTGAACGGGTATCCGGCGGCGACTCGCGGGGTCAATACTAAAAATTACACATGGTGGTTCCGCATCGTTACTTATAACAAACCCCGATAGTTATGAAAAAACTGATTATATTGTGTAGTGCCGTATTGGGCTCCTTGCTGTTTTGCGGATGTCTTCCGAGCTCTGCGCCTTACGAGGATTTTTACTCCCGGTCGTTCGTCTTGCGGTATTGTCAGGTAAGCGATATCTCGATCGAACGTCGGTATTATTCCGAAGACGATCCCGATTACAACCTGGGCTATTTTATCCGGGTTGTTTCCGATAAACTTTATCGGGCAAACAGGAACGGTGAAGAAAAACAGGTCTACGATGCACTTTGCGAAAAATACAATGATGTGACCTATAACCGTAAGGTGCGATACTCTTACGATGAATACTATCCTCCCAGGTGTTCCTGCTTTTTTACGGATATGGAGATATGGAGCACTGCCGACTGGGATGCCGGTCATCCGGCGGGAACGCCGCTCGATGACATCGTGCGTTTCAAAAGCGATACCCCCTGGCCTTATATCCGGAGCGGTTATACGCAGCGGTATTCCGACAAGAAAAGGGGCGAATACTATCCGGTCTATTGCCTGGTTTCGGAACTTACGGCGGACGACATGACCCTGTTGCCGGATTCCTTTTTTATCCTGTTTACCTCGCGTCCCTCCCTCGACCTGCAACATACCATCCGTGTCCGGTTGACCGACGATGCCGGGAATGTGTACGAGGCTGGCATCGACGTGGATTTCAGCCTGTGACCCGAACCATCCGTGCGGAAACGGGTATTTCTGTCCCTGTCGTTGGCTGTGTTTTCGGATGTCCCGGCAGTGTTGCAGCCGGCCGGCAGTCCGCTTTGGATTGCTGTGCCCCCGAATCGGCGTGCGGGGCTTTCCCGGTAAATTTTATTCCAAAATCGGCAGGGCTCTGCCGAAGGGCTTGCGAAAAAGTATTAACTTTGCAGCCATGGAACCCAAAGAATCTCCGATACTGCAAGGCCTGAACCCCGCACAGCTCGCTGCCGTGGTCAACTACGACAGCCCGTCGCTCATTATCGCCGGCGCCGGTTCGGGCAAGACGCGCGTGCTGACCGCGCGCATCGCCTATATGATCGAGCAGGGCGTGGCGCCCTTCAACATCCTGGCGCTCACCTTCACCAACAAGGCCGCCCAGCAGATGCGCGAGCGCATCGCGCAGATGATCCCCGATAACCGCAGCCGCTATATCCGCATGGGTACGTTCCACTCGGTCTTTTCGCGCATCCTGCGCGAGAACGCCGAAAAGATCGGTTTCCCCGAGTCGTTTACGATCTACGAGCCCTCGGACTGCAAGAACCTCATCAAGACCATCGTCCGCGAACTGAACCTCGCGGACGAGAAATACAAGCCCAACCTCATCGCCTCGCGTATCTCCTACTTCAAGAACTGCCTGGTGACGCCCGGCGCCTACCTCGCCAACTCGGTCTATGCCGCCGAAGACCGGCAGGCGCAGATCCCCGAGTTCGGCAATGTCTACAATATCTACTGCCAGCGCTGCAAGCGCAACGGCGCAATGGACTTCGACGACCTGCTCTTGCAGACCAACATCCTGCTGCGCGACGCCCCGGACGTGCTGGCGCGCTACCAAGAGCTGTTCAAATACATCCTGGTGGACGAGTACCAGGACACCAACTACGCCCAGTACGTCATCATCCGCCGCCTGTCGCAGCTCCACTCCAAGGTCTGCGTGGTGGGCGACGACGCACAGTCGATCTACTCGTTCCGCGGTGCCAAGATCGAGAACATCCTCTCCTTCCAGAAGGATTTTCCCGCGGCCAAGGTCTTCAAGCTCGAGCAGAACTACCGCTCGACCCGCACGATCGTCGATGCGGCCAACTCGGTCATCGTCCGCAACTCCAGGCGCATGGAGAAACACTGTTTCTCGGCCGGCGACGTGGGTGAACCGATCCGCATTCTCAAGGCCTATACCGACCGCGAGGAGGCCGAAATGGTGGTCTCCGACCTGCGCGACAAAGTCCGCTCGACGGGCGACGACTGGTCGGAAGCGGTGATCCTCTACCGCACCAACAACCAGTCGGCCGTGCTGGAGGACAACCTCCGCCGCCGCGGCATTCCCTACCGCATCTACAAGGGCAGTTCGTTCTACGACCACAAGGAGGTCAAGGACATGCTGGCCTATATCCGGCTGGTGATCAACCCGCGCGACGACGAGGCGTTCAAACGCATCGTCAACTATCCGACGCGCGGCATCGGCGACACGACCGTGCAGCGCATCGCGCAGCTGGCCGCCGAGCGGGGCGTCTCGATGTGGGAGGCGGTCGACGCGCTGGTCGCCGAGCCGGCCGCCGATCCCGTGCAGAAGACCATCGCCCGCAAGGTGGCGGACTTCGTGGCGATGATCCGCTCGCTGTCGCTCGCCCGCAACGAGAAGGGGCTTTACGACTTCGGGCTCGAGATCGCCACCCGCTCGGGCATCCTCGCGGCCTACCGCGCCGAGAATACCCCCGAGGCGACCTCGGCATTGGACAATATCGAGGAGCTGCTGAACTCGATGCAGGAGTTCAAGGAGCGGTGCGACGCCGAAATCCGCAACGGGGAGCGTCCGCAGGACGAAGAGGCGACCATCGAGGAGTGGTTGCAGAACGTCATGCTGGTGACCGACATGGACAAGGACGACCCCGAAGACCGCAACAAGGTGACGCTGATGACCGTCCACTCGGCCAAGGGGCTGGAATACAAATACGTGTATATCGTCGGGCTGGAGGAAAACCTCTTCCCCTCGCAGCGGGCCGCCGAGTCGCCCGACGGCATGGAGGAGGAGCGGCGCCTGTTCTACGTGGCGCTCACCCGTGCCAAGGTCGAGGCGACGATCTCCTACGCCGAGATGCGTTTCAAGTGGGGCAACATGGAGTTCTCGCGCCCGAGTTGCTTCCTGCGCGAGATCGACCCGAAATATGTCAGGGCCGACTTCGGTACCGGTACCGGCACCGACGACGACCGCCCGCACCGCTCGCCCGACGGATCCGCACCTTCGGCCATCGACGAACTGCGCCGCCGCTTCGACTACCGTTTCCAGCAGAAACAGCAGGCTGCGGGCGGGAACAATCCCGGCTTGGGCGGCGGCCGGCCGGGCAGCAACCCCGGCCGCGGCAATTTCGGCGGCCGCCCCTCCGACGGCGAATCCGGCCCCGCAAGGCGTTTCGCCCGGGCTGCGGCACCCCGCGACGCCCGCCCGCAGGGGCGTCCCGACCCGGCGCTCGTCCAGGCCTCGCGCCCCTCGACCGACGGCATGCGCCGCATCGGTGTGCGGCAGGCGGCCGACGGCGGCGTACCCCTCGGCGATACGATGCCCGTCAGCGGCGATTATACCGTGGGACAGCGCGTCGAGCACCCCAAATTCGGCGTGGGTATCGTGCAGCGCATCGAGACCCTCGCCACCGACCACAAGCTGGTCGTGGCCTTCGACGGCGCGGGCGAAAAGACCCTGCTGGCCAAATTCGCCAAACTGACCAAACTGTAACGGCGCGAAACTGCGCCGGCAGATACCGGTAACCTCGCTGAATCTCCCTTCGAAAGGGGCTGCGTTAGATAATTTTTGTTAAATTTGACCCAATGGACTATCCTGTATTTCCGCTGGTGTCGGTCTGCATGACCACCTACAACCACGAAGCTTACCTTGCCCAGGCCATCGAGAGCGTGCTGGCGCAGCAGACCTCGTTCGGGGTCGAGCTGGTGCTGGGCGACGATTGCAGTACGGACTCCACGGCCGCTATTTGCCGCGAATACGCGGAGAAATACCCCGGCCGCGTGCGTTTCGTCACGGGCCAGCGCAACGTGGGCTGGCGTGCCAACTACCTCCGCACGTTCGAGGCCTGCCGCGGGAAATACGTGGCCTACTGCGACGGCGACGACTGGTGGAGCGACCCCCGCAAGTTGCAGATGCAGGCCGACCTGCTGGAGTCCGACCCCTCGTGCGGGATGTGCTATACGCGCGCCAGCAACTATTACCAGAACACCGGCCTCACCGAACCCGACCACGAGGAGCATTTTACCGATTTCGACCGCCTGCTCTGCCGGCTCACCATCGCCAACTGCGCCACGCTGGCGCGCCGCGACCTCATCGCCCGCTACTATGCCGAGGTGCGCCCCGGGGAACATCCCGAATGGCTTACCGACGACGCTCCGATGTGGCTCTGGTTCGCGGCCTGCAGCCGGATCCGCTACCTCCCGGTCATCACGGCGGTGCACCGCCGCCTGCCGCAGAGCGTGAGCCATAGCACGGAATATCCCCGCCGGATCGCCTTCTGCGACTCCCTGATGGACATAAGCCTGTGGTTCGATGCCCGTTACGGTGCACGCCGCAACCGTTTCCGCATCCTGCGGCGGCGCAGTTCGGTCGCGTTGTGGGTACTCTCCTGGAACGGTTCCGTCGGCGAATACCTCGCCCGGTGGCGCCGCGACGTGGCTGCCTGTCCGCGCCTGCTGTTCTGCCCCGAAGGCTGCGGGCTCCTCGTGAAGAAGATTTTGTTCCGACGTAAAAAACAACGACTATGACTACCAAAGAGCGTTACGACGGCGTTATCGCCTGGTTCTCGGAGCACATGCCCGTGGCCGAGAGCGAATTGCACTATACGGATCCCTACCAGTTGCTCGTGGCCGTGATCCTTTCGGCGCAGTGTACCGACAAGCGGGTCAACATGACTACGCCCGCCCTGTTCGAGCGCTTCCCCACGCCGTTCGAAATGGCGAAGGCCACGGCCGAGGAGATTTACCCCTATATCCGGAGCATTTCCTACCCGAACAACAAGGCCCGCAACCTCGCGGGCATGGCGCGTATGCTGTGCGAAGAGTTCGGGGGCGAGGTGCCGAGCGACCTGCAGCAGATGCAGCGCCTGCCGGGTGTGGGGCGCAAGACGGCCAATGTGCTTGGCGCCGTGCTGTGGCAGAAGGAGGTGATGCCGGTGGACACGCATGTCTTCCGTGTTTCGAACCGTATCGGGCTGACGACCAATTCGAAAACTCCGTTGCAGACCGAGCTGACGCTCGAAAAGAACATCCCCTCGCACCTGCTGCCGCTCGCCCACCACTGGCTGATCCTCCACGGACGTTATGTCTGCATGGCGCGCAGCCCCAAGTGCGGCGAATGCGGGATCGCCGCCTGGTGCCGTAAGTACGCCGCCGACCACCGGACGAAAGGGTAGGTGCCGGCCTCCGGAGCTCCGGCCGGTTCCTGCCGACCCGGCCTCTGGCGCTCCCGTCTGCTCCTGCCGGCTCCTGCGGGCCCCGGCTTTTCCCCGACGTTTTGGGGCGTTTGCCCGGGGAGGCTTTGCCGGGACGGTTCGTTCCCCGATCGACGCCCCCGCCCGATCGACAGCCCCCCCCCGGTACGGCCCGCCTCCCGCGCGGGGCATGATCCGGCCGCCGGGAACACCCTGAACACAAAAAAACAGATCAACCCAATCCAAACCTCAGACCTATGACCAAGATCGTCCTGAAATTCCTGTTGTTGCTGTTCGTGCCCTTTTTCACGCAGGCGCGTGACACCGATTCGCTGCGGGTGCTGTGGGTCGGCAACAGCTATACCTATTACAACGACATGCCGTCCACCGTCCGGCAGATCGCCGCGACGCAGAAGGTGAAACTCTCCTGTACGCGCTTCCTCAAGGGCGGCGAGCGCCTTTCCGGCCACCTGAAAAACCAGAAACTGCTCGACGCCATCGCCGCGGGCGGCTGGGACTACGTCATCCTCCAGGAGCAGAGTTCCGCACCGGCCATGCCGACCCGGCAGGTCGCACGGGAAGTCTACCCTGCGGCGCGTACGCTCGACAGCCTGGTGCACGTCGCGTCGCCCGATGCCCGTGTGATCTTCTACATGACGTGGGGGCATAAGAACGGCAACCGCTTCCCGATTCCGGAGTACCCGCCCGCCAACAGCTACGGCACCATGCAGGAACGGCTGATTACCAGCTACCTCGAAATGGCCTACGACAACGACGCATGGTGTGCCCCCGTGGGCATGGCATGGCGCCGGGTGCGTGCCGAAAGGCCCGATTACGTGCTCTATGCGCAGGATTGTTTCCACCCCGGGCCGCTGGGCAGCTACCTGGCCGCGAACGTGATTTTCACCACGATCTACGGCAAGCCCTACCAGACCGACTGCACGCTGGATTTCCCGGCCGAACAGGCCGAATACATCCAGCGTGTGGCGCAGCAGACCGTGCTGGAAAACCTCACGCTGCTGAATATAAAAAGGTAATCGGATTTGTACGGATTCATGCCCGCGCTTCCGCAAGCGCGGGTTTTTTCGGATCTTGGACGCCCACCGGCCCTGCCGCAGGCCGTTCTGCCGGACAGGATGCCTGCCCTCACCGCTCGCTCAGCTCCAGCCAGCGCATCGTCTTTTCGTCGATCGACGCGATCAGCTCCGCTATGCGCCGTGACTGCGCCGTGAGCTCCTCCACCGGGAGCGTCCCCGACGAGAGCGACGCCTCGAGTGCCGCTTTCTCGGCCTCGAGCGCCGGGATTTCCGTTTCGAGCGCTTCCAGCTCCCTCTTTTCGTTGAACGAGAGCTTGCGCGGCACAGCCTCCGCCGCCTGTGTTTTCGCCGCCTGCGGTTTGGGGCGGGCCTGTGCGGTTTCGGTGCGGCGTGCCGCTTCGTATTCGCGCTTCCAGGCCACGTATTCCGAGTATGCCCCCGCAAAATCCCTGATCTCGCCTCCGCCGCAGAAAACCAGCAGGTGGTCGGCGACCTTGTCCACGAAATAACGGTCGTGCGACACCACGATCACGCAGCCTTTGAACGCTTGCAGGTACTCTTCCAGAATACCCAGCGTTACGATGTCCAGGTCGTTCGTCGGCTCGTCCAGCACCAGGAAATTGGGGCTCTGCATTAGCACCGTGCAGAGGTATAGCCGCCGCCGTTCGCCGCCGCTCAGGCGTGCCACGTAATTGTATTGCGTTTCCGGTGTGAAGAGGAAATGTTGCAGCAGCTGCGAGGCGCTCATCCGCCGCCCGTCGCCCAGTTCGACCTGCTCGGCGATCGCCGTCACCACGTCGATCACCCTCATCGAGTCGTCGAACTCTAGCCCCTGCTGGCTGTAATAGCCGAAGCGAACGGTTTCGCCTATGTCGATCACACCGCTGTCGGGTCGTTCGATGCCCGTCAGCAATTTGAGAAACGTCGACTTACCGCAACCGTTGTCGCCCACGATCCCCAGCTTTTCGTAGCGGGTGAAGTTGTAGTTGAACTTGTCGAGGATCACCACGTCGCCGAAGCGCTTGCTCACGTCGCGGGCCTCGAATATCTTGGTGCCGATCCGCGACGCCCCGACGTCGAGCCGCACCTCGCCGCTGCGGCGCGTCGTTTTGAGCCGCGATTCGAGATCGCGGAACGCGTCGATGCGCGACCGCGCCTTGGTCGCCCGCGCCTGCGGCTGGCGGCGCATCCACTCCAGTTCGCGGCGGTAGAGGTTCATCTCGCTCGCCCGCTGTGCCGCGTCGGCCGTTTCGCGCTCCTGTTTCTTTTCCAGGTAATAGGAGTAGTTGCCCGCATAGTGGTAGATCCGGCGGTTTTCCATTTCGAGGATGTCGCTGCACACGCTGTCGAGGAAATACCGGTCGTGGGTCACCATCAGCAGCGCGGCGCTGCTCGCCGCGAGGTACTCTTCGAGCCACTCGGTCATGTCGGTGTCGAGGTGGTTGGTCGGCTCGTCGAGGATCAGCAGGTCGGATTCGCTGATCAGCACGTTGGCCAGCGCCACGCGCTTGAGCTGTCCGCCCGAGAGGGTCTCCACTTTTTGCCCGAAGTCGCGGATCCTGAGCCGTGAAAGGATCCGCTTGGCGCGCTGCTCGTAATCCCACGCTTCGAGGGCATCCATCCGCGCCATTGCCTCCTGCAGCCCTTCGCCCGACGCATCGCCGATCGCCCGCTCATACTCCGCGATGGCCTTCAGGGCGGGGCTCTCCGAGTAGAAGCAGGCTTCCAGTACGGTCATTCCCGCCGGGTATGCGGGGCTTTGTTCCAGGTAGGCGATCCTCAGGCCGCGGCGCGGCACGACGCTGCCCGCGTTGTGGCTTTCCTTCCCCGCGATGATGTTCAGCAGCGTGGTTTTCCCCGTGCCGTTCTTCGCCACGAGGGCCACGCGCCGGCCCTCCTCGATCGTGAACGAGATATTTTCGAAGAGCACCTGCTCGCCGTACGATTTGGTGAGGTTTTCCACCTGGAGACAAGAAGCCATAACGTGTGATTTAGATTTGCAAAGCTACGCAAAAATCCCGAACCGTGCCAATCGCCGTCCCGGAAAGGGGCCCCGACCCCCGGAAAACGGACTGCTCCTCCCCGAAAAAAGGACGGCGCACGACGGTCATATCCCCTCGTGCGCCGTTTCTCGTTGCCGGACTTCCCCCGGAAACGTTGTGCCGTTCCGGTTTTTCACCCCTCCCGGCGCCATGCTTTCCGGGCGGTTCCCTTTCTTCCGTCAACCTCCCTTCTTCCGGGTTGCGGGTTCCCGTCACGGTGTTTTCTCCGGCATCGGATCCCTCCCCGCGGCATCCGCTTTCCCGGACACCCGTTTCCAGACACTATCTTTTCCCCGCCCTGCCTTTCGGGCGCACTACCAGTTCTTGCGCAGGTCGCGCGTCAGGGGGAACTCGGTGATGCGCAGCGTCGTGCAGCCGTAGGGGATCAGCGTGATCTCTTCGGCGGGGTTGGCGGTCTCGTTGGTGCTGTACGGCTGGGGGCCGGCGCTCTCCTGGTAGAGCACCCATTCGTCGAGTCTGCGCCCGCGCGCCCTGATCTCCACCGGGGCGTTTTCCAGCGTCCACGGATAGGCGTCGCCGATGTCGCGCCGCTCGACCCTGAATGCCTCCGCAATGCGTTCGGGGCGGATGTCCTCCTCGAAGAGCGTGTAGTTCCACGGGGTTGTAGGCCGCACCTCGTAATACCACGGGCCGTAAATCTGTTTGCCCGGGTTGCGGACTTTCGACCATTGTTCGCCGATGCGCAGCGAGTAGACCAGCGGCCCGCGCTCGACGACGGCCGAGCGTTCGTACCAGCGGCTGACGGCGACCTCCATCGGCAGGCGGAGCGTCACCACGTCGCCCGTGCGCCATGCGCGCCGCACTTCCGCCACGGAACCTTTCCCGGGCGACGCCACGGCCTGACCGTTCACCACTACGGTCGCCCCCTCGCACCAGCCGGGGATGCGCAGGCGGAGCGGGAACTCGGCCGTTTTCACCTTGCGGCCGTCGATCCTTATCTCGAAACGTATCTGCTCGTCGAAGGGGTATTGCGTCCGCTCGGCGATCGTCACCCGTACGCCGCCGGCCACTTCGGCCGTGACGTTGCAGGGCGAGTAGACCATCGCGGCCAGCCCGCCGTCGTGGGTGGCATACCACAGGTTTTGCGTGAACTTGGGCCATCCCTGGTGCATGTTCGACATGCAGCAGGCATAGCCCGTCAGCAGGCCGTAGAGGATGTCCGTGCCGTCGTGGCTCTGCTCGAAATTGCGGCGGTGGTCGGTAATCATCACCTGGTTGACCTGCTGGTAGTACTGGCGGGCGTCATAGGCGTCCGTGGCCTGCGTGGGCAGGGCGTTGAACGCCACGCGCTCCAAGTGGTCGGCGAACTGCACGTCGCCCGTGATTTCGGCCATCTCCTCCAGCGAGTACATCATCTCCACGGCCGTGCAAAGTTCCGAACCCTGCGTCGGGGCGGCGCCGTGCAGCGCCTCGTCGCCCCCGTACAACCCCGTCGGCAGGCCGATGTAGCGGCGTATGTCCGCGAAGCCTTTCTTCACGGCCGCCACATGCGCCGGGTCGTTGCTGCGCTGGTAGTATACCACCGGCTCCTTGATCCCCTGCGCGAGGTTCACGCAGTGCAGCGAAAAGGGCGTCGGGATCACCTCCCCGCCGGCGAGGATGCCCGTCCAGTCGAGCGTCTGCCGGTGGATCAGGTCGCCCAGCTCCAGCAGGAATTCGTCGCCCGTGATGTTGTAAAGCCAGTAGACGATGCCCAGGTTGTCGCCGCCGCGCTGTTCGCCCCAAAAAGTCCAGTGCCCCAGCGGGGTCTTCGGAAGTTCGCGCATCTGGTAACGGAAATAGGCCCTCATCAGTTCGATGACGCGCTCGTCGCCCGTCGCTGAGTAGTATTGTTGCAGCACCTTGAGCATGACCATCTTGGGCCACCAGTCCCGGGCGTTGTCGCGTTGTATGGCCGGGCTTTCGAACGGGCGGTCTTCCGCCGGGCCGAAATAGCCGTCGGGCTGCCGGCTGCCGAGCGCCCACTCGACCCAGGGGCGGGTCTTTTCGATCAGCCGTTCGTCGCCGAGGATATAGGCCAGCGGCAGCAGCCCGTCGATCCAGTAGGGGCCGCGTTCCCAGACGTCGCCGTCGCCGCCCAGCCAGCCGTTGCGCGGGCCCATCACTTCGGGGTAGACCGAATCGAGGTGCCCCGTCAGCCCGTCGGCCTGGCGCTGCAACTGGTCGCGGAGCCATCCTTCGGCGCGGATGGCGCCCAGCGGAAGTTTTACGAAGGGCTTTTCGCGCAGCGGGGCGCGGTTGTTGGCATAGGGTGCCGCGGCCGTCGCGGCGGTCGTTGCCAGGAGCAGGCTTGCCAGGAGCAGGTGGATAAGTTTTTTCATACGTACGGTTTTGGTTAGCCGGGACAAAATTAACGAAATTCCCGGCTGCGGGGTGTATGCAAACGTGCAAATTCAGTATGCATCGGCGGGCGCGGTTTGTTATCTCCCTCTTTTTTGCTACCTTTGCCCAGTATCACCAATGTGAAGCAAGGCTGAAATGGAGCTATCGAAAGAGCGTATCGAATCCCTCAGGGAACTTCTCGCCCCGGCAAACCGTAAGATCGTGATTGTCGCCCATACCAATCCCGACGGCGATGCCGTGGGTTCTTCGCTCGCCTGGGCCGAGGTGCTGCGGGGAATGGGACACGAGGTAACGTGCATCGTCCCGAACAAATATCCCTATTTCCTCGACTGGATGCCGGGTATCGGCCAGGTCGTGGTCTTCAAGAACGACACCGCGGGCGATGCCGTGCGCGCCATCGCCGAGGCCGACCTGCTCTTCTGCCTCGACTTCAACGCCGTGTCGCGGCTCGAAATCCTGAGCGATACGATCGAGGCCAACACCACGGCGCGCCGTGTGCTGATCGACCACCACCTTTCGCCCGACGGGCATTTCGACCTCTCGTTCTCGTATCCCGATTCGTCGAGCACCTGTTTCCTCGTATACAGTATCATCGAAGCGCTGTTCGGCACCGATGCCATTACGCGGCAGATGGCCGAGGCGCTCTACGTGGGCATCATGACCGACACGGGCAACTTCGCCTACTCGTTCCTCACGCCGGAGCTGTTCCGCGCCGTGGCGGTGCTGGTCGAGAAGGGCATCAGCATCCCCGAGATACACAACAACGTCTATAACGCTTATACCGAAGGCCGCGCACGATTATTCGGTTATGTCATCAACCGCAAGATGGAGATCATCCAGGACGGGACGGTGGCCTACATGTCGCTGATGGAGAACGAAATGCGCCGTTTCCAGTTTCAGCAGGGTGACAGCGAGGGTTTCGTGAACTACGCGCTGACGATCAAGAAGATGAAGATGTCGGCCATGTTCCTGGCCCACCGCAAGTTCATCCGCGTGAGTTTACGTTCGCGCGGAGATGTCGACGTCAACCTCTTCGCCCGCAAGTACTTCAACGGCGGCGGCCACAAGAATGCCGCGGGAGGTAAATCGTTCGTTTCGATGCAGGAGACTATCGACCACTATATCAAGTCGGTAAAGGAGTTCGCCCAAGACGGGCATCTGGGTTGAGGACGCTATGGCTGGTGGCCTTGCGCCGATAACCTACGAAAGTTATGGACGATTTCAGACTTAAAGTTTTTATCACTGCAGCCCGGACGCTCAGTTTCACCCGGACTGCCGAGCAGCTGTTCATTTCCCAGCCCGCCGTCAGCAAGCATGTCGGTGAGCTCGAATCCCGTTATAAGACGCAACTCTTCGTCCGCCGCGGCAGCCGCCTGGAGCTGACCCCGGCCGGTGAAACCCTGCTGACCTGCGCCGAACGGCTGGCCGGCGACTACCGCCGCATGGAGTATGAGATGAGCCTCTGCGCGAGTGCGGTCGAGGGCGAACTGCGCCTCGGTGCCAGCACGACCATCGCCCAATACCTCCTGCCGCCGATCCTCGCCCGCTTCACCACGCGTTTCCCAGGCGTGCGGGTCTCGATGATGTCGGGTAACAGCGACCAGGTCGAACAGGCACTGTGCGGGCGCAGCATCGACCTGGGGATGGTCGAGAGCCTCAGCCGCCGGCAGGGGTTGCACTATACGCTCTTCGCGCCCGACGAACTGGTGTTGGTCGCACGTACGGGCGGCCCCTATGCGCGCACGGATGCCGTGACGCCCGACCGTTTACGGCAGATTCCCCTCGTGCTGCGCGAGGGCGGGTCGGGGACGCTCGAAGTCATCAAGACGGCACTCGGCAAGGCCGGAATCCGCATCCCGGAGCTGAACGTGGTGATGCGCCTCGGCTCGACCGAGGGGATCAAGGCATTCGTGCGCAACAGCGACGCCATGGCCATCCTGTCGGTGATTTCGGTCGTGGACGAGCTGCGCAGCGGTACGCTGCGTATCGTCGATGTCGACTCCCTATCGCTCACGCGCGACTTCGTGTTCGTGCATCCCGAGGCCGAACCTGCCCGGCTTGTCCGGCAGTTCGTCGATTTCGCCCGGGCCGACCGCTGACCCGGCGGGCATCCCGTATCCCGCATTCCGTTCTCGTTCCCGTTCCCGTTTCTGCGCATCGCTGTACGGCTGCGGCTTTCATTATAACTATATGTTATGTAGGATAACCGGTTCTTGTTCCATATCCCGCCAAAAGATGCGATCTTTGCCGGCGAAACAAAGGAAAAGTTATAACGGCTTCTTAAAAACACGAAGGATATGTTGAAAAAAGGTAACAGGGCGAATACCCTGCACGGGATTCTGCTGATCGTCCTGTTCTCGTTCGCGGCATTCTACATCGCCGGGTTCCCCCTCGTAAAGAAACTTTCGTTCAGCCCGCTGATCGTCGGCATCGTGCTGGGCATGCTCTATGCCAACAGCCTGCGCAACAAACTGCCCGAAACGTGGGTGCCCGGCATCAGGTTCTGTACCAAGCAGGTGCTGCGCTGGGGCATCATCCTCTACGGGTTCCGCCTGACGCTCTCCGAGGTGGCGGCTGTGGGCATCCCGGCCGTCGCGGTCGACCTGGTCGTCGTGACGGTCACGATCCTGGGCGGCATCCTGCTGGGACGCCTGCTGAAGATCGACCGCGACACGGCGCTGATGACCTCGACGGGCAGTGCCATCTGCGGCGCGGCGGCCGTGCTGGGTGCCGAGCCGGTCGTGAAATGCGAGGGGTACAAAACCGCCATTGCCGTCTCCACGGTCGTGATTTTCGGCACCCTCTCGATGTTCCTCTACCCCCTGATGTACCGCACGGGGATGCTCGACGGGCTCACGGACACGGGCGTGGCCGTCTATACGGGCAGCACGCTGCACGAGGTGGCCCATGTGGCGGGGGCGGGCAACGCAATGGATCCGACCGATACGCTGGGAATCGCCGGGACGGCCACCATCACCAAGATGATCCGTGTGATGATGCTCGCGCCCGTGCTGGTTATCCTGGGGTTCGTGCTGGCGCGCCGCCGGAAAACCGCCGGGGGGCGCAATGAGAAGAACAAAATCACCATTCCGTGGTTCGCATTCGGGTTTATCGGGGTCATCTGCCTCAATTCGCTGTTGCAATACCTGACTGGGGCGGAGAGTGTCCGCGACATTCCGTTGAACAGCGCCATCGAATATGTCGATACGTTCATGCTGACGATGGCCATGACGGCGCTGGGTACGGAAACGAGCATCGACAAGTTCAAACATGCCGGGGCGAAGCCCTTCGTGCTGGCGGGACTGCTGTATGTCTGGCTGGTCGTGGGCGGTTATTTCGTCACCAAATACCTGGTCGGGATCCTGTAACGGGGTTTTCGGCCGGGCGGCTCCCGGAGGGATCCCGTTTTTGCGCCCGGCTCCATTTTATGCCGATATGGCGCCTATCCGCCTGCATCGTCTGCATTGCCGGGGATGCCGGGAAAGAAATCCCGCCGCTGAACGGCCTATGCCGGTCGGAACCGTTGTCTTGCTGGAAGCGATCCGCTTTTTACGCTAAATTCGGCAGAGTGGGGGCTTCGTGCTCCGAATAGCGGAGGACTGTCTCCCGTACGAAGTCCGCGAAACTGCGGGCTTCTTCGTAGGTGATGGCGCCGGGATAGCTCATCAGCACCAGCCGGTGGGGCGTGAAAGGCTTGCGGAACGACGGGTGGATGTACCGGTAGGGGTTGGCGACGAACCCCAGCCGCTCGTAGAAGTGCAGGCGGCGGATCGAAATGTCGTCTACGGGCGGGTCGATCTCGAGGATGACGCGCCCGACCTTCCGGCAGAAGGCCGAGAGTGCCGCGGAGCCCATGTTTTGTCCCCGCAGGGCGGGTGAGACGGCCAGGTGCTCGACATAACGGTACCCGTCGGCACCCCAGTGGAAGAGGATGCCGATGAACTCGTCGCCGCGCCAGATGCCGTCGGCTTCGAAATTCGGGTCGCCGAATGCCCGGTCGTAGCCTTCGGCGTTCCAGCGTTCGTTGTAGGGGAACGACTTTTCGTAAAGCTCCCAGGCCTCGGCCCAGCCTTTGTCCGAGCGGGACTTGAAAGGTATGAATTGCAGTGGTCGTGTCATCGTCCGTATTGTTTTGCGCAAAATTACTACAAATTCCGCGCATTACCAATCCGGTTGTGCCGGGAAGGGCGCTCCGCGACATAATGGTAAAAGGGACACCCGCTCCGGGGTGTCCCTTTTACTGCCTTGCGGCGTGAACTTTTTATTACTCCGTTTTCCCTCCGGTGATTTCCTCGGGGATGCCGTCGCAGCGTTCGTAGACCGAAATGTCCGAACGGTCGTCCTTGGCTGTCCATATCATTTGTGTCTTTGAAAAGTCGGTCACGATGTAGCGGTGTTGCCAGTCGCCTACGCTGTAATCGTAGTTTCCGTAGATGATGGCGCCCAGTTCCTCGTCGGTTTCGATGGCGAAGCGTCCCGTGAGCTTGCGGGCGCCGAAGCTGTCGAGGTTCTGGTACATGACGTACTTCTGGTCTTTGCGGATGAACTCGATGTATACGTAGCTGCCCTCGGCGAGGGGCGCGCCGTTCCATTGGACGAGCTGCCACGTGCCGGCGAGGTTGTTGGGCGTGACATCCAGGGGGGCTACATACGACTTGTCGTCATCGCAGGCGCAGAAGGCCGTCGCGATAAGTGCAAGGAGCGTAAATCTAAAAATTGTTTTCATATTACTCGTTTTTGTCTGTTTCTTACTCTGTTTCTTCGAACCGGATTTGCAGCGTGCGCCCGCTCGGCGGAACATCGGGCCCTTCGAGGATCAGGGGCAGCTGCACAGGTGGCCTGCGCGTTGCCTGCGCGGGGTCGAACCCGATGACCAGGTCGCCTTTGGCGCCCGGGGCGAGGGTTGCGGGCTCGCACCGGAAGGTGATCCCCGGGGGGAGCAGGTGCTCGTCGCAGCGTGGCCGCATGGCTTTGCCGCCCGTGTTCAGGCATTCGATGCGCTCGTTCTGCAACCTTTCCGGGGCGAGGCGCACGGACTGCTGTTTGAGCCGCAGCGCACCCATTGCATAGGGGTAGTCCCCGTCCGTGCGTTCCGAGGCTATGACCGTGCCCGTGAGGTGCAGGATGGCCGTCGGCATCTTGTCCGAGAGCTGCGTATAGACGAAGATCCGCCTGTCGAAGCTCCCCGGGTGTCCCTTCGGGTGGTAGGTGACCGTCACCGTGCCTTCGCCGCCCGCGCGGACGGGCTGCCGGCCGTAGGTGGCCGCGGCGCAGCCGCAGGTGGTCTGCACGCGGGTGATGACGAGCGGTGCCGTCCCTGCGTTATGCCATTTGAACGTGTAGCCCGGCGGCGTGTCGTCCTCGCCGATATGCCCTGCGTCGATCTGCGTGCGTTCGAAGCGCATCGCTTCGGCACCGTCGGCCGTGGCGGGGTGCGCCAGGCTGTCGAGTTTGGCACGGGGGACGATGCGGATCTGCGAGCAGAGCGGTGTGGCGGCGGTTACCGCCCACAACGCCCCGCAGCAGAAGAGCATACGTGCTATCGTCGTTCCGCAGCGCATCGTCCGTTAGAGCCAGCCGTTGCCGTTTGCCGTTTTACGCACCGTGATGTTGAAATTGTGCGTCTCGCCCTTGCTCGAAGTGATGCTTGCCTTGGTCGTGCCGGCCTTCAGCCCCCTGACCGTCAGCTTCGCACCCTCCATCGACGCCGTGGCGACCGCCGTGTCGGCGATGCTGACCGTGTAGGTCAGCGTTTCGCCGCCGAGGAAGTAGTTGGCCGGGATGGCCTTCACCTCTTTGCCCAGCGAGATGTAGAGGTTCGGGAACGAAACCTGCTTGCCGTTGCCGGAGACCGCGTTGAGCAGCCTGGCCGCATTGACCTGGCCCGTGCCCATCTGGTTGCGGTAGTTGGCCAGCGTCAGCTGCATGGGCTGGTTCAGGCCGACTTCGGCGACGTAGCGGTAGTAGTTTTTCAGGCCGGTCATGTAGGAGTCGATCGGCGTGGTGGTTTCGCAGAGCAGTGCCTTGAACTCGTCGGCCGTGAAGTGGCGGCGGAGCTGTGCGGCGTACGAGAGCCCGAGCGCGGCGACGCCCGAAACATGGGGGCAGGCCATCGAGGTGCCTTCCATGTAACCGTAGCCCGTTTCGCTGATGGTATAGGGCAGCGTCGAGAGGATGCAGCCGATCTCGCCGCGTTTGTGGTTGTCGTCGAAGTACTCGTAGTAGTAGTCCTGATCGCCGCCCGGGGCTGCGATCGTCGTGCCGGGGCCGTAGTTGGTGTAGACGGCGGGCGTATAGTCGGCAGCCGTGGCCGATACCGAGATGCACTCCTCGGCAGCGCCCGGGAACCCGGCCTGCGGAGCGCTCTCGTTGCCGCCTGCGAAGATGGCCAGGCCGCCTTCGATCGGGCCGTTGGGCGATCCGGCGTTATGCAGGAAGTAGTCGAGGGCGTCCTTCTCCAGCGGGGCGTTCGTCGCCCACTCCTCTTCGTCCTTGAAGCCCGGCGTCCCCCATTCGTAGCTGTTGGCACTGCCCGAAACATAGCCCCAGCTGCACTGCAGGATGACGGCGCCGTTGTCGGCCGCGTATTTGATGGCCCGGACGGTCGCCAGCGAGTTGCTGACCGTGTTGCCCGAGAATATCTGGCAGCTCATGATCTTCACGCCCGGGATGTCGCCGTTGCCGCCGGCGATCGAGCTGATGCCGATGCCGTTGTTGTTCTGCGCGGCGATTACGCCCGCTACGTGCGTGCCGTGCCCCGTGTCGTTGATGTCATCCCATGAGATGACGCCCGTCTCGAATACGAAATTGTAGCCGTAGACGTCGCCTTTGTAGCCGTTGCCGTCGTTGTCCTGCTTCGAGCGGTAAACCTCGCCTTCGTTGACCCACATGCTGTTCTTCAGGTCGGGGTGTTCGACCATGACGCCTTCGTCGAGCACGGCGACGATGATCGACTTGTCGCCCGTCGAGGATTTCCACGCCTCTTCGCACTGCACGTCGGCATCGACGATCGACTTGTCGCCGAACAGGTTGCCTCGGTTGATCAGGTGCCACTGCATCGGCAGCAGCTCGTCGTTGAAGGGATAGCCCGTATCCCCGGCGGCACGGGTCGCACGCTGCATGGCGGCGAGGGCCTCGCGGGTGAGGGGCATCGCCTTCTTGCCGGCGTTGTAGGCACGGCGGATCGTGCGGTTGAGGTTCACGTGCTGGACTTCGCCCAGGGCCGAAAGTTTCTCGGCGACCTCCTCGGCGGAGTAGTCGTCGCCGAAGCGTACGACGTACCACAGGTGCAGCTCCGATTCGCGGGTGCGCTCCTCGTTGCGGCCGTCTACGGGGAAGACGCGCTCGATCTGGTAGCCGCCCACGATGTCGAGTACCTCGTCGACCGAAAGGATGCCCGAGCGGGTGGCGGGGCCGCCGCTGCGGGTCGCTGCGGCCGTCTTGTCGAGTATCTCGCTCACGTAAGGCGAAAATTTGACGAGTATCTCCCCCGACTTGTGCTCGACAGGGGTGTCCGGGCCCGTGCCGGGCGTCGGGAGCTCCTCGTTGGTGCAGGCGGTAAATGCCAGGAATGCAATGGCAAAAATGCCGTATAAATAGTTTTTCATCGTCTTGATTATTTGGTCGTATCCTCGTCTTCCTCTTCTGCGCCGGGGTCTTTCTTGTACCCCTCATAGAATTTATAGTAGTAGTTCAGGTTGGCGGGTTCGTTGCCGAATCCGGCCGATGCGCCCGTCGCGTCCTTACCTTCCTGCGTGAACACGAGCTGGAAGGGTGACCACCAGTCGAGGGCGGGGTGGTAGAGCAGCCAGTCGGGCAGTTCGCCGGTCAGGCGGTTGAGGTTGATGGCGAAACGCTTGGTGTGCGGCATCACCTTCGGGGTTCCGATCAGCGCACGGGGCAGCGTGTCGGCGTCGATGATGTCCTGTTCGGTGTATTTCTCCCAGTCGTCCATCTTGGGCAGCGGGCCCTGCAGGTAGTTGACCGATAGTTGCAGCGTGTCGAGATCCCATTCGATCATGCGGCGCGGGAATCCTTCTTCATCGACGAGGCCGCCGTAGTTGGTTTCGACGGTGTTGCTCAGGTCATAGATATTCCTGCGCGTGTTGGCGCCCATGAGCAGTGTCCGCAGTTTCGGGAAGTTGGTCGGATTGATCTCGTCGGGAATCTTCTGGAAGTTGTTGCTGCTCAGGTCGAGGAACTCGAGGTTCTTGAGCGCCGTGAAGTTCTTGTCCAGCGAAACCAGCCCGTAGGCGGCGATGGTGAGGCGTTTGAGCTGGGTGAGCTTGGTGATGTGCTCGCCGGTGGTGAGGTCTTTCAGGAAGGCGTTGACGTTGCTGTAGAAGTTCAGCTCGTCGGCGGCCGTCAGGTACTGCACTTCGAAAGGCAGCTCTTCCTTGGTGTCGAACATGAAGAACCGGGCGTATTTCACGCGGCCGTTCTTCTCGGGCGTGTAACCCGCCATGCCCTCCTCCCAAAGGGTGACGTCGTCCCAGTTGTCCATGCGCTCGCCGTTCTCCCACGAGCTGTTGGTTCCGAGCGTGCGTGCGATGGCCAGCAGGGCGATCGAGTCGCCGCTGCGGGTGTTCTCCTCGATGGGTTCGGCGGCGCCCTGCGTGACGAGCAGGTTGTCCTGGCGGGCGAGTTCCACCTCGCGCTTGGGCTTGAACACCACGTCGGCGATACGCTCGTTGGGCTGGGAGTTGATGCTCCAGTTGAAGCGTACGGTCACCTCGCGCGGGCGGATGCCGCGGTCGAGTTCGACCTTATAGCTGTCGTATTTGAGCCAGCTTTCGGCCGAGGCGGGGACTTCGACGGCGAAGTCGACGTTGGTCTTGACCTTCACGTCGAAATGACGGGTGCCGAAGGCCGAGAAATTGGCTACGGAAACCTCTTTCTCCCCGAGCGTGATGGCGTAGTCGAAGCCCTGCTGGTCGATGGTGATCTCCTTCTTGTCCCAGGTGTTCTGTTCCTGGATGCGCACCACGCCGCGGCGGGGCGAGTCGGTCAGCGCCGAGTCGATGAGTATCCTGCACTCGGTGGTGCCGCGGCCGTTGGCCGGCGAAATGGAAATCCACGGCTCATCGGTGGTGGCGACCCAGTCCCCCGATGCCGATACTTTGATCTTGTGGCTTCCCCCTGCGGCTTCGGCTTTGATGGCGTCGCTGTCGAGCCCGAACGCGATGTTCTTGTCGGCGTCGGAGCAACTGCATAATGCGATCGAGCAGAGGATGACCGGTATGTAATTCTTTATTTTCATTGTCGTTTCTCCTTAGGTGTTATTCGAGCATTTTGTCGCAGTTCAGGATGTTCTGGGTCTTGTCGTAGATCAGGTTGTAGACCCCCTGCTGCCAGTAGTAGCAGATGGCCGAGGCATCGAACGTGATGTTGGGGTTGTCGCTGATGTCGAGGTGGTAGATCAGGTAGGAGATCGTGTCCTCGATCTTGCGCAGGTCGTTCGAACCGATGTAGAACCCGCGCAGGCCCGTGTGCTGGTAGAGCCCCGTGGGCCATTCGCGCAGGCAGCGCTTACCCTCGGCATCGCGCTGGCCGCGGATGGCGTAGACGGTCAGCCCGGCGCAGTTGAGCGGCCCGAACGGGAACTTGTCGAACGAGTTGTACGATATATCCAGCCCGTAAAGGTAGGGCAGCTGCTCGGCCGTGAAATCCTTGGACAGGGCCTTCAGTTTGTTGTAGGTCAGGTCGAGCGATATGAGCGCCGTCGAGTTCTTGCCGCTGAAGCTGCCTTCGGGGATTTCGTCGATGCTGCAACCGCGCAGGATGATGTAGGAAACCAGCGAATTGGTCGTGCCGAGGCATTTGGGGAACTTCGTCAGCCCGGGGTTGGCCGCCAGCGAGAAGGTCTCCACCCGCAGGCCCTTGTATTTGCCCTCCTCTTCGCCTTCGAAGCCGTCGATCTCGTTGTAGGAGAAATCCACCGATTTCATGACGTACTTGGACTTGGCAGAGAAGATGTTGGGAACTTTCTTGAGCTTGTTGTAGGTCACCGAGAAGGTCTCCGTGTCGTCCGTACCGCAGAAGATGCCGTCGCTGTTGGCCGGGAGCGACGTGATGTTGTTGTGGTCGAGGTAGAGCTGCATGGGTGCGACCTCTTTGCCCAGCGGGTGGAGCGTTTCGATCTGGTTCTTGGACAGGTCGAGCAGGCTGATCTTCTTCAGGTTGCTGAACGACTCGGGTATCTCCCTGAGGTTGTTGTTGGTCGCATAGAGGATCTGGAGCTTCTCCTTCGACGGGCCGTTGGCGATGGCGTCGAGCCCCTTGTACAGCTCTTCGGCCGACCACTGGGCATTGTTGGAGATGTTGACCGAAACGAGCTCGGGCATCTGCGCGATCTCCACCGGGAAGCGGGTCATCTTCGGGCAGTTGTAGATCTCCAGGTCGGTCAGCGACTTGAGGTTGGCCACTTCGGCGGGTATCTCCTCCAGTTCGCCGTTGGCGATGTTGAGGTACTCGAGCTTTTCGAGTTTGCCGATGGCCGGGTCGATCGACTTGAGCCCGTTGGTGAGCTTGCCGTGAACGACGTCGTAGGGACGGATATTGTTCTGGAGGCCGGTTTTGCGGTCGATGATCTGATCCTCGGTGAAATTCTTGTAGAGCGACGTGGCCGGGATCGAGATGCCGTGCTCGGCAAGGGCCCGGGCGATCGGCTCGGACGTCTGGGTCGGGATATGGATCAGCGAGAGGAACTCCTTGTGGCGCTCCATGCGGGTGCGGTTGCGCTCGGAGAGGCTCTTGTCGTGTGCCAGCGAGGGGTCGTATTCGAGCAGGTTGCCGTCGTTGTGCGTACCCAGATACAGCTCGACGAGCTCCGAGAGCTGGCCGATGGCTGCCGGCACGTGCCCGCGGAAGCCGAACTCGCCGATCGAGATCTTCGCCACGCGGCCGTTGGAGTGCACCTCCACGCCCGGCTGGACACCCCACAGGTCGGGATCCTTGTTGAAATCCCAGTTGACGCCGGTGGGATAGTTTTCACCCCTGTAAGACCAGTGCTCCCCGTCGAGCGCCTTCCAGATTTCGTAAAGCGCGTAGTAGTCGCGGATATACTCGTCGGCCTCGTAGAGCGTGACGCCGACTTTGGCCTCGGTGGTCTTGTTGTCCTCGATGGTGAAATCCAGGTTCTTGGGACGCTTGTTGGTCTCCAGCAGGATTTTGTTCTTGTCGTAGGCCTGGTATCTCTCCAGGCTGTAATCGCCCGCCTTGAGCGAGAGCAGCGTGTCGCATTCGAGCGAGGAGGTCTGGTAGCCGTCCTCGATGTCCTCGGGGGCCCCGTCCTCGCGGTCGTCCCTGAAGTGGATCGAGAACTTCGCGGGGAGTTTTTCGAACGTGGTGAGCTCGTTGGTCGTCTTGTGCCTTACGGTCAGGTCGAGGAACGCGATCTCGTCGAAGGTGTACTGCCGTTCGGCGGCACGCGTCACCACGGGTGTCTCGGTGAAGTCCGACAAGTCCTTGGAGATCGAGAAACGCACCGTGCCGCGCGGCTCCACGTCGACCGTCAGGTCGTGCGAAACGAGGCCGCCGGCCACGATGTCGAGCCTCTCTTCGCCCGGCATGCCGTTGTAGATCAGCTCGTCGTCGGCATTGAATAACGAGAAGGTGATGATCTGGTATTGTCCCGTCAGCAGCCGGAGCTTCTCGCTGCGAAGCCCGAATTCGGCGCTCTGCTTGTCGGGGGCCGAGAGCGTCAGCGACTGGGTGATGGTCGTGCCGTCGTAATAGAGCGAGACCTGCACCTTGCTGGCTTCGGAAAGGTAGTCGAGCTGGGGTTTCTGGGCCCGGCTCAGGGCGTCGTAGGACGCCTCCTTGTGTAGCTTGAACTGAACGTATCCGTAATCTTGGTCGCGGTTGTCGATGCCGTCGTCGTCGGAACATCCGCCGAGGAAGGCCATGCCCAGTGCGAGGAATGCCGTTACGGAAAATTTTAAAAGTTTCATATCTAAAAACCTGGTCTGTATGTTCTCCATAAATTGTAGTCGTATCGAACAGGGCCCCAGCCCCCTTCGGAGAGGGGCCCTGAATCATTGGGGTCAGATGTTGAGCGTGCAGATGATCACCATCACCACGTTCCAGTTGGCACCGTAGAGGAACATGACGCCCTCGGCGGCGGTCTGAGAGTCCATGTTGACGTAGATCTGGGTCGGGCCGTAGGATTCGGCCGTAAGCCAGCTTTCCGCATCGCCTTGGGCCATGAAACTCGAGTAGGTTGGGACGTTCATCACGGCGTTCGTGGTTTCTCCCTCGTAGGTCAGGTGGTAGATCGGGGCGCCGTACTCCGCATACTGTTCGTAGTATTCGCCCGAGGTGATCTCTTCGAGGGTCGCGCCGGTGACGTATTCGGGATATGCGAACCCGATGTCCGTGCCGCCGATGTCCGCATTGGGATCGTAGAGGCAGTTGACGGCCGCGATGTTGCCCTCGGCGTCGTAGAAGACGATGTAGCCTTCGTCCTCGCGATCCATGTCGATGATGGCCCCGCCTTCGACGCGGCGTACCGAGAGCCAGTTCTGCTCGTCCGACAGCGGCTGGCAGTCGGCGTCGTAGCATTTATAGCCGGTGAAGTCGCGTTCGAATGTCAGCGTGGCTTCGGGGTCGTTCGACCAGGCTTTGGTGTAGGTCAGTTTGTAGGCATCGTCGACCTCGAGCTCGCGGAGCGACCAGTGGGTCGAGGGGAGTTTCTCGAACAAGGTGCCGATCTCCGCCATGCCCTCGGGGTTGGCAGCCTGGATCGGGCCGGGGCTGGCCTGCTGTGTCAGCGTGGCGAAGACATAGGGCTGGTACTCTTCCTTGATGTCGTAGTCGAAGAGTTCGTTGGGGTCGGAGACCGCCATCGAAGCCGGGAGCACGATGATCCTGGCCGTGCGGGCATCGCCCTGGTTGACCTCCGTGCCGACGGTGAAGCCCCGATCCATGATGACCAGCTCCTCGTCCCAGGCGCTTTCCTCGACGATGACCCATTTGGTGTCGGCTTCGTCGCCGCTCAGGCCGGTATTGCCCCAGCGATCCGTGACTTCGGCGATGACATAGATCCTCGCACCCCTGATGCCCTTGACCGAACCGCGTGCGGTGCCGGGCGACCAGTCGCCGTTCATGCTGTTGTAGATCTCGGCTGCGGCGTTGAACTTGAGTTCCTTATCGAGCGTGACATCGAAAATGTCGCGGCAGGAGGGGATCGTGACCGGAATCTCGACCTTCGCGTCGAGGTTGTTCTTGTCGATGAACACCAGTTTGTCCTGCGCCCCGTCGAGCGGGTAGGCCGACGGGTTGCCCTGGATGCGGATCTCGACTTTCGTGCCGGGTTTCCCGACCGTCACCGACGGGGTGGATACCCACTCCGGCAACTGGTTGATCGCCCAGTCGTAGTTGGCCTCGACCAGGATCGGCATCGAGAAATCGGTGCGTCCCTCGGGCCAGGTCAGGTCGATGCTTTCGGCCTCCCCTTCGTTATAGGAGTAGGTGAGGCCGGTTTCGCTGTCGCCGTATTCGAAGTCGCCGTACTGGTCGAGCTTGCATGTGCGAAGGCTGAAGCCGCGTTCGAGCGTACCGCGTGTGATCGTGGCGATGACCTTGCTTTGGCCTCCCATCTTCAGGGTTACCTCGCAGACACGCGTGTCGTCGAACTCATCGAGTTCGGCCACGCCGATTACGATCCGCGATGCACCCGCACTGCCGCGCAGCGTCCAGACTTTCTGTGTTTCGTCCTGTATCCAGAACCATGCGGCGGTGGCCGTCGGGACGCTCACCTCCCAGTTCTGGTTGGGCTCTATCTCGAGCGTGTAGGTGCCGCCGGCTTCGATGGTCGCTGAAACCGCCTCGGGGAAGTTGGGGCTGGGAAGCTTCGTATCCTCATCCGAATCGGAACACGAAGCGGCCGCCAGACATGCTCCGGCGAGCAGCGACATCACCAAGTGCAAATAATGTCTTTTCATATTTCGTTTCTTTATTTACGTTATGATTTAGAGCGATTCGGGCGTTATGACGCCTCCCGGGAGCATGCCTTCTTCCCGCTGGAGCCGCTCGGCCTCCTCGTCGCTGACCCATTCGATGATGTTATAGAAGTGGCCTACCGTACCGACGTTCACGCCCATGTCCTCGACGTGCACCTTGATCCACAGGGCCACGAAATGCTGGCAGCTGTTGAAATAGGAGTCGTAGAGCGGGCTGTTGGTGACGAGAATCTTGTTGTCGCCGAGGATCTGGCCGAAGACCGAAGCCTCGTCGGCCAGCACCTGGTTCTTGTCCATGGTCACCAGCGGTTCGATGGGGTCGCCCGGGTCGAGGCGGATCGTGACGTCGTAGCCCGAGAAGAGCCAGTCGTGCAGGATGATCATATTCTCCTCGGTGGGGTGTTTCTCGGTGTGGATGAGACGCTGGATGCTCTTGTTTTCCACGCCGGGGTAGCTGTTGAGGAACGTCGAGGTCACGACACACCAGCCCGTGAACTCGTTGATGTCGTAGGGGCAGCTCTTCTGCAAGACGACCTTGGTCCGGTCGTGGTACAGATCCCATTTCAGCTGCTCGGGCATGACCAGTTTGAGGATGAAGCCCAGCGAGTCGGTATCTTCGATGTTGTCGTAGAACCCGTGTACCTGTACGTCGGCCTTACGCGAACCGGCCTTTATGGTGATGGTGTTCGACAGGAGGCGGTAGTGCTTCCCCTCGACGGCATTGCTGCCCTGGTCGATGATCTCCACGCCGAACGTGCGGTCGTAATCGCACGCGACGGTCGAGGAGACCGGTACCGAGAAATAGTCTTGGTTCTGGAGTACGGCGTAGGTCGCCAGGGTGTCGGCGAACAGCACGTACTCCGCATCGGAGTAGGTCTTATATTCCTCCTTGCAACCCGTTGCGAGGGCGGCCAGGAGTCCCGTTGCAAACAAAACCGTGATAATTCGTTTCATTGTCTCTCTTCTATTCGTTGTTGCTATCTGTTGCTTTCGTTCGGGAGTATCTCCGAACCGGGGGCTTCCAGCTCGTGCTGCGGGATCGGCCATACGAAAAGCGGGTTGTCGGCTTCGATCTTGAGCGAGCTGCCTTCGGCCTGGGAATTGGCCTGCGGCTTACGCTCGAAGCCCTTGTGCCAGCGTTTGAGGTCGTGCAGGCGGAAACCCTCCATGTAGAGTTCGCGCAGGCGCTCATCGGAGATGGTCTGCAACCAGTTGTCCTTCGTGACGTTGATCGTACCGCCCGATTTGTAGCGCATCTTGCGCAGCGTCGAGAGGTCGTTGCCGGCCTTCGAAAAATCGTTCTTTTGGCAGTAGGCCTCGGCGCGGATCAGGTACTGCTCCGCCAGGCGGAACGGCTTGGGCATCGAGACATGGTAGATCTGGTTGGCGATCAGGTTGCGGTTGCCGTAGTATTTGACCAGCAGCGGCCAGCTCAGCCCGTGAGCATAACCGGTCTCGGTCTGGTAGAAGTAGCCCGAATAGCGCAGGTCGGCATCGTCGTAGAGATCCAGGGCGGCCTGGCCGGGGACATAGTCGGGATAGAAATAGGTGTAGTCCTTGTTGAAGTTGAGGAACACCGTGCCGAGCGCCCCGCCGTAGGAGGTGTCGGTGAAGCCGATGCGCCAGATGACCTCGTATCCCAGGTCGTACGCCCACATGTAGTCGAAATAAGTGTAGTCGGAGGTGTAGTTGGTCTTGGCATCGGAGAGCTGGAAGGTGGCCTTTTTTTCGTCGATCAGGGTGCTCGAATATTCGATCGCCGTGTCCCAGTCCTGCATGTAGAGCGCCACGCGGGCGTGCAGCGCCTCGGCCGAGGCCGAGGTCATGTAGACGTTGCCGTAGGCGTCGTTCTCCTTGTCGAGGCGTTTCTCGGCCTCGGCCAGGTCGTCGAGTACGAACTGGTACGAGTCGTAGAGCGATGCGCGGCGGGCCGCCTCGGGCGTAAAGTATTTCGTGCGCAGCACGACGCCCAGTTCCGATTGGGCCGTGTCCGGCTCATAGGCCTTGCAGAAGGTCTTGAGCAGTTCGGAATAGCAGAGCGCACGCACGGCGTAGACCTCGCCCGTGTACTGTTCGAGCTTCTCGATGTTGGTGTCGCTGATCTCGTTCGCCACCACCTCGTCGATGCGGTCGAGGTAGAAGTTGCAGTTGCCGATCACCTTGTAGAGGGCGGCATAAACCGCTTCGAGCTGCAGGTCGGTCGGGCGTATGTCCCAGCGCCAGAACGAGCCGTAGGTGTTGGTGTTGCCTTCGACGGCATAGACCAGGTCGGCCTGGATGTCGGGCAGCAGGGTGAGGTAGCCGCTGTAAAGCGCGTTGCTCTTGAGCGAGGCGTAGATGCCGGTGAGCGTCTGCTCGGCGTCGGCGAAGGTGCGCATGGCCTCCTTCTCCGGAATGGACGAGCCGGGGTACTTGTCCAGGCACGAGGTGGCGCCGACAAGTATCGCGAGGGCCGAAAGGTAGAATTTTATATTGCGTAACATGTTCATAGTCCCTGATTAGAATGTTAAGTCGAGTCCGAAGGTGAATTGGCGTGCCATAGGGTACTGTGCCTGGTACATATTGCTCGACCCTTCGGGATCGAGGCCCGTGAATTTGGTAAAGGTGAAGAGGTTCTGGGCCTGGGCGTAGATCTTCACGCCGCTGATGAAGCGTGTCTTACGCAGCCACTCCTGCGGGAAGGAATAACTCAGCATGAGGTTTTTCAGGCGCAGGAACGAAGCGTCCTCCAGCAGGCGGTCGTCGAACTCGGTGTAGACGCCGTGGCGCGGGATGTCGGTGATGTCGCCGGGTTTCTTCCAGCGGTTGAGCAGGCGCTTGGACTGGTTGTAGGAGGCGAATCGGCCGTTCGACTCGTCGAAATAACGGTCGTTGTTGATCATCCAGCGGTCGGCGACCCAGCTGAACTGTGCCGACAGCGAAAGTCCCTTCCAGGCCAGCGTCGTGCCGAAGCCGCCCTGCCAGGGCGCCACGTAGCTCTTGCCGACCATGACCTTGTCCTCGTCGCGGAGCTCGGTGGTCAGCTCGCCCTCCTTGGTGTACCACAGCGCGTCGCCGTTGGCGGGGTTGACGCCTGCGAACCGGTTGAGGTAGAACTCGCCGAAGGAGTGCCCCACGACCAGTTTGGTATTGGTGCTCGAAAGCTCGTATTCGCTGACCCCGCTGTAGAGCTTGGTCATCTTGTTCCTGTTGTAGGAGACGTTGGCGTTCACGCTCCACACGAAATCCTTGTGCTGGATGACGTCGGCGGCCAGGCTCACCTCGACGCCGCGGTTGGTCATGTCGCCCACGTTGTCCCAGCGGAAGCCGAAGCCGTTGGAGGTGGTGTAGGAAACGGGAACCTCCATGAGCATGGCGCTGTTCTTCTTGTGGTAGAGTTCGACGTCCACGTTCAGGCGGTTCCAGAAGCCCAGGTGCACGGCCAGGTTGGTGATCCACAGCTTCTCCCACTGCAGGTCTTCGTTGCCCGGCTGCGAGGGGGCGATGCCGGCGTCGCCGTAGTAGTTCAGGCCGCCGCTCACGAGCGCCATGTGTTCGTAGTTGGGGATCGACGAGTTACCCGAGGTGCCCGTGCTGAAGGCGATCTGCGCGTTGGTGAGCCAGCGGCGCGAGTTCTCCATGAATTTCTCGTTGCGCAGGTTCCACATCATGCCCACTGAGCCGAACGCAGCCCAGCGTCCCGAGGTGCCGAAGCGCGAGGAGCCGTCGGTACGGACGGAGAAGTCGACGTAGTAACGGTCGGCGTAGTTGTATTCGCCGCGCGCGAAGAACGACAGGAAGGCGTAGTTGTCGTCGGTGACGTCGCTCCACGACGTGGCTCGCGTCCCCGACGAGATGTTGACCAGCTTGTCGTTGTTCTGGCCGCGGGTGGCCAGCGTGAACTCCTCGTAGCTGTAATCGACGCCCTCCTGGCCCAACAGGAAGTTGAACGAGTGTCCGCCGTCGAGCGAGAAGCGGTAGTTGATCGTATTGGTGATGGAAAGGCTCATGCCGTCGGTCGAGTAGCGCTGGGCCGTGCCCGAGCCCAGGTTGGGCGGGTAGTTGGGGTAGGAGGCGCCGAAGCCCGTCGTGTGCGAATAGCCTACGCCGAACTGCGACCGGATGGTGAGCCCCTCGATGGGGGTGGCCTCGGCGAAGAGCGTCGAGATCACCTTGTATTTTTTATAGGAGATCTTGTTGTTGGCCAGCCATTCGAGCGGGTTCTGGCCTTCGCCCTTCCAGGTGCCGTCCTTGATCGAGGCGAGCGAGCCGTCGGGGCGGTGGGGATTCCAGTACGGCATCATGAAACGTGCGGCCGAGATGGGGGTCACGAGCGTATATTCGCCCGACTCGGCGCGTTCGATGGTCTGGTAGTTCATCATCGTGTTGGTGCCGAGCTTGAGCCATTTGGCGGCCTGCTGCTCGACGTTGGCGCGGAGCGAGAAGCGCTCGAAGGCCGAACCTGCGGCGATGCCCTCCTGGTTGTAGTAGCCGCCCGAGACGTAGTAATTGGTCTTGTCGGTGGCCCCCGAAACCGAAAGTTCGTAGTTCTGGAGCAGGGCGGCATCGTTGAACACCTCGTCGAGCCAGTTGACGTTGGTCTTGCCCAGGACGTTGTAGTTTTTGCCGTCGGTGAACCCGATCTCCTTCTCGTACTGGATGCGTTCGCCGGTGTCCATCAGATCCCAGTTGCCGTAGGCGATCTGCGAGAAACCGAGCTGCATGCGGTAGTTGATCTTCGCCCGCTCGGCCATGCGCCCGCGTTTGGTCGTGATGACGATCACGCCGTTGGCCGCGCGCGCACCATATATAGAGGTGGAGGAGGCGTCCTTGAGCACCGAGATGCTCTCGATGTCGGCCGGGTTGATGGCATTGAAGTCGGAACTGGCGATGGCGACGCCGTCGAGTATGTAGAGCGGCGAGGTACCCGAGTTGATCGAGTTCATGCCCCGGATCATCATCGTTGCCGACGTGCTCGGCTCACCCGAATTGGAAAGTACCGTCAGGCCGGGAACCTGTCCTTGGATGGCCTGGTCGAACGCCGCCGTAGGGGTGTTCTCGACCTTTTCGGCCTTGACGGTCGATACCGATCCGGCGATGGTGCCCTTCTTGCGGACACCGTAAGCGATGACCACCACGTCGTCGAGCGCCTGTGCCTCGCTCTCGAGGGAGACGTTGTAGGTCAGCGAGGCGCTGCCGCCCGGAACCGTAAAGGTGGCGGGCTTGTAGCCGATGTACTGGAAGGTGAGCGTCGTCCCTGCGGCGACGCTGATCGAGTAGCTTCCGTCCGCAAGGGTGCTCACCCCGCTGGTGGCCCCGGAAATCACGTTGACCCCGATGAGGGGTTGCTTGTCATCCGCCGAGGTGACGATGCCTCTGACGGTCACATTTCCCCCCCCCTGAGCTACGGACATCGCCGGCAAGGCACATAGGAAAAATGCAAGAATGTTGAGTAGAAGTTTCGTTTTTTGCATAAGTAAATGATACTTTCTTACGCGACAAAGAAAAATAATTAAAACGAATTTGCCAAATGTTCAAAATAGATGAAATGTAAGCAGGAGTGTTCGGAAAGGGTCTTTCCGGCCCTCTTTTCAGGGCGAAAACAGGTGCTATAAGACTAAATATAAATAACTTAACATTTTGTTTTAACCCGAAGAACCATTGTTGAACACGGGTTAAAATATTTTTATAAAAACGAAAATAAAATTCAATATGTTTTGAATATTTTGGGGTTTCGGGCGAAAAAATACCCTCCGGTACGGTTTGATATGCGGTGAGTTTCCGGACGTAGGTGCTTCTGGATACCTTATTTTTTAATATTATTTAATATATACCAACCTGCGGGGTGGTTCTTTGAAAAAATATAAAAAATATAAAAATATTTTTCGCCGGAGGGGACGAACTTCCCCGAAAACCTGAGGAGATAACAATTTTCCGGCAATCGGTGGTGTACGGAGGAAATACGCGAAACCCCGTAAAGAGTTCTCAAAGGGGATTTTATCGAGGGCGATTAGGCTGAAACGGGAAGTAAAGTAAAGGATGCGCAGTTTTTTGGTGTATTATGCTTACAGATTGTAAGTGATATGCCGTGATTTCATTTTAATACATAACATCAACCCCTATTTGCGCCCGCGGGTCAATGCTTTGGTCGGCGGCGGGTTGTAGCCCCCGTGCATCGCTGCCGTGGGCAACCCGCGGTGCGTCACGGCCGTGGTCTGTTCCGGCGGGTCACTGCCCCTTCCCGCCCCGGAAGCGGGCGCGGTACTGACTGGGGCTGAGCCGTTCGCGGAGGCGGAAAAAGAGCGAGAAGGCGCTCACGCTTTCGAAGCCGAGCGCATAGGCTATTTCCGAGATGCTGTGGGCTGTCGTCGCGAGCAGTTCCCGGGCCTTGTTGAGCCGCATCGTGTGCTGGTATTGCGCCGGCGCCATCCCCACGTATTCGCGGAAGACGCGGCGGAACCACGTGTAGCCCATGCCCACTTCGCGGGCGATCTGTTCGGGCGAGCGGTTGCGGCCGAAGTCTGTGCGCATGATGGCTTTCGCGCGGTTGATCTTCTCGACGACGGGGTTGTCGGAGTAGAGCAGGTTGCTGTGCTTGAAGAGCACCGACCCCAGGATGTGGAGCACGATGCTCGAAATAAGCGGCTGGAATCCCACGCGCTCCTCCTCGACCGTGCCGATGATCTCGCGGTAGCACCGCTCGATGCCGCCGCTGCACCCGATCCGCAGCAGGGGGCGCCGGCGGCAGAGGAACCCCTGCTGTTCCAGCCGGTCGATATTGGCGCCGCGGAAGCCGACCCACCACTCCGTCCATCCGGTGCCGGGGTCGGGTGAATAGGAGTGCCATTCGTTGGGGAAGAGCAGGAGCATGGTGCCCGCCTCGACCGTCTGCGACGGGCAGGATGCCGACTCGAAACGTCCCCGTCCGGCGGTGATGTAGACCAGCTGGTATTCGTCGAGCGTGCGGCCGCTGCCTTTGTAAAACAGGTAGTGCTCGGGGTGTTCCGAGACGGGGTAGGGCGTTCCGGGCGGGACGTGCTGGTGCCCGGCCGTGGTGCAGACGATGCCCCACTGCTCGTCGCGCGGGGAGACTGGCAGGTAGTGAAGGATGCTCAGCGGCCGGTCGTCCATAGTGTCAAATCTATATATAGTTTGTCAAAACCATCAACAAAGGTAGGGAAAAGATTGTATAGTTTTGCATCAGTAACCTAAAACTTTCCGTGATGAACCGTTATTTCGTTGGTGTCGATCTCGGTGCCACGAGCGGCCGTGTCATTCTCGCCACGCTCTGCGGCGACGGCATCGCCCTCGAAGTTCTGCACCGCTTCCCGAACCGCCTGCTTTCGATCGGCGGCAAATATTATTGGAACATCTACTCGCTCTATGAGGAAATCCTGCACGGCCTGACGCTGGCCGGGCAGCGAAGGCTTCGGGTCGATTCGATCGGTATCGACACGTGGGGCGTCGACATGGCCTGCGTGGCGGCCGACGGTACGCTGGCCGGGCTTCCGAGGGCTTACCGCGATCCCTATACCAACGGGGTTCCCGAGGAGTTCTTTCGGAAAATACCCCGGCAAGAAGTGTACCGCCGCACGGGTATTCAGATCATGAATTTCAATTCGCTCTTCCAGCTCCGTGCCGCACGCGGGGAGGGGATGTCGGCGCTGGAAAATGCCGCGTCGGTGCTTTTCATTCCCGACGCGCTGTCGTACCTGCTCACCGGCGAGAAGGTATGCGAGTATACGATCCTCTCGACGTCGCAGTTCATGGAGCCCCGCACGCGGGAGATCGACGGCGCACTGCTGCGCGAGGCGGGCGTCGATCCCGCGCTTTTCCCGCGGGTGGTGATGCCCGGCCGGAGGATCGGGGTGCTTTGCGACGCCGTAGCCCGGCAGACCGGGCTGGGGGCGGTGCCCGTGGTGGCCGTCGCGGGGCACGATACGGCTTCGGCCGTGGCGGCCGTGCCTGCCCGGAACAGCCGCTTCGCCTACCTCTCGTCGGGGACGTGGTCGCTGATGGGCATCGAGGTGCCGGAGCCGATCATTACGGAGGAGTCCTATGCGATGAACTTCACCAACGAGGGCGGCGTGGACGGCACGGTGCGTTTTCTGAAGAACATCACCGGCATGTGGCTGCTCGAACAGTGCCGCGCGGTGTGGAGCCGCCAGGGCAGGGAGTATAGCTATGAAGAGATCGTGCGCATGACCGAGGGCGCCGCCCCGTCGCCGGGGGTCATCGACCCCGATGCCGCGGAGTTCGCCGCGCCGACCGACATGCCGCAGGCGATCCGCGCGTGGTGCGCGGCGCACGGCGTCCCCTCGCCGGCGGACGATGCGGCGCTGATGCGGCTGATATTCGACTCGCTGGCGGCGAAATACGCCGAGGTGCTCGGTAAATTGCGGCGGCTGGCGCCGTTCGAAATCGAATGCCTGCACGTCATCGGCGGCGGCGCACAGAACGACCTGCTGAACCGGATGACGGCCGACGCTGTCGGCATCCCCGTCGTGGCGGGCCCTGCCGAAGCCACGGCGCTGGGCAACATCATGGTGCAGGCGCGTGCCGCGGGCGTGGTCTCTTCGCTCGCCGAAATGCGGCGCTACATCGGCCGCTCGATCGAAACGAAAACATATCAACCGAAAAAATAAAACTGTCATTCTTATGAAAACGGAACTTATCGAAAAGGCATACGCCATCGCGCGGGAACGCTATGCGGGGATCGGCGTAGACACCGAACAGGCGCTCGCGGCGCTTCAGAACATCTCGCTCTCGCTCCACTGCTGGCAGGCGGACGACGTGACGGGCTTCGAAAACCGGGGCGGCGACCTTACGGGCGGCATCCAGGCCACGGGCAACTACCCGGGCAAAGCCCGCAACATCGGGGAGCTGCGTGCCGACATCCTCAAGGCCAAGTCGTTCATCCCCGGTACGCACCGCCTGAACCTGCACGAGATCTACGGCGAGTTCGGCGGCGAGACGGTCGACCGCGACCAGGTGGAGCCCCGGCATTTCCAGGGCTGGATCGAGTGGGCGAAAGAGCACGGCATGAAGCTCGACTTCAACTCGACGTCGTTCTCGCACCCCAAGAGCGGCGATCTCTCGCTGGCCAACCCCGACCCCGGAATCCGGGACTTCTGGGTGGAACACACCAAGCGCTGCCGCGCCATTGCCGAAGAGATGGGCAAGGCGCAGGGCGCCCCCTCGATCATGAACCTCTGGGTGCACGACGGCTCGAAAGACCTTACGGTGAACCGCATGCTCTACCGCGAGCTGCTGCGCGACTCGCTCGACCGCATCTTCGAGACCGAATACGACCACATGAAGGACTGCATCGAGTCGAAGGTGTTCGGCATCGGGCTGGAGAGCTATACCGTCGGGAGCAACGACTTCTACATCGGCTACGGAGCCAGCCGCGGCAAGATCGTGACCCTCGATACGGGGCATTTCCACCCCACGGAGATCGTGGCCGACAAGATTTCGTCGCTGCTGCTGTTCATCCCCGAGGTGATGCTGCACGTGTCGCGCCCGGTGCGCTGGGATTCCGACCACGTGACGATCATGAACGACGATACGCTGGAACTGTGCAAGGAGATCGTACGCTGCGATGCGCTCGACCGCGTTCATATCGGGCTGGATTATTTCGATGCCTCGATCAACCGCATCGGCGCCTATGTCATCGGTTCGCGCGCCACGCAGAAGTGCCTGATGCAGGCGTTGCTCGAACCGCTCGCGCAGCTTCGCCGGTACGAGGCTGCCGGACAGGGCTTCGAGCGCCTGGCGCTGCTCGAAGAGTCGAAGTCGCTGCCCTGGAACGCCGTATGGGACATGTTCTGCCTGCGCAACGACGTGCCCGTGGGCGAGGAGTTCATCGCCGGGATCCAGCAGTACGAAAGGGAAGTAACCTCCAAACGCTAAGGCCATGTACCGCATCGTACTGAACGAGACGTCGTACTACGGCGCAGGGTGCCGCTCGGTGATCGCCGACGAGATCCGCAAGCGGGGCTTTAAAAAGGTGCTGCTCGTAACGGACAAAGACCTCATCCGGTTCGGCGTGGCCGCGAAGATCGAGGAGGTGCTCCGCGGGGCGGACATTCCCTATGAGATTTACAGCCAGATCAAGGCCAACCCCACGATCCGCAACGTGCAGCAGGGCGTCGAGGCGTTCAAGGCTTCGGGCGCCGACTGCATGGTGGCGCTGGGCGGCGGTTCGTCGATCGACACGGCCAAGGCCGTGGGCATCATCGTCAACAACCCCGGGTTCGCCGACGTGCGCTCGTTGGAGGGCGTGGCCGACACCAAGCACCGCGCCGTGCCGACCTTCGCCGTGCCGACGACCGCGGGAACGGCGGCCGAGGTGACGATCAACTATGTCATCACCGACGAGGAGAACCGCAAGAAGATGGTATGCGTCGATCCCAACGACATCCCGATGTGCGCGGTGATCGACTGCGAGCTGATGATGTCGATGCCCCGGGGGCTGACGGCCGCCACGGGCATGGACGCCCTGACGCACGCCATCGAAGGGTATATCACGCCCGGGGCGTGGACGATGAGCGACATGTTCGAGCTGAAGGCCATCGAGCTGGTCGCCGCGCACTTGCGGAATGCCGTCGAGGACGGCAGCGACCCCGTCGCCCGCAACGGCATGGCCGAGGCGCAGTACATCGCGGGCATGGGTTTCTCGAACGTCGGGCTGGGCATCGTGCACTCGATGGCGCACCCCCTGGGGGCGTTCTACGACACGCCGCACGGCGTGGCGAACGCACTGCTGCTGCCCTATGTGATGGAATACAACGCCGAGTCGCCCTCGCGCGCCAAATACCTCGACATCGCGCGGGCGATGGGCGTCGATACCGCGGGCATGAGCGTCGACGAGGGCGTCGCCGCGGCTGTCAGGGCCGTGCGCGACCTGTCGCTCAGCATCGGTATCCCGCAGCACCTGCACGAGATCGGCGTGAGGGAGGAGGACATCCCCGCGCTGGCCGTGGCGGCGTTCAACGACGTCTGCACGGGCGGCAACCCACGTCCGACCTCGGTCGGGGATATCGAAAAACTATACCGTACCGCATTCTAAAACAAAGGCCATGAATACGCTTCTCGGACTTCTGATCATCGCCGTCGGCAGCTTCTGCCAGTCGAGCTCCTATGTACCCATCAAAAAGGTGAAGGAGTGGTCGTGGGAGAGCTTCTGGCTGGTACAGGGCATCTTCGCCTGGCTGGTGTTCCCGCTGCTGGGGGCACTGCTGGCGGTTCCCGCGGGCAGCTCGCTCGGGGAAGTCCTCTCGACCGACCCCTCCGCCGCCTTCAAGGCCGCCGGCTACGGCGTGCTGTGGGGTGTGGGCGGCCTGACGTTCGGGCTGTCGATGCGCTACCTCGGGGTGGCGCTCGGGCAGTCGATCGCCCTGGGCACCTGCGCCGGGTTCGGCACCCTCTTCCCCGCCATCTTCGCGGGCGAAAACCTCTTTGCGGGCAAAGGGCTCGTACTGCTGCTGGGGGTCTCGATTACGCTGGCGGGCATCGCCGTGATCGGCTACGCCGGGTCGCTGCGCGCGCAGAACATGACCGACGAGGAGAAACGCGCCGCCGTCAAGGACTTCGCCCTTACGAAGGGGCTGGCCGTGGCGTTGCTGGCGGGCGTGATGAGCGCCTGCTTCAACCTCGGGCTGGAGGCCGGGAGGCCGTTGCAGGTCGAGGGCGGCAGCGCCCTGTTCCGCACGCTGCCCGCCACGCTGATGGTGACGCTCGGGGGCTTCGTGACCAATGCCGCCTACTGCCTGTGGCAGAATGCGCGCAACCGCACGTTCGGCGACTACGGTAAGGGGACGCTCTATGCCAACAACCTGTTGTTCTGCGCGTTGGCCGGGGCGCTGTGGTACTCGCAGTTCTTCGGCTTCGGCATCGGGCAGACCTTCTTCGAGCCCGGGTCGGTCGTGGCGGCATTCGCCTGGTGCATCCTCATGGCGCTCAACGTCACCTTCTCGAACGTGTGGGGCATTATCCTCCGGGAGTGGCGCGGGGCGTCGCGAAAGACCGTGGGCGTATTGGTCTGCGGCCTGGCGATCCTGATTTTCTCACTCGTATTTCCTAATTTGTTCTGACGATGAAATCCATACTCGAAAACCGCCCGGCGCTGGCCGCCGAGGTGGACAAAGTGGCCGAAGTGGCCGGTTACCTCTGGCAGAAGGGGTGGGCCGAGCGCAATGGCGGCAACATCACGGTAAACATCACGGAGCACGTCGACGACGTGATCCGCGCGATGGCTCCGATTAGCGGCCGCTTTGAAATCGGCACCACGCTGCCCCGCCTCAAGGGGTGCTATTTCTTCTGCAAGGGTACCAACAAACGTATGCGCGACCTGGCGCGCCGCCCGATGGAGAACGGCTCGGTAATCCGCATTCTCGACGACTGTGCGTCGTACGAGATCATCGCTGACAAGGCGGTGAAACCCACTTCGGAGCTGGCTTCGCATCTGGCGATGCACAACCAGATGATCGCCTCGGGCAACGGCTACAAGGCGGCGCTGCATACCCATCCCATCGACCTGATCGCCATGACGCACAACCCTGCGTTCCTCGAAAAGGACGTCTTGACCAACCTTCTGTGGAGCATGATCCCCGAGACGCGGGCCTTCTGCCCCAAGGGGCTGGGGATCGTTCCCTATAAGATGCCCTCGTCGGTCGAACTGGCCGAGGCCACCATCGCGCAGCTGCGCGAGTACGACGTGGTGATGTGGGAGAAACACGGCGTATGTGCCGTAGGGCCCGACATCTTCGAGGCGTTCGACCAGGTCGACGTGCTCTCGAAATCGGCGCAGATCTACCTCACGGCCCGTTCGATGGGCTTCGAGCCCGCCGGGACGACGCAGGAGCAGATGGACGAATTGAAACGGGCCTTTAACCTCTGACCCAAAGATGCCGGCGGGCGGGGACGGCAATCCCCGTCGGGAGCGGCAGACGGGCATCCCCGTATGCCGAAAGCCTGCGGACGGGGTATCCCTGCGGCCTTGGGCACCGGATCTGTCCGTACCTGTACCCCGGAACGCGGCGGGTGCCGTTGCCGCCGGAGGACGGAAACGATAATTTTACCGTTTTATGAAAAAGATACTTTTATCGCTTTGTTTTGCGGCTGCCGCGCTGGGTGCGCAGGCCGCGGCACCGTGTACGCCCGTGGGGCTGCGGTGCGAACATCTGGAGACGCCGCTGGGCATCGACGCCCCGGCGCCGCGACTGGGCTGGCGTCTGGACGACAGCCGTTCCGGGGCGCTCCAGCGGGCTTACAGGGTCGTCGTGGGGCGGGATTCCGCCGCCGTGGCCGCCGGACGCGGCGACGTGTGGGATTCGGGGCGCACGGATTCGGACGGGATGCTCGTCCGTTACGCCGGGCCGAAACTCGACCCGTTCACCCGGTATTACTGGGCCGTGACGGTCTGGGACAAGGACTACGCGCGCTCCTCGTCCGGGGTCGCGGCGTTCGAGACCGGCATGATGGGGGCCGGGAACTGGCAGGGATGCTGGATCAGCGACCACCACGACATAAACCATAAGCCCGCGCCCTATTTCCGCAAGGAGTTCTCCGTGGGCAAACGCGTGAAATCGGCCCGCGCCTATGTCGCGGCGGCCGGGTTGTACGAACTCCATATCAACGGGCGGAAGGTCGGCGACCACCGCCTCGACCCGATGTATACGCGCTTCGACCGCCGGAACCTCTACGTCACCTACGACGTGACGCGGCAGTTGCAGGACGGGGCCAATGCCGTGGGCATCCTGTTGGGCAACGGCTGGTACAACCACCAGTCGGGCGCCGTGTGGAACTTCGAGCGGGCGCCGTGGCGCAACCGCCCGGCGTTCTGCTTCGACCTGCGTATCGAGTATGCGGACGGGACGCACGAGGTCGTGAAGTCCGACCTCGACTGGCGCACCTCGGGCGGGCCGCTGGTGTTCAACAGCATCTATACTTCGGAGCATTACGATGCGCGGCTCGAGCAGCCGGGCTGGAGCGCCCCCGGGTTCGACGACTCGGCCTGGGACGGGGTGATGTACCGCGGCGCGCCGTCGCAGAGGGTTACGGCACAGCAGACGGTGCCGATCCGCAACGTCACCCAATACAGGCCGCGCAGCGTGCGCAAGCTCGACGAACGGAGCTACCTCTATGATTTCGGCCAGAACATGGCCGGTGTGACGAAGCTTCGCCTGAGGGGCGAAGCCGGGACGCAGCTGCGGCTCATCCATGCCGAACGCCTGCGCGAAGACGGCCATGCCGACCTGTCGAACATCGACGTCTATTTCCGCCCGACGGACAAGGACGACCTGTTCCAGACCGACGTGGTGACCCTGAGCGGCCGCGACGACGAGTTCATGCCCCGGTTCAACTACAAGGGCTTCCGCTATGTCGAGGTGGTTGCCGACCGGCCGGTGGAGCTGTCTGCGGAGAACCTGACGGCCTATGCCATGCACAGCGACGTGACCCCCGTGGGGCATATCGAGACGTCGAACGACCTGGTGGACAAACTTTGGGACGCCACCAACAAGGCCTACCTCTCGAACCTGATGGGTTACCCGACCGACTGCCCCCAGCGCGAGAAGAACGGCTGGACGGGCGACGGCCACCTGGCCATCGAAACGGCGCTGTACAACTACGACGGCATTACGGTCTACGAGAAGTGGCTCGCCGACCACCGCGACGAACAGCAGCCCAACGGCGTGCTGCCCGACATCATCCCCACCGGCGGCTGGGGCTACGGCACGGCCAACGGGCTGGACTGGACGAGCACCATCGCCATCATCCCGTGGAACCTCTACCTCTTCTACGGGGACACGAAGCCGCTGGAGGATTGCTACGAGAATATCAAACGCTATGTCGATTACGTCGACCGCCGCAGCCCGGGGCACCTCTCCTCGTGGGGACGCGGCGACTGGGTGCCCGTCCGCTCGCAGTCGTCGCTGGAGCTGACCTCGTCGGTCTATTTCTACGTCGATGCCACGATCCTCGCCCGTGCCGCCGCCCTGTTCGGCCGGGAGGCCGACCGGAAGCACTACGAGGCTCTGGCCGGCGAAATCCGCGGGGCCATCAACGACAAATACCTCGACCGTGCGGCGGGCATCTATGCCAGCGGCACGCAGACCGAGCTGAGCGTTCCGCTGATGTGGGGCGTCGTGCCCGAGGAGATGGTCGCCAAGGTCGCCGGCAACCTCGCCCGCAAGGTCGCCGAAGCCGGGTTCCACCTCGACGTCGGGGTGCTGGGCGCCAAGGCCATCCTCAATGCGCTGAGCGAGAACGGCCATGCCGAAACGGCCTACAAGGTCGCGGTGCAGGACACCTATCCTTCGTGGGGATGGTGGATCGTGAACGGCGCCACCACGCTGCTCGAAAACTGGAACCTCGAAGCCACGCGCGACATCTCGGACAACCACATGATGTTCGGCGAGATTGGCGGGTGGTTCTTCAAGGGGCTGGGCGGCATCAAGCCCGACCCCGAAGCGCCGGGCTTCAAACACATCTTGCTGCGCCCGAATTTCGTCGGGGTCGATGCATTCGAGGCTTCGCACGACGCCCCCTGCGGGCGGATCGTGTCGGCATGGACGCGCCGGGGCAATACGGTGACCTACTGCGTCCGAATCCCGGCCAACAGTACCGCAACGCTCTACCTGCCGGCCAACGTGGACGGCGGGAAGGTGCATCAGCTGGGTGCCGGAAGCCATACGCTGACGCTCAGGGTGGCCAAATGACCCTTCCGCCTCGGGGCGGACGGCTGCTGCCGCGGGCCGCATTCCCGTGCGGGACGGCTGCCTGCACAGGACGATTTTTACCCATAACCTGAAATATTCCTGCGATGAACAAACTATCGAAACTGATTCTGATGCTGCCGCTGGCCCTCGCTCCGCTGGCGGGGCAGGCCGCCCCGAAGGGCGGCTCCCATGCCGCCCTGGCCGCGGGGTTCGTGGCGCCGCCCGACTCTGTCCAGACCTCGGTTTACTGGTACTGGCTTTCGGGCAATGTCTCGAAGGAGGGCGTGGTGAAAGACCTCGAAGCGATGAAACGGGCGGGGATCAACCGTGCCTTCATCGGCAATATCGGCCTCGGGGAGCTGGCGACGCCCTATGCCCCCGTGAAACTCTTTACGGACGAATGGTGGGAAGTGACCCATGCGGCGCTCAAACGCGCCTCGGAGCTGGGTATCGAGATCGGCATGTTCAACAGCCCCGGCTGGAGCCAGGCCGGAGGGCCGTGGATCGAACCCGGGCAGGCCATGCGTTACCTGGCTTCGGTCAAGGCGCATGTCCGGGGCGGCGGGAAGGTCGAGGTGGAGCTGCCGCGCCCGTCGGCCGATTTCCAGGACGTGCGGGTGGTCGCCTATCCCGCTTCCGCCGTGGGGCGTGCGGCGCTGACGGCGGCCGATACGCGTGTGACGGCTGCCGGCACGGCTGCCGGGGCGCAATGCCTCATAGACGGCGACCCGGCGACGGAGCTCCTCTTCGACGGCAGCCCCGAAGCCGTCATCGACTTGGTGACGGACGCCGACCTGGATCTGCGCAACATCACGGTGTGGCCCGCCCGCCGTCCGATACGTGCTGAGGCCGAATTGCAGGTGAAGGGGGCGGACGGCTACCGGACGGTCGCATCGTTCGGGATCGACCGCTCGAACCCCAATATCGAGGTCGGTTTCGACCCTTACGCCCCGGTTTCGGTCTGCGTGGCGAAGACCACGGGGCGCGAGTTCCGGCTCATAGTCCGCGGCGCGGGGAAGGATACGGGTTTAGGGGAGGTGCTGCTCTCGTCGCTGCCCCGTGTGGAGCGTTATGCGGAGAAGACCTTTGCCAAGATGTTCCAGTCGCCGCTGCCCTACTGGGAGGAGTACCAGTGGCGCGACCAGCCCGTGCTGGACGCGGAGTCGCTGGCGGTCGACCCCGCGGAGGTGGTCGACATAACGGAATGTCTCGACGGCGACCGCCTGGTGTGGGAAGCCCCTGCCGGGGAGTGGGTCGTCATGCGTACCGGGATGCGCCCGACCGGCATCCAGAATTCGCCCGCGGCGCCCGAAGGCACCGGGCTCGAAGTGGACAAGATGACCCCGGCCTACCTGCAGCACCATTTCGACGCCTTTATCGGTGAGATACTCCGCCGCATCCCGGCCGAAGACCGCAGGACGTTCCGCGTGGTGGTGGCCGACAGCTACGAGAAGGGCGGGCAGAACTTTACGGATACCTTCCTGACCGACTTCAGGGAGCGTTACGGCTACGACGCCCTGCCGTTCCTGCCCGTTTACGACGGCGTGGTGGTCGGCAGCCAGGATATCTCCGACCGGTTTCTGTGGGACATGCGGCGCCTGGCGGCCGACAAGCTGGCCTATGCGCATATCGGGGGGCTGCGCGAAATCGCGCACAAATACGGGCTGACGTTGTGGCTGGAGAACTACGGCCACTGGGGTTATCCCGGCGAGTTCCTGCAGTACGGCGGCCAGTCGGACGAGGTCGGGGGCGAATTCTGGGGCGAAGGGTCGCTGGGCGACATCGAGAACCGTGCCGCCTCGTCGTGCGCCCACATCTACGGCAAGCGGAAAGTGTCGGCCGAGTCGTACACCTCGGCCGGGAACGATTTCGGGCGTTATCCGGCGATGGTGAAGCCGCGCGGCGACAGGTTCTTCTCCGAGGGGATCAACAACACGCTGCTGCACGTCTACATTTCGCAGCCGGGCGACGAACTGCCCGGCATGAATGCCTGGTTCGGAACGGAATTCAACCGCAACAACACGTGGTTCTCGCATATCGACCTCTTCACGGATTACCTCAAGCGTGTCAATTACATGTTGCAGCAGGGGCTCAACGTCGCCGACGTGGCCTATTTCATCGGCGAGGACGCCCCGAAAATGACGGGCGTCACCGACCCGGCGCTGCCCCGAGGGTACCAGTACGATTATATCAACGGCGAGGTGCTGCTGGAACGCGCCACCGTGAAGGACGGCCTGTGGACGCTTCCGCACGGGACGCAATACCGGATACTGGTGTTGCCGAAGCTCAAGACGATGCGCCCCGAACTGCTTGCGAAGCTGCAGGCGCTCGTCCGTGAGGGCGGCGTGCTGCTGGGGCCTGCGCCGCAGCGTTCGCCGAGCCTCGAAGGCTATCCCGATGCCGACGCCCGGGTGCGCCGCATGGCTGCGGAGCTCTGGGGCGGGGTCGACGGCAAGGCCGTGAAGGCCGCCCGCTACGGCAAGGGCGCCGTGCTGGACGGCATGACCATGGAGGAGGCGCTGGCCTATGTGCAGTGCCTGCCCGACTGCGAGGTCGGGGCCGATGTCCCCGTGCTCTTCGGGCACCGCGATGCGGGCGACGAGCAGATTTACTTCCTGACCAACCAGTCGGACGCGCGCATCGCTTTCCCCTGCACGCTGCGTGTGACCGGCTCTGTGCCCGAGGCATGGGATGCCGTGACGGGGGCGATCCGTCCGCTGCCGGAGTTCGAGGATGACGGTCGCAGGACGACGCTGCCGATGGTGTTGGAGCCCAACCAGAGCCTGTTCGTCGTACTGCGCGCGGACGGGGCGGGCGCTGCGCACAGGGACGGGACGGCGAATTTCCCGACCCCGGTGCGGGTCAAGACGCTGGACGGGCCGTGGACACTGACCTTCCAGGAGGGGCGCCGGGGCCCGGCGGAGCCTGTCGTGGCGGACGAACTGAAAGACCTGCGGCTCTCCGACGACGAGTCGGTGCGCTATTTCTCGGGCAGTGTCCGCTATGAGACGACGTTCGACCTCAGGGGAAAGGAGAAATCCGGCCGGCTGTACGTGAACACGGGCCAGGTTGGCGTGATGGCCAAGGTCTATGTCAACGGCAAGTACGCCGGGGGCGTGTGGACGGCGCCGTACAGGGTCGACGTCACGGACTTCGTGCGCAAAGGGAAGAATACCCTCGTCATCGACGTGGTCAATACGTGGGTGAACCGCCTGATCGGCGACAGCAGGCTCCCCGAGGATCAGCGCGGGACATGGACGCTGAACAATCCGTGGCGTCCCGATTCGCAGTTACAGCCTTCGGGGCTGTTCAACCCGGTGGTAATCGAACGGATGATTGCACGATGAGACAGATAGCATTGCTTGCCCTGCTGCTGGCCTTTGCGGCGGCCGTGTACGGGCAGGAGAACATACTGGAGAAGGGGCTGGAAGGCCGGAGTGCCGCGGATGTGATTTCACGCAGGTATGTGACCCCGCTGCGGCTGGTCGCACTGCCCGGCGAGCTGACGGCGGGGGTGGAAAATCCCGAAGCGCTGCTCCGGAATTTCGACGGGCAGCTGACGACCGGGACACCCGATGTCTGCCGCCTCTCGACCCGCGACGGGTGCTCGGCTTCCGTGCTGCTCGATTTCGGCAAGGAGTTGTGCGGCGGGATCGCGCTCTCGGCGGCGACGCCCCGATGGCCAGCGCCACGAACGAGCATTCGCTGCGCGATTTTACGCTCGGCGTGCCGTGGCTGGGCAATGTCGAGGCCGGGAACTCAGGGTTCCGCTTCGTGCGGATCGACCTGGTGGAGCCCGATGCGGAGCTCAATCTGAAAGCCGTGCGGGCGATCCTCCGTTACCGCGACGTCCCTTATCTGGGGTCGTTCCGCTGCGATGATGAACGGCTGAACCGCATTTGGGAGACGGGGGCCTACACCGTCCACCTCAATATGCAGGAGTACCTCTGGGACGGGGTGAAACGCGACCGTCTGGTATGGCTCGGGGACATGCACCCCGAGGTGATGACCGTCCAGAGCGTGTTCGGCGGCAATGAGGTCGTGCGCCGGAGCCTCGACCACGTGCGCGACAATACGCCGCTGCCCGGGTGGATGAACTGGATCGCGGCCTACTCGATGTGGTGGGTCATTATCCACCGCGACCTGTATATGTACGAGGGCGATTTGAACTATCTCCGTGAACAGCAGGAATATATGCGCGCCCTGCTGCGGGTGCTGGCGTCGCAGATGGACGGCGACCGCGAGAACCTGCAGGGCGGCCAGCGCCTGCTGGACTGGCCCACGTCCCAGATGCCCGACGTGATCCATGCCGGGTATCAGGCCCTGATGGTGATGGCCATGGAGGCCGGCGCCGAAATCGGCGGCTGGCTCGGCGACAGGCAGATGCAGTCGGAGTGCCGTGGGGCGCTGCGGCGGTTGCGGCGGCACGTGCCCGACCACCTGCGGAACAAGCAGGCGGCGGCGATGCTCGTGCTGGCCGGGCTGGCCGACCCCGGCAAGGTGTGCCGGACGGTGATCGCCCGGGGCGGGGCGGAAGGTTTCTCGACCTTCTACGGATATTACATGCTCGAGGCGCTGGCCGAAGGCGGCCTTTACGATGAGGCTTTGCAGATCATCTCCGATTATTGGGGTGCGATGCTCGACCTGGGGGCCACGACTTTCTGGGAAGACCTCAATTACGCGCATGCGGCCGGTGCGGCGCGTATCGACGAGCCGGTTCCGGCCGGGAAATTCGACATCCATGCCGAGTCGGGCGCCTATTGCTACAAGGGGTTGCGCCACAGCCTTTGCCACGGCTGGGCATCGGGCCCCACTCCCTGGCTTTCGCGGCACGTGCTGGGCATCGTGCCGCTCGAACCGGGCTGCAAGTCCGTGGCGGTGCGCCCCCACCTGGGACACCTGAAGTGGGCCGAGGGGACGTTCCCGACCCCGTGGGGCGTTATCCGGGTGCGCCACGAGCGCGGTGCCGACGGGAAGGTCTCGACGAGCGTGTCGGCACCCGATGGGGTGCGGGTCGTGCGCTGACCCCGGAAAAAATCGTATTACTGTTAACAACCGATGGATATGACAAGGAAACTGATTTTGGCGGCGTGGGCGCTGCTGTTCGCCGCAGCTGTCCCTGCACAGCAGAAGGAGGAGTTCAGGTTATGGCCCGAGGCCGGGAAGTATGCCCCGGAGCGGCTCGGTGCCGGATTCGACCGCGACAACGCCCCCTATGTCACGTTGTACCGCCCTGAAGGGAAGAAGCCGGCGCCGGCCGTGGTGGTCTGCCCGGGCGGTGCCTACGGCGGCCTGGCTATCGGCCATGAGGGCTATCAGGTGGCGGAGTGGTTCGCGGCGCGCGGGTTTGCCGCCGTCGTGCTGAAATACACCATGCCCCACGGCAACTACGACCTGCCCCGCCGGGACGTGCAGCAGGCGATCGAGCTGGTGCGTGCGAATGCGGCCGGGTGGGGCGCAGACCCCGCGCGGGTCGGCGTCATCGGCTTTTCGGCCGGGGGACACCTGGCCTCGACGGCTGCGACGCACTTCACCTGCGATGCGAACCGTCCCGATTTCGCCATACTGGTCTACCCGGTTATCACGATGGACGAACGTTTTACGCATGCCGGGTCACGGAGGAACCTGCTGGGCGAAGCGCCGGCCGAAGGGCTGGTTGCGGCGTTCAGCAACGAACTGCGCGTGACCAGCGGGACTCCGCCGACGTTCATCGCCTTCAGCGACGATGACGACGGGGTGCCCCCGGTCAACGGCACGTTGTTCTACAATGCGCTCAAAGCCGCCTCGGTGCCGGGCGAGATCCATATTTATCCGACGGGCGGGCACGGCTGGGGCTGGAACGAAACCTTTAAATACAAGGACGAGTTCCGGAACTCGCTCGCGCGCTGGCTCTCCGAGCGGCTGGGCGAGTGACGCCGCATCCGTTTCCCCATAGGTGCCGGCACGCACTAAAATCCCCGTTCGGCAATGCTGCCGAACGGGGATTTTAGTGCGTGGACGCTTCCCGCTTGCGGGACGGGTTTACCGCGCCTTGCCGGCAGCGGGAATGGGGCGGGCTTCGACGCCCTTGCGGGTCATTCTGACCGGGACGATGTGCCCCTCGGCATCGAAATACATGCGGTCGATGCAGGTTTCACGGCTGCTGGCTGCCGTTTCGTTCAGCGGGCGGCGGTGGTAGACGATGTACCATTCGTCCCGCCCCGGAACCTGTATGACGGAGTGGTGCCCGGCGCCGCGGGCGATCGCCGGGTCTTGTTCGAGGATCTTGCCGATGCGTTCGAACGGCCCGAAGGGCGAGTCGGCGATGGCGTAGGCGACGCAGTAATCGGGGCCCGTCCAGCCCCCTTCCGACCACATGAAGTAATATTTCCCGCGGTGCCTGAGCATGAACGGCCCCTCGGTGTAATTCGCGGGGGTGACCTCCTTGTAGAGGGTGCCGTCGTCGAAGGGCACGATACGCAGCAGATCCGGCGACAGGCGTACCATGTTGCAGTGCCCCCAGCCGCCGTAGTACATGTAGTAGCTGCCGTCGTCGTCGAGGAAGACGAACTGGTCGATGGGCTGGGCCCCGTTGACGATGCTGTCGATGAGCGGCTTGCCCAGCGCATCGCGGAACGGCCCGGCCGGGGAGTCGGCCACGGCTACGCCGATGCCGCCGGTTTCACCCTCGTGGATGTCGTTGCCGGCGAAGAAAAGGTAATACTTGCCGTTGGCATGGACGGCCGCGGGCGCCCACATGGCGCGTTTCACCCACTTCACCTCGTCGTTGGAGACGATCCGGGGGTGCTTCTGCCAGTGTACGAGGTCTTTCGACGAGAAGGCGTCCATGAAGGTCTGCTCGTCGTAGTCGGCCGAGTAGGTCGGGTAGATCCAGTAGGTGTCGCCGAAGACCACCCCTTCGGGGTCGGCGTACCAGCCCGGGAAGACGGGGTTGCCGCTCCTGCCGGCTGCCGAGGCCGTATTTTGCGCCGCGGCGCAGTATGCCGCAAGGCATGCGAAAAGGAGAGTTACGTATTTCATAAGTTATTCGATTAGGGTCGATTGCGGGCCGAGGTAAGAGCGTTTCATGCCCCCGAAGTCGAGGACGATCTTTTGCAGGACGATGCCCGGGTCGCCGACGCGGATGCGCAGCGTGTGGCGTCCCCGCTTGTCGATGTGGAGCGTCGATTTGTTGACGGCGCAGTTGCGCAGCACGCTTTCGAACCACACCTGCGAGTATTCGACGTGCGACGAGGAGGGGGTGGCCAACGCCCCGTCGTCGATCTGGACGCTGTACTTGGTGTCGGTGTTCGTGTTTTCGCCGATGCGGAAATCGCGGTCGGCGTGGAGCGGGAAGGTCGGCAGCACGTAGGTGTAGACATCGACCGAACCGGCATCGAAGGCGTAGAAGTCGTATTCGGCGCACGGGACGTCGCGGCTGCGGAAGATCTGGAGCGGGGCGGTCGGGTCGCCCAGCTGCAGCGCGGGGCCTTCGATGCCGAGGTCTTCGACGACCGTTATTTTGATTCGGTCGTTTTCACGGACGCGGTGGCAGCCTGCGGCGGGGATCGAGACGCAGCCGTTGTTCTCGACGTAGATGCCGCGGAGCTCGGCCCGCGACGGGGCGGTGGGGTTGAAGAGCGATACGAGCACCTTCTCGGACTGTTCACCCGCGCGGAAGACGATCTGGGCCGGCACCGCGTTCCCCGAGGGGGCTTTCTCCCAGTCGATGCCCACCGTGATGCGCTCTTCGTCGGCAGTTTTTCCGGCGGATTTGCTCAGGACGACCCAGGGTTCGGAGGCATGCGCCGTCCAGGCGAGCGTGCCGCCGCCCCGGTTGTATATCTCGACGGGGTAGGTGCGGCGCAGGTAGTTGTCGAACGCAGGCTGGGCGTGGAAGGCCCGGGCGCCCGTGACGTCCTCGCCTGCGACCTGCAATGCCAGCCGGGGAGCGCCTGCGGCATCGTGCGTTGCCAGGTGCGGCAGGTTGAAATAGGAGCTCACGCCGTCGTAGTTCTGGCGCATGGACATCATGTGGTTCCATTTGCCGCCGAGCAGCGAGTTGTAGCCCCGGGTGATGACCTGCAGGCTGTCGTAGCAGCGCTGCACCTCGTCGCGCACGGCATTGGTCGCCGCGCGGCCCTGGCGTGCGTACCAGCGGTTGCGCTGGCCGCCGAGCGTCATGCGGTTCATCAGTTCGGCGCCGCGCAGGGGGTAGTAGACCAGCTGGTAGAAAGCCGGGCGGGCTTCGTCGCCGATCTCGTGCAACAGGGCTTCGGCCCGGGCGCCGAGCTGCCGGTAGGCCTCCAGCCGCCGCTGTGCCTCGTCGTAGTTGGTGAACGAGAAATCGGTGTCGGTAAGCTGCTCGCAGTTGTGGTCGAAGCGGTTCCAGTGGTAGCCCCAGCCCATGTATTCGGGCTTGCGGGGGAAGGCCAGCCGCAGGTGTTCGCGGGTCATCGCTTCGAGGCGGTCGTAGTACGCTTCGCCGAAGATGCCGGCCAGCCAGCGTGCCGGGTAGGTCACGACGTTGTCGGCCGTGAAGCGGCCGATGTCCCAGGCCATGTCGAGGAAGAGCGAAACCTGCATCTCCGAGCCTTTCAGGTCGCCGCAGTTCACCAGCCACAGCCGGTCGGCCGTGGTGTCATAGGCCTTGCGCAGCTCTTCGTACATCAGCGACGGGGGCGTCGTGCTGAACCAGAGGTAGCTGTGCGGTACGCCCAGGTAGGAGACATGGTAGTAGACCCCGGAGCGCCCCGTGCGCCGCTGTTCGCGCACGCCGCTCAGACGTTTCATGTAGCCGTAGTTGTCGTCCGGCCAGACGATCGTGACGTCGTCGGGCAGTTCCAGCCCGTTGGAATAGATCTCCAGCACCTCCTTGTAGGGTGTGAACGCCTGCGGGACGGTCTCGACCGGGCGGTCGATGTTCTCGGCGAGGATTTGCCGCTGGTCGAGCAGCGCCTGCTGGAGCATCCGCACCTTTTCGTGCATGGGCAGCGTGGTCGACATGGCGTCGTCGTGCAGGCCGCGCAGCGCCAGCGTATAGACGTTCTCGTAGGGGCTGTTCTCGCGCACGCGCTGCGTGAGCACGCGGTTGATACCCTCCTTGTTCTTGTCGTAGTTCCAGGGCCCCATCGTCTGGGTATCCCATTCGCTGGCGGTGTTCAGCAGCAGCGGTTCGCAGTGGGTCGATCCCATCACGATGGCGAACGTGTCGGCCACGAGCTTGTTTTCGGGGATTTGGTTGAACGAGGTGGAAACGGGGTGCATGGCCGGGGCGAGGTAGTTGGCCTTGAGGCGCAGCAGCAGTTCGCAGACCTTGGCGTAGGTTCTGGGGCCGATGTTGCCGCGCTCGGGCTCGAAGGTCTGCGAGGCCCAGGGCGTCAGACCCCAGTCCTCGTCGTTGAGGAAGATGCCGCGGTAGCGCACCGACGGCGTCTGGGAGTAGGTCGGCGGGGCGTCGACATGGAGCGCCGCATGTTTTTTCACCGGAACGTCGGCCCACCAGTACCAGGGGGATACGCCGATCAGCTCCGAGAGCGTGAAGAGCCCGTAGGCCGCGCCGCGGCGGTCGCTGCCCGCGATGACGAGGGCTTTGCGGATGCCCGGCAGGGGATTGGCGACGGTCTGGATCAGGTAACGCTCCCAGGCGCCTTCGAGCGGGGCGGTGTCGATCTTCCCCGCTTCGGAGAGCCTGCGGATGAGGGCGCTGCCTCCGACCGTCCCGACGATTACCGCCGGGCCTGTTTCTCCGGTCGCGGAGGTCACCTGCGGGCGTCGGCCCGTTACGGCCTCCACGTCGGCGGCGAAGAGCTCCGCCGCGCGTTTCACCACCGCGGCGTCGGATGCGTCGTAGAGGATCGCGGCCGTCTGGCGGGGCGAGGCGAGGGTGAAGGCGTATTTGGTTTCCGGGCTTTTTTCGTGTACGGCCACCTGTGCGTGGCCTGCGGATACGGCCACGAGGGCCGACAACATAAGAATCAAGTGCTTCATGGGTATCGGTTTGCATTGCTAAGGTAGAAATTTCGCAGCAATGCCCGAAATTTTGCATCGGAAAACAGGGCGCGTGGCAGGATTATGTACTTTTTTGGCAGTATCCGTGACCTGCGGTTCGCCGGGTTACTCTCCGGGGTTGCCCATGCGGGTGGTGACGACCATGCTCCGGCGTCCGGCGGGGGTGACGGCGACGCATTTGAGCACCCGTTGTTCCCCCCGGGGAACGATGACCTCCAATTCGCCCGGCACTTCGCGGTCGAAGTCGTAGGGCGTGGCGCCGTTGAGCGTGTAATAGACCCGGCAGCCCGGGAAGGGCGGGCGGATCGTGAAGCGGAAACATCCCCCTTCGAGCGTCTCTTCGCGGATGCCGTGGGGTTGCGGAACCTGATAGGCTGCCCCTTCGGCGTCGAGCCGCGCAAGGTATGCCGGAAGGCGCTGCCGGGAGAACTCCTCCCACGACTTGCGCGCTACGGGCGACCATGCGATTTCGGAGAGGGCGTAGATGCGCGGCAGCAACTGGTACTCGACCCGTTTCCCGGTCGCCACGAATTCCGTCCACAGGTTGGCCTGCACGCCCAGCAGGTATTGCTGTTCCTCTTCGGAGAGCCCCTCGGCCGGGTCGTAGCCGTATATCTTCTCCAGCGGCAGGGAGAGGTTCAGGCTTACGGGCTCGTCGGGCGAATCCGTCCCCCGTTTGTCGAAATAGAGGTACTGGCCGGGGGTCATCACCACATGGTGGTGCTCTCTGGCCGCCGCGATGCCGCCCTGTGTGCCCCGCCAGCTCATGATGACCGCCCCGGGCGACAGCCCGCCCTCCATGATCTCGTCCCAGCCGATCAGCTGCCGGCCTTTCGATGCGAGGTAGCTGTCGATGCGGTGGGTGAGGTAGGATTGCAGCTGCGTCTCGTCGCGCAACCCCTCGGCCGCGATCCGGGCCTGGCAGTCGGGGCAGGCTTCCCAGCGGGTGTGCTGGCACTCGTCGCCGCCGATGTGGATCAGCTTCGAGGGGAAGAGCGCGACGACCTCGTCGAGCACGTTTTCGAGGAATTCGAAGGTGCTCTCCTTGCCCGGGCAGAGGACGTTGCCGGGGCCGCAGATCCAACCCGCTATTTCGTAGGATTCGTCTCCGTTCGTGCATCCCAGCCAGGGATAGGCCGTGAGGGCCGCGAGCGAGTGCCCGGGCATTTCGATTTCGGGGATGACCGTGATGTACCGCTCGGCGGCATAGGCGACGACCTCGCGGATCTCGTCCTGCGTGTAAAAGCCGCCGTACCGTCCGAATTCGAAGGTGGCGGGCTTCTCCTCGTAGCTGCCGATCTGGGATTTCGAACGCCACGCCCCGACCTGGGTCAGGCGCGGGTAGCGTTTGATCTCGATGCGCCATCCCTGGTCGTCGGTCAGGTGCCAGTGGAAGCGGTTGAGTTTCGCGGCGGCCATGCGGTCGAGGTAGCCCTTCACGAACTCCACGGGGAAAAAGTGGCGGCAGACGTCCAGGTGGAGTCCCCGGTAGCCGTAGCGGGGGTAGTCCTCGATCTCGGCGCAGGGGATGTTGCCGTCGGCGTCGGCCATTTGCAGGAGCGTCTGGAGCCCGTAGAAGATGCCGCTTTCGTCGCCCGCCGTGAGTTCCGCCGCGTGTTCGGCGACGCGGAGCCGGTATCCTTCGGCGGGGATGCCCGCGCGGGCGTCCAGTTGCAGGAGGAGCGTGTTCCGCGTTTTCCGGGCCGGCTGCTTTCCGTGCGGGGCGGCCAGTGCCGAGGCCACCCGGATCAGCCCTTCGGGCCGGGAGGCGAAGCCTTCGGCGGTGACTTTACAGCCCGGTGCGGCGAAGTGCCCTTCGCGGAGTTCGGCCCGGACGGGCTGCGGGATGAGTTGCAGGGGGCGCTGCGCCGCGGTTGCGCACAGCGTGGCCAGCACGGCGATCAGGGGGAATAGTTTTTTCATGGCGCAAGTATTTTGTCCGGCCGGGCCGATGCCGGCCCGGCCGGGGCTGGCGGGATTACTCCGCCGCCTTGAGTTCAAGTACGTGGCTGGCATGTTCGCCGCCCACCTCGAAGTCGAGGCCGGTCTCCATCAGGAACGCCCCGGTGAAGGTCTTGCCGTCCTGGGGAATGGGCTTGCCGTCGAGGCTGAGCTCCCTGACGAGGTACCTCTTCTGCGGGTCGAGCCCGGCCATCCGGAACGCCGGCCGGGGCATGTTGTGGTACTGTTCCAGCTTGTAGACGAAATAGGCCGCGTGGTCTTTTTCGGGCGAGACGTACATCAGCGATGCGTACCCGGTCTTGTCGAAGGGCGAGATCAGGCGGTAGAGGTCACCCTGCTGCACGACGGGGCGGATCAGCTTGTAGTCGGCGATGGCGCGTCGGGCGAAGGCCTTGTCCTCGTCGGTCATGTGTGCGGGCTGGAGCTCCATGCCCATGCGTCCGCTCATCGCCACGTCGAAACGCAGTTTGAGGGGCGTCTTGCGGCCGGTCTGGTAGTTGGTGTCCACGCTCACGTGCGAGGCCATCGCCACGGCGGGGAAGAAGTTCGAAACGCCCCACTGGATGAAGATGCGTTGCAGGGCGTCGGTGTTGTCGCTCGTCCAGAATTCGTCGTAGTAAGGCAGCATCCCGTAGTTGATACGGCCGCCGCCGCTGGCGCAGGCCTGCATCACCAGGCCGGGGTATTTGGCGTGGATGCGCTTGAGGATGTTTTCCAGGCCGCGGTGGTAGGCGATGTAGAGATGCGACTGTTTGTCGCGGGGCAGGTAGGTCGACCCGTAGTTGAACAGCGTCATGTTGGCGTCCCACTTGATGTAGGCGATTTCGGGGTGCGCCGTCATCAGCTTGTCCACGACGCCGAACACGAATTCCTGTACTTCGGGGTTCGACAGGTCGAGCACGAGCTGCGTGCCTCCGCGACCCTTGTGCATCTCGCGGTGGGGCTGCTGGATCACCCATTCGGGGTGCTTCTCGAAAAGCTCGCTCTTCGAGTTGGTCATCTCGGGTTCGATCCAGATGCCGAACTTGAGCCCTTTCTCCCTGGCCGAGGCCGTCAGCCCCTTGATGCCCTCGGGGAGTTTCTCTTTGCAGACCACCCAGTCGCCGAGGCTCGACGTGCCGTTGTTGCGCGGGTATTTGTCGCCGAACCAGCCGTCGTCCATCACGAACATCTCCCCGCCCATGGCGGCGAAGTCGGCCATCATCTGATCCATCACCTCCTGGTTGACGTTCATCGAGACGCCTTCCCAGCTGTTGAGCAGGATGCTGCGCTGCTCGCCGCCGTGGTTGAGCCGGTGCAGCCGCGCCCAGCGGTGGAAGTTGCGGCTGACGCCGCCCTTGCCCTCGTCGCTGAAGGTGAAGGCGAATACGGGGGTCGTAAAGACCTCTTTCGGTTCGAGGATGTATTGCGACTGGTCTTCGTTGATGCCGGCGAAGATGCGTGTGGTGTGGGCATTGTCGTTGTCGATGGCGATGCGGTAGTTGCCGCTCCATGCCAGCGTGCCGCCGATGACCATGCCGTGCTGTTCATCGGGGCGCCCGTCGAGCGTGAGCATGAACGACGGGCAGCTGTTCTGCGTATTGCGTACGCCGTCCTTGTCTTTGATGACCCTCATGCCGTCGGTCAGCGCTTCCTCGTAGAGGTATGCCTCGGCGCCCCAGGGGCCGTGGAAGTGCGAGAGCCAGTTGTCGCCGCGGCGCACGGGCAGGAAGGCCGACGCGAAACGGTAGAGCGTGACGGGTTTCTTTTCCAGGTGGCGGATCTCCGTCCAGGTCTCGATCACCTCGCAGTCGGGATAGGTCTTGTAGTAGATGGTGACATAGAACGGGTAGAATTTGTCTCGGGTCGCGATCGCCGTGACCTGGCCGCCGTCGCGGTTCTCCCTGGTGACCGACTCCACGACCAGTTCGAGCGACATATTGCCGTCGTTGTGGGTTGCCTGAATGGCTGTTTCACGCGAGCACTGGACGCCGAACTGGGGGTATACCGGGACGTTGAAGGCGCTCCCGCTGTCGAATACGTCGCCGGGATTCGCCAGCCGGGGGCCGAAGTACTGTATCCGGGGCGATTCACCCTTTGGGGCCGTGATCAGGATAGAGCTTTTCCTGTTGGAAATAACGATGTTATCAGCCCGGAGAATCCCGGAACCCAATAACGCGGCGCATAGCAGCACACTTGCAAAGAGTTTGTTCATAGATGTTCCTTAGATTAAATAAGTTTTGGTTTAATAGTCATCATTCTAAAAATATGTGGTAAAATTAAGAATAATTATGAGAAAATTTAGCATTGTCGGGCATTATTTTATCACTCCCGGTCGATATTCGTGCCCGGGAGTGTCCCCTGCCCGGGGCGGGAGGTCTTGAAACGCGTGAAATCCCCCGGCTTAGGGGGTGGTTTCGGGGGCGGGTACGGGCATGGCGGCCGGCCGTCGGACGGGGATGTGCGGGCGGGATGGTTTGGGGCTGCCGGGAGCGGCCCGGGGAAGGGAGTATACGGATTTTTCGGGCGGGAGGTATGCCTTAATCATACTGTTTGTTGCTGATTATTAGTATTTAATGTGTCCGTATGGAACATTCCCGGGTTCTTGCGGGTATCCTGTGATTATACCATTTTGGTAGTATTGTATACAATTCGGCGAGTAATATAATCTACTTTTGAATTACAAAAAAACACTGACCATGCGCTACGCACATAACCCGATCCTGAGCCCCGAAGATTTGTGTCCGAGCCAACCCTCGATGCAGATCGAATGCCTGCTGAATCCCGGCGTATTCCGTTACGACGGGAAGGTCTGGATGCTGGTCAGGGTCGCCGAACGCCCTGCACAGGCCGAAGGGGAAGTCAGTTTCCCGTTGCTCGACGCGCAGAACCGCGTGACGGTGATGCGTGTCCCGGCCGCCTCCCCCGAACTCGACCTATCGGATCCGAGGGTCATCAATTACAAGGGCGAGGATTTCCTCACGACGATGTCCCACCTGCGGCTTGTGAGCAGTACCGACGGCATCCGTTTCCGCGAGGAGGCGGGATATCCGCCGCTGACGGGCAGCGACCGTTACGAAGCGTACGGGATCGAAGACTGCCGCGTCACGCAGATCGGGACGCAGTATTACCTGACTTATACGGCCGTCTCGGCCAATGGCGTGGCGGTGCGGATGCGCAGCACGTCGGACTGGCGCCGTTTCACCGATTACGGGCTGGTGCTGCCCCCGCACAATAAGGACTGCACGCTCTTCGACGAGAAGGTAGGTGACCTATATTATATGCTGCACCGCCCGAGCAGCCCCGAGATCGGCGGGAATTATATCTGGATCGCTCAGAGCCCCGACCTCCGCCACTGGGGAAACCACAGGTGTGTGGCCCGTACCCGCAAGGGGATGTGGGACAGCGCCCGCATAGGTGCCGGGTGTGCCCCGATCCGTACGGGCGAAGGGTGGCTGACGATCTACCACGGCGCGGACGCTTCGAACCGCTATTGCCTGGGTGCGATGCTGCTCGATGCCGCCGACCCGTCGAAGGTGCTGGCGCGCAGCCGCACGCCCGTCATGGAGCCTGAGGAACCCTACGAACTGGAAGGCTTCTTCGGGAATGTCATCTTCACCAACGGCCACCTGGTCGATGGCGACCGCATCGCCCTGTACTACGGGGCTTCGGACAAGGTGATCTGCCGGGCCGACCTCTCCGTAGGCGAAATCCTGGAAAACCTGCGCAAAGACTTATAATAGAAATCCCAATAAAACCTACTTAAAACTCATGAAGAAAACTTTGACCTATTGTTTCGGTTCCCTGCTTTGTCTGATGACGCTCGCTTCGTGCCAGAACGGCGGTTCGTGCTGCGGCCGCGCCGCTACGGACGTCGACCTGACGGGCAGGCTCTATCCGAAAGTCAAAACCCCGACCAAATCGCTCGTCATCGTAGACCTGCAAAACGACGATATCGAGGGGCAGGTCGCTGCCATCGGCCTGCAGGGTATCGTCAACCGCGACAGCGAACAGAAGATCTATGTGATGAACAGCCGTTGCAAGGACAACCACGGCGGCTGGAAAACCGGCCCGCACGACATGGCCCAGATGGGGCAGTTCTGGCTCGACCGTGTGCTGAAGGACATTCCGCAGGAAACCCTCACGCTCGATGCGACCAAGTCCAACCCCGGGTTCTCGGCGCTTGTCGAGCAGTATAAGAAGCATATCAAGGGCGTAGTCATCTATGACCCCGAACTGGTCGAGGCCACGATCGAGGCGGCGACCACGATCGCGGCACAGACCGACGCCCTGATCGTTTCACCCCGCCTTTACGAGGAGGTGAAGGGATATGGTTTCCCGGTGATCCGGGATTTGCGCGGGATGTTCAAGACCAACATCGAGTGTGTCGACTGGCTCGTGGAAAACTATTTCGGGACGGCCAACCGCGACGTGGCTTTCACCTGGTCGCACATGACTACCGATTTCCAGGAGAGCTGGGGCGCAGCCAACAAGGACTACGTGGTTGCCAACCGCCTGTTCACCTATTTCCTCGACATCCAGGATCATGACCAGTGCGCATATTACGAGAACATCGTCAAGAAATATCCCGCCGGCACCCAGATCATGGGCTGGACCGACGAACTGAAGGCCGACAAACTCTTCGCCGAATACGGGTATTTCATGGTGCCGTTCATTTCGGTCGAGAACATGACCGTCATGTCTTCGTTCCCCTCGGTGCAGGGTACGCCCATCGAACCCAAGGCGCTCGAGGCCGAACCCAATACCGTTTATATCGCGATGCTCGTCTCCGACGGCGACAACCTGCTGCATACGATGATCTACATGCCCTACACGATCGAGGAGTCGGCCGCCTACGGCGATGTCCCCGTGACGTGGATCATCAACCCCGCCATCGTAGACCTCGCGCCGCGTGTTTTCACCTGGTACGAGCAGGTGATGAACGAAGGCGGCCAGGAGATGGGCGCCATGATGGGCGACGGCTCCCCGACGACCGACCGTTACAGCGGCTTCTCGTTCTATTGCGCGCTGACGCGGCATTACCTCAGGCAGGCCGGCATGCACACCCTCAAGCAGATGGTCGACGGCGAAGCCGTGGCCTGGAACGTACAGCCCTACTGCCTCGAAGGCGGTTATGCGGGCACCGACTGGCGGGGCATCGGTTCCGACGAATACCACATGGACAACGACTGTTTCCATATCGGTACGACCAATTCGCGTCCCGAATACCTGGACAAGGTGCTGGACAGCGCCCCGGTAGACGAACCGCTGTTCCTGTCGGTCATGATCGGCACGGCGAGCGAGGATGTGACCACCTATGCGTCCGAGCTCAAAAAGCAGATCGAGGCCCGCAACGACGGCCGGAAATACGTGTTCCTGAGGACTGCCGACCTGGCCGCTACATATCGCGCCTATAAAGGTCTCCCCGTAGAATAATCGTGCGGAATGCCGCGTGCATCGGTGTGCCCCGACAGGCACACCCTGTACGCTGACGTCCCTGACTATTGCGGCGGGTGTTTCCGCCTGCATCCTGCAAAAAGCGTTGGGGTATTCGTAAAAACCTAATTATAAACCACTTATTAACTTGACACCTAATTGGCCACAAACTGAAAAGATGTAAAACCTACCGATCCGCCGGGAGCCGGGCGTTCCCGCGGAAAGCAAAGAAATGACAACCAACGAACTACATTAACGATTGATTAAAATTATGAAACAAAGCTTACTGAAATTAGCTTTCGCAGCAGTGATGTTGATGCTTGTCGCTCCGTTCGCAGGCAGTCGGGCTGTTGCACAGACGCACAATCTGACCGGAACCGTCGTCGACGCACAGGGTAATCCGGTTGCGGGTGCCGCCGTGGTGATCGACGGGACGACGAAGGGTACCTCGACGGGTTCCGACGGTTCTTTCGCACTGAACGGCGTTATGGCGAACCAGAGCCTCCTGGTGACATTCATCGGTTATGAGCCCCAGACGGTTGCCATCGGCTCGCAGACGAATATGAAGGTCGTGCTCAAGGAGGACAACCAGACGCTCGACGAAGTGGTCGTCATCGGTTACGGCGTCCAGAAGAAGAGGGACGTGACGGGGTCGATCACCTCGCTGAAGAGCGACGTGTTCGAGTCGCGTTCGGTCGAGAACGCGCAGCAGGCCCTGCAGGGAAAGGCCCCGGGCGTGCAGGTGCTCTCCTCTTCGGCCGCTCCGGGTTCGAGTCCCTCGATCCGTATCCGCGGATTCAGCTCGAACAATTCGGGCGCATCGGAGCCCCTCTATGTGGTGGACGGCCTGAAGGTGTCGGACATCTCCTACCTGGATCCTTCGTCCATCGAGTCGATGGAGATCCTCAAGGACGGTGCCTCGGCGGCCATCTACGGTGTCGAGGCCGGTAACGGCGTCGTACTTATCACCACCAAAAAGGGTAAGAAGGGCGACGGCCGCATCTTCTACGATTTCACCTACGGCATCACCTCGCTGGCCCGCAAGGCCGACCTGATGAATGCCGAGCAGTACGTGGCCTACCAGACGGCCGCCGGCAACAGCCAGTCGCTGTCCGCGTGGGACGGTAAAACCGATACCGACTGGTTCGACGTGCTTTACGGCGACAACGGTTCGTTCCAGCGCCATACGGCCGGCGTCGAAATGGCCAACGACTATGGTTCGGTTTACGCTTCGCTGTCGTATATGGACAACGACGGTATGTACTACGGCAATAAGGACTGGCTGAAGCGTGTCACCTTCCAGCTCAACGGCGACTACAAGGTCAAGAAATGGCTCACCTTCACGACCAACAATACGGTCGAAAGTTCGCGTTCGCAGAACAGCGGCGACGGCGTGAGCAATCTGGGCAACAGCAACCAGTTCATCAACCCCTACGGCATGGATCCGCTGCTGCCCGCTTTCTGGGACAAGGACAACCTGCCGGCATACATGACCGAGCTGATCGCACAGCAGGGCGACGACATGTTCATGAAGAACGAGAAGGGCGATTACGTCGGCATTCCGTTCGCCGCCAAGGACGCGGTCAACCCGCTTACCCACTATTACAGCAACACGGGCGAGCATAAGAACTTCGCCCTGCGCGGTGCGTCGTCGCTGGTTTTCGCCCCCGTCGAGGGCCTTACCGTCACGTCGCGTGTCGGTTACCGGCTCGAATCGACCAATTACAGTTTCTACGGCGTGCCGACCTACTTCGCCGTGTCGTCGCGCACGAAGATGCAATTGGACGGAAAGACCACGATGAACCGCTTCTACATGTGGGAGAACTTCGCCAACTACAACAACACGTTCGGCAAGCACACGATCAACGCGATGGTCGGTATGTCCTACCAGTACGAGTGGAGCAACTTCACTTCGGGTTCGACCAACGGCCTGACCGACAGCAGCAGCAATTTCCACCACTTGGACTTCGCTTCGACCGACGCGACCAAAGGCGTGGGCGGCAGAGTAGGCGAAATGTCCAGTATCAGCTATTTCGGCCGTATCGGCTATACGTTCGACAACCGTTACAACATCATGGTCAATTTCCGCGCCGACGCTTTCGGCCGCTCCAAATTGTCGAAGGAAGCCCGCTGGGGCTATTTCCCCTCGGTGTCGGCCGGGTGGACGATCTCCAACGAGCGGTTCATGCGCGATATCGACCCCAAGATCATTTCGTTCCTGAAGCTCCGCGCTTCGTACGGTGTCAACGGTAATATCAGCGCGCTGGGCGCTTTCATGTACAGCTCGTCGATGAGCGTGGGCGATTATTACCCCATGAACGGCTCGCTGGTTTCCACCGTCTATCCTTCGGATGTGCTGGCCAACCCGGATCTGAAATGGGAGACGGCACGGCAGTTCGATGCCGGTATCGACGCGCGTTTCCTGAACAACCGGCTGACTTTCGGGATGGACTTCTACAATAAGAATACCGTCGACCAGATCCTTACATTGACGCCTCCCCTTGCGACGGGTACCACGAGCATGGCCAAGAACATAGGCAAGGTCAACAACCACGGTTTCGAGTTCGAACTCGGCTGGCAGGATCAGGCCGGTGAGTTCACCTACGGCGTCAATGCCAACCTTGCCACCATCAGCAGCGAGGTCAAGGAGATGGAAGGTACGCGTATCGTGAACGACTTGTCCGATTTCGTCTATTTCGACAAGGGACAGCCCATGTGGAGCTACTACGGCTACAAATACCTCGGTGTAAACCCCGAGGACGGCAGCGCCATGTATTACGACAAGGACAAGAGCGGTACGATCGACGACAAGGACAAGGTGTACCTGGGTTCGGCCATCCCCGACTTTACCTACGGTATCACCCTCAATGCCGCTTACAAGGGCTTCGACCTGACGGTATTCGGCAGCGGCAGCCACGGCGGCCTGCTGAGCCTCTACGGTGCCCGCCTGACGCCTTCGGCCAACAAACCCTCCGAACTGTGGACGGATTCGTGGGACGTGAAGGGTGCCGGTGCCAAGTACCCGCATCCCGATCCGATCGGCGATACGGCTTCCAGAAACTCGAGCATGTGGCTCAAGAGCGGTTCCTATTTCAAGATCAAGCAGATCCAGCTGGGTTACACGCTGCCTTCGTCCTTTACGAAAAAGATCGCCATTTCGCGCCTGCGCGTCTATGTCTCGCTCGACAACTTCTTCTGCATCACGCCCTACTGGGGTATGGATCCGGAAGCTGTCAGCGGTACGTCGGGCATCGGCATGGACTATGGCGACTACCCGACCCCGAAGACCCTGACATTCGGTGCAAACCTTTCGTTCTAACCTAAAAACATTACGACTACTATGAAAAAGCATATTTTGGCATTAGCCGGACTGCTTGCCGGAGCGATGATGGTGACCTCGTGCTCCCAGGCGCGTCTCGACGAAGTGGAGCACCTCGGAGTCACCGAAGTGGACAAGACCTATGCGGAGGCGGACGATATGACGGCCCAGCAGCTGATCGCGAACGTATACGTCACGGCCAAGTACCTGATGATGGGCGACTGGGGCGTACACTACATTGCAACCACCTCGGCCAAGACGGCCGAGTGCTGGCCGGGCGGCTCGGGCCCGAACGACGGAACCGACTACCACCGCATGTCGGCCATGATCGACGATTCGGAGAACAACGCCTACAAGGAGATGTATACCCGTTTCTACAAGATCATGTACAAATGCAACATGATCGTCGACAAACTCAACGACGGCTCCGATGAGCGCAAGCGCGTGATTGCCGAGGCCAAGGCCTGGCGTGCCTGGGCGATGATGCGCCTGACGCAGCTGTGGGGCTCGGCTCCGCTCGTGGATCACGTGCTGGACGGTATCAACTATTCGTTCTATCCCGGCAACTCGAACCCCGCGGACAACTGGAAATGGATCATGACGCAGTTCGACGAGGCTGCCACCGTGCTTCCGTCGAAGAGCGGACTGGGCGGCCAGAAAGCCATCGGCGGCCGCTGGACGGCCGAAGCCTGCTTTGCGTACAAAGGCCAGGGTTACATGTGGCAGAACGACTATGCCAACGCCAAGGTCGAACTGGCCAAGGTGATCAACTCGGGTAAATACGAACTCTGGGAGAAGACCGCGACCATGGGCCCGTCGAGCTACGGGACGAACATGCAGCTGGCCAAGAGCCAGAACGAAAACTGGAGCGACGGCAACGAGGAGTACGAATACCTGACGCTCTACCGTGCCGAGGCCGATTTCTGCGACGAGTTCCTGCTCGAACTGGACATCGACGGCGATGCCACGACCATCACCAGCACCGAGCCTTACTGGTTCCGCGCCTACATGAACTGGCGTAAGGACGAGGTCAACCTGCCGGGCAACACGACGACCGCCTCCGACGGCTGGGGCTTTGTCAACCCGACCCGCACGTTCGGTTATGCGTTTGCCAAGCACGATGGCAACAGCGTGCGCCGCCGTGCGGCCATCGCCACTTACAGCGAGGTGTACCACGACTTCCCCTACCTGAACAAGGACGTACGCGGTGTCATGTCGAGCATGTTGTTCGAGAACGAGGGCTATTTCCGCATGAAATACTACGACTTTGTGGACGACGTGGTTCCCGAGCGTTTCGCAAGCGGCCAGACCAACGGCAACCGGACGAACTTCCCGCTGATGCGCTATGCCGACGTGCTGCTGCTGTACGCCGAGGCTGTCTGCATGTCGGGCGAGGGTACGGCCAACATCACGGGGCTGGAGGCGCTGAACAAGGTGCGCCGCCGTGCGGGCCTTACGGACGCCCCCGCACTGGATATGGATAACGCCGAGTACGGTATCAAGGCCGAGCGCCGCTTCGAGCTGTGGCTGGAGGATTGCAGCCGCTATGTCGACCTGATCCGCTGGGGCGATTACAAGAAATTCATCACCGACACTTCGATCGACGGTGTGAGCGAGCATTGGGGTAACGAATGCGCATGGCTCGTCGGGCTCAAGGACGCGACCGTGCGTACGACCGATCCTACGGATTGGAGCAACTACGAAGTGCGCTACGACCCGCTGTCGACGCGCGGCAGCTGGAGCGACCGCTTCTACCTGTGGCCGTTCCCCTATGCCGAAACGACGCAGAACCCGAACCTCGTCCAGAATACCGGTTGGTAAAAACCGGTTGTGAAGGCCGTACCGGCCGGTTACCCGGGGCGGTATGATAATCCGGCGACGGCGGTGGATCGTTTTTGTTTCACTTCGCCGTCGCCGGGATTTTTTCCGGCCGGGCCGTCCGGATCGGCCTGCATCGGCGGGTTGCCGCCCTTCGCGTGCGTGCGGTCGTGCGGTGCCGGATGACCGGCGGCGTTGAATCCGTGCGGGAGCGAATAATCCGTAAAAAAATGAAGGAATGAAAAAATATCTGTTGATCGCAGCGTCGCTGTTGCTGTGCCTTCCCCTGGCAGCCGCTGTGCAGAAAGTGTCGCTCAACAGCGACGGCCGGGTTGCCGCATGGCAGCTCCGGGCGCAGGACGAGGTGACCGACGTGAAAGCCATGCTCGGGGCGGGCTACGATGCCTCGGGTTGGGTCGCCGCGGTCGTCCCGGGGGCGGCCTTCACGTCGTTCGTCGAGGCGGGGATCGAATCCGACCCCAATTTCGGCGACAATGCCTACAAGGTGGACAGGAGCAAGTACGACCGCAATTTCTGGTACAGGGCCGAGTTCGCTACGAAAGACCTGCCCGCCGGTGCGCGCCGCTGGATCTGCTTCGAGGGCGTGAACCGCGGGGCCGAGGTCTATTTCAACGGCGCGCGGCTGGGGTCGCTCGACGGGTTTATGGATCGCGGCATGTTCGAGGTCACGCACCTGCTGCGGCAGGATGCCGCGCCCAACGTGCTGGCCGTGCTGGTGCGCGTGCCGACGAACCCGATCGCCAATCATGCCAGCCCGACCTATATTTCCAGTGCGGGCTGGGACTGGATGCCCTACGTCCCCGGGCTGCTGGGCGGCATCACCGACGACGTGTATTTCACCACGTCGGGCGACGTGTCGCTCGTCGACCCGTGGGTGCGTACCAGGGTGCCTTCGCGCGAGCAGGGCATCGTCTCGCTGACCACCGAACTGAAGAACCACTCGCAGCAGGAGAAAACCGGGGTCGTGAGGGGCGTCATCCGCCCGGGCGACATCACCTTCGAGAAGCGATTTAAAATAGGGGCGGGCCAGCAGCGCACCGTGGGCGTCGACCCCCGCGAGTTCCCGCAGCTGACCGTCGACGACCCGGCCCTGTGGTGGCCCAACGGGTACGGCGACCAAAACCTCTATACGTGCGAGCTGACGTGCGAGGTCGACGGCGAGGTTTCCGACTGCCGGACGGTGACGTTCGGCATCCGGGAGTACTCCTACGACTTCGTGAAGGGTGTGTTCCAGCTCTCGGTCAACGGCGAGCGCATCTACTGCAAGGGCGGTAACTGGGGCATGAGCGAGTATATGCTCCGCTGCCGGGGCGCCGAGTACGACCTCAAGGTGCGCCTGCACCGCGAGATGAACTACAACATGATCCGCAATTGGATCGGTTCGACGACCGACGACGAGTTCTACGAGGCGTGCGACCGCTACGGCATCATGGTCTTCGATGATTTCTGGCTCAATTCGCATCCCAACCTGCCGGACGACGTGTTCGCCTTCAACCGCAACGCCGTGGAGAAAATCAAGCGGCTGCGCAACCATCCTTCGATCGCCGTCTGGTGCGGCGACAACGAGGGCGTGCCCCTGGCGCCGCTCAACGAGTGGCTGCGCGAGGATGTCAAGGCCTTCGACGGCGGCGACCGCTGGTACCAGCCCATTTCGCGCGAGTACGGATTCTCGGGCAGCGGCCCCTGGGTGAACGCCCATCCGATCTGGTACTTCACGGCCCACCCGCTGGGCTACGGCGAACACAAACTCGACGGCTGGGGCTTCCGCACGGAGATCGGCTCGGCCGTCTTCACCAACTACGAGAGCTATAAGAAGTTCATGCCCGAGCCCGAGCGGTGGCCGGCTTCGCCCGGGATGCTGGACAAGCATTTCTTCGGCAACTCGGCGGGCAATGCGCGCCCGACCCGTTATTTCGCGGCCGTGGAGTACAATTACGGCAAGGCCGCGGGCGCGGAGGATTTCTGCCGCAAGGCGCAGCTGCTCAACATCGAGGTCAACAAGGCGATGTACGAGGGGTGGCAGCACCACCTGTGGAACGACGCTTCGGGCATCCTGACCTGGATGAGCCAGTCGGCCTACCCGTCGTTCGTATGGCAGACCTACGATTACTATTACGACCTGAACGGTGCCTACTGGGGCGTGCGCAAGGCCTGCGAGCCGCTGCATATCCAGTGGAGTTACGCCGACAACACGGTCAAGGTGGTCAACGCCAGCGGCGAGGCCTACAACGGCCTGCGTGCCACGGCGGCGGTCTACAATATGGACGGCAGCGAGGTGAAGCGCTACGCGCAGCGGGCCGCCCTGTCGTCGCTGCCCAATACGGCTGTCAAGGTGATGACGCTGCCGTTCCCCGAAGATCGCAACCTCGCACGGGGTAAGAAAACCGTCGCCTCGTCGTCGGAGAATGACGATTCGCATGCCGCCAAGTCCGTCACCGACGGCAATACGGGCTCCTCGTGGCGCTCGGGCGGCCCGGGCGAGCAGTGGGTCATGGTAGACCTGGGCGCGCCCACCGAGTTTTCGGACATCGTCCTGACGTGGGAGAGCGAAGCGGCCAAAGCATACGAGATACTCGCGTCGGACGACGCCGAAGAGTGGCGGACGGTCTACACCAGCGGCAAGCCCAGCACGCCCATCGACCGGATACGGATCGACCCCGTGACGGCGCGCTATGTCAAGTTGCAGGGCACGGCGCCCCACGACGACTGGCAGCTGGTGCTCTTCGAAATGGAGCTTTACGGCCCGGAAACCCCGGCCGAAGAACTTTCGCCCGTGCATTTCATCCGCCTGCGGCTGACCGACGATGCCGGGAACCTGCTCTCGGAGAATTTCTACTGGCGTTCGAACCGCCTGGGCGACTACCGTGCGCTGAACGACCTCGAACCCGCGAAACTGGATGTACGCACGAAAGCCGAAACGGTGGACGGCAAGCGCATCATCCGCGCGACCGTCACGAACCGGGGCCGCAGCGTGGCGTTCGCCGTGCGCCTCATGCCGGTCTACGCCTCGACCGGGGAGCAGATACTGCCGGTCATCATGGACGACAACTACTTCACACTGCTGCGGGGCGAGACCCGGAAGGTCGACATCGAGATCGACGAGTCGCTGCTCGGGGAGGATACCTACAAACTGGTCGCAAGGCCCTATAACGATTGATTGCGGGTATGGGAAGGTTTTGTGCGCTGGTGCTCCTGCTGTGCGCGGCATGGGCGCCGTCCGAAGCGAAAATCAAGCTGCCCGCCATCGTGGGCGACAACATGGTGCTGCAACAGTCCTGCGAAGTGAAGCTCTGGGGCTGGGCGGCGCCCGAGGCCGAAGTCAGCGTCGCACCCTCGTGGTGCGGCGCCGTACGGACGCAGGCCGACAAGAAGGGACGCTGGTGCGTGACGGTCGCAACCCCGGCCGCCTCGTTCGAGCCGCGCAGCATCGCCCTGGGCGACGGCGACGGCGAACCCGTCGTGCTGAAGAATATCCTCATCGGCGAGGTGTGGCTCTGTTCGGGGCAGTCCAACATGGAGATCCCCGTGCAGGGAGGCCGCGACTGCCCGATCGAACATGCGCAGGAGATCATCGCCGAAAGTGCGCAGTACCCCGACGTGCGGCTCTTCTCGGTGAAAATCGACGGCGGGCTTCGTCCCCGGGAGGATGTGACGGGTGCCTGGTGCGAAGCCTCGCCCGAGAGCGTCAAGACCTTCAGCGCCATCGGCTACCTGTTCGGCCGCAACCTCCGCCGGGCGCTGAACGTCCCCGTGGGGATCATCAACAGCAGTTGCGGCGGCACGTGGATCGAAGCGTGGTTCCCGGCGTCGCTGCAACGCGGGTTCGCCGATTTCGACCCGGCGTCGGTCGCCACGCGCGAGGGGCAGAGCGGCATGAATACGGTCGAAATCCTTTACAACGGGATGATTTACCCGTTGCATAACTTTGCGATCAAGGGGTTCTGCTGGTATCAGGGCTGCTCGAATGTCGGGCGCAGCACCTGTTACGCCGACAAGATGGTGGCGATGATCGACCACTGGCGGGAGTTGTGGGGCGGCGAACGCAAGCCGTTCTACTACGTCGAGATCGCACCCCATGAGGACGGCGAAGAGAACGTGAACGAGGCGCTGGTGCGTGAGCAGCAAGCGCGGGTGATGGACATGACCGACAACGTGGGCATGGTTTGCACCAACGACCTGGTCTACGACTACGAGACGTGGAACGTGCATCCCAGCCGCAAGGAGCCCATCGCGCGGCGCCTGGCCTATTGGGCGCTGAGCCGGGACTACGGCTACGGCGATGCGGTCAAGACCATCGGGCCGCGGTTCAGGTCGATGGAGGTGCTCGAAGGCGGTGTCGTGCGGGTGCATTTCGACGGCAGCGACTGCGGGTTCCTCGTCAAGGGCGAGATCGAGGGCTTCGAGCTGGCCGGCAGCGACGGGGTGTTCCGCCCCGCGAAGGCCGTGCGCCGGCGCCCCGACCCCACGGTGCTCTATGTCTCGAACTACGACGTGGGCAGCCCCGTGTACCTGCGCTATAATTTCAAGAATTGCAGCGTCGGCCGCCTGTGGGATGCCTTCGGGCAGCCCGTAGTGCCGTTCCGGACGGATAATTTTTAACTTTGTGGAACCGATCTAATATTTTGCGGAAATGAAAAAACTGATCTTGTCATGTGCGCTTTGCCTGTTTGGGGCAGGCGTTGTTTTCGGCCAGGCCTATTCCGACCTTCTCTACCGGGACTGGGCGGGGCTCAGGGCCTATGCCCAGGTGAACAAAACGCTGGGCGACGTGCGCCCCGACGTGGTTTTCATGGGTAACTCCATCACCGAGGGGTGGTTCAACCAGCACCCGGAGTTCTTTCAGAAAAACAACTTCCTGGGACGCGGTATCGGCGGGCAGACCTCGTCGGAAATGCTGGTGCGCTTCCGCCAGGACGTGATCGAACTGCACCCGCAGTGCGTGGCGATCATGGCCGGGACGAACGACATTGCGATGAACAACGGATACATCGCCCTGGAAAATACCTACCAGAACATCGTTTCGATGTGCGAGCTGGCACGCTTCAACGGGATAAAGGTGCTGCTGTGCTCCGTCACGCCGTGCGTGCGCTACAACTGGCGGCCGCAGGTGGAGCCCGGGAAGATCATCCCTAAGCTCAACGCGATGCTCAGGAAGTATGCGGACTCGGCCGAGGGCGTGGAGTATGTCGACTATTTCTCGGCGATGGCCGACAAGGACAACGCCATGCTCCCGGAATATTCGCCCGAGGGATGCCATCCCAACGGCGAGGGCTATAAGGTCATGGAGAAGATCATCGTGCCGGCCATCAACAAGGTGAACGGTACCGACAAAAACTATTTCGTCTACTAATCCGAAGCTGTCATGAATCTCAAACGAACCCTTTTCCTGCTGGCGGCCGTGCTGCCCCTGCAGCTCTCCGCCAAGGTCACGCTCCCGGCAATCTTCACCGACAACATGGTGTTGCAGCAACAGAGCGATGTGAAAATCTGGGGCAGGGCCAAACCCGGCAAGGCCGTGAAAGTCACCACTTCGTGGGACGGCAAGACCTACGCGACGACGGCCGCCGCATCGGGCGGCTGGGAGGTGCGCGTGTCGACTCCCGTGGCCGGCGGCCCCTACACGGTCACGGTTTCGGACGGCAAACCCGTCGAACTGAAGAACGTATTGATCGGCGAGGTATGGCTCTGCTCGGGGCAGTCCAACATGGAGATGCGCGTTGCCGACCGGGTGCTGAACTACGAACAGGAGATGAAGGAGGCCGATGCCTACGGGAATATCCGCCTGCTGCATATCGACAACACCACCAGCCCGGTGCCGCTCGACGAGGCTTCGGTTCGCCACGGCGGCTGGCAGGTGTGCTCGGGCGAAAACATCGCCGACTTTTCGGCGACGGGTTACTTCTTCGGCAAGGAACTCTATAAAAACCTGGGCATACCCATCGGATTGATCGAGTCGTGCTGGGGCGGGACGTACGCCGAGTCGTGGACGAGCGCCGAAGCGCTGTCCGAGATGCCCTATTTCCGTCCCCGCGTCGAGAAGGTGAAGCAGATCCCCGAATCCCGGGAGGCGCGTAACAGGATGTTCCACGACGACATGGACGAGTGGCGCCTCCGGATGATGCAGGCCGACAAGGCGTTCGAGGACGGCCGCGCGGTGTGGGCCGAGAGTTCGTTCGACGATTCGTCGTGGGGCGAGATCGCGGTTCCGGGGTTCGTGCAGGATCAGGGCCTCGACGGGTTCAGCGGCTTTATGTGGGTGCGCAGGGACGTCGAGATCCCGGCCGGCTGGGCCGGTAAGGAGCTGACGCTCACGCTTGCGGCCATAGACGACAACGATTTCACCTATTTCAACGGCGTCGAAGTGGGGCATACCGAGGGCTGCATGGCTTTCCGGAGCTATAAGATTCCCGCGTCGCTGGTCAAGGCCGGCAAGGCGACCGTTGCCGTGCGTGTGATGGATACGGGCGGCAAGGGCGGCATCTTCGGCGATGCGAACAGCATCGCCCTCGCCAAATCGGACTCGGAGAAACTCCCGCTGGCCGGGCAATGGAAATACAAGGTCTCGATGGGCCTGGGCGACGCCCCCGACATGCCGGTCAACACCGCCACCGAACCCAACTACCCGACGTTCCTCTTCAATGCGATGATCAACCCGCTCGTGGACTATGCCATCCGCGGCGCCATCTGGTACCAGGGCGAGGCCAACGTGGCGCGCGCGGCGCAGTACCGCGACCTGCTGCCGCTGATGATCCATGACTGGCGGCAGCACTGGGGATATGCCTTTCCCTTCTACATCGTGCAGCTTCCCAACTACATGAAGGCACAGGAAGGCCCCGAGGAGTCGGAGTGGGCCGAGTTGCGCGAGGCGCAGAAACATGCGCTCCGCCTTGAGAACACGGGGCTGGCCGTGTGCATCGACGTGGGTGACGGCGACGATCTCCATCCGAAAAACAAACCGGCGGTCGGCCGGCGCCTCTCGCTCGTGGCGCGGGCATTGACCTATGGCGAGCAGATTCCCTATTCGGGGCCCGTATACGAGGGTTACCGCATCGAGGGGAACACGATCCGTATCGACTTTTCGCACACGGACAAGGGGCTCAAGACCTCCGACGGCGGCCCCGTCAGGGGGTTCTATATCGCCGGCCCCGACCATAAGTTCCATGCCGCCAGGGCCGTTATCGAAGGCAGTACGGTCGTCGTCTCTTCGGACGGGGTACGCTTCCCCGTCGGGGTGCGCTATGCCTGGGCCAACAACCCGGTCTGCAACCTCTGTAACGGCGCCGGGCTTCCGGCCGGGCCGTTCCGCACCGACGACTGGACGGACGGCGCGAAACGCTATTAGGGAACCGTCCGTCGCCGCTTCCGGGCCGGATCCGGCCATTTGGGCGGCAAACTGCGCGGACGGAACCTACGCGGGGTCATGGCAGGGCGCGCCCTGCCATGACTTTCCCGTCTGGTAGCGGGGCGGATCATCCGCCCCGGCTTCCCGCTTTTTTCGGGAAACGGCCTGCCGATTGATTTTACGGTTCCGTATAAAAACATATCTTTGTGACAACATGCGAAGCGTTATGTCGAAAAAGTTGATTCTCCTGTTGCTGGCGGCGGTTTGGGTTGCCGCGCCTTCCGCCGTGGCCTCCCTCAAGTACGATACGCTGACCAGCGCGGACGGGTTGTCGAACAGTTCGGTCAACTGCATCTATCAGGATTCGACCCTGATGATGTGGTTCGGGACATGGGACGGCCTGAATGCCTACAACGGTTACGGCTTCAGGACTTACAAGTTCGCGCCGGACAATGCGAATACGATTTCGAACAACGTCATCCGCAACATCGTCGAGGAGGCGAAGGGCATCCTCTGGGTCGCCACCGACTACGGGATCAACCGCATCGACGTGAAAAACGACCGCATCGAACGCTTCTACCCCGGCTACGAGGACAACGGCCCCACGGCCGAGCAGGTGTTCTCGGTCGCGGCCGCGGCCGACGGCACCATCTTCTGTGCCGCCACGGGATGGGGCATCGCCTGCTACGACAAGGTGCTGGGCCGGCTTTCGGCGCTCAATGTCCCGCAGTTCAACTCTTCGGAGGTGCGTGCCGTTTACTACGGCGGGCAGAACACCCTGCTGCTGCATACCGTGCAGGAGGAGCTGGTTCGGATCCGTTACGAACTGTCCGCGACGGGAAGCATGGAGGTGCGGGAAAAGGCCGGGCTCTTCCCCGAAGGGGGTGTCAAGGCGGTGTTCGACAGCCGGACGGCGCTCTACCTGGTTACGGCGGATGCGGAAATTTACCGCTACGAGCGCCGCGACGGGGAGCTGGCTGCAGTGGGCAAATTCCCCCCCCCGGGTCGTGAGGTGCGCGCTATCGCCCAATATGGCGACGATTACCTGCTGGTAGCGACCGGGACGCCGGACATGTATGTCTGCGACATGCCCGGGCGGACGTTCCGCCGGATGTCGCAAATGCCCGGCATCAACATCCTTTCGTTTTGCTACGGCAGTCAGGACATCCTGTGGGTCGGCAGCGACGGGCAGGGCGTCTTCCAGGTATACAACGACGGCATCCAGTTCGACAAGGTTCCCAACAGCCGGATTTTCGGCGACAGGAACTGCCCCGTGCGCGCCTTCTGCGAGGACAGCCGCGGGAACGTCTATGTCGCCACGAAAGGCAACGGGATCGGCATGTTGCGTCCCGACGGGAGCCGGGGCGCGGTCTGCGACGTATCCGGGGGACTGGGTAATAATTCCGTCTACGCCCTCGCCGGGGGATTCGGCGACGACCTGTTCGTCGGCCACGATGGCGCCGGGCTCGATGTGCTTTCGTGTGCCACGGGGCGCATCTCGTCCATCAAGCCCGTCCCGGGCACCTATTTCGGTTCGGTGTATGCGATTTACCGCGATCCGTCGGACGGCTGCGTGTGGCTCGGGACGAACGGCTACGGGCTGATCGGGCTGCAGCTGGCCGAGGCGGGCGGGCATTACGAAATCAGACGGCAGCGGGTCTATGTCAACGACAAGAAGGACACCACCTCGCTGAGCAACAATACGGTGTTCGCGATCGTCCCGGCCGGCGGCGGAAAACTGTGGGTCGGAACGCGCGGCGGCGGGTTGAACCTCTTCGATACCCGCAGCGGCAAGTTTACCCATTACACGACCTCCTCGGGCGATTATCCGATCAGCAGCAACGACATCCTGTCGCTCTACGCCGGGCGCGACTCGACGCTCTGGATCGGGACGAGCTACGGTCTGAACCGGCTTAGCCCCACCGCAGAGGGACGGGGCGGTTTCCGCTGGTATATCGAAAAGGACGGGCTGCCGAACAACACCATCCACGGTATCCTGGAGGACGACTCGGGCAACCTTTGGCTCAGTACCAACAAGGGGCTGGCGCAGCTGAACCCTGCCGACAACCGGATAATCAGCTATTACAACAACGAGGAGTTGCAGAGCAACGAATTTTCCGACGGTGCCTATTACCGTTCGCGCGACGGCAGGATGTACTTCGGCGGCGTGGCCGGGTTCAACCGGTTCGATCCCCGCGACATCCGCGTGCGGACGTACGCCCCGGCCGTGCAGCTCAACGATTTCCTGATCAAGCAGACGCCCGTGCCCGGATTCCGTGCCGACCGCGAGATCGTCCTGTCGCACAGCGAAAACTTTTTCAGCATCCAGTTCTCTGCGCTGGAATACATCCGCAACGGCAACTGCGAATACGCCTACATCCTCAAGGGGTTCAACGACGACTGGGTGGAGATCGGCACCGACAACACGGCGGTGTTCACCAACGTGCCGCCCGGGGCCTATGAATTCTGCGTGCGATGTACCAACGGCGACAAAATCTGGAGCGACAATACCGCTTCGCTGCATATCCGGGTGCGTCCGCCGTGGTGGAACACGGTGTGGGCCTATATGGTCTACCTGCTGCTCTCGTTCGTGGTGCTGTACGTCGTCTGGTTCGTGGTCAACGACCGGATCGAGCAGCGGCGCAGGCTGCTGATGGAGTCGATGAGCCGGCAGCAGCAGAGCGACAACTACGAGGCGAAACTCCGCTTTTTCACCAGCATCGCCCACGAGTTCTGCACCCCCTTGACGCTGATCTACGGGTCGGGCGAGCAGCTGCTCGACAGTTACAGCCTCGCGCCCGACGTCGCCAAGCATGTCCGCATCGTGAAGAACAACGCGGCGCGCATGCAGCGCCTGATCGGCGAGTTGATGGAGTTCCGGCGGGTCGAGACCGGGCATTACACGCCCCGCTACGTCATGGTCAACGTCACGGAGCTGATTTCGACCATTGCCGACAATTTCAACGAAGTCAACGAGCAGCGGCGCATCGACCTGCGCATCGACTTCCCGGCGCAGGAGGTCATCCTCGTGAGCGACCAGGGGGCGCTGGAGAAGATCCTCTACAACCTGGTTTCCAATGCCTATAAATATACGCCCGCAGGCGGATACATCAGCATCGGGTTGCGGGTGGAGGCCGGCCGTACGACCGTGAGGGTCAGGAATTCGGGCAAGGGTATCAAGCCCGAGGACATCGGCAACGTCTTCAACCGCTTCGAGATACTCGACAATTTCGAACGGCAGGCCAACGAGGGCAAGGTCATGCGCAACGGCATCGGGCTGGCGCTCGCCAAGAGCCTGGCCGGCATGCTGTCGGGAAATATTACGGTGAGCAGCAACCCCGGCGAATATACCACCTTCACCCTGTCGCTGCCCGAGGTGAGCCGCGACCTGGTGACCGAACCCGAACAGAAGAGCGTGCCCGATTATCCGCTGCCCGACGTCGAGGACATGCGGACGGGGCAGGCCCGAGAGTCGCGTGCCGCGGGGGCCTCGATCCTGGTGGTGGACGACGAAAAGCAGATCCGCGACCTGATCGCCGAGATACTCTCCGACGAATATTCCGTCATCCAGGCCGCCGACGGGACGGAGGCCATCGAGATCCTCAAACACAAGCGCCCCGACCTGATTATCAGCGATGTCAGCATGCCGAACGTGGACGGGCTCGAATTGCTCAAATACCTCAAGGGCAACGAGATCACCAAATATATTCCGTTCGTGTTCCTCTCCTTCAAGAGCGACGTCGAACAGGAAATCCGCGGCTACGAACTGGGCGGCGACGCCTATATCTCCAAGCCGTTCCACCCCAAGCACCTGCTGGCCGTCGTGCATCAGATACTCAACAACCGCCTCTCGCTGAGGGATTACTACAATTCCGTGATCTCCTCGTCGGACGTCTACGAGGGGAATACGATTGACGCCGACGACAAGAAGTTCATCGTACAGCTGGCCGGGATTATCGAGCAGAACATGACCGACGAGAACCTGTCGCTGAATTTCCTGTGCGACAAGATGTGCGTGAGCCGCATGAGCCTCTACCGCAAGATCCGTGAGATCACGCAGATGACGCCGAGCGAATATATCCGCTCGGTGAAGATCAGCCATGCGACGCATCTGCTCCGGACGACCAACATGACCATCCAGGAAATCATGTTCTGCTCGGGTTTCAACAACAAGTCCTACTTCTACCGCGAGTTCGCCAAAATATACCACATGTCGCCTAGGGAGATGCGCGAAAAAGAGCGCTGAGCGGGCAAAAGTGCCGTTTCCCGGCGTGAAGATACGTTTCGGTTACAATAGTATACCTTGCAACGCCCCCGCGGGCTTAATTTTGCAAGGCAATACTAAACTACTGACATGAAAGAAACAACCGTCTCGACCTCGGGCAACGGCATTCTCGGCAGGGCTTTCTCGGAAATCCGGCATTTCGGAACCTATCCGTTCAACATGCGGATACTCCTGCTGACGAACATGCTGTATGCGTTCGTCCTCCCCGTCGTGGAACTTTTTGTCGGCACTTACATCATGCGCAACAGTTCGGAGCTGGCGTATGTGGTGGGCTACCAGCTGGCCGTCTACACGGGCATTCCGCTCACCTTCCTGGTGAACGGCTTTCTCATGCGCCGCATCCGGATTTCGCACCTCTATTCGTTCGGGATGCTGCTGAGCGGTGTTTCGATGGCCGTGATGATGTCGCTCGAAACGCTCGACCTGGCCGGGATCGTCGTGGCGGGACTTATCATGGGGCTATCGTACGGCTTTTTCTGGGCCAACCGCGATTTTCTCGCCCTGAATTCCACCGACGACGGCAACCGCAACTATTACTACGGTCTGGAAAGTTTCTTCAACACCGTCGCCGGCGTCGTCGTGCCCGGTATGATCGGGGCGTTCCTGGGCGCCACGGCCGACCACAACTGGCTCGGGGGAAATATCAACCTGGCCTATAAACTGGTGACCCTCTTCGTTTTCGCGCTTACGATCATCGCTTCGGCCGTCGTATTCCGCGGCAGGTTCTCCAATCCCCCGAAGGAGCGGTTCATCTATCTGCGCTTCGATGTGCTGTGGAACAAGATGATGCGCCTTGCCGTCCTGAAGGGGATCGCCCAGGGATACATCGTCACGGCGCCGTCGATGCTGGTCATGACGCTCGTCGGGAACGAATCCACGCTCGGGACGCTGCAATCGGTCAGCGCCATCGTCTCGGCCGTGCTGCTCTACCTGCTGGGGCGCTTCGCTTCGGCCAGGCACCGGGTGCTGATCTTCTCCTCGGGCCTGCTGCTCTTCGCACTGGGCGGGGCGTTCAATGCCGTGCTCTATTCGGCAACGGGCGCGATCGTATTCATGCTGTGCCTGGTGATGGGGCGTCCGCTGATGGATCTGGGCTATTTCCCGATCCAGCTGCGGGTCATCGACTACGTGAGCCGGAAGGAGAACCGCAACTCCTACGCCTATATTTTCGTCCACGAATTCGCCCTTTACCTCGGCCGTTTCTTCGGGTGCGGGCTGTTCATCGTCCTGACGATCTGCCTGTCGGATACCTTTGCGATCCGCTATGCGCTGCTCATCATCGGGATCATCCAGCTCGTCTCGATCGGCATCTCCCGGAACATCATCCGGGCGCTCGACAGGGCCGAGGCGGAATAGAATACCCGGCTCGGGGGCAAGAGGGACAGCCCCGGGCCGGGACGATGCGCGGAGGGGCTCCGCCGCTGCCGGAGGGTACAGGCCCGGCCTGTGCCCCCGGGTATGGGGCCCCGCCCGTATCGGGAATGCTGCCGCCGTGTGCGGCCATGTTTACCTTGCCTTGAAAAATCGACCGATATGGATAGGAGACAACTCATGCAGGGTGCCGGCGGCCTGTTGCTGGCCGGGGCACCTTCCGGCAGGGGAAGTCCGGGAGCAGGTGGCGATGAATATCGACTGGTTCCCGACGCTGCTCGACCTGTGCGGGCTGGATGCCTCGGGGATCGACATGGACGGGGCGAGCATCGTGCCGCTGATCCGCGACGGGGCAGCAGCTTCGCCACACGACGTGCTGCATTTCGATTTCGAGAAGCAGTGGGCCGTGCGCCGGGGCGACTGGAAGCTGATCTGCAATGCGATCGACGTGTTGCCCAACGACAGGAACAAGACACTCGAAGGGCTGTACCTGACCAACCTGAAGATCGACCACACCGAATCGGAGAACCTGATCGACAGGTTCCCCGAAAAGGCGCAGGATCTGCTCGCGCTGCGCAGGGCCTACGAGGCTTCGCTGGGGAAGGACAAGGAGTAAATCCCGCCCCGCCCTCGGTCGTGGGGCGGATGCATGCCGCCACCGGGAGCATCCGGATAAAACAAGGGGAGGCCGCATCGGCCTCCCCTTCACTTGTTTGCAGCCAGCCCCGATCAGTTCGGACGCAGTACGACCTTGCGCGTCTGCGGCTTGTTGATCTCGTAGATGGTCTCCACGAGCAGTTCCATCTGCTGCGCGCGTGCCTCGCGGACATGCGGGAGCATGAGTTTGGCGTAGTTTTCGCGGTGGATCTGGAGCCAGATGTTCTTTCCTTTTTCCGCGTCGAGCACGCTCACGGCATGTGCGTCGTTGGCGTCGAGCAGCCCCTTGTTCTGAAAGAAATCGTACTGCACCCAGGCGTAGTCGCGGAAGTTGCGTTCGATTTCCCAGCGGTATTCGTTCAGGTGCATCACCTCCATGGCCTGCCGGTACTGCGGCGTTTGCAGCTCGGCGAGGTTGATGCCTTCGCCCAGTTGTTTGCCGCTCCAGGTGCCGATCCGCTCGCCGTCGATGTAAAGCGTGTAGTCGCCTTTCAGCCCCTTGACGGTCAGCATTTCGCGGTTCATCTCCTCGATGAAGGGAACCAGCTTCGTGGCCTCGGCCTGGCTGCGCTTGGATCCCATCCCGTGCGTCAGGGTGTCGAGCGGGTAGGGCAGGGCTTCGGCCAGGTAGTCGAACGAGATTTCGCGGCCGTTCCTGCGCAGGCCGGTGATCTCGCAGTTGCCGGCCTTGAGAACCTTCGCTTTTGCAGCGTCGATTTGCACGTCGGCCACCTCCCTGCCGGCAAAACCCTGTGCCTTGAGGTAGAGGTAGGCCATCACCATGTGCCCGTCGTTGTCCGGGTGGATGCGGTCGCCCATCGACAGCGAGAACGAAGGTTGTCCGGCCTGCACGCGCCGGCCGATTTCGACCATCGGGGCGCTGAAATCCACGAACTCCCAGCCGTTGGCTGCGGCCGACTCCTTCTGGAACCCGACGACGCGATCCATCACGGCGTTCTTGCCCCGGAGCGGGGCGTTGTTCTCGATTTGGGCCGTTTCGTCGTAGGGCGAACCCCCGAGCATCACGACCCGCACGCCGTCGAGGGTTTGCAGGCGCTTCTCCATCTTCTTGAAGTTGTCGTAGCACTCCCGGTATTTCTTTTCTCCGAATGCCTCGGCATCGTCGCCGTTGTATTCCATGTAGCCCGTGTCGTTCATGCCGAAGGTCACGGTCAGCACCGTGGGGCGTTTGCTGAGAACGTCGCCGTCCAGGCGCTTGTACATGTCGCCTGCGGTTTCGCCGCCGATGCCGGCGTTCATCACCCGCAGATCCATGTACGGGAAGCGGGTCATGTAATAGAGCCAGATGTAGGAGTGGTAGTGGCCGCCGTCGGTGATGCTGTTGCCGAGGAATACGGCGCGGTCGCCGTCCTTGAACGGCGCTACGGTCTGCGCCGCGGCGGAGGCGCACATGCAGAGCGCCGCCGCAAGGGATAGAAGGATTTTTTTCATGGTTATGCGGTTTGTTGTGTTTTGGTGAGCCGATTTATTCGTACGAGGGCGGCAGTTGTGTCCGGCCCCAGTTCCCGGACGGTTTGGCCGAGGTCGTATATTCCAGCGTCGCACCGTTGCGGAGCGCATCCCAGCCGATCCATGTGCTGTCGTAGGGTTTTCCGTCGAGTTTGAGCGCCGTGGTGTAGATTTGTTTCTCCGAGCCCCCGGTGATGGTGATGTCGCCGTGCTTGAGGTGGATGACCACCTTGTCGAAGACCGGGGTGCTGAGCGTGAAGCCGCCTACGCCGGGGATCATGGGGTAGAGCCCCGTGCATGCGAAGACGTACCAGGCTCCCATCGTGCCCAGGTCGTCGTTGCCCGGCAGCCCGTCGGGAGCGCTCGTGTACTGCTCGTTGAGGATGCGGTTGATGACCTTCGAGGTCTTGTCCGGCCGTCCGAGCCAGTTGTAGACCCACGGGATATGGAAGCTCGGCTCGTTGCCCGAGGCGAACCATGGGTCGTTGTACCCCGCGTCGAGGCGCACGAAGAATTCGTCGAGCCGCTTTTCGGCCGCGGCCTTGCCGCCCATCGTTTCGATCAGCCCCGCCAGGTCGTAGGGCACCATCCAGAAATAGTTTTTATAGGTCGATTCGCGCCAGTCTTCGCCGAGCGGTTTCCACGACCCGTCGGCATTGCGCGACTGCAGCCAGCCGGTCTGGGGGTTGTAGAGGTTTTTCCACGAGCGGGCGTAGTGGAAATAGCGCCAGCTGGCGAATTCGTCGCCGCAGGCGTGCAGCGCGAACTGCCCGATGGCGAAGTCCGACGAGGTGTATTCGAGCTGCTCCGAAGCGTTGTAGTACCCCTTTTCGAGGTATTGCTTCAAGCCCGGGCGCTCCTCCACGTCCTGCGATTTGGCACCCGGCACCTCGGCGTTCCTGCGCATGATCTGGAACAGCGGGAAGGGGTCGTAGTCCTGTGCGCCGAACGCCCAGGCGTTTGCGATCAGGATCGGTGTGGGGTCGCCCTGCATGATGCCGGTCTCAATGTTGGCCATCACCCAGCGGGGAAAGGCACCGCCCGACTGCTCGGCGAAATGCTGGTGCGAGAGTACTACGTCGGACGCCACGTCGGGGGCCAGCATCGAGAGCAGCTGGATCTGCGTGCGGTAGGTATCCCAGTTGCTGAACGAGGTGTACTGCTTCGAACGGCTTCGGTGCACCCGGAAATCGGCGCCCATGTACTCGCCGTTCACGTCGCTGCATACGTTGGGGTGGATCAATACGCGGTAGAGGTGCGTGTAGAACTGGGTCGTGCGGTCGGGGTTGGTACCTTCGGCCTCGATCAGCCCCAGGTAGTCGTTCCACCTCCGTTCGGCGGCGTGCTGCACGGCCGCGAAATCCCACCCGGCGTTTTCGGCCGCGAGGTTTGCGCGGGCGTTCTCCACCGAGACGTACGAAACGCCGATCTTGTACTGTACGTTGCGGTTCTCGGTGAGGTCGAACGTGAAGTAGACGCCCGATTCGCTCCCCTCGGCGAAACGTCCGCCGGGGGTGAGCCGATCCTCTTTCCAGATGCCCGTCGTGACGGCCCGCGCGTCGAACTCGGCGACGAAGTAGACCTTGTACGGGGTGCGTACGCCGCAGAAGCTGCCGCCTTCGGCGTAGCCCTCGCAGCTGTTGGGGCCGGTGATGACGACGGCGGCCTGTTCGATCGGCGTGGCGGCGATGCCCGCGCCGATGATCACGGTGCCGAACGTCTCTCCCGCGGGGTATTCATAGTGGGCCATGCCCGTGCGCTCGGTGACGGTGAGCCGCGCCTTGACCGCCTCCTGCACGGTGGCTTCGTAGTAGCCGGCATGGCCCTGTTCGCCGCAGATGCCGACCCGGTAGTCGAGGATGTTTTCGGGCGAAGAGTCGAGTTTCCCCGTTACGGGGAAGGTCGGGAAATTACCCATGTGGCTGCACCCGCCGCCGCTCAACTGGTTGATGACGAACCCGCCCCGCTTGGCGAAATAGGTCGGCGTGAACTGTACCATGCCGAACGGGTAGGTCGCCCCGGGATAGAGGTAACCCGAGGTCAGACCGACGCCCCTGGTGCCGATCAGCGTGTTGACCTTGTGCGCGTAGCCGTCGCTTTGCTGCCCGCAGGCGCTGCCGGCCCCGAGTAAGAGGGCCGCCAGCGACAGGGATATTGTTTTCAGGGATTTGAACATGTCCTTCTGAATTTCGGTCGTCGATCGGTTCATTCGGGTCTGGAAAGCGAGAAGGGAGCCGCATCCTTGCCTGTGCCGCGCTCCTTGTTGGGCTCGGGGCCCATTACCAGGCGCATGACGCCGCCGTCGGCGATGTCCTTGTAGGTGATGTAATTCTTGTCGAGCGGCTTGCCGTTGAGCGTCGCGGACTGTATATAGACGTTCTGCTGCGAGTTGCCGTCGGCCTCGATGACGAACTTCCGGCCGTCCTCCATCGTGATGGTCGCCTTGCGGAACACGGGGCTGCCCAACACGTACTGGTCGGTACCGGGGCAGACGCTGTAAATGCCCAGCGAACTCAAAATATACCACGAGGACATGCCGCCCTGGTCTTCGTCGCCCGGGTATCCGCGCTCCGAGGAGTTGTAGAGCCGCCCGGTGATCTGCCGCGACCAGTATTGGGTCTTCCACGGCTGGCCGGCGTAGCTGTACAGGTAGATCATATGCTGGATGGGCTGGTTGCCGTGGGCGTACTGCCCCATATTGGCCAGTTCCATCTCCTTCATCTCGTGGATCATGCCGCCGTAGGTGCCCGGACGGATGACGTTCGGCACGGTGAATACCGAGTCGATCTTGGCGGTGAACGCCTCGTCGCTGCCGTAGAGGTTGATGAGCCCCTGCACGTCGTGGAATACCGACCAGTTGTAGTGCCAGGCGTTGCCTTCGCAGTAGGGGCCGCCCCACTCGTAGGGGTCGAAGGGTGCGACCCAGCTGCCGTCCTTGAGGCGGCCGCGCATGAAGCCCGACTCCTTGTCGAAGACGTTGCGGTAGTTATACATCACACGCGAGAAGATCTCCTCGTAGAACTTGTTGCCGGTCATGCGCGCCAGCTGGTAGCCGCAGAAATCGTCGTAGGCGTATTCGAGCGTCTGTGCCGTCGAGCCCATCGACTCGGGGTAGGAGACGTATCCCAGCTGCCAGTACTCCTTCCATCCCGCGCGGCCGTTGGCTCCGCCCCACGGGCCTTTGTTCATCGCCTCCTTGGCGTAGGCTTCCAGCGCCTTTTGGGGGTCGAACGTGCGGATGCCTTTGGCCCATGCGTCGGTCAGCAGCGAAATGGCGTGGTTGCCGATCATGCCGCCCGTCTCGCCGGGCGCCGACCACGATGGCAGCCAGCCGCACTGCTCCTGTGCCGCCAGCAGGGCGTTCATGTAGCGTCCTTGCATCGTCGGGTGCAGGATGTTGGTCAGCGGGAACTGCGAACGGAACGTATCCCAGAAACCGTTGTCGGTATACATGTAGCCGGCGTGTACCTTGCCGTCGTAGGGGCTGTAATAGTAGGGGTTGCCCTCGGCGTCGCGTTCGTAGAACTTGCGCGAGAAGAGGTTGGCGCGGAACAGGCACGAATAGAAGGTGCGGATCTCCTCGTCGGTGCCGCCTTCGACTGCGATGCGGCCCAGCAGGGCGTTCCACGTCTCGGCGCCGCGCTTTCGGGTCGCTTCGAGGTTCTTGTCGGCGCCCAGTTCGCGGTCGAGCGTGAGCAGCGCCTGCTCGGGGCTGATGTAGGACGAGGCGGCCTTGGCCTGCACTTTGGTGCCGGCCTTGAAGCGCACGTAGGCCCCGTAGCCCTTGCCCTCGCCCTCGGTCATGCCCGGGAAGCGTTCGTCATGCTCGTTCTCCCAGAGCCCGTACTCCTCGAACGGCCGGTCGAACTGGATGACGAAATAGTTGCGGAAGGTCTCCGGGTGGTTGACGAAACGCTGGTTGTTCACCCACCCCGAAATCTGCCGTTTGGCGGGGTCGATCTTCATTCCGCTCATGGCGAAATAGCCGTCCAGCACCAGGTAGGCGTCGCCTTTCCGGGGGTAGGTGAAGCGCAGGTGCACGCCGCGCGTGGTGGGTGCCATTTCGGTGGTGATGCCGTTGTCGAGCGTCACCCGGTAATAGTGCGGTTTGGCGATCTCGTTGGCGTGGCTGAATTTCGACGCACGCGCGTCCTCGTTTACGACCAGCTCCCCGACCTCGGGCATGAGCGAATAGACCGCATAGTCGCTCATCCACGGGCTGCACTGGTGCGCCTGTTGGAATCCGCGGATCTTGTCGACCGAGTACTGGTATTTCCAGCCTTCGCCGTTGGGGCCGGTCTGTGCGCTCCAGGTGTGCATCCCGTAGGGCATGCCGGTCGTAGCGTAGGTGTTGCCGTAGCTCAGTTCGAATTTCGAGTCGGTGCCCTGCAGCGTGTTCACGTATTGCACGTAGGCCTGTTTCTGTGCGAAGGCGGCCGGCAGCGAGCAGAGGCCGAAGAGGCCTGCCGCGGCGATCCGCCTGAGCGATGACCGCAGCCGGCTGCGGTCTTTGTTGACGGTGTTTTCCATAGGTTTGTCGTCTGTTATTAATGATATGATTAGGTTCGTCCTGTTGTTGCCTATATGCCCCACCGGGTGTTGGGGGTGTCGCCCATGTAGAGTTCGAGCGTCCCTCCGGCCGCAATGTCGGCGAAGTCGAGGTGCGATGCTGTGTGCTCCCTGCCGTTGAGCACCGCCCGCTGTATGTAGACGTTCGAGGGGCTGTTCCCGTGCGCCACGACGGTGAATGTCCCGCCCGGTGCGTAGGCCGGGTCGAGGCGCAGTTCGATGCGGTCGAAGACGGGGCTGGTGATCTCCATCCGCGTGTCGCCCGGGCAGGCGGGATGCAGGCCCGCGGCCGCAAGCACGTACCAGGCCGACATCTGTCCGGCGTCCTCGTTGCCCACGATCCCCTCGACCTTGTCGGCGTAGGCCTTTTCGCAGATATGGCGCGTCCATTTCTGGGTCTGCCACGGCTGCCCGAGCCGGTTGAAGAGGAACGGCACGAGGTGGACGGGTTCGTTGGCGTGGTTGTAGTAGTCGTTCCAGAGCATGTCCGACGGGGTTTTGTCGAAGAACTCGGTGAGGTCGCGCAGCACGGCTTCGCGCCCGCCCATCAGCTCGACCATGCCCTCGACGTCGTGCGGCACGAACCACCCCTGCTGATAGGGGTTCGACTCGATGCAGCCGTACCACTCGGTGGTGCGGGCGTTCTCGGGCCACGGCTCCCACCCTCCGTCGGCGCGGCGCGGGCGGAACCACCCCTTCTCCCGGTCGAAGATATTGCGGTAGGCCTGCCCTTTGGCGGCGTACAGGGCGGCGTCTTCCCGCTTGCCCAACTGCTCGGCCAGGCGCGAGATGCACCAGTCGGCATAGGCGTATTCGAGCGTGTGCGAAATGCACAGTTCCGAGGGGGTGTAGCCCAGCGGGTCGTTGCCGAAACGCTTCGAGGAGTTCACGGCATAGCGGTAGGCCTTCTCGACGTCGTAGCTGCGGATGCCCTTGGCATAGGCGTCGGCCAGTACCGACAGCGCCGGGTTGCCCAGCATGCAGCCCGAGTAGGCGTTGACGATCTCCCAGCGCTCGAAATAGTGGCGCCCGCTCTCGTCGGCCATCGTGACGAGCGAGTTCACCAGGTCGCTGACCAGTTGCGGGTTGATGATGGTCTGCAACGGCATCTGGCTGCGGAACACGTCCCAGCCGCTGAAGATCGTGCGTTTGGTGAACCTGCCTCCCGTGGTATGGATTCTGCCGTCCGCCCCCGGGTAGCGCCCGTCGGCGTCGGTGTAGATGCGGGGGTCGATCATCGTGTGGTAGAGCGCCGTGTAGAAGATCGTCTTTTGCCGGTCACTGCCCCCGTCGATGCGGATGCGCGCCAGTTCCCGGTTCCACAGCTCGCGCGCCTCGCGGGCAACCTGGTCGAACGCCTTGCCGGCGATCTCGGCCTCGAAATTCTTTCGGGCGCCCTCCATGTCGACGAACGAGATGCCCGCACGAAGGATGACCTGCTCGTCCTGCCGCGTCCCGAATTCGGTGTAGAAGCCGATGTGCCTGCCTTCGATGCGGTCGATGCCCGTGACGACGGGCGCCGCGGCTACGCGCTGCAGGTAGGGGACGCTGACCACCTCGTCGCGCTTGCGTACCCAGTCGTCGGGGATGTCGGCGCTCCAGAACCCGTAGTTTTCCATCGGCTTGTCCACCTGTGCGTAGAAATAGACCGTATAGTCGGCCTGTCCTTCGCCGTTGCCCCAGCCGCCCGTGGCGGGGGTGCATTTCATCCACCCGGCGATGGTGTGCTTGTCCACCACCTCGATGTATTGCCGCTCGGCCGTGCCGCCGACGCGGCGCGCCAGGTCGATCTGGATGCGCGACTGTTCGCCCTCGGGAAAGGTGAAGCGCAGGATGCCGCAGTGCGGGGTGGCCGAACTTTCGGCACGGATGCCGTAGTCGGTCAGCAGGGCGCTGTAATACCCCGCGCGCGCGGTTTCCGTGGCCTTGTCGTAGCGGGAGCGGTAACCCCCGATCGAGCCGTCCTCCCTGCCCGCGATCTTTTGCAGCGGGCCGGTCGTCGGCATGACCAGCAGGTTGCCCAGGTCGCCGAACCAGCCCACTCCGCTCATCTGCGTGAAGGCGAACCCTTCGATGGTCGTGTGCTCGTAGCTGTACCCGGGGCTGTTGTCCCCGCCCGTGATGGTGTTGGGGCTGACCTGCACCATGCCGTAGGGCGTCGTCGCCCCGGGGAAGGTCTTGCCCAGCCCGTGGTAGACGCCCGCGGCGCTCGTGCTGGTGCTCGCCCCGATGAAGGGGTTCACGTAGTCGGCCGGCGAAAAGCTGCCCGTGTCGCCCTGCGCGGCCGTGGAGCAGCCGGTGAGCCCCATGGACGGGCAGCATAATAAGAGGAAGAGTAAGGTCTTGGGAATGTTGCGGTAGTGCATGGCTTGGTCTTATTTTGTCAGTCGAAGGGTTTTCAGTCCGAAGCGGGGCATCGCCACCTCGATTTCCGATACGCCGCCCCGCTTGCGGATGGCGCAGGCGGCCGTCGCGTTCCCGTTCAGGTCGGTCTGCTCGACCTTCGAAAGCGGGAAGGCGAACCTGATTTTCTGCGGGGTGCCGTCGCCGTCGGCGTTGAACAGGCGCACGACGATCTGCTCTTCGTCGAGGTAGGCGGCCGATATTTCATAGCCCGTACCTGTCGCGTCGATCAGCGAGGCTTCGTCAGCGGCGGCCTGCGCCGCAAACGTGCAGAGCAGCGGTTCGTTCCAGCGCCGGTTCTCCTCCTGGATGCCTGCGGCGTCCCATGCCCTGCGGTGGGGTACGACGGCGAACCGGATGTGCGTCGGGCCGTCGATGGGGTAGTCGCGCCCCCAGAGCCCGTTGCCGGAGTATTGCACCGTAAGTCCCAGCGGGGCGTCTGCGCCGTAGGAATAGGAGGTCGTGTGGTCGGAGAGGAGCGCCAAGCCGTAGCCGCCGTCCCGCTCCGCGAGGTCTACCCAGTGCAGGATGACGTTGTGCTTGATGTTGTCCCAGGTGGTGAAGTGGGTGTTTTCCAGCGTGCTTTTGCAGACGTCGAAAGGTGCGTCCTTATACAGCGCGGGGGCGTCGAGGGCGACCGGGAAGAGGATGTTGAGGTTGAAACGGTCGTCGTAGAATGCCCTGTGGTTGTTGTTGAAGCCGTCCTTCTGGCGGAATGCCCCGATGCCGACATTGTGCTGCCAGTCGATCTTCAGGTCGAAACCGATCTTCCGTTCGCCCTTGCGGAGCGTGATCGTCTGCGTGAAGGGGTGCGTGTCGATCCGGCCGCTGATGCGGACGCTCTTTTCCAGCTCGTTGTCGCAGAGTACGGTCACGGTGGCCGGGGACTGTGCCGAGGAGTGGAACTGCCCCTGGTCGTAGAAGAATCCCCGCAACTCGCCGAATGCGAACCGGTGCTGCGGGTCGGCGAATTCCTTCCCGCCCTCCTTTTTTGCGACGAGGCTCGTGATGGTGCCTCCCCGTGCAGGGTCGATTACGATCCGGTACATGTCGTTCTCGAGGATGTATTCGTCCGCCCCTATCTGGCGGGGTGCGGCCGCGGCCGCGTTGCCGGATGTCTTTTTTACAGTGTAGGTCGTGTAACCGAATGCCGGGACGGAGGCTTCGAACAGGAGCCGCCGCCCGCCCGCCGTCGGGACGATGGCGTGCGGAACCCGTTTGCCTTTGGCATTTGTCACTGCCAGCTCCCCGTCGCCGAGGCCTTCGGGCAGCGTCGCCGACACCGTTTCGCGGCGGGGGCTGCCGAGCGTGTTGCAGACGCGCAGGTAGGTTGTCTGGCCGTCGCCGCCCGGTGCCGCGAAGCTTTGCAGCGCCTCGGCGATCACCCCGTCGCACAGCGAGTCGGTGGCGGCCGTCCAGCGGCGGATGTGCTGCGCCCATGTCCCCTGCCTGTTGAGCCCGTTGTAAGGTACGATCCACGAGTCGTGGTGCTGGGCGAGCATCAGCGTCCGCCAGCCCTCGTCGAGAGTCGCCTGCCCGTAGCGGTGGCCGTTCACGAGGTTGGCGATGACCCCCGCCTTTTCGGCCATGACAAGCTTGTTCTCCGATTCGCGCACCTGCTGCGCGATGCGCTGCAAGACCTGGCTGCCCCACATGAGGCTTACGCGGACATCTTCCTGCGGCATGCGGTAGTCGTCGGAACTCTTGCCGTCGGTTACCCGTTCGAAATACTCCCGCCACGTGACATAGATCGAGTTGTTGCGGATGCTGTCGCCCGACCCGATCCAGGGGCCGTATTTCCATCCCGCATCCTGGTAGCACATCCCCACGGGGTGGGCGATGCCGTATGCGATGCAGGCGTCGAGGTACTCCTTCTCATTGCCCCATGCCGTGGTCTGCCATACCGAGTTTTTCTGGAGCTCTTCGCAGGCGTGGCGCGGCGAAGTGAGGATCGAACTGCCGTCGGGGCCGACCCAGTTGACCAGTTCGCCGCCGTAGGGCGCCGTGTACCCGCCCCAGCAGGTATTCGGACATTTCAGGGAGGCGTATTTGAACCCGTAGAGTTTCAGGATTTGCGGCAGGCAGCTGGTGAAGCACGGCTCCTCGACGGAGTAGGTGACGAACTCCACGTCGGGGAAATGACTGCGGATCTTCCGCATGCCGTATCCGAACTGCCGGATGATGCTTTCGCCCGAGATGTTGTAGCAGTAGGGCTGGGCATAGGACGGGTTGGTGAATTCGACGCGCCTGTCGGCGGCGATCGCCTTGAAGCGGGCGTAGTCGGCCGGCGTACGCACCTCGACGGTGTCCCACGTCTCGGGTTCGATCTCCAGCCCGATCCTCCATTCGGGATGCGCGGCCATCTGGTCGGTGATGAAGCGGGTTTTCCAGGCGACCGGGTAGTGGCCGTAGACGCCCCCGTGGTATCCGTCGACGAAATAAACCCGTTGCTGGGAGCGGACGGGGGTGCCCGATGCGAGCAGGAGCAGGGCCAGGCACAGCGCCGTTATGACTTTCGGCTTCCGGCGGTACGATGTGCCGTGCCGCATATCCCCTGTCCTTCCGAAAATCGTCCGGGCTGCCTTGCACACGGATGCAAACCCGTTGTAAAATGAGTCCATGGTCGTATTTAAGTTTGGTTTGTAGGTTTCGGAACATTGCGTAATTCCACTTTTACAAAGTAACTTAATAAAAATGTAACCCGGGATTATATCCCGGGTATGTTAGAGGTAAAGTAAATATACTTTTTTGGAAAGATGCTTATAAACAGCGGTTTATGTGTTCGGATCCCGGCCGTTTTGGTAAACCGGATTGAAATCCGCCGGTCGGCATTCTGCCGTGGTTTTTGTCCGGTTTTGTGCCCGGGATGCTGCCCCGGCCTGTTTGTGGCCCGTTTGTGGCGTGTTGTTTTCTTTTGTTAATTTGTATGTTTGCCGCAATAGTGCGGACAACGTGGCCACACCTTGTTCGGTAAAAGCAAGCGGCAAAGATGATTTTTGCCGCTTTGTCCGGATGTCGTAAATCTAATTTTTGGATAACTGTTATTTCTATTGTTCGGGTTTGAGGGGCAGGGCGGTTTCGTTTATTGGGCTATTTTCTGTTTGTAGTAGTCGAATTGTTTCCGGCAAACATTTTCCACAACGTCGCGGAGCAGTTCGACTTTCGGCATAAGCGCGTCGATATCCTCTTTGGTGACGACGAAATCATCGGTATACCGGGCTTCGACGTAAGCGCTTCTTAAAAGTTCGAACAGGCGTTTTTCTTCCGGTGTGTCGCGGAGAAAGACTTTTGCCAATTCCATTGTGTAAATCTTGCATTTCTCAATCAGAAATTCAAGGTCATGTTCCTTATGACCCTAAAGAGCGAATACCAACGGGATAGTCTTTATAAAATATTCAGTCGCTTGGTGCAACATAAAAGAGGTCATTGGATAAGTTTTTCGATCATACGCAATTTTAGTATGGAATAAAAAATCCGTTGCACTCGCAAATTTCTTGTCGTAATACTTTTGCGCCTTTTTCTCAATCTCGCAAAAATTCAGTTCGCGCGGAGTGGCTAACTGATTCCCCCGAATCGTAAAGTACAACACCCTGTGTGAGAATATCCGCATAAAAATAATGGCCCTCCGAAAGCGCGTTGTTTAACTTTACAATTCCTTGCAAACTTTAAGGAATTATCACAACTCGGCATAGCCGACGGACATAACTATAAAGGGTAAACAACTCTTTATACCATCGAAAACTTGGAGACTTCTTCGGAAGATGTTTAGCGCGGTATAATGGTTGTCAGTCCTTGTTATGTCCTGCTTGCTTTTTGCGAGCAGGACGACAAGGGCGCAGGACAGCTTCCGCGCAATGGTTTCTCCAAGACCTTCGATGGAAAGTTGACACCGCGCCCCTTTTTTATGCCTGTCCGGGGCGCAAAATCCAGCTTCAAATTCATCCCCTGAATTTATGGAAACCCGTGGCGTCCTGCCGTCCTTGCGTACTGTCGCCGCACCTGCGGATTGCATCCGCCCCCAAACCGGGAGCGGACGGAATCGGTATGTTCCGGCGGCAAGCGCCTGCCGTGGTTCGGTGGTAAACAGGTATGCGCGCGCACCTGCGGGAGCAGCCGGGCGAGATGGATTGACTTGGCATGGTTTTTATCCGGCTGTTCTTTTTTCCGGTCTATTCAGCCAATTCCACGATTATAACCGAAATGTTATATCTTTACGCCGTCATTCAGCAAACGGCAAGGTACGTTTATTGCGTTCCTGTGAATTGATACGCCCAAAATTGTTACGCCCATTCGTCGAATTTCATAAGGCAATATTTTGGGTAGGGGGATGGGATCCGTACTCCCACCCCCGTTTTTCGAATCTTTTCCGCCCATCATATAAACTGTCCCCGCGTGCCGGCAAGGAAACTGTGGCTGATGTAGCCGCCGTATGGTCGCATGCGGCGGAGCATTCGCATGTCCCCGCGTTCGTTCGACCCTTCGTTACCGGGCGAAGTTTTCGATTGTCGCCGCGCGGGTCATGGGGGCAGTTTGTCCGTCCGGTTGGGCTATGACGGGTTCTTCTGCACTATTGCAGGCTGTAAATGTAAATGTGTATGCCGCTGCTGCGACAACATACACGTTATCATTGTCTTTTTCATGGCTGTTGTTTGTTTCGGATGAAAAACCGCGCACCACTTTCGCGGTGCGCGGACACTTTAATCACAACCTATTTCTTCTCATTTCGCGTAAAACATTAATTGCCATAGTCTTTCGAGTAGGTCTTTCCGGTGTGCGAAACGGTTTCCCCGAAAGCCTGGGCTGCCGCGTTAAACGACGAAAGGCGATAGGACGACATGGGCAGGTTGAAGAACGCGACACCGCGTGCATTGGCGTTCTTGGCCGCCGTCGTATAGGTCTTGATCTGGTTGTCCGACATCGGGCCGGTCAGGTTTACGAACAGGGGCAGGTATTGACCTTTTGCGAACGACGAATTGAACCCATAGCCGTTCAGCGAACCCTGGCAGCCCCAATCGAGATGGCTGATAGCCGTGGACGAGAGCGTACCGGTGTTACCCCAATCGAACACGCTGATCGACTTGTTGGTCTTGCCTGCCAGCGCGATAATCATGTTGCTGTACGAAGTGCTGTTAGCATAGGGATAGCCGCGGGTTCCATACTCCGCCCACTCGTCGTCAAAATCGTAGCCGTCTACGATATTGTCGTAGGCAACCAGATCATCCGTGTAAGTACCGATTTGTGCTGCGGTGAGATTTGCAAAGCCGGCACCGGTGTGGTCGCCGAGGTTGCCCATGATGACCTTGATACCTTTTGCCTGGAGCGGCGCGATGTACTTGGCGGGATTTGCGAGGATTGCGGCGTTGTTCGGGTTGTTGTAGTTGTGAACATTGCCCGATGCGTCGCCGCGGATGTTGGATGCGAAGAGAATGACGTGCGTAAAGAACGGAGTGCCGTCCGACAGGAGATATTCTCCTGCGTTGAGCGGATTGACGTCGTTTACTTCGACGTAAACAACGCGGTAGAAGTTGCCGAGCGTTGCCGCGCGGGTCATCGGGCCGGCCTGATCGGTCGGGTCGTTTGCGATGGGTTCCTCGGTCTGCTGGCACGAGGTCATCACCAATGCGGATGCAGCGAACAAGGTGCAGGCTGCAAATAAGAATTGCTTTCTCATAAAAATTAGTTTTTGTTAATAGTTTGGTTAAGATGTGAAGAATATAGGTTGAGTTAAAGTGGTTTTTACCAGTCTTTAGTGAAATTGCCGTAATTTCGATCATCCCAGGTTACGTTTATCAGTAGTATCATTCCGTCGTATTCCCAATCCCAATCGGTAACTGCGTCTGCCACTATATTGAAAGCACTTTTGGGGCCTTCTTCGTATCCTGCCGAGTTTGTCGGCATATCCCAGAATGCGAATACGTTCCCCGATTGGGTTTCGCGGTAGAGGGATTTAATAAGGGAAGTTAAAATGGGGTTTAGTTGTGCGCTTTCCTGCGTATTATTCGTTTTCAGCAGCGCGCCGCCGTATTTGGATTGCTCCAGCCCGGCGATGGGTTTGAGTTCCGCGCCGTCGGCATAGGCATCTACGACCTTATCGAAAATTCCCGACCAGGCATAGTCGATGTATTTTCCGGCTTCGATGCCGTCGTGTGCCGTAGCGAGCAGGTCGGTGCTCTCCGCGTCGCAGGCCACGGTGACGAGTTTGTCGTCGCCCAATGCTTCCTTTGTCGCCTTTATCAGTTTGGCGTAGGATGCGGGATTTACACCGGACATACCGTCTTTGCCGTAGGACGCTTCGATGTCGAAGTAGTTTACGCCGTCCAACTTATATGTTTCCACCACATATTTAAGCTGGAAAACAAAATCAGTGATCTGCTCGTCGGTCATATTACAGAATCCAAGTCCCGTATTTCCGCCTGTGATGCAAATAAGCACCTTACGACTGCTTTTCTGCAAGGGCATGAGGTATTTGTCGCGGTTGCTCAAGACGTATTGCAGATCCGGTCCGATGTCGAGCATGGCCCGTCGTGTCGTCTTGTCGAATTTTAGCGCCGCGGGGCGGAGTACTTCGATATCGATCCACGTTTGGGTTATCGTATTGAAATCGGGGTCAAATGTTTCTGCATAAAATTTGGTTCCCATCAGCGGGTTCATTTCCTCGGTATTGACATATCCCACGATTTTGAAAGCATAGGCATCGAGCTGCGTTTCGGGTACGATCTCCCCGACCAGGATCCGGTAGTAGATTACCTGGTCTTTTTCGGACGGGGACATGTCGTTATTGGCAACGGTCGCCCGCAGGGGCAGCAGATAGGCGCCTTTTTCGACCCCTTCGCGGCTCAACGTGACGGTAAGAGCAGGAGAGGTTTTCTCTCCTCTCTTGACCGTCAGCGTTTTGCCTCCTTCGAAAGTCACATTTTCCAACGGAAACAGCGTCAGTTTTGCGTCACCTTGTTTGTCTTTGTTGTATTCGTCCACAAGCGTTGCGTCCGCATCGACCGTAACCGTTACGTCTGCGGCTGCGGGCTGGGTCAGTTGGTAGAACACGGCGTCTGTGGTCGTCTGTTCTTCGCTGAGTTTGAGTGCCGAAATCTGATCGGGCGTTTTTTCCCGGCGCAGCACTCCGCCGACGTTTGCAAGGTCGTCCTTGCCGGGAATATCCCCGGCCGTGCGGGTAAAGTCCTCGGCGTCGCACGCGGCCATCGCTGCGAGCGTAAGGCAAAGTGCCGAAGTGCGCAGCAGACCTGTTATTTTATTCATGTTTTTCATAGTTCAAGATTTACGGTTTATTCTTGCTTGTTGAGCTGCGGAATTTCCACCGAGGTATTCCATTTCAGATCGGTATGCGCTACGGCATCGTTTCCGTACTGCGACCAGTCTTTGATGATGTTTCCCGACCCCTCGTTGAATTTCCAATAAGCGCGTAATTCGGGCTTCTCGGCCGGGTTTTCCACGTCGTACATGTCGCGCCAGATGTCGGCCTGCGTACGTGCGACGGACCATATGCGCACCTCTGAAATATCGCCGCAGAGCTGGCGGAAAGCGTCGTAGCTGTACCCGATGAAGAACTGCCGGGCGTCCGTTTCCGGATCGGGGTCTATGGCCCGCAGTCCGAGGTTTATGACCTTTACGGTCGGCGCTACCTGCGTCTGGCTTTGGAGTTGTCCGTTTACGTAGATGCAGGCGATACCGGTTTCCAGGTCGTATGTGAAAGCGACATGATACCACTCCTCGAGCGACAGAAGTTTACCCTTGTTCTTTTCGGGGAATTTGCCCAGGCTTACGCCCGATCCGTCTACCTGGAGCTGGTCGGCATAGAAATTCGTGTCGCCGATACGCAGCAGCAGGTGTTGTTCCACACCCATGATCGTAGAGAGCTTTTCTTCGATGTAGGACGAGGTGGGACCTGCATAGTGGAAGTCGTGGACGCGGACGATGGCTTCATAGGTCACGGCTGTCAATCCGTTTACGCAGTCGGCGGTTCCGGCTTTGTCGAACGCGGGCACGTCTATCCAGTTGTCGGTGAGTACGGCGGCGGTCGTGATGGCCGAAGAACGGCGCACAAGATAATAGACGGTTTGGGAACCGGAGAGGGTCGAAAGTCCTCCCCCCGCAGAAACGATAGTTACCGGAAGCAACTGTGTTGCATCTATATCGAGCTGGTCGAGGTTCTTAAAATGGATGGTCAGAGGTTCCGATACGGATTTCCCGGCTTCTACGGTTGCCGTCCGTTCGGGGAACTCGTAGTAACTTTCATCGAGTACCGCATATTTCGTGTCGTGTTTGGCGTTGTAGGTGGCCGCGAGCGACGGGTCGATGCCAAATGTCACCTCGATATTCTCTTTTGCCGGGGAGATCAGCACGGCGGAGAGTTCGCGGTCGAGCTGCGTAACGGTCTTTTTAAAAGTTACGTTGTTGTCGCTCGACGTTTCGGCTACGTCGATGTATGCTGCGTTGTCGAACGGGTAACGGTTTTCATAATCCGATTCACACCCGGCCAGCAGGATAAAGGCAGCCGATACAAAATACAGATATGTTCTTCTCAATTTCATAAGGCGCATTATTTAGGGTTTGCCGGATTCAGCAGGCCGATGGCATGCTTGGTCTGTTTGTAATTTATGTAAGCGTCGTAGTAATCGTCCCCGATGTTGTAAATACCCAGCCCGGCTAACGGCCCCATTGTAATTACGCTTTTGGCGGCTTCGGCGATTGCGGGTTGCTGCACAAGGTTTTCATCCGTGAGTTTCCCGCCCGGCTCGGCCGTGATGATGATTTTTTCGAGCGCAATGCCGGCATAATCGGTCGCGTATGCAAGCTGGCTGCGGATATTGAACGTATTGACGGCATCCGTAGTCGTGAGTACGAAATAGGTGATGGCGTCGTGGCTCTCCTTTGCGATAAAGAGCGGGTTACCCTCCGTCATGAGGATTTTGCCGGTCAGGGACGACAGTTTGCTGACAATCGTTGCAGCGGCTTGGGTCGCCGCGGCATCCATAGCGCCGCCGTAACGTACCGTTACGCCGTCGAACTTATACCGGTTTACGTCCTCGATCACCTTGTCGAGATATGTTCCCAGCGCTGCGGCGTCCGTAGATTCCGCGAGTGTGTTGTAATCTACGGTATAGAGTATTTTCGTGCCCTTGGCCTGCGCCTGGGGTATATCCTCGATGTCGTATTCGGTCAGGTTGCCGGCGTTTTCAAGTGCCACGATGTCGAGTGAATCGGGCAGTGAGCGCAGAAATGCCTTTTCCGAACCCGGTACGGCCGGGGCATTTGCCAGGCTTGCGTATACGATGTAGTGTTCGCTTGCCTTATACGCTTTGAGGGCTGCCAGATATGCGGCGTACTGCGCCGGATCTTGCTGGTCGGGTTTTATGATCTGCTGGTCTATCGGCTCGATGTCCGTGTCGCAGGCTGTGAAACAATAGGCCGCGGGAATGAGCAGCGCCAGAATCAGGTATTTTATAGTCTGTTTCATAGCTTCGGATTAATTTAAGGGTTTGCAGTCCCACCATGTGCGCGTGCCGCCGTTGTCGGGGCCGCCGAGCGAAGTTATCGCCGCTTCGACATTTGTGCGGTTCTCGGAATATTCCTCGGACGGGTAGGGAAGTCTGCGCATGCCGTACTTGGAGTTCACCGTTCCGCCGGATTTATTGTCTTTGGCCGGCATCAGTTTCGGATAGCCCGTGCGCCGGTATTCCGCCCACGCTTCATTTCCGAGCGGGAAAATCGCAATCCATTTCTGGGTGATGATGCGTTCGAGGTTTTCTTCGAACTGTGCATCTTCTTTCCATTTGATCGTGATGCGGCTTTGCGGTAATGCGGTGTTGTTTTCGATAACGCCGAGAGGGTCGGTGTATGCTTCGGGGACGTTCGCTTCGTCGGCGATGTAATCCTCCGCACCGGCTACGCCGCGTTCCTCGAATGAAAGCCGTATGCCTTGTTCATAGAAATTCTGTGCCGATACCGCACTTCCCCAGCGCAGTTCATATTCGGAGCGCAGGAACGCGATTTCCGCGGCGTTCATCCATAAGATAGGGTCGGTGTCGGTAATGAGCATCGAGGAGCATGCCGTTACGGCCTTGGACTTGTTGGCCGGTGTCGTGCCGATGCGCAGGCCGTAATAGCCTTTCACGGCGGCATCGCCCTCTCCGACGGTTCCCTGTGTGAACATCTTTGTCCGGCGCGGGTCTTTGTAGCCGTTCATGTAGCAGAGGATGTCGGCTCCGATGGCGTGATCCTGCCAACTGTTCCAAAGCAATGCCGTGCGGTTGAGTTCGGGCTGAAGCTTCGCGTTGTCGGCATTCTCGGTGATGACCCCGGCGGCGATGGCTTCCGCGGCTTTGGCCTTTGCGGTCTGCTCGTCGATATAGGAAAGGCGCATCGCCATACGCAGTTTAAGCGAATTGGCGTATTTGATCCACTTTTTAAGGTCGCCGTTGTAAACCTGGTCGTATTCGCCGAAGGCTTCCGTACTCAAATCCCGGTTGCGCTCCAGCGCTTCCAGCGCGGCGTCCAGTTCTTTGAACATCTGCGTATATGCTTCCTGTTGCGTGTCATAGGGGACGGTCAGGCGTTCTTTTTTGTCCTCTACGATCTTGGAGTAGGGTATCGAGCCGTAAGCGTCGGCCAGGCGGTTCATAATCGCCACGCGCAGGACGTTGGCCAGGGCTACCGCCACTTCGTCGTCGGTTTTGTTGATGATGCCGCGGTAGGCGGGGTAAGTTTCGGTGATGACATCCACGAACGGCGCTTTGAGCCAGTCGGCGGTGGGATTGAACGTTGAGAATTTCGTTTCCCAGCTGTCTACCGTCGCTTCGACATAGCCGCCGTAGCTGCCGCCTTCGAGTGCTTCGACAAATTGGTATAGGTGTTCTTCCGAGGGGATCACCATATTTTGCAGTTTGGTGAGTTTCGACCCCACGAGGTAGTTGTCGCGTTCCAGTTCGTCGTCTGTCGCTTCGTTCGGATTACGGTTGTAATCTTCGAAGTTGTCAAGGCATCCCGTCGATGCGCTTACTACTGCGATAAGAGCAACGGCACGAATTATTGTCTTTATTTTGTTCATAGCCGTTAGAATTTAATGTTAATATTGAATCCCAGGTTACGTGTCGAGGGCATCATGAAATAGTCCATTCCCTGATAGAAATTGTTTGTCGATGCCACGGCTTCGGGGTCGAACGGCGCTTTACAATACATCATCCACAAGTTGCGGCCTACGAACGATACGGTGATCGAACATATGTTGTGCAGCCATTTGCGGGGAATCGTGTACCCCAGCGAAAGTTCCTGGAGCCGGACGTTGGTTGCCGAGTAGGTGTAATACTGGGGTATTCCGCCCTGCGACGCTATGGCCGTATACCAGGTTTCCGGGTTTACCAGGCTGCGGCCGTTTACCAAAGCACCTCCGGCATCGCGCGCGGCAGCCGTTGCTTCGGACACGCCGAATAGATCCATGTTGGCTTGCGTGAGTGAATTGACGATGCCGCCGATGCGTGCCGTCACGAGGAATCCGAGGTTCAGGTTTTTCCACGATACGCTGTTGCGCCATGCGAGGTTATAGTCCGGGAATACGGAACCGAGTTTCATGTCGGGCAGGTTGTCCTCTACGACGACGTTGCCACCCTCGTCGATCTCGATGTTGCCTTTGTCGTCGCGCCGCAGGTCGGTCGTGGAATAAAGGTCGCCCATCGAACCGCCCTCTTTGAGAATAAATTTCGCACGCCCCAGTTTACTGATCTGGAGTCTGTTCATGGTGATCGTTTCCTCGGTGATCGGGTTGTACCACTCCTTGCAAAGTTCGATGATCTTGTTTTTGTTCCAGGAGAAAGTAAACTGCGAGTTCCAATTCCAGTTTTTCCATTGGTGGTCGTATCCCAGGCTTGCCTCGACACCCGTATTGCGCACGTGGCCGGTCTGAATATAGATATCCGAGTAGCCGGACGATGCGGACAGATTCGGATTGAAAGTCTGGTTATAGGTGTCGGCGCGATACCACGATGCCGAGAGTGTGAATCCATGCAGGAACCGGGCGTCGAAACCTAATTCCCAGGTTTTCGTCCGCTCCGGGTAAAGCTGCCCGATAGGGTAGTTCGATTTGTCGTCCCAGCCGGAAATGGTGTCGTCGTAAGGGTGTGTGGCGATTGTCAGTTCCCGCGGAAAGGGGTTTGCTACCGAAGCCCACGAAGCACGGATTTTCAGGTAGTTGAACTTCTCCGGGAAATTGAATGTACTGCTGGGCAGCCACGATACGCCGACCGAGGGGTAGAAAAACGACTTTTGGGGTGAGTTGGCAAGTTGCGACGCCCAGTCGTTACGTCCGGTCGTCGTTACGAACAGTTGCGACTTCCAGCCCAGTTCCAGGGAGTAGAAAAACGACTGCGTTTGTTCGTGCCAGCCGGTTTTCGGCGTTTTCTTCTGGCTCTTGTCGAGGTTCACGACATTGAAGATGTTGGGAGCGCCGGCAATGGGGCCATATACCGAGAGTTCGTCGAAGCGGTTGTCTTTGATCGACGCGCCGATATGTGCGTCGAGCGAGAATTTCTCTTTGAACGTCTTGCTGAGGTTGAGCATTACGTCGCCGTAGGTCTGTCGTTCTTCGCCGCGGGTTTCGGTATATTTACCTTTTTTGCTGTTCTCCAGCAGCGTGGGGTTCGATGTGGCGTACAGTTTTTCCGTATATAAACTGTTGGTGTTATCGACGCGGATACGTCCTGCGACGTTCATCCAGTCGGTGATTTTATAGGTAATGCCGCCTGTGAACATATAGCGCTTACGGCTGTTTTCGCGGGGGTTGCGGTAGGCGATCCAATAGGGATTCTGCATGCGCAGGTCGCCGCCCTCGCCCTGCGGCCAGAACTGTTCATAGATTTTGCGTGCGGGGTTCCAGCGCTCGAATGCCTTTACGAGCGAAAAATCATCGCCGCGGGGAAAGAGATAAGCCGATACGAGCGGGTTTGAGTACACGCCCTGGTTTATCATGTTGCGGTCTTTCTGGATGATGTAGCTGCCGCTTACGTCCAGTGTCAAACGGTCGTTCAGCAGGTTCGACGTGTTGCGGAATGTAAAGTTATAACGATTGTACTTGTTGTTGGGGATCAGTCCTTTGGAGTTTACCGCTGCGGTCGAGAAATAGATTTGGTTTTTCTCCGTACCCCCGGACAGTGTTACGGAGTTCGTCAGGATGTGACCTGTCTGCAGGAAATCTTCGGGCGAGTAGTTGTAACGTGCCGCCTGGTTGAGCGGTGCGCCCCAGCTGTGGATCGTCGAACCGCTGGCTTTGCCTTTACGCCCCGTGCCGTAGCGGGTCTGAAAGTCCGGCAGGCGCAGCGGGTTCATAAATTCCGTGTTACTCGAAACCTGTATCTGTGTTGCTCCGGCCTTACCTTTCTTGGTGGTAATGAGCATTGCACCGTTCGCGGCGTCGGAACCGTACAATGCCGCGGCTGCGGCTCCGGTCATAACGGATATGGATTCGATGTCGTCGGGGTTCATGTCGGCGATGGATTCCGTTGTGCCGCGTGATCCGAATTCCATGCTGCCATCGCTGGTGAAGTTGTGCATGGGAATACCGTCGATTACATAAAGTACGTTCGAGGTCTGCATAATCGACTTCATACCGCGCATAATGACTTTGGCCGAACCGCCCACACCGGACGAACTGGTGTTGATAACGGCTCCGGCGACTTTACCTGCGAGGCTGTTCACGAAGTTTGCGGATTTCACGGTCGTCACGGCTTCGGACTTCACTTGCTGCACGGTGTAGGCCAGCGCCTTTTCCGAGCGTTTGATACCCAGGGCCGTGATCACCACGTCTTCAATCTGCTCGGCTGCTTCGTTGAGTGTTATGGTAAAAAAGGTTTGTGTGCCGATTTTTACTGTTACGGGGTCGTAGCCGATGAAATTGATATACAATTCGGCGGTTTCCACAGGTGCGGGGACTTGGAGCGAGAAAGCGCCGTCAAGTCCGGAACTTTCGCCGATGGTCGTTCCCTTTACGACCACCGATGCCCCGACAACGGGTGTCCCTTTGGTGTCGCGCACGACACCGCTGACCTTTGTGGAACCGTTGTTTGCGGTTTTCTTGTCCGGGGCTGCGGAAAGATAAATGTTCTGCTGGTAGATTTTGTACTCGGTATCCGTTCCGGCGACCATTGCCTGCAAAGCGGTATCGAGCGGTTTATCGGCGACATTGATACTGATGGTTCTGTTAATGTCTACGCCTTTATTTACGATGAAGAAATAGCTGGTCTGTTTTTCTATTTCATTCATAACCTGCTCCATGCGAACATTGTCCATCTGCAATGTTACTTTCGCGGTCTGGGCATACGCTCCCCATGCGGAGAACGTGGAGCAAATCATGAATAGAAAAGTAAACCAGCATTTAATTTGCTGAATAAATTTATTATTCATAGATTTGTAGATTAGTGGTTGTTAGATTGGTTCAAATTCTATTAGCCGCTATGCCTGCGGGTGGTTGCTACACCTGCGGGCTTTTTTTGCGACTTTGAAAATTCATAGTCTTATCTCATAGGCATTGTAGGTTTTTGTTAGATAATCTCGTCATAGTTATTTTATGTGGATTACATTGTTTTCGTCTTTCTCATATTGGAACGGGGTTATTTTCTGCAAGGCCCTTAGCGCATAGTCCAGCCCCATATTGACGGGGATTTTTCCGCGGATGACGTCGATCTGCGGAAGTTCGGCCGTTTGGATCTGGATTTTCACACCGTATGTTTTCTCCATTTTGGCGATGATGTCGGCAAACGGGTGTCCAACGAGATTCAGAATACCCTCCGTCCATAAATAGTCGTCCGTATTCTCAATCCTGGTCAATACCAGACGATTCCCGTTTAGGCATACCTTTTCGTTCGGGTCTAATATAATCTGGTCGCCGCTTGCCAGTTTGTTGGTTACTTTGACTTTTCCCCTCAATAATGCAGTCGTGAAGTCGTGTGTCAGTTCGTCTGCCGTTACATTGAATTTCGTACCCAGCACTTCCACGTCGCAGGCGAAAGTTTCCACGATGAAGGGACGGGCGGCATCATGCTCTACGTTGAACATGGCCTCGCCGGAGAGTTTCACACGGCGATTCCTATTGAACCGTATCGGATATTCCAGTTTTGCCCCGCTGTTCAGGCAAACGCTGGTTCCGTCCTGGAGTGTAATGTCTATACGTTGTCCTGCCGGTGCGGCAACGGACAGATATTGTTTTGCGGTATCTTCGATAATGACGGTTCTGGAAGCGTACCAACTGCCAGCGACCAATAGTAATACTGCGGCAGCCTGGGTACAGATACGAATAAAGCGCTGGCGATACCATTTCAGGCGTCTGGTCGGCAGCTGCAGATGGGGGTGGTGCGGATAAGGGACATTTGCGATAAGTGCGTCCTGCATAGACCATAATGCATTTAGTTCTTTCTGGTTGTTGGGGTCGGCATCGAGCCAGTCTACAATCGTTTTTTCTTCCTGCTCGGAAGTTTGGCCGTTTATGTACTTATATAATAATTCTTTGTCCATTTTTTTACATAGTGTGGCGAGTGCATTATGAATTTGGGCAGCCCGCAGCGAATCCATAATTTTTCCCTTGGTAATTTTTCCCGATAACGAAATTATGCTTTGTCTGTTTACGATTATATGGTGCGTGGGCGCACGACATTTACATCGAAAAAGTGCGTTTTTCGTTAAATAAATTTTCTTAAAAAAATGGTAATTTTTTTAATTATCGTATAACGCTGGAATACAGGACGATAATTAAAATGATGAGATAGTCGTTCAGTGCGATTCGCATGATGGCCAAAGCCCGTTGGATATTGGCTGTGACGTTGCGCACATTGATTCCTGTAATTTCGGCGATTTCTTGGTAAGTCTTGCCCTCGAAGCGGTTGTAAAGGAAGATTTGCCGCATGGGTTCGGGCATTTTGTTGATCTGGCTTTCGATGATGGATTTTATTTCCGCCGTAAAGGATGCTTCGGGGTTGGTACTTTCCAAAACGGTGATTTTGGCTTTGATGCTGCGGTAAGCCGTCGTATGTATTTGTTGCTGGATTTTGAGTCTGTTTTTCTGGTTGCGCAGCCATTCAAGACAGCCATGTTTCACGGATCCTAAAATATATGCCTGGATAGTCGTAGTAATATTCAGCTTGTCCTTGTTTTCCCAAAAATAAAGGAAGCTGTCGGTAACGATGTCCTCCGCGGCCATATTGTTGCGGATGTATGACCGGGCGATAATGATAAAACGAGGCTTATACTCGGAGTATAATCGTTCGAAATCTTCGAGCGTGATATGTTTATCCAGTTCTGACATGCGTGTAGATTGATTCAAAGGTAAACTTTTTTATCAAAATTCAAAAATTTATAGAATGTCTGTTGATATTGGGCGATGTGAAATACCGGGCTTATTCTTTCATGCGGAACGAACCGGAGAAAAGGATGAGGTCAAATCATATCGTTATGGACAATTTCGGTCAGACGCGGTAATTGCAGATCGAGTCCGAAAGTGAAACATAAAAAAAGCACATGAATGAGTAAGGCATCAAGGGAGATTATAAAACATTATAAGAAGAAGTGTGCGAGGAAAAAATCAATAAAATTCAGGCAAGTTCGTGTTAATGAGATTGAAATGATCTCGCTGGCTTTTTATTACTCTCGTGCAAGACAGCAAACAAAAAAAGACAACTGATTGATCATCAATTGTCTTTTTCTTTTAGTTGTGCCCAGGACAAGACTCGAACTTGCACGAACGTAATTGTTCACTACCCCCTCAAAGTAGCGTGTCTACCAATTTCACCACCTGGGCATTGTACGTATCCTTTCGGATTTCGGGTGTGCAAATATAGGGCATAAATTTTAATCCGCCAAATTTTTTCTCCATGTAATATGGATTATTCTTCCGGCAGCGGCGTCGTGGCGACGCAAACCGCCGTGCTCTACCTGCCGCGGGGGCGGTGTCGATGTCTGCGCAGGTGCCTGTGCTTGGTGGTAAAGGCGGCGGAAGCGGTTGGGGCGGAGACCTTAGCGGGTTCATTTGCCAGGCCGATACGGCGGCGGAGCTGTGGCCGAGGTCGTGGCGGAACCGCCGGGCGTGTGTTACGTGCGCCGGTGCCAGGTTAAGAAAAGAGGGGCTGTCTAACAAGTCCCGAAAATCGAAAATCACCCCTGTCAGAATAAACTCCGGCAGGGGTGAAATCGTTAAAATTGGACTTGTTAGACAGCCCCCTCGATTTAGGACGGTCTTCCGTTACTCCTCCGAAGCCGGCAGGAATACGATCATGCCGCTCGGGCGGTTCGATAAGTCGGGCAATGTGATGTCCGTTGCCGGACGTACACCCGGCGCGGTGCTGCGCGTGCCCGATACGCTTACCGATTTCTGTCCCGTGATCTGGCTCAGGGCCGCTGCCAGCATCGGCTCGCTCCGGTCGCCGTAATCTTTCAATTCCCCGTCCCATTCCTCGCACGCGGTGTCGACCGCCAGTCCGTTCTTGTCGACGGTCACCTGCTTGGCGTTGTAGCCCTGGAACGATATCGGGGCCAGTTCGTAGCTGTAATTGCCTACGGTGAATTTGCTGACCTCCATGCCGACGTTCTTGCCGTTGGTCTTTTCGCCGATGAGCTTCACCGTGAAGCCGTCCAACCCGCGCAGCGTATTGATGACGGCTTCGCTCGACGAGGCCGTGTTGCCCGTGACGAGCACGTACAGCCGGGTCATGTTCAGCGCATAATTCCGCAGGTCGACGCCATAATAGTCGCCGTAATAGAATTCGTCGAAGAATTTTTTGGACGCCGAGTCGTATTCCTTGCCGGTCTCCTTCGCCGTTTTTTCGACCGTGGCCATGCGGCTGTCGTTGTACCGGTAATATTCGTAGACCTTGCCCTGGCAGGCCGCGCCGGCGATGCAGGTGGAAAGCATGTTCGACGTGATGACGTGCCCGCCGCCGTTGTTGCGCAGGTCGAGCACCATGTCGGTAATGTTCCCGTCCTTGAGTTTCTTGACGGCCGCGAGCAGTTCGTCGTCATAGGCCGCGTCGAAACTGTCGTAGACCAGGTAGCCGATCCTATGCGCACCGGAGGCGATCACTTCGCTGTGGATTACCGGATTGGGGTATATTTCGCGTGCCGTGAGCGATACGGGCTGCGCGCCCTGCTTGTTTTCGGTGAGCTTGACCGTGCTTGCGCCTCCCGGGGCTATTAACGTGCCGTAGACCGAATTCAGGTTCGCGGCCGTGATGGCCGCGCCGTTGTACTGGGCGAAGAACGTGCCCCGCCGGAACCCTGCTTCCGATGCCGGGGAGTCCGGGTAGACCGACGTGACGACCAGCCCGTATTCTCCCGTAGGTTGGTTGTTGCCGTCCACAAACCTCACGCCCATCAGGCCCGCGATGCCGAAGCCGTACTCCTTCTCCTTTACGACCCCGTGGCTTACGCCGCGCGTCGTCCCGGCGACGGCCTTCGTGAGGGGCGTCCGCAGCAGGTAGGAGTAAACCGAGTAGCTGCCGTTGCTCTGCCGTTTTTTGTCGAGGTCGTTGGTCGTCATCTCCAGCAGCGTGCGTTTCAGGAAATTGTCGCTGGAACTGATGTAATCCAGCGAGAGGTCGCGCGACATCTGCCGGTATTCGCCGTTCCACAGGTAGTAATACTCCAGGATCTTGTCTACCTGTTTGTTGAGCTCGGTGTCTGCGCCCGTGCCGCCGCTGCTGCTCCCGAGCTGGGTGATGGCGAACTGCGCCGCCCTCGCGTAGCCGCTCACCTGTACGGTGATGTTCGCGCTGCGCGTGCTGCCGGTCTCGTTGGCTTCGACGGTGATGTTGAGCTGCCGGTCGCTGCCCTTGTCGCCCGACGAGGTGAGTATCTTGCACCATTCCGGCTTGTCGCTCTGCGCCACCCAGTTGGCGGAGGCCTTGAACGTGTATTTCTTGGTCGTGCGGTCGGCGCCCACCGTTTCCGATGCTTTCCACGACGAGCCGGTTATGCCCGTCGTGTCGTTGTTTTTCGTGTCGTCATCGCCGCAGGATACTGCTGCCATGCCGAACAGGAGGACGGCGAACCATGTGTAGAGGATTGTTTTCATAGAGGCTGATTTTGTTATGCGGGCTAAATATAGTGTTTTTTTCGTGAATTGCTCCTATTTGCGGCGGCTGAAATCCATTTCGCCGAACAGGTATCCCGCCCCGCCGATGCGGTCGATGACGAACAGCACGTATCGGACGTCGACGGCGATGTTGCGGCAGATCGTTTCGTCGAACGCCACGTCGCTCATCGTCGAGCGCCATGTGCGGTCGAAATTCAGCCCCACCAGTTCGCCCCGGCCGTTGATGATCGGCGAACCGGAGTTGCCGCCCGTCGTGTGGTTGGTGGCCAGGAAGCAGACGGGTACCGTCCTGCGGCCGTCGATCGTCGTCGCCCAGCGTCCGTAGTCCTTCGTGGCATAGAGCTCGCGCAGCGCCTGCGGGATGTCGTAGTCGTAAATCTCGGGGTTGTCCTTGGCGATGATGCCGTCGAGGGTGGTCTGGGGCTTGTGGTATTCGCCGTCGGCATATTCGTAGCCCCCGACATGGCCGTAGGCCACGCGCAGCGTGAGGTTGGCGTCGGGGTAGAAGGCCCGCAGGGTGTCCCACTCGCGCAGCCCCTTGATGTAGGTCGTGTAGAGTTCGTTGAGGCGTCCGCTGTTGAGGTTGCGCAGCGACTTGGTTCCCAGCATCCAGCCGATGTGGCCGAGCATGCGTTCGGTGTCCTTGTGTAGGGCGTGCACCGCCGTGGTGTCGGCGCCCTCCCGCCACAGCGTGTCGAATACCTCGCCGGCATAGGCTTCGGGCGACCCGCTGGCGGCGACGCCGGCCAGGAATGCCGGAATCTGGTACTGCACGGGGCAGCGGCGGGCATACTGGCCGAAAAGCCATTCGAAGAGCGCCCGTTCCGTCTGCTCGCGCCGTGCGAAGGCGGCTTCGGCACGCTCCTCGGGGGTGTAGCGCTCGGGCAGCGCGCCGAGCGTTTCGCGTGTGATCTCGCGGGCGAAATAGGCGTCCGCGATGCGGGCGTATTCGGCTTTGAGGTCGGCGACGACGCTGCGGTATTCGGGTTTGTCCTGCGCCCAGGCGGCGAATTCCTGCTCATAGGCGCGTTTCGAGGCCACGGTGCCCAGGCGGCCGATGCCCAGCGCCTCGCCCTGCCATTTCTTCCATGCGTTGGCGATCGAGGCGTGTTTGGCGGCGTAATGGATGCGCAGCGCCGGGTCGCTCTCCTGTGCCGCGGAGATGATGTCGAGGCGCCCCGTGCGGATGGCGATCTTGGCCGGGTCGGAGCGCTCGGCGATGTAAGCCACGGCGTCCGAGAGGATGTACTCCTGCGTATTGCCGGGGAAGCCGTAGATCATCGTGAAATCCCCCTCTTCGACCCCGGCGGTCGAGATGGTGAAATGCCGCTTGGGGCGGTAGGGAACATTCTCGGGCGAGTAGGCGGCGGGCTTGTTGTCCTTGCCGGCGTAGATGCGGAAGAGCGAGAAGTCGCCCGTGTGGCGGGGCCATATCCAGTTGTCGGTGTCGCCGCCGAACTTGCCGATCGACGAGGGCGGCGCGCCGACCAGGCGTACGTCGTCGAACTGCTCGTAGATGAACAGAAACTGCTGGTTGCCGTAGTACATCTGCTCGACCGAGGCCTTGTAGCCCTTGCCTTCGGCCTCGGCCCGGCGGATGATTTCGGCCTTCGTTTCGCCCGCAGCGATGCGGTCGGTGACCTCTTCCATGCGGACGAGGAAGCGTACGTTGAGCTCCTTGTTGGGCAGTTCCTCCCGGCGCGACATGGCCCAGAAGCCGTTGGTCAGGTAGTCGTGTTCGACGCTCGAATGCGCCTGTATGGCGTCGTAGCCGCAGTGGTGGTTGGTGAGCAGCAGCCCTTCGGACGAAATCAGTTCGCCCGTGCAGCCGCCGTTGAACAGCACCACGGCGTCCTTCATCGAGGCTTTGTTGATCGAGTAGATGTCTTCGGCCGTGAGGCGGAATCCTTTGGCGCGCATGTCGTCGATGCGCTGCGAGATGAGGCTCGGGAGCCACATGCCCTCGTCGGCGGAGGCTGCCAGCGCGAGGAGCGTACAGAACAGGGTAAGTAGCGTGCGTTTCATTTATTTGAGGAATTTGTCGAGTTCGGTGTATACTTTCTGGATCGGGAGCCCCATGACATTGTAGAACGAGCCGTTGATCTTTTCGATGGCGGCGTAGCCGATCCACTCCTGGATGCCGTACGAGCCGGCCTTGTCGTAGGGACGGCAGGCGTCGAGGTAATAGGCGATCTCCTCGTCCGCGAGCGGGCGGAACCACACGCTGCTCTTGGCGGCGAAGGTGTGCGTCCGCCCGGGGGTGCGCAGCGTGACGCCCGAGACCACCGTGTGCCGGCGCCCCGAAAGGCGGCGGAGCATCTGCGTGGCCTCTTCGCGGCCGAGGGGCTTGCCGAGCACCTCGCCGTCGGAGACCACTACCGTGTCGGCCGTCAGCAGGATTTCGTTCGGGGCCAGCGCCGCCGGGTAGGCTTCGCTCTTGAGCCGCGAGAGGTAGAGCGGCACCTCTTCGCCGGGCATGCCGGCGGGGTAGACCTCCTCGCATTCGTATTTGGGGGCGAGTTCGTACGGGAGCCCGCAGCCCGTCATCAGTTCCCGCCGGCGCGGCGACTGCGATGCCAGCAGCAGGCGGTAAGGTTTGAGTTTGTCTTTGAGCAACATGGTTATAGCGTGTTTTTAGTTTTCATGTGTCTTTGTTCCCGTTCCGTTCCCGGGTCAGCGGATGTCGAAATTGAGCAGTTCGCGGCCTTCGAGCACGGCGCGCAGGTTGTCGCCCGGGCGTACGGGCCCCACGCCGGCCGGCGTGCCCGTGTAGAGCAGGTCGCCCATGCGCAGCGTCATGTACTGCGACACCGAGGCGATGATCCGGTCGACAGAGAAGAGCATCCCGGACGTGTCGCCCCGCTGGCGCGTCTGCCCGTTCACCTCCAGCGTGAAGTGCAGGGACTGCACGTCGCCGCCCAGCTCCTGCAAAGATACGAATTGGGGCGAGAGGGCCGCCGAGCGGTCGAATGCCTTGCAGCGCTCCCACGGCAGCCCTTCGGCGATGGCCTGCCGTTGCAGGTCGCGGGCCGTGAAGTCGATACCCAGGCCCACCTGGTCGTAATAGCGGTGCGCGAAACGTTCGGCGATGCCCTTGCCTACGCGGTTGATGCGTACGACCAGCTCGCATTCGTAGTGCACCTCCTGCGAGAAGGCGGGGATGTAGAACGGGTCGTTGTTGCGCAGCAGCGCCGTGTCGGGCTTGAGGAACCAGGCAGGCTCCGGCGGGCACGCCGTGCCGCCGCCGGCCAGGCGGCCGAGCTCCTCGGCGTGTGCGGCGTAGTTGCGTGCTATGCAGATGATTTTCATGGTGTTGTCTGTCGTTACTTTCAGTTGTGGTCGTACCGTTGTGCCCGAACGAGCATCCAAACGACGTAAGGCAGCAGGTAAATTACGTAAATCACTGCCAGCGTGTCCGTCAGGCCGGTCAGTTCCAGGACGACCGTAAATAGGATCCATAAAGCTCCCATAATCACGAGGTGGCGCCGCATGAACGAAGACAAGCCCCCGATGTCGACGTTTTTCTTCTTTGCGGGCGGCATGGTGTTGTAGCCCGCGATCAGCATCGGGAACCGCTTTACCAGCAGGCCGACGACGATCAGCAGAGGGCCGCCGAGCAGGAGTATCGTGAAATCGTCCATAACTTTTGGTTATTTCGTTTCCGGTGCGCGCAATTCCGCGACCATCCGGGCGGCGAAACGGTCGCTGGCGCCCGGCCCCCCGATAACCGTACGTAATTCGGCGAAGTCGGCGAGCATCCGTCCGCGTTTCTCCCCGCCTGCGACGATCGCCCGCAGCTCGCGTTCGGCGCGCGTGGTGTCGAGGTCGGACTGGATGACCTCGGCGACCGCCTCGCGCCCGAGGTTGAGGTTCACGAGCGACACCCAGGGTACTTTCAGTACATAGGGCCGGAGCCTGACCTGGAACCAGAGCGTGCGGTAGACCACCACTTCGGGGATGCCCAGCAACGCCGTTTCGAGCGTTGCCGTCCCGGACGTTACCACGGCGGCTTCGGCCGCGGCGAGCGTCTCGTAGGTCTGGTCGCAGACGTAACGGATGCCGCTGCCGGCCATATACTGTTCGTAGAGCGCGCGGTCGAGCCATGCTACGCCCGCCACGACGAACTGGTGCTCCGGGAATTTGCGCGACAGGTCGGCCATCAGCGGCAGGTTGTCGCGGATCTCGCCCCGGCGGCTGCCGGCCAGCAGGGCGATGATCGGCCTGCGGTCGAGCCCGTGCCGGCGGCGGAACTCGTCGGGCGAGGGGAGCGAGGTGCGCCGGGCCTCGATGGCGTCTACGAGCGGGTTGCCTTCGAAAATCGGTTCGACGCCGTGCCTGGGGAAGTAGCCGCATTCGAAGGGGAAGATGACGAACAGCCTGTCGACCCAGCGGCGGATGGCCTTCACGCGCCACTCGCGCCATGCCCAGACCTTCGGGGCGATGTAATAGAAGGTGCGGATGCCGTGCTCTTTGGCCCAGCGCGCCATCTTCATGTTGAAGCCGGGGTAGTCGACCAGGATCAGCACGTCGGGGGCGAATGCCGCGACGTCGGCCCGGCATTCGCGCATCTGCCGTTTGATCGTCCGCAGGTTTTTCAGCACCTGCACGATGCCGAAGAATGAGGTTTCGCGGTAGTGCTTGGCCAGGTTCGCCTCGCCGCCCGCCGCGGCCATCAGGTCGCCGCCCCAGAAGCGCAGCCGTGCTTCGGGATCGGCTTTGAGGAGTCCTTTTATCAGGTTCGAGCCGTGCAGGTCGCCCGAGGGCTCGCCGGCGATGAGGTAGTATTTCATTGCGTTGCGTTTAGCGGTAGGGTTTGTAATTCAGCGGGGGTATCCAGGAATCCGAGCAGGGTGTCGCACTGCGGGATGCCGTAGCCCGTTTCGAGGTCGGGCGCTGCGCTGCGGGTGCCCGAAGCGTGCAGCAGGCGGATCAGCTCGCGGCGTTTCATCGGCCTGTACCCCATGAGGGCGGCACACAGCCCCGTGACCACGGGCGTCGAGAACGACGTGCCGTTCGGGGAGTCGTACACCACCAGGTCGGGCTTGACGGGGTGCGGGTAGTAGCCGGTGCCGCTCTTGCCCGAACGTCCCGTGCCTTCGGAGTCGGCCGCGCCGACCGTGACGGCCTCGGCGACATCCCCGGGGAACGAGATGTGGCGCCATTTGTTTTTCCCCTCGTTGCCGGCGCTTTGTACGACGACCATGCGCGGGTGCGCATCGAGCAGGCTGTCGAGAAAACGCGAGCAGAGTGCCGTGCGGCCGTCGAGCATCTGCGGCGTATAGCCGTCGAAATCGTCGAATACGGTATAGCCCAGCGAGATGTTGACCACGTCGACCTGCCGTTGTGCGAGCCAGGCCAGGGCCCGGCACAGGCGGCGTTCGTCCTCGCGCGGCTCGCCGTGCTCGAGGTCGGATTTCACCAGGTAGTAGTCGGCTTTGCAGGCCAGCCCCAGCAGGGTGTCGTTGGAGAAGCCCCCGATGTTCCGTGTGACCCGGGTGCCGTGGTCGCAGTCGTCGCGGAAGAATCCCGTCGTGTCGCCGTCCGTCAGGTCGAGGTAGTCCGCGACCCGGAGACGGCGCGTGAAACGGTCGTCGCGCAGCCCGCCGAAACCGGCGTCGACCACCCCGATGCGGATGCCCTCGCCCCGGGGTGCGAGCGAATCGAACCGCGGCCCCATCATCTGCCCGATGGCATGCGAATAGGTGTGCGCGTAGCAGGAAGTATAGCTGCGCCTGATCTCCCGTACGATGTCGTAGATGCCGTAGGCGGCGAGCAGCAGGACGGCACCCCAGACGATGAGCGAAGTCTTCCGTTTCATGGCGTTCGTTTATTCGCCGAGCAGGTCGGGCCGCAGCTGCCGGGTGCGTTCGAGGGACTGTTCGTCCTGCCACCGGGCGATCTGGGCGAAGTTGCCCGAGAGCAGCACGTCGGGAACCCTCCAGCCGCGGAACTCGGCCGGGCGCGTGTAGACCGGCGGCGCCAGCAGGTTGTCCTGGAACGAGTCGGTGAGCGCCGAGGCTTCGTCGCCGATGGCGCCCGGGATGATGCGCACGACCGAGTCGGCGATGATGCAGGCCGCCAGTTCGCCGCCCGTGAGCACGTAGTCGCCGATCGAGATTTCGCGCGTGACGAGGTGTTCGCGGATGCGGTGGTCGATGCCCTTGTAGTGGCCGCAGAGGATGATGATGTTTTCGAGCGTCGAGAGGCGGTTGGCCTCGTGCTGGTCGTAGCGTATGCCGTCGGGCGAGGTGTAGATGATCTCGTCGTAGTGCCTCTCGGACTGGAGTTTCTCGACCAGCTCGAAAACCGGTTCGCACTTCAGAACCATGCCCGCCTCGCCGCCGAAGGGGTAGTCGTCGGTGGTCTTGCGGCGGTCGTGGGCGTAGTCGTGGAGGTTGTGGACGACGATCCGGACGAGCCCCTTCTCCTGCGCACGGTGCAGGATCGACTCGTTGAGGGGCGAGGTCAGCAGTTCGGGTACGACGGTGAGGATGTCAATGCGCATGTCTGAATATGATGTCTTTGGTCGTGTTGGGTGCAAGGGGTATTTCGCGGCCCCGGTCGAGGGTGAAGCCCGCGTAGCCGAGCGCCGTGAAGAGCGCGACGATCTGCGGGCGGTTTTCGCCGCCGGTCTCGATCAGCACCGTGGGGCGGAAGCGTTCGAGCAGCGGGCGCAGTTCGTTCATCACCACGACCTCGTACCCCTCGATGTCGCACTTGATGAAATCGAGGCGTTCCAGGCCGGCGAAGAGTTCGCTGCCCCGGCGCATCCGGGCCGGGAACTCCGCGGCGGCGGACGTGCCGCCGTCGTTTACGAAGTTCTGCCCCGTGCCGAAGTAGCCCGTCGCGCGCGCCGAATCGTTGGCCATCGTAACGGCCTTGTCCTCGGTGCCGAGGGCGTAGGGGAGGATCTCCACGTTGGGGCAGCGGCGCAGGTTGCGGCGCAGCACGGAGAGGATCGGCGGCACGGGCTCCACGGCGTAGACCCTGCCCGCGCCGCCCGCCAGGCGGGAGAGCGTACGGGCGTAGTAGCCGAGGTTGGCGCCGATGTCGATGGCCGTGTCGCCCGCGTGCACGAGCTGCGGCAGGTGGTAGACGTATTCCGTGGCAGGGGCGTAGCGCCCGATGCCGAGCCGCTGCCAGAGGAAGAACATGCGGCTTACGGCGCGCAGGTATCCTTCGAGCGGCAGGGTTTTATAGAGGATTTTATGGATCAGTGTCTTCAAGGTCGGTTCCGGGTTTTATTGTTTTAATCGTTGTTCGATCCAGTTGCGGTTTTCGAGGCCCAACCGGGTTTCGGCGAGGTCGAGGAAAGCCGGGGTGTCTGCGATGCGGGCCCGGATCACAGCCGCCAGGAAGTCGAAGAAGGGTTCCTCGCCCACCCGGACGAGCAGGTCGGCCAACAGGACAGATCCCTTCTCGTAAAGTGCGGTGTGCGCTTCGCGGTCGGCCCGGTCGATCCCCCAGATCGGACGGATGCGGCGCGTCTTTTCGCGGTACATTTCGACGCGCTCGGCGTAGGCCTCTTCGCCGCGGGCGTGTCGCAGGTATTGCAGGGCGCTGAATTCGGCGAAAGATTCGTTCAGCCAGTCATGCCAGGATTCGACAGGGGCTTTGTTCCACCAGAAATGGCTGATTTCATGGGCGGTATTTCTGAGTATATATTCGTTGAAAGACCCGGAATTGAGCGTAATGAAGTTTTTGCGGCTGTAACCGCCCGAAGTGCCGGAGGCTGAAAGCGAGAACTTTATATAGGTATTTTCCTCTCCCGCGATCTTGTAAAGCCGCCGGAAGAATTTCAAGGCGTCGTAGCTGCAGTTCAGCGCCGATTCGGCGTCGGCATCCGGAAAATTCGTGTAGATGAATTCTATGGTGGTGCCGTTGTCGCTCATGCGGCGGGTTTTCAGCACGGGCGAGGCCAGGATGACATTGTCGAAACCCTCCCAGGGCTGATCCATCTCCCACATGCCGTCGTCCGTGCGGGAAATAATACCCGATCCGCTCACCGTATAGCCGTCGGTAATGCCGATCCGCAGGTGCGAGCGATCCGCCGAGGTGCCGTTGCAGACGGGATACCATCCCGTATAGTAACCGATCTCGATCCAGCGGTCGTTGAACGATTTTGCGGGGCCCTGCACCTCGTGCATGTCGAGCGTGTAGCGGGTGCCGATGCGGCAACGGTCGGGGCTCCCGGCCGGCCGGTAAAGGGTCAGGGCGCGTCCGTCGGGAATGAACCGGATGGGTGCGGGGGCGAGCGTATCGAAACGGTAGACCGCTTCATGGCCGTCGCAGCGCATCGTGTCGATACGGGCGTGGCGCCACAGCACCAGTGCGATCGAGTCGCTGCCGAGGAAATTGACGTCGAACGACCCGCCGACCGTGACCCGCCTCTCCGGCACGTCGATCCGCACGGTCAGGTCGTAGCAGGCCACGCGCGGGGAATCCTGCGCCCGGAGTGCCGGGGCGGGGAGCAGGCAGGCTGAAAGACAGGTGATCGCAATACGCAGTTTCATGGCGGGCTAATCCTTATAGTTCACTTCCTCGTTCAACACTTCGACGATGAAGGGGTTGTAGAGCACTTCGTGGCCGATGGTCGACTCAGGCCCGTGGCCGGGGTAGACGTGCACCTCGTCGCCCAGCGGGAGCAGGATGTCGAGGATCGAGCGCATGATCCACGAATAGTCGCCTCCGGGCAGGTCGGTGCGCCCGATCGACTCGCGGAAGAGCGTGTCGCCCGTGAAGAGCGATTTGGACTGCGGTTCGTAGAGCGCGACATGGCCGGGCGTATGGCCGGGCGTGCGGAGCACGCGCAGGACGGTGTGCCCGAAACGGATTTCGGGCGTCGTGTCGAGGTCGGTGTCCACCGAGGGCATCTCGCCGACGGGCACGCCGAAGATGCTGCCGCTCGTCGAGGCGTTGTCCAGCAGGAAGGCGTCCTTGAGCGACATGGCGAACGGGATGCCGTAGCGTTTTTTGAGGTGGGCGACGCCCAGCGTGTGGTCGAAGTGGCCGTGGGTGTTGGCCGCCAGGACGGGTCGGAGCCCGTGTTCGGCGATGAAATTGTCGAGCGCGGCGTCCTCGCGCGGGTTGCTGTTGCCGGCGTCGATGACGACGGCTTCGAGCGTGTCGTCCCAGACGACATAGGTGTTTTCCTGGATAGGATTGAATTGCAGGCAGGCTATTTTCATGGTGCTGGCGTTTTTTTGCGGTTCCTGTTTCCGGAAAGACAGTGCGGGCCGGATGCCGGCTGTCTGCCTGTCTGAGCGGAGTATATTTCCTGCAAATATAGTGCTTTTTGCGGGATTTTACCTATCTTTATGACCCGAATAAACTCTCTTGGGATGAAACGATTGGTTACTTTGTTCTTCGTGCTGGCCGTGTGCGGCACGGGGGCGGTGGCGCAGGAAGGCGCCTATAAGACGGTGAAGGACATTGCCTACCGCGATGCCGCGGGCGATGGGAACATCGACACGATGTGCCGGCTGGATATTTATTATCCGGTCGGAAAAACCGGCTTTTCGACCGTGGTGTGGTACCACGGCGGCGGGCTGACGGGCGGACGGCGCGAGATCCCCGAGGCATTGAAAGACAAGGGTCTGGCCGTGGTGGGCGTGGAGTACCGCCTCTCGCCGGCGGTGAAGGTCGCCGACTGTGTCGACGATGCGGCCGCAGCGGCGGCATGGGTGGTGAAGCACATCGCCTCGTACGGCGGCGACCCCGGGCGGGTGTTCGTGGCCGGGCATTCGGCAGGGGGTTACCTCACGTCGATGATCGGGCTGGACAAGCGCTGGCTGGAGCCTTACGGCATCGACCCCGATACGGCGTTCGTGGCGCTGATCCCCTACAGCGGGCAGGTGGTGACGCATTTCGAACGGCGCCGTGAACTGGGGCTGCCCGATACGCAGCCGCTGGTGGACGACATGGCGCCGCTGAGCTACGTGCGCCCTGACTGCCGCCCGATCCTGATCCTCTCGGGCGACCGCGAGCGGGAGATGCTGGGGCGTTACGAGGAGAACGCCTACTTCTGGCGCATGATGCGCGTGGCGGGGCATCCCGACGTGCGGATCTGCGAGTTTGACGGCTTCGACCACGGTAACATGCCGCAGGCCGGGCATTTCGTCGCGGTGCGTTATATCCGGGAAATGGAGCGGAGAATGGATCGGTAGTTGTGGGGAGGACGGGTATGAAAATGAACAGATATACGCTTTGCATGGCTGCGGCAGCCTTGTTCGCCGCGTTGGCGCTCACGGGGTGTTCGCTGCTGAAGGTGGCCGTGGCGACGGGGGATCCGCTGTCGAAGGAGGAGATGAATATCCGCACCATGACGCGCGGTTTCTATTACGACATGGCTTCGGAGGTGTCGCGTACGGCCGACTCGATCGCCGCTGCGGCGCCCGACATCGCGACGCGTGTGGCAGCCGTGAGGTGGAAGATACGTGCCACGCGGGCCGGGGTTTCGGCCGCCATGCAGGGTATTCCCGACGTGGCGCTGGCCGACATGTGGATACTCTGCCGGCGCATGGACGAAGGTTTTGCGGCTGCGCCCGACTCGCTGCTGTTCGGGGCGCAGAGCGACCTGGCACGCGATGCCGCCGCACGGCTCGACCGCCGGGCGGCACGCCTGGCGCGGCAGGTGCTGGCGGTCGACCGCTACGGCCTGATGGAACGGTTCGTGGCGGATTATGTACGCGAGAACCCCGCCGACGGGGAGATGGAGGGTTCGAATACGACCCTCGCATGGATCGAATTCCTGCGTGCGAACGGCATCGAGCATGCCTATGCCACGGGGTCGATCGCCGAAGTGCTGGCCGACGTCAACGACCGCGTAAGCGGTCAGACGCAGCAGCTGGCCAACAGCGTCGGCTGGTCGAAGGATCTGATCGCGATGCAGTTGCAGCAGGACAGTATGCGCCTGGAGGTGGGGGCCCGCCTCGACTCGCTGGAACGCAATTTCACCCGGATCGTGGTCGTCGCGGAGCACCTGCCCGAAATTTCGGACAAGGTGCTGGAGGAGCTCAACAAGCAGGTTACGCAGCTGATATATACGATGAATTACAGCCTCGACAACGCCTTCGCCAACTTCGACCGCCAGCGCGACGAGTTGCAGCGGTATGTGACCGCCGAGCGGCAGGCGCTGGTCGACCAGCTGCGCGAGTCGGCCGACGGCGTGGTGCAGAGGACGCTCGACGCCGTGCCGGGACTGGTCGGCAAGGTGCTGCTGTATGTGGTGCTGGCGCTCGTGGTGCTCATCGGCGGGCCGTTCGCCCTGGGGTTCTGGCTGGGCGGCGTGCGCGAGCGGGGACGAAGGAAGAGGGAAAAGGGCGCGTGACGGCATATTGCAAGCGGGGCTTGCATCTGCGCTCGGCTTGCACTATCTTTGCCTCAAAAGGAATTTCGGCTTAGACAGGCGGCGCCTCGGCATATTGCAAGCGGGGCTTGCATCTGCGCTCGGCTTGCACTATCTTTGCGGCAAAATCAGGATTATGGCCCGAAAAAAAGCAAATTACCCCCTCGTCGAGGGGCTCGAAATAACGACGCTCGCCGCCGAAGGCAAGGCGATGGGACGCTGGAACGACGTGGTGGTGTTCGTGCCGCTGACCGTGCCGGGCGACGTGGTGGATGTGCAGATACGCTCCAAACGCCGCCGGTTCATGGAGGGGTTCGTCGTCCGCTATGTGAAGAAATCGCCCCTGCGCGCCGAGGCCTTCTGTGAGCATTTCGGCGTCTGCGGCGGCTGCAAGTGGCAGAACCTTCCCTACGAGGAGCAACTGCGCTTCAAGACCGGGCAGGTGCGCGACCAGCTGGCCCGCATCGGCAAGATCGCCCTGCCCGAAATCGCCCCGTGCCTGGGGTCTGCCCGGACGCAGTTCTACCGCAACAAACTCGAGTTCACCTTCGCCGACCGCCGCTGGCTGACGCGCGAGGAGGTCGAGGGCGGTGCGGACATCGGCGCTGCGCCCGCGCTGGGGTTCCATATCCCCGGCATGTTCGACAAGGTGCTCGACATCCGCAAATGCTGGCTGCAGCCCGACCCGTCGAACGACATCCGGATGGAGACCAAACGTTTCTGCGTCGAGAACGGCTATACGTTCCACAATGCCCGCGAGCATACGGGGCTGATGCGTAACATGATCGTCCGCACGGCCTCGACGGGCGAAGTGATGGTGACCGTGGTCTTCGGTGCGGACGACCGCGAACGGATCGCGGCGCTGCTCGACCATCTGGCGGCCGTGTTCCCGCAGATCACCTCGCTGTGCTACATCGTCAACACGAAGCTCAACGATTCGGTGGGCGACCTCGATCCGGTGTGCTACAAGGGCAAAGACCATATCGTCGAGGAGATGGAGGGGCTGCGTTTCAAGGTGGGCCCCAAGTCGTTCTACCAGACCAATTCCGAACAGGCCTACGAGCTCTACAAGGTGGCGCGCGAGTTCGCAGACCTGAAACCCGAAGACGTGCTCTACGACCTTTATACCGGTACGGGCACCATCGCCAATTTCTGCGCCGCGCACTGCCGCCGCGTAGTGGGCATCGAGTATGTGCCTGAGGCGATCGCCGACGCGAAAATCAATTCCGAAATCAACGGCATCGGCAATACGGCTTTCTATGCGGGCGACATGAAGCAGGTGCTCTGCGACGAATTCGTGGCTGCCAACGGCCGCCCCGACGTCGTCATCCTCGACCCGCCGCGTGCGGGCGTCGACGAACCGGTCATCGGGGTGATCCTGCGTGCCGCGCCCGAGCGGATCGTCTACGTGAGCTGCAACCCGGCTACGCAGGCGCGCGACCTGGCGCTGCTCGACGCCGATTATCGCGTCGAGGCTGTGCAGCCCGTGGACATGTTTCCCCATACGCACCATGTCGAGAACGTGGTAAAGCTGGTGAGGAGGTGACCCGGAAGCCGCTCCCGGGATCTTTTTCGTCCGGGCGGAGAAACCGAGATGGCAATAAAAGCAGGCGTGCGGCGTTTTTATTAATGCCGCGCAGGGAGCCGCGTCCGGAAAAACAGACCGGGGCGATGCAGTATCCTGCGGTTTTGGCGTTTTATTTGCAAGACAGTTACCTAAAAAAACGGAAAACATGAAAAAACTGATTTTAATTGCGGCGGTAGCGCTGATGGCGCTTCCCGCGGCGGCACAGGTGCAGGAGGCATTCCCCAGCTATATTCAGGTCAACGGGCGCGCCGAGAAGGAGATCACGCCCGACGAGTTCTACCTCTCGGTCATCATCAACGAACGCGACTCGAAAGGCAAGATTTCGGTCGAGAGCCAGCAGCGCGACATGATCGCGGCGCTCAAGCGGCTCGGTGTGAACGTCGAGAAGCAGCTCAAGGTGGCAAACCTGTCGAGCGAGTTCTTCAAGAAGAACACGTCGGTGGCGACGGCCAAGTACCAGTTGCAGCTGGGGTCGGCGGCCGAGGTCTCGAAGGTGTGGCAGGCGTTGGACAACCTGGGGATTTCGAATGTCTCGATCCTGAAGGTGTCGCATTCGAAGATCGACCAGTATAAGGAACAGGTGCGTGTGGAGGCCATGCAGAATGCCAAGCAGAGCGCGCAGACGCTGGCCCAGGCCATCGGGCAGAGTGTTGGCAAATGCTTCTACATCTACGATTCGAACAACAACGTGATGCCTGTCTTTTACGACAACATGGCCGTGATGCGCAGCGCCAAGGCGGCTGGTATGGCCGAGGATGCCGCAGCGGACGAGCCGCTCGACTTCAAGACGATCAAGCTGCAGTACAACGTCCAGGCGAAATTCGTGCTGGAATAGCCGTCCGGCAGCGTATGTCGAAGAGGGTGTCCCCGAGGGGCATCCTCTTCGTCGTCCCCGGAGATGCACTCCGCGGCGGGAAAAACACCCCGGTTGTTGGACGATTGCGAAATTTATATTATCTTTGTTTACTTTGCCCCTAAAAACAGGAGGAGTTATGGAAAAGCAGTTCTGTTTCAACTATGAGCATTATGCGGCCCTCGAAGGGCTTCCGGATGCCGACCGCAAACTGGTCGCGGAGGCCCAGCGGGCCACGGAGAACGCCCACGCACCCTATTCGCATTTCCAGGTCGGGGCGGCGGCGCGCCTGCGTAGCGGGAAGATCCTCTACGGAAGCAATTTCGAGAGCGAGGTCTATCCGGCGGGGCTTTGCGCCGAACGTTCGCTGATGTTCTACGCGCAGGCCAATTATGCCGACGACCCGATCGAGACGCTGGCCATCGCTTCGAATCCCTCCGCGCGCGAGTGCTACCCCTGCGGCCAGTGCCGGCAGGTGATGGTCGACGTCGAACGCCGCCAGGGCTCGCCCATGCGGGTCATCATGAGCGGAAACGGTACGGCCACCGTCGTGGATACGGCGGCACGGCTGCTGCCCTTCACGTTCGTGCTGTGAGAGGGAACCGTCAGACTCAATACCCCGAACATGTTTACACCGGAAGATATTCTCTACGAAGACAACCACCTGCTGGTGGTCAACAAACACTGCGGAGACTTGGTGCAGCCCGACCCGTCGGGCGGGAGTGCCCTCGAAGACCAGATCAAAGCCTTTATCAAACGCCGCGGTGCGAAGCCCGGCGAGGTATTCCTCGGCGTGGTGCACCGGATCGACCGTCCGGTGAGCGGCGCGGTGCTCTTCGCCAAGACCTCGAAGGCCCTCACGCGGCTCAACGAGATGATCCGCGAAGGACGCATCCGTAAGATATACTGGGCGCTGACCGAGCAGGCTCCCGATCCGCTGAGCGGCGAATTGTGCCACTACATCCTGCGTGACGGACGTGCCAACCGTTCGCGCGCCTGCGATGCGCCGAAGGCCGACGCCAAGCAGGCGCGGCTGCGCTATGCGACGCTGGGCGCGGGGACGCACTATACGCTCGTGGAGGTGGAGCTGCTGACGGGGCGCCACCACCAGATACGCGCCCAGCTGTCGAAGATCGGGTGCCCGATCCGCGGCGACCTGAAATACGGCGCCCGGCGTTCGCTGCCCGGGGGCGGCATTTCGCTCCACTCGCGGAGCGTCGAATTCGAGCATCCCGTGCGCCATGAGCCCGTGGCGGTCACGGCGCCCGTGCCTGCGGACGACAACCTGTGGGCTTATTTCGAAAACCGTTGACTGCCCGGGATATGCGCATACTGATACAACGAGTGAAGAACGCTTCCGTCACGATCGGCGGCCAGCTGCGGTCGCAGATCGGGGCAGGGCTGCTGGTACTGCTCGGCGTGGGTGCGGACGATACGGACGAGGATGCCGAGTACCTGGCGGGCAAGCTCGTCCGCCTGCGGATCTTCGACGACGCACAGGGGGTGATGAACCTCGATGTGAGGCAGGCCGGCGGCCAGGTGCTGGTCGTGAGCCAGTTCACCCTGCTGGCCTCGACGCGCAAGGGTAACCGACCGTCCTATATCAAGGCGGCGCCCGAGGCGGTTTCGCGCCCGATGTACGAACGCTTCGCGGCGCGTGTCGCGGAGCTCCTGGGGCGGGAGGTGATGACGGGCGAATTCGGCGCCGACATGCAGGTGGCGCTGGTGAACGACGGCCCGGTAACCATCTGGATCGATTCGAAAATGAGGGATTGTTAACCAAAAAATAGCATGAAGAGATTTTTAGTAGTTTTGTGTGCGGGGATGGCGGCGTTTTTCGCCTCCTGCAACGACGAGGAGACCGGAAAGGAGAACAAATGGTTCTTCGCGCCCGAGGCCGGGGTCTCGGGGACGACCGTGGAGGTGTCGTGCCGGACGAAATTCGGCGACGGCGTGCTTTCCTCGGCGCAGGCGGGATTCGCCTATGCGCCGATCCGCTCCGACAATACGGGGAGTTTCACGGAGACGACCGACGTGACGGTCGACGGGCAGGTGATGTCCTGCCGCCTGACGGGGCTCGATGCCGAGACGTCGTACCTGATCTACGCCTTTGTGGACATGGGGAGCGGAGGCCGGATGCAGAGCAAGCCGGTCGTCGTCAAAACAGGGGTAGACCCGGTGTTGCCGGACGATCCGAGGTTCGGGGTGCCGGAGTGTTCGCAGGTGACGGCCTCTTCAGCGACCGTCTCCTGCACGTTCGACTATACGGGCGGCAAAGAGGTATCCGAGGCTTATTTCCTCTACGGGACGGCGACGTCGGACGACGGGCAGCTCGTGGCGGTCACGACCGAACCCGGCGCCAAGAGCGCCACGCTCACGGGCCTGAGCGCTTCGACGAAGTATAAATTCCGGCTGTGCGTCGTGGTCGGCGGGGAGACCTTCGGAAGCACCGTCGGGACGTTCGCCACATCCGCGGCCGGCGGCGGGGATGGCAGGACGAAATACGCGGGCTGGGCGGAGCTGCCGGTAGAGGCGGAAAACGGCGATTATCATTATGCCTACCATATTTGCCCCGATTTTAAAGTCGACGGGCATGAGGCCCGGAACTTTACGGTATGTTACAGTGCCGAGCACCACAGTCCGGTATGGGTGGCGGCGCCTGTCCATAATTGTTATGTCGGCAGTTCGGGCAACCGCAATTACGGCCCCGATCCGGTTATCCCGTCCTCTATCCAGCCTTCGGGCTCGAAGGCTTCGATGGGCTCGCCCTACAACCGCGGACATATGCTGGGCAACCACGAGCGTTCGCGGACGAGCGGCATGAACAAGCAGGTGTCGTATTACACCAATATCGCGGCGCAGCACGGCTCGACGTTCAACACCGGTGACGGTGCGTGGAACAATCTCGAGGACAAGATCGACGACTACTGGTGCGCCGATACGCTCTATGTGGTGGTCGGGGCTTATTATGACAAGTGGACGGATTCCTACGGGAACAGCGCCCCGCAGCGCAGCACGAGCTTCGGGAACATCACCACCGATGTGCCGACGATGTTCTATACGCTTTGCCTGCGCACCAAGAAGGGGAATACGAATAAATCCGTAATGAACTGTGCCGCCGATGAATTGCAGTGTGCGGCTTTCGTGATGAGCCATGCCATGGGGAAAGGGCACGATCCGCAGGCCGGGGACATGCGGTCGGTGAAGGAGATCGAAGAGCTTACCGGGTTTACCTTCTTCGCCAACGTGCCCAATGCGCCGAAGGATACCTATAACGCTTCCGACTGGGGGTTATAGGCATGTATGCGTGGGGCGACCACAGGCGGTTTAACTCCTATTCGGGGTATTTCCGCCGCACGTTCGGCGGGCGGGTGCAGAAAATCTCGGTCGATGCCGGGTTCACGTGTCCCAACCGCGACGGGAAGATAAGCGAGGGAGGATGTACGTTCTGTAATAACGGGGCGTTCACTCCCTCGTACTGCATCCCGGCCAAAAGCATCGGACAGCAGATCGCCGAGGGGATCGAATTCCACGGCAGGCGCTACCGTGCGGCGTCGCGCTACCTGGTTTATTTCCAGTCTTTTTCGAATACCTACGCCCCGCTCGAACGGCTCAGGGCGCTCTACGGCGAGGCGCTCGCATATCCCGGCGTGGCGGGTATCGTCATCGGGACGCGCCCCGACTGCGTGGACGCCGAGAAGCTCGATTATCTGGCGGAGATAGCGCGTGACCGTTACGTGGCGGTCGAATTCGGCATCGAATCGACCTGCGACGAGACGCTGCGCGCCGTGAACCGCGGCCACGACTTCGCCTGCGCCCGCCGTGCCGTGGAGATGGCTGCCGAAAGGGGGCTGCACGTGGGGGCGCATTTCATCCTCGGGCTGCCGGGCGAGACCGATGAAATGCTGTTGGAGCAGGTCGCAACGATCAATTCGCTGCCGCTCACGACGGTGAAATTCCACCAGTTGCAGGTTTTCCGCGGCACGCCGATGGCCGCCCAGTACGATGCCGACCCCCGCAGGTTCCGTTTCTGGGAGGTCGGCCAGTACATCGACCTGTTCGTCGAGATACTGCGGCGGCTGAGGCCCGACCTGGTCGTCGAACGCTTTGCCAGCGAGGCGCCGCCCCGCTACCATTACGGCCGCAACTGGGGATTGATCCGCAACGAAACCCTGCTGGCGATGCTCGAAAAAAGATTGGAGGAGCGCGGTGCATACCAAGGCGAAATTTTTATACCTTTGTGCTCGAATCACTAATACCCGTCGCTATGAAACCCATCACTATGGAGCAGGTGCTGAAAACCTTCAAGGAGTACTTCCTGATGACGGTCGGCATGATGCTGTACTCTTTTGCATGGATCGGATGCATCATGCCCGCCGACGGTACCGGAGGCGGTGCCACGGGCCTTTCGCGCGTGCTGTGCCATGCCGTGGAACATTGGGCCGGCATAAGTATCCAGATCGGTACGATGGCTTTCCTGATCAATGGCGTGCTGCTGCTCGTGGCGGGGTTCATCATCGGATGGAACTTCGGCGTGAAGACCGTGTTCTGCGTCTGCGTCATATCGTTGGGGCTGAATTTCTGGCAGTCGGTGCTGCCCGAGGGGGATTTCCTCCATCTGGAACGGATCCTTTCGGTGATCCTGGGCGGCATCCTGGCGGGTATCGGCGTGGCGATATGCTTCATGCAGGGCGGCTCGACGGGCGGCACGGACATCGCCGCCATGATTATCAACAAGTACCGCACGATCAGCTACGGCAAGATCGTCATCTATTCGGACTTCGTGATCATCGGCTCGTCGATGCTCGTGGGGTTCCATATCGACACGGTGATCTACGGCTACGTGATGACCGCGGTCTTCGGCTATACGGTCGACATGATCATGGCCGGGAACCAGCAGTCGAGCCAGGTATTCATCGTCACGCACGACTATGAGAAGATGGCGCAGGCCATCGTCGACAATATCCACCGCGGCGTGACGCTCATCGACTCGCAGGGGTGGTACACCAAAAAGGAGTCGAAGATCGTGATGGTGGTCTGCCGCAAGCGCGAGACCACGATGATCCTCAAGTTCGTGAAGACGATCGACCCCGAAGCCTTCATGACCGTGGGATCGGTGATGGGCGTCTACGGCAAGGGGTTTCAAGCCATCAGTAAACCCTGATGCCCCTCTATGCCGATATAGTCCTGCCGCTGGCGCAGCCCGCCTATACGTTCGCAGTGCCCGAAGGGATGCATGTCGAGGCGGGGCAGGCCGTGGCCGTACAGTTCGGCGCCCGCAAATTCTACACGGGGATCGTGTGGCGCGTGCATGACCGCCGCCCCCCGTTCAAAACCGTCAAATCCATACAGCGCGTCCTGTACGGCGCACCCCTGCTCTCGGCGCAGCAAATGGCCTTCTGGGAGTGGGTCGCGGCGTACTACATGTGCACGCCGGGTGAGGTGATGCGCGTGGGGTTGCCGTCGCTGATGAAGCCTTCGGGCGACACGGAGGAGGAGTTCACCGAAGAGGAGTTCCGCCCCCGTACGGAGTGCTACGTGGCCCTGGCGCCCGGGCTGCACGACGAAGGACGGCTGCACGAAGCCTTCGAGAAGCTCGAAAGGCGTGCGCCCAGGCAGTACGAAGCGCTCCTCGAACTGGCCTCGGCCGGGGACGGGGAGCGGATCCCGACGGGCGAGGTGGCACGGCGCCTGCTGCGGGCCGACTATGCCGTGCTGCATGCCCTCGAACGCAAGGGGTACATCGTCTCGGCGGAGCGCGAACGCTCCGTCGAGCGCGGCGGATCGGCATTCCGCCTGCCGGAGCTGACCCCGGCGCAGCTCGCGGCGCTGGAGTCGCTGCGGGGGCAGTTCGCCCGGAAGCCCGCGGCGTTGCTGCACGGCATTACGGGGTCGGGCAAGACCGAGGTATACATACACCTGATCGCCGAAGTGCTGGCGCGGGGCGGCGACGTGCTGCTGCTGGTGCCCGAGATCGCCCTCACGGCGCAGTTGATCGAACGCATGGAGCGCATTTTCGGCAGCCGTGTGACCCCTTACCACTCGAAACTTACGAACCGCCGCCGCACGGAGACCTACCTGCGCCTGAACCGCTCCCAGGGGGGTGAGTTCGTGGTCGGCGTGCGCTCGTCGATATTCCTGCCGCTCAAGCGGCTGCAGCTGGTCGTCGTCGACGAGGAGCACGATGCCAGTTACAAGCAGGCCGACCCTGCGCCGCGTTACAACGCGCGCGACTGCGCCGTGGTGATGGCGCGGCTGTGGGGCGGGCGGACGCTGCTGGGAAGCGCCACGCCTTCGCTCGAGACATGGGTCAATGCCGGAAGCGGAAAGTACGGGCTCGCCTCCCTGACGGAGCGGTACGGGGATGCCCGGCCGCCCGAAATATTCGTTTCGGATACGATCCGCGCCGCCAAACGCGGCGAACGGCATGCGCATTTCAACAAGTTGTTGCTCGACAAGATGGAAGCGGCGCTCGGGCGGGGCGAGCAGGTGATGCTGTTCCAGAACCGCCGCGGGTTCGCGCCCTATGTCGAGTGTTCGGAGTGCGGGTGGACGGCACGCTGTCCGCACTGCAACGTGACGCTCACCTACCACAAGGGAGGCGGGAAGCTCGTCTGCCATTACTGCGGCTATACGGCCCCCGTGCCGGCGAAGTGCCCGTCGTGCAAGGTGACGGACGTGGTTCCGCGCGGCTTCGGCACCGAAAAGGTCGAGGAGGAGATCGCACGGCTGTTCCCCGCGGCGCGCGTGGCGCGGCTCGACCGCGACAGCGTGACTTCGGAGCGGGCGTTCAACGCCATCATCGCCGACTTCGAGGCTCGCAAGACCGACATCCTGGTCGGAACGCAGATGATTACCAAGGGGTTCGATTTCGGCGGCGTGTCGCTCGTGGGTATCCTCAATGCCGACAATCTGCTGAACAACCCCGATTTCAGGGCCGCGGAGCGGGCGTTTCAGCTGATGATGCAGGTCGCCGGCCGCGCAGGCCGCCGTTCGGACGGCGGGGAGGTGGTGATCCAGACTTCGGAGCCGGGGCATCCCGTGATCCGGCAGGTCGCCGCGAGCGATTACGACGGCATGGCGCGGGCGCAGCTCGCCGAGCGCGAAGCCTTCTTTTACCCGCCTTACGCGCGGCTTACGTTGCTGACGCTGCGCCACCGCGACGTCGCCCTGCTGCGGCGCGGCATTACGGAGCTGGCGGCGCGCCTGCGCGGCCGTTTCGGCCGCCGCGTACTGGGGCCGATGACGCCCCCCGTTGACCGCATTCGCGGCGAATACCTTGCCGGGCTGCTGCTCAAGGTCGAAAGCGGCGCCTCGTCGGCGCGCGCCCGGGAGTTGCTGGGGGCGGAGCTGAAGGCTTTTTCGGAGGATCCCGAGTTCAGGAATATTACCGTCGTCGTCAATGTCGATCCTCAGTAGCCTGTTGCGTGACGTGGCGGCGCTCTTTTTTCCGCCTCGCTGCCCTGTGTGCGGCCGGATGCTGGCGCAGGGCGAGCACACGGTCTGTACGCTGTGCCGGGCGACGGCACCCCTGACGGGGTTTTGGCGCCAGGCCGACAACCCCGTGCTGGGGCGGTGCCGCGACATGCTGCCCGTGGAGCGGGCGTCGGGGCTGCTCTACTATGTCCACGGCAGCGGGTGGCGGGAGTTGATCCGGGGGTTCAAGTACCGCGGGGCATGGCGCACGGCGCGGGCGATGGGCGAGTGGTACGGTCGCTGCCTGAAGGAAAGCGGATTGTACGACGACGTGGAGGTGGTCGTGCCCCTGCCGCTACATCCCGTCAAGCGCTGCCGCCGCGGGTACAACCAGTCCGAATACATTGCCGAAGGGATTGCCGCGCAGCTGGGCGTGGAGGTCGACCGCCGCAGCGTGCGCCGGAAACGCAATACGGAGAGCCAGGCCCTCAAGGCGCGCCGAGACCGGGCCCGCAATGTCGAGGATGCGTTCGCCGTCGTCCGTCCCGGGCGGCTTGCGGGGCGGCACGTCCTGCTGGTGGACGACGTGTTCACCACGGGCAGCACGATGCTTTCGTGCGCCGGGGAGATTCTGCGCTCGGCGCCCGGTTGCCGCATCAGCATCGCCGCGCTCGCCGTCTCGCGGCACGCTCTGGGCGAGAAGGGGTAGGGTGCGGAAATTATTTTTCAACGGGCCGGACGTTTCCGCAGGGGCGGTGCCGGGCCGAAACTATGTTGTAAACATAGTTTTCGGCAGAATATCCCCCGGCGGGGTTTTGAATTCTCCCGGCTTATTGCTACTTTTGGCCTTTGAACGAAAGCGTATATCATGGCAAAAGATTATAACCCCTCCCGGCGCAACAGGGAGGCATTCGAGGCGCTCACCGAGACCCCGGGGAACGTACCCCCGCAGGCGGTCGAACTGGAGGAGGCCGTACTCGGCGCGCTGATGCTCGAAAAGGACAGCATCATCGCCGTGCAGGAGTATGTGACGCCCGATGCGTTCTACACGGAGGAGCACCGCACGATCTATAAGGCGATCGAGGAGCTGTCGATGGAGCTCAAACCGATCGACCTCTATACCGTGACCGAGCGGCTGAAAGGCAAGAAGGAGCTCAAGAAGGTGGGCGGGGCGTCGTACCTGGCGCAGCTCACGCAGAAGGTAGGCTCGGCGGCCAACGTCGAGTTCCATGCCAAGATCATCGCCCAGAAATACGTGCAGCGCGAGCTGATACGCTCGGCGACCGAGATACAGAAACGCTCGTACGACGAATCGACCGATGTGACGGAGCTGATCGGGTATGCCGAAGGCGAGATATTCAAGGTCGCCGAGGGGCATGTGAAGCGTTCGGTGCAGGTGTCGAAGGATATCCTGGCGCGGGCGCTGATGCAGATCGAGGAGGCGTCGAAAAACACGAGCGCCTTCAACGGCGTTCCGTCGGGTTTCATGGCCATAGACCGTGTGACGCTGGGCTGGCAGCTCTCCGATTTGATCATCATCGCCGCCCGCCCTTCGATGGGTAAGACGGCCTTCGTGCTCTCTATGGCGCGCAATATGGCCGTAGATCACGAGCAGGGTGTGGCGTTCTTCTCGCTCGAAATGTCTTCGGTGCAGCTGATGATGCGTCTGATCATCGCCGAGACGGGACTCAACGGCAACGACGTGAAATCGGGCCGTCTGACGCCCGAGCAATGGCGCCACCTGGAGTCGGCGACCAAACCGCTGGGTGCGGCGCCTCTGTTCATCGACGATACGCCGGCGCTTTCGGTCTTCGAGTTCCGCTCGAAGGCACGCCGCCTGAAGATACACAACGACATCAAGATCATCATCATCGACTACCTGCAGCTGATGACCGGCAACCAGGATTCGAAGGGGAACCGCGAGCAGGAGGTGGCCTTCATTTCGCGTACGCTCAAGGCCATCGCCAAGGAGCTGAACGTGCCGGTGATCGCCCTGTCGCAGCTGAGCCGTGCCACGGAGATGCGCGGTGGGTCGAAGCGCCCGCAGCTCTCCGACCTGCGTGAGTCGGGCGCCATCGAGCAGGACGCCGACATCGTGGCGTTCATCCACCGTCCGGAGTATTACGGCATCAACCAGGACGAAAACGGAATGCCTACGGCCGGCATGGCCGAAATCATCATCGCCAAGCACCGTAACGGCGCTGTGTGCGACGTGAACCTGCGCTTCCTGAAGGAACAGGCGCGTTTCGCCGACATGGACGACTCGATGCTGCCGCCCGCGCAGGCTTCGGACAGTCAGCAGGCCTACGACGATTACGCCAGCGGTTCGAACGGCGCCACGGGGGCATCCGCCGCGCTGGGTTCGGGGATCGGCGGCGGGGAGTTCGATCTGACGCCCCGGGCGCTGGACGAAGAGGCGCCGTTCTGAGTGGCGGCGCGATGCGGCCGAAAGGGAGCCCCTGCCACGCCGGAAGACGGGCGGGGATTATGTGAAACGAACTGATAAATTTCCGATATATGTTTGTCCGGACTTATGCGGGTGCGATCGTGGGGATCGACGCCGTGGCGGTGACCGTCGAGGTCAACATCGCGGGCGGCGGGCTCGGCATGTACCTGGTGGGACTGCCGGACAATGCCGTCAAGGAGAGCGAGCAGCGCATACGTGCGGCGTTCGAGAACTCGGGGGAGCGGATGTCCGGCCGCAAGGTGGTCGTGAGCCTCGCCCCGGCCGACCTGCGCAAGGAAGGCGCTTCGTTCGACCTGCCGATCGCCGTGGGGATACTCGCGGCGATGGGGCGCGTGGATGCCGGGGCGCTCGGCGGGACGATGTTCGCGGGCGAGCTGTCGCTTGACGGGACGCTGAAACCCGTGCGGGGCGTGCTGCCGATGGCCGTGCGGGCCCGCGACGAAGGGTTGCGGAGGCTGGTGCTGCCGGCGGACAATGCCCGGGAGGCGGCCGTGGTGGAGGGTATCGACGTGCTGGGCGCCGGGAGCCTGAAGGAGGTGATGGCGCTGCTGAACGGCGAGGCGGAGATCGTGCCCGCCGTGCCCGGGGCGGCGGAGCCGTTCGAAGTCGCCGCGGGGCGATACGAGGAGGATTTCGCAGACGTGAAGGGACAGGCGCTCGCCAAGCGGGCGCTGGAGATCGCTGCGGCGGGAGGGCACAACGTGCTGATGATCGGCGCACCGGGTTCGGGAAAGACGATGCTGGCGCGGCGTATGCCGACGATCCTGCCGCCGTTGTCGCCCGGGGAGGCGCTGGAGACGACCAAGATACACTCCGTGGCCGGGAAGGCCGGGGTTGCCGGCGGGCTGATGGCGCGCAGGCCTTACAGGGCTCCGCACCACACCATCTCGCAGGTGGCGCTGATCGGCGGCGGGCAGTCGCCGCGGCCGGGCGAGGTGTCGCTGGCGCACAACGGGGTGCTGTTTCTCGACGAACTGCCCGAGTTCGGGCGCAGTGTGCTGGAGGTGTTGCGACAGCCGTTGGAAGAGAAGAAAATAACCGTGTCGCGGGCCAAATACAGCGTGGAATACCCGGCGAACTTTACGCTCGTGGCGGCGATGAACCCCTGTCCGTGCGGGTATTACAACCACCCGGCCCGGGAGTGCGTCTGCTCGCCGGGGTCGGTGCACCGCTACATGAGCCGGATTTCAGGGCCGCTGATGGACAGGATCGACATGCATGTCGAGGTGACGCCCGTCAGTGCGGCGGAGCTTTCGGCGGCGGCGCCCGGGGAGTCCAGCGCTGCGATTCGTGCGCGGGTCGTGCGGGCGCGGGAGGTGCAGGCCGCGCGGTTCCGCTGTGCGCAGGGGGTGCATACCAATGCGATGATGAATGCGGCCATGCTGCGCGAATACTGCCGCCCGGATGCCGCTTCGGCGGCGTTGCTGGAGCGGGCGATGGAACGGCTGAACCTTTCGGCGCGGGCTTACGACCGTATTCTGAAGGTGGCGCGTACGATCGCCGACCTGGCGGGGCGCGACACGGTCGCGGCGGCCGACGTGGCCGAGGCGATCAATTACCGGTCGCTGGATCGGGGTAACTGGGGACGGTGATGAAAAAATGGCTGAAGACAATGGCATGGGCGGCGGCCGCCGGGGCGGTGCTGGCTACCGTGGCGGTATCCGCCGCCGGGTATGCCGTGCAGCGGGCGACAGACGGCCGGGTATACGCCTCGCCCGGGGAGGTGCCCGCCAACCGGGCGGGGTTGCTGCTCGGGACTTCGCGGACGGTGCGTTCGGGACGTCCGAATGCGTATTTCTACAACCGGGTCGATGCGGCCGCTGCACTGTATCATGCCGGCAAAGTGGAGTACTTGGTCATCAGCGGCGACAACGGCCGCAAGGGTTACAACGAGCCGCAGGACATGAAGGAGGCGCTCGTCGGGCGGGGCGTGCCGGCGGAGGCGATATACCTCGACTATGCCGGGTTCCGGACGTACGATTCGGTCGTCCGCATGGAAAAGATATTCGGGCAGGAGAGCTTCACGGTAATCTCGCAGGAGTTCCATAACCGCCGTGCGGTTTACATCGCGCAGGCGTTGGGGCTCGATGCCGTAGGGTACAATGCCGCAGACGTGGCGGCGTACGCTGGCATGAAGACCAGGCTCCGGGAAAAGCTGGCGCGGGTCAGGATGTTCATGGATTTATGGACGGGAAAAACCCCGAAATTCCTCGGGGAACCCGTCGAAATAGGAAAATAACGGGATATGAAGAAGATCATACTTTCGGGCGGCGGAACGGGCGGACATATCTATCCGGCCGTAGCGGTGGCCGAGGCGCTCAAGCGGCGGTTCGGCGGCGATGTGGAACTGTTGTTCGTCGGCGCCGAGGGCAAAATGGAGATGGAAAAGGTGCCGGCGCTGGGCTACCGCATCGTGGGCCTGCCGATTGCGGGGTTGCAGCGGCGCATGGACTGGCACAACCTCGCGGTGCCGCTGAAGGTGCTCCGGAGCATCCGGATGGCGAAAAAGACCATCCGCGATTTCGGGGCCGATGCGGTGGTGGGCTTCGGGGGCTACGCCAGCGCTCCGGTGTTGTGGTCCGCACAGCAATTGGGGGTACCGACCGTGATCCAGGAGCAGAACTCCTACGCGGGGCTGACGAACAAGATCCTGGCCCGGAGGGCGAAGCGGATCTGCGTCGCCTATGAGGGCATGGATCGGTTCTTCGCGCCCGGTAAGATCACGATGACGGGCAACCCCCTGCGGGGCCGTTTCTCGAAAGAGGGTGCCGACCGCGGCGAGGCGTTGGCCTATTACGGCTTTAGGGCGGAGCTCCCGGTGGTGCTGGTAGTGGGCGGGTCGCTCGGGACGCGGTCGCTCAACGAGATGATGAAGGCGTGGATACTCTCGCTCGGGGGCGCCGACGCCCCGGTGCAGGTAATCTGGCAGACGGGGAAATACTACGAGCGCGAGATGCAGGCTTTTCTGGCGGCGCACCCGACGGGGAATATCTGGCAGGGAGCTTTCATCGACCGCATGGACTACGCCTATGCGGCGGCCGACCTGGTCGTGTCGCGCAGCGGCGCCGGAACGGTCTCGGAGCTGTGCCTGGTGGCCAGGCCCGTGTTGTTCGTGCCTTCGCCCAACGTGGCCGAGGATCACCAGACGAAGAACGCCCGGGCGCTGGAGGCCAAGGGGGCTGCGGTGGTGGTGCCCGATGCCGAGGCCCGCACGCGGGCGATGGCGCGGGCGATGGAGCTGCTCGCCGACGGAGAGGCGCTGCGCAGGATGAGCGAAAACCTCGAGAAGCTGGCGCGACCCGATGCGGCGGAGCGGATCGTGGATGAAATCGAAAAGGTAATGAAGTGACCGCACGGCCGTGAAGCCGCAGGGCGCAGGCGGCACCTGTCTTCACGGGACGGGCTGCGCGTGTCCGACGGGCGGCGGAGGCGGTGTGAAAATCAAGAATTGAGCAGATGGAGTTTCAAAAAGTATATTTTCTGGGTATCGGCGGCATCGGCATGAGCGCCCTGGCCCGCTATTTCCTGCACGAGGGGAAAAAGGTGGCCGGCTACGACCGTACGCCTTCGCACCTGACGGACGAGTTGTCGGCCGAGGGGGCGGCGATCCATTTCGAGGACGACGTGCGGCTGGTCCCCGCGGAGTTCCTCGACCCGGCGGCGACGATGGTGGTTTATACCCCGGCCGTGCCGCAGGAGCACGGCGAGTACTGCTATTTCGCCGACCACGGGTTCCGTATCGAGAAGCGCTCGCAGATGTTGGGGCACCTTGCCGAAGGCAAGTACGTGATGGCTGTGGCGGGGACGCACGGCAAGACTACGACGTCGACGCTCGTGGCATGGCTCAACCGCGCCCTGACGGGTGGCGGCAGTGCCTTTCTGGGCGGTATCTCGAAGAATTTCGGCGGCAACCTGGTGCTGGACGGCTGCGGGGTGCAGGGGATGCGCCCGCCCGCGGGGGAGGGATGCGCCGCTGCCGGATCCCGCCTTTCGGGCGGGCGGCTGGCCGTCGAGGCCGACGAGTTCGACCGTTCGTTCCTGCGGCTCTATCCCGATGTGGCGGTGGTCACGTCGGCCGACGCGGATCACCTCGACATTTACGGGACGCACGAGGCGGTGAAGGAGGCTTTCGCGCAGTTCGTGCGGCAGATACGCCCCGGCGGGTTCCTCGTCATCAAGCAAGGGACGGACATCGTGGTGGACAATCCGCAGATTACGGTGTACCGCTATTCGTACGACGTGCCGTGCGACTTCTATGCCCGTAACGTGCAGTTGCTCGAGGGAGGCCATTACCGATATGATATCGTAGTGCCGGGCGGTGTGGTCGAAGGCTGCACGCTGGGCATTCCGGGCTGGGTCAACATCGAAAATTCGGTGGCGGCCGTGGCCTCGGTATGGTGCGCGGCCAGGGCCGAAGGGGTTGCGTTGGATGCGGACGCCCTGCGCGGGGCGCTGGCGTCGTTCTCGGGCGTGAAGCGCCGTTTCGAATTCTATGTCAACACCCCCAGGCAGGTCTACATGGACGATTACGCGCACCATCCGCGCGAACTGGCGGCGACGCTGACCTCCGTGCGGAAGATGTTCCCGGGACGGCGCATTACGGCGCTGTTCCAGCCCCACCTCTACACCCGCACGCGCGACCTTTACGAAGAGTTCGCCGAGTCGCTGTCGCATGCCGACGAGGTGGTGCTGCTGCCGATCTACCCGGCGCGCGAGGAGCCGATCCCCGGCGTCACGTCGGAGCTCATCGCCCGGCGCGTGGCCGTGCCGTGCCGCATCGTCGGCAGGGAAGCGCTGGCCGATACGGTCGCGGCGATGGATACGGACGTGGTGGTGAGCTTCGGGGCGGGCAATATCGACGCCTGCTGCGGGGCGCTGGCCGAAAAACTCGGAGCGAAAAGCTGACGTGCGATGAACCGCTACCTCCGATACGCATTGCTGGCCCTTTTGTGGGGCGCTGTGGCCGCATATATCCTCTATGCGGGCACCACGGCGCAGCGTCTGCGTGCCGCGAGGACGGTCTGCAAGGTCGAGATCGAGGTTGTCGACAGCTCGTCGATGGGCTATCTGGTGTCGGGGCGCATGGTGCGCGGGTGGATTGCGCACAGCGGGATCAAGACGAAAGGCACGGCAGTTGATAAGGTGCCTTTGACGCAGATCGAAGAGATGATCGCCAGGAACGGGTTCGTGGAGCGGGTGGACGCCTATGTCTCCTATGACGGGGTGCTGCACGTGGATATCAGCCAGCGAAGGCCGCTCGTGCGGCTGCTGGTGAACGGCGTGGATTCGTACGTCACGGCGGAGGGCTATGTCTTCGCCGCGCCGCGGGCATCGTCGCTTTACGTGCCGGTCGTGACGGGCAGCTACCGCCCGCCGTTTCCTGCGGCGTATGAGGGCCCCGTGCGGGCGCATATCGACACCGAATCGGCGAAAGTGGACAAACGCATCGCGGAGCTGGAGCGGGAGAAGTACCCGCTTTACAGGCGCGAACTGCAGAACGACCGCAACCTGTCGGCGCTGCGCCGTATGCGGGTCAAGAAACAGTGGTGGCGGCTGGAAAGCTCGGCCGAGTACGACAAACGGGTCGGCGAACTGCGCCGCCACAAGGTCGAAATGCGCCGCAAATACCGCTACGAGGCGCGTATGATTCAGGAGGGGATTGACCGTATCGCTCGGCAGCAGGAGGCCGAGCGGCTGAAACAAAAAAAGTTGGAGAAAAGCTACGAAGATTTCATGAAACTCCTTACCTTTGTAGAGTTCGTCGAAGAGGACGATTTCTGGAGGTCGGAAGTGGTGCAGATTGCGGCTCGGACGACCCCCAGCGGAGCGTTGGAGGTGGAGCTGGTGCCGCGGAGCGGACGCCACACCATTCTTTTCGGGCGCATCGAGCAGGTGGAGCGTAAGTTCGACAAGTTGCTGCGGTTCTACCGCAACGGGTTGCAGAACATCGGCTGGGATGCGTACAGGACGATAGATATCAGATACAAGGATCAGGTGGTTTGCAAGAAATAAAAAGGAAATATACCGTGGAAAGAAAGAATTATACCGTTGCCGTCGACCTGGGCTCGTCGAACGTCGTGGTGGCTGTCGGCGAGAAGGCCGCCGAAGGGCAGATGGAGGTGGCGTCGATCGTGTCGAAGCCCGTCGAGGGGGTCAACGCGGGCAAGATCGAGAATATCGAACTGGTGAGCCGCGCCATCCGCGAAGCCATGTCCGAAGCCGAAGAGCAGCTGGGGATCCGGATCACGGAGGCCTATGCCGGTATTTCGGGTGATTTCGTGCGCTGTGCGCGCCATACGGATCATGTTTTCGTCTACGATCCCCAGAACGGCGTCAACCAGAAGGACGTCGACGCGCTGTTCGACCGCATGCGGAACGTGCAGGCGCCCGACGACGAGACCATCATGGAGCGTGTGCCCCAGAACTATGTGGTCGACGACAACCAGGAGGTCAAGAACCCCGTGGGGTCGTTCGGCAAGAAACTCTCGTCGACGTTCAATTTCATCCTTTGCCTGCGCACGCCGATGCAGCGGCTCGACATGGCGCTCAAGCGGCTCGGCATAAAGATGCTGGGCGTGACGTCGAACGCCATCGCCACGGCCGAGGCCGTGTTGCTGCCCGACGAGAAGGAGGAGGGCGTCGCGGTGGTCGACATCGGCGGCGGCGTGACGGATGTGGCGGTTTATTACCGCAACGTGGTGCGTTACATCGCCACGATCCCGATGGGGGCCATGGCCATCAACCGCGACATCCGCACGATGAGCGTGCCCGAGAAACATGTGGAAAGCCTCAAACAGAAATACGGTTCGGCGGTGGCCGACCTGGCCCCGGAGGACAAGCTGATCCGCGTCAACGGCCGCACGGCCCGCGAGGCGAAGGATATCCTGCTGCGCAACCTGGCGACGGTGATCGAAGCCCGTGCCACGGACATTGCGGAGTTCGTATTGCAGGAGATCCGGGATTCGGGGTATGCCGGCAAGCTGGCCTACGGCATTGTCCTGACGGGAGGTTCGGCCAAGCTGAAGGATGTGGACGAGTTGTTCCGCCGCGTGACGGGCATGGACGTGCGCATCGCATCGGCCGAGACCGGCGTTGCGGAGGAGTCGAAGGAGAAGGTCGCAGACCCGGCCTATGCCACGGCGGTCGGTATTTTGCTCAAGGGCGCCGAGCAGGGTGCCTGCGCGGTGATCGAGCGTCCGGCCTCGCCGGCGTCCCGGCCTGCGGAACCCCGCCCGGGATTCCAGCCCCAGCAGCCCCAGGCCGCACCCGAGTTCCGCCATACGCCGCGGTTCCAGCAGCCCGCACAGGGGCCGGCTTCCGCGGCGGCACAGCCTGCGTCCGATGAGGATGCCGCGGCAAGGGGGCAGGAGCGGGAAGATGAGCAGCTGAAGGCCCCCGTGATCGAACCCAAGCGCAAGCGCGACTGGGGGTCGATCTTCCAGAAGACCTTCGACAAGATCAACAAGAGCTTTACGGCCGCCGAGGACGAGGAGATCTGATGCTGAGGGCTGCAACCGGTTCTTTAGGCGGCCGGGCGTGAGGAGGATTTGCGGGTGTTAGCCCCGCGTGGGAATTAATCAGAAGAAAGGAGTAAAGAGATATGACAGACGAATTGATGTCGGAAATCAAAGCCCCGAAAACGGACGGGTCGATCATTATGGTGGTCGGTGTCGGCGGTGCCGGCGGGAATGCCGTGAACCATATGTGGAACCTGGGTATACGGGGCGTGACGTTCATGGTTTGCAATACCGACCAGCAGGCGTTGGATAAGAGCCCCGTGGAGCTGAAGATACGCCTCGGCGCCGAGGGCCTCGGTGCGGGGAACGACCCGGAGAACGGCCGCCGTGCCGCAGTCGAGTCGCTGCCCGAAATCCGCCAGCACCTCGAAGAGGCCGGGACTCGGATGCTGTTCATCACGGCCGGCATGGGCGGCGGTACGGGTACGGGCGCTTCGCCCGTCATCGCCAAGCTGGCCAAGGAGATGGGGCTGCTGACTGTGGCGATCGTCACCTCGCCGCTGGCCGTCGAGGGTAAGATCCGCTACGAACAGGCTTTCCGCGGGATCGAGGAACTGCGCCAGAATGTCGATTCGCTGCTGATTATCAACAATGAGAATATTCTCGAAATATACGGGCGCCTGTCGCTCAAGCAGGCGTTCGGCAAGGCCGACGACATTCTGTGTTCGGCGGCGAAGGGCATCGCCGAGATCATCACGGTCGAAAGCGACCTGGTGAACGTCGACTTCGCCGATGTGTCGAAGGTGATGCGCGACAGCGGCCGCGCGCATATGGCCGTGGCTACGGCCGAAGGAGACAACCGCGCCGAGACGGCGGCCGAGGCTTCGCTGCGTTCGCCGCTCCTGGATCACAACCTGATCTCGGGTGCGAAGAATATCCTGCTGAACATCTCGGTGTCGAACGCCGACTCGCTGATGTACGAGGAGGTGGTGCGCATCCTGGAGTATATCCAGGCCCATGCCAGCGTGCAGGACGACAACGGCGTGATACACAACGCCAATATCATTTGGGGTACGAGCGAGAAGCCCCAGCTGGGCAACGCCATCGAACTGGTGGTGGTGGCCACGGGGTTCTCGGGCGATGCGTCCGTCGACGTGATGAAGCAGATCATCCCCCCGGCACGTATCACGGAACCGGTGAAGGAGCCCGTGGCTCCCGTGCTGGAGCCGATCAAGCCCGTTGCGCCGCCGCAGCGGCCGCCCGAGCAGGTGATGCTCGGCGCCAAGTCGACCCGCTACAACAACATCGAACTGCTGCTGGCCAAACCGGCCTACCAGTCGCGCAACTCGAAGTTCATCGTGCAGATGCCCGGCGGACGCAAGGAGGTGCTGCGCGAGGAGTCCGAAAACAGCCAGCAGGCTGCCGATTCGCAGGGCGGATCGCTTTTTGACTAACTAAATCCGCGCAAGTTTGGAGAGTACCGCTTCATGGATCGCATTCAACGGGTTTTCGGGCCATATCGCCGTGCTGTGCGCGGTGACGTTGGGACTGCTGTGCGTTTCAGCGCTCGTATCGGGGGCTGAAACTTCGTTTTTCTCCCTGTCGCATAAGGATATCCGCCGCCTGCAGACGCGCACGACCGCTTCGGCGGAGGCGGTGTTGCACTTGCTGACGAATGTCGACGTGCTGCTGGCGACGATTCTGGTGGTCAACAACCTGGTGAATATCTGCATCGTCATCCTCGTGTCGGGTATCATCGACTCGGTTTTTACGTTCCTGCGTTTCGAGTTCCTGTTCAAGACCGTACTGGTGACTTTCCTGCTGCTGCTGTTCGGCGAGATACTGCCCAAAGTATTGGCGCAGACCATGCCGGTGCGTTTCGCGCAGTTCGCGGCACGGCCGCTCAGGGTGTTGCGGTGGATTTTCTATCCGCTCTCCTACATCCTGGTGCGCACGAGCAGCCGCATCAGCGAAAAGGCGGCGCACAAGAGCGAGATTTCGCTCGACGAACTGGCCGACGCCGTGGATATGACCCAGAGTTCGAGCCCCGAGGAGCATGTGATGCTGTCGGGGATCGTCAACTTCGTGAATACCGAGGTGCAGGAGATCATGAAACCCCGCGTGGACATTACGGCGCTCTCGGTGACGGACGATTACGAGACCGTCAAGCAGACGATCATCCGGTCGGGTTTTTCGCGTATCCCGGTATACGAAGAGGATATCGACAATATCAGGGGGACGCTCTATGTCAAGGATCTGCTCCCCTATATCAACCACGGCAACGAATTCGGCTGGCAGCAGCTGGTGCGCAAGCCCTATTTCGTGCCCGAGCATAAGAAGATCAACGACCTGCTGGGCGACTTCCAGTCGAACAAGGTGCACATGGCGATCGTCGTCGACGAGTACGGTTCGACGCTGGGGCTGGTGTCGCTGGAAGATATCATCGAGGAGATCGTGGGCGAGATTTCGGACGAAAGCGATGCCGACGAGAGTTTCTTCACGCGTCTCGACGAGAAGAGTTACCTCTTCGACGGCAAGAGCCACCTGGGCGATTTCGAACGGGTGCTGGGGATCGACGAGGAGACCTTTGCCGACGTGAAGGGCGATGCCGAGACTCTCGCCGGGCTGATGCTCGAACTCAAACGCGACTTCCCCCGCAAGGGCGATCTCTTTACGTCGCACGACATCCGTTTCACGGTGCAGGAGATGGACGGGCACCGTGTCGATAAAATCCGTGTGGACTTACCGTAAACGATGGGAAAGGCACTCTTCATAGAGCCGCCGATGGACGAGGCCGGGGTAGCCGGGTGGGTGACATCCGACGAATTGGCCGAGGCCCGGCGTTTTGTGCGGGAGGGCCGGCGCCGGGAATACCTCACGTGGCGGGCCGTCGTCCGCCGGGAACTGGGTGCGGATGTGCGGATTGCCTACGATGCCGCCGGGGCTCCGGTCGTCGACAGGGACGGGGTATACGTCGGGGTTTCGCACTGCAGGGGGCGTGTGGCCGTCTGTCTGTCCGATATCCCCTGCGCGGTCGACATCGAGCCCGAGACGCGGGATTTCAGCCGTGCCGCGCCGCGTTACATGTCCCCCTCCGAGCAGGCGCTGTCCGGCGATCCGCTGCTGCCTGCCGCCGTCTGGTGCGCGAAGGAGGCGCTTTATAAATATGCCCGGCGTCCGGGGCTGGACTTGTTGCACGACCTGCGGGTGGAGGCGGTGGATTTCGCGGCCGGAACCGTTGCCGGGCGCATCGGCAGCGGGGAGACGATCCGGCTCACGCTGCATCGTGCCGACGGGTTTATCGCGGTATATATAGTGTAGTTCCCGTGGGGATTACTGAAAGCCCCTCGGTTGTCGGGGAGGCTTTCCCTTGTTGCGATACCGGTCGTCGGGGCGGGGATTGTCGGTATGGGGCTCTTAGAAGGCTTCGGAGGCCGTGAAGAGGAAGGCCGAGGAACGTTTGCGATCCCACGGCAGGTTTTGGTTGCCGTAGACGCCCCAGCCGTAGTCGAGGCGGATGTTCATCCGGTTCTTGAACTCGAACCGGTAGCCGCAGCCGAAGCTGTAAAGGGTGTTGTCCCAGCGGAATTTGTCGGTGCCCCAGACCTGTCCGCCGCCGATCCAGGCCACGATGCCGTGGCGGCGGTAGATTTTCTGGCGCAGCTCGATCTGCGTCTCGACAAGTCTTTTGTCGCGGTAGCGCCCTTCGTAGTAGCCGCGCATGCGTTCCATGCCGCCCATCTTGGCGTACATGTGCCACGACGGGGTGCCGGCCGTGAAGTCGGCGTAGAGGTCGTAGGCGAAGATGGCGCCTTTCCAGAGTTTTTGGTAGAAGTCGAAGGTCAGGGTGAAGCGTCCGAAGCTGCGGCGCGTATTGCCCAGCCATTCGGGATACCACTTGGCTTCGGCCTTGATGAAGATGCCCTTCGAGGCGTTGAACGTCACGTCGCGCGTGTCGTATTGGGCGAAGAGGCCGAGGCTGGTGTTGAAGGCGTCGGGGTTGTCGCCCGATTCGGTAATGTAGTTCGAGAAGGGATCCTGCTTGGCCGGGTCGTAGCGCCCCTGCTGCCAGAGGGTGTAGAGTTCGCCCATCCTGCCGCCCGGAACCGGTTTCCCGGCCTCTGCGTCGGCCTTGATGTCGTTCATATAGGCGACCATGCCCGTGTCTTTGTACTTCGCCCCGGTGTAGTCGATGCCCCCGCTGACGCCGATATAAAAACGTCCGGCGAGCGCCGTGCAGTAGGAGATGCGGAAGATGCCCATCGTGGTGGTGAGTTCCTGTGCATAGCCCTCTGCGCCGGCATTGTAGCCCACGCCGTAGAATGCACCCGGAAAGTAGACGAAGGCCCCGGCGTAGCTCAGGCGTTGTTTGTTGTGGTTGAAGATGTTGTCGCCCGAGAAGCGGAGCAGGACGAATTTTTCGGTCGTGAAGTTGCCGTAAACCGAGATGTTCGACGGGGCGGTCACGGAGTCCGTGCGATCTATCCGGTAAAGCCCCGCTACGAGGAATCCGATTCCGAAGCCGACATCCGACGAGTAGTTCGGGCCGGGGGCGATGCTCCAGTCGATTTTCTTTTCGAACGTACGGTCGATGTTCGAACGGCTGTAATAGTCGATGATGCGGCGTATGAAGCCTTTGCGTTGGGCGGGCGATGTGAGGGCTGCGGTGTCGGCGGGTTGTTTGGGGGAGCGGGCTGCGGCGCTTCCGATCTGGGACAGGGCTTCCTCGGTCGAGGGAAAGGAATCCATGTCCTTGTCGGGTTGCTGCCCTACGGCGGTATATGCTATCAGCAGCATGCAGACCGTTAAAATGGTTCTGTATCCCTTTTTCATTGATTGTTCGGTGAAAGGCGATCCAAAGATAGGAATTATTTTCCGTATGCGCAAAACGGCGGGCGGATGCCCGGGATGGACGCGGCTTTCCGGGATAAATGTTTATCTTTGCTGTAGCAACCCTCCCGTGTGCGGCTTTGCAGGCGGGGAGTCGGGTGCCTCTTTTACTGAATTTGACGATGCAGATAACCAGACCAGTCCCGGCCGCCGATCCCGTGGAATATACCGATGGTAGGGCGTTGACCGAAGGCGAAGAGATTGCCGGAGGCATTTTCCGCGGCATTGTTTTCCCGCACCTCGACCGGGAACATGTCTGGGTGCAGTCGTGTCTTTTCGCAGGCTGCCTTTTCCCGGCGTGCGTGTTGCGCGGATCGCATTTCACGGATGTGACCTTCCGGAACTGCGACCTGTCGAACGCCGACCTGACGGGGTGCAGTTTCCAGCGGGTGGAGTTCCTGGATTGCAAGCTCACGGGGACGAACCTCTCCGAAGCGACGATGCAGCATGTGGCCTTCGAGCGCTGCAAGGCGGAGTTCGCCAATTTCGCGCTGGGGCGCTTGCGTTTCGTGGCGCACAGTCAGGGAGTCATGCGGGGAGCCGTGTTCGACGAGTGCCGCCTGGAGAAGGTCTCCTTTTCGCGCTGCGACCTGACGCAGGGTGAATTCCGCGGCACGCGCCTGCGCGGGCTTTCGTTCGCGGATTCCGACATCCGGGGAATACGTGTCGGCGAGGTCGATTCGTTTGAATTAAAGGGTTTGAAGATCAATGCATTGCAGGCGGTTGACCTGGTGCGGCTGCTGGGGGTAGAGGTGGAGGAATAAGGGTTTATTCAAAAAATTTACATATTTCTTAAAAAATCTTAATAAAATATTTGGAAGTTTGCTTTTGCCGTAGTACTTTTGCCTCGTCTTAAATGATAAAATATTTTAAGAATTATTTAAAATTATTTAGTATGAAAGCAAGGATCAATGAGTGGTTACGCACCGCCCTGATTATGTTGGGAGAGAGCATCAAACTGCGCGAGATGTAATATCTCCCTTTTATTTTCGGAAAAGAGTTAAAACTTCGATATACGAAAGCGGCCCGACTGTCAAAGTCGGGCCGCTTTTCATTTCGGGCTCCCAGCTGTCAAGCGGCTGAGGCTTCTCAGGGGCGGTCGTTGCGCCCGGGTTATTTGATGCCCAGTTTCCTGGCGATCTCCTTGGGCAGGGCGTGCTTGTTGACCATGACCGAGGTCGTCTTGTAGGCGACGAACGGGCGCGAGAAATACCAGAATCCGTCGTAGGGCGGACGTACGTCCCATGAATTCTGCACCTTGTAGTAGCGGTTGCCTGCCTGGTCGGTGGCCGTACCCATGATGACCATGCCGTGGTCGTCGGTGGTTTCGTAGTTGTCGAAAGCCACCTGACGCATCTCCTGGGTGATGGCGAGCTCCTTGCCCGGCTTGTCGAACTTGTAGAGTGCGTCATCCTTCTCCTTCTGCGTCAGTTTTCCCCAGCGCTCGGCTTCGGTGCCGCCCATGCCTTCGAGGTCGGCGGCCGGTACGATACCGATCGCTTTGGTGCGGCTGAATCCCTTTTCGCTTACGTCGGTGCCCCACGCGACGGGATACCCGTTTTCCAGTGCGTTGTCCACGACGGCCATCATTTCGTCGAGCGGAAGGTTGTAGACCGTGCCCCACATCCAGTTATCGGGCACTTCGATGATGAATTGCGTATAGAAGGGGTGGTGTGTGAACGAACTGATGTCGATATAGTCGTCGATGTCGATCGGCAGCGAGGCGGCGAACGTCTGGGGCGTGTATTCCTTGCCCTGATAGGTGAAAGTCTCGGGCATCGGGCCGAAATATTCGTCCAGAATGGCGTTGAAACCCCGTTTCCAAGCCGTCGAGAGCGGCTTGTTCGAAGATTTGGTGCTGGCCTCCATCACTGCGTCGAGGTAGGCTTTCAGCACGCGCGAGAGTTCGTGGAAATCGGCTTTCTCGGTGCCGTAGTTGAAGCCCGGGTAGGCTTCGAACGGGACGATGCCGTAGTTGCGGATGCCTTCCGTCACGTCGCGCGAGGCCCCGCCTTCGGCGAAGTTGATCTCGCCGTGCATGCGGATGTATTTCACGGCTTTCTCCATGAACGTATGGCGGACGATCCACATTTCGGAGAGGTGCACGGGGGCGCCTCCCGCACGCAGGATTTCCCCTTCGAGGAACGAAAGGGTCGAGTAGCACCAGCAGGTGCCGCTACGGCTCTGATCCTTGACCGGGGTCATGGGGATCAGTTTGACGTCGGTGAACCGGTAGCCTTCGGCGGCGGTCGTGTCGGGTGTCTGTGCCGCAGCCGCAAGTGCGGCGCAGAAGGCAACGAGGGTCAGCAGGAGTTTCTTCATTGCTTTAGGGTTTAGGTTGTGGGTGTTGCTATTTTTTCGAGTCGGCGACGATCTTCAGACAGTCGTCGAGCGTGAGCTCTTCGGGTTTGCTGCCCTTGGGCAAGCGGTAGTTCTTGCCCTTGTAGGCGATGTAGGCCCCGTAACGGCCGTTCTTGACCAGCATGTCGGGCTCTTCGGGGAAGCTCCGCAGCGGAGTGTTGGCCGCGGCGGCCGCAGCCTTCTGGGCATGGACGATCTCCACGGCCCGCTCGTAGGTAAGCGTGTAGGGGTCGTCGCCCTTCTGCAGCGATGCGAACGATTTGCCGTGGCGCACGTAGGGCCCGTATTTGCCGATGCCCACCGAGAGCTCTTCGCCGTCGAGCTGGCCCAGGTCGCGGGGCAGCGCGAAGAGCGCCAACGCCTCCTCGAGCGTGATCGACTCGATCAGCTGGCCCTTTTTGAGCGAGGCGAAGCGGCCTTTCTGCCCCTCCTCGCCTTCGATCTCGACCATCGGGCCGTAGCGGCCGATGCGTGCCTTGACGATATGCCCCGTCTTGGGGTCGTTGCCCAGGATGCGTGCCTGGCTCTTCTTGTCGGTCTGCGTGCCGATGGCCGTGTCGACCATCTGGTGGAAGGGGCCGTAGAAATCGTGGATCATCTTCACCCACGTGATGTCGCCGTCGGCGATGCGGTCGAATTCCTTTTCGACGCTGGCCGTGAAGTTATAGTCCATGATCGGCTTGAACTGCGTTTCGAGGTAGTCGTTGACGACCATGCCGATGTCCGTCGGCGAAAGGCGGTTCTTCTCCTTGCCGTAGCTTTCCGAGAGGTTTTTCGTGGCGAGCTTGTCGCCCGTGAGGGTCATTTGCACGTAGTTGCGTTTCTGCCCCTCCCTGTTTTGCTTGACCACGTAGCCGCGGTTGATGATCGTCGTGATGGTCGGCGCGTAGGTCGAAGGACGTCCGATGCCCAGCTCCTCGAGGCGCTTGACGAGCGAAGCCTCGTTGTAGCGTGCCGGGGCCTGCGTGAAGCGTTCCGTGGCGGTGATCTGCGTCGAAAGCAGCTCGTCGCCCTGTGCCATTTTGGGGAGCAGCCCTTCGCCGCTTTCGGCGGCCTGGTCGTCGTCCGTGGATTCGGAGTAGAGGCGCAGGAAGCCGTCGAAGCGGACGACTTCGCCTGTGGCGACGAATTGCTGCGATGAGCCCGACATGTCGATCACAATGGTTGTGCGGTCGAGTTCGGCGCAGACCATCTGCGAGGCTACGGTGCGCTTCCAGATCAGGTCGTAGAGTTTCTTTTCGGCCGGGGTGCCCTCGATCGACTGCCGGTCAATATACGACGGGCGGATGGCTTCGTGCGCCTCCTGGGCACCCTTGGTCTTGGTCTTGTAGTTATGCCACGACGAATATTTTTCGCCGTAGAGTCTGGTGATCTCCTCTTTGCACTGGGCCAGTGCCTGTTGCGAGAGGTTTACCGAGTCGGTACGCATGTAGGTGATGAGACCCTGCTCGTAGAGGTGCTGGGCGACGGACATCGTCTGCGAAACGGACATGCCCAGCTTGCGGCCCGCCTCCTGCTGGAGCGTCGAGGTCGTGAAGGGCGGTGCCGGGAAACGCTGTGCGGGTTTCTCTTCGGCTTTCGACACGGTGAAAGTGGCGCCGATGCAACTGCGGAGGAATGCCTCGGCCTCGGCCTGCGTTTCGAAGCGCGACGGGAGTTCGGCCTTGAAGAGGGTCTTTTCGGGGTCGTTGGCCGCGTAGAACTGTGCCACGACGCGGAAATAGGGTGCCGAGCGGAAGGCGATGATCTCGCGCTCGCGCTCGACGATCAGCCGTACGGCGACGCTCTGCACGCGGCCGGCCGAAAGCGACGGCCGCACTTTCTTCCACAGCACGGGCGAAAGCTCGAAGCCGACCAGGCGGTCGAGGATACGGCGTGCCTGCTGTGCGTTGACCAGATCCATGTTGACCGTGCGGGGGTTCTCGATGGCTTCGAGGATCGCCCGCTTGGTGATTTCGTGGAAGACGATGCGCTTGGTCTGGTCGACGGGGAGCCCCAACACTTCGGTCAGGTGCCATGCGATGGCTTCTCCTTCGCGGTCTTCATCGGACGCCAGCCATACGGTCTTGCTCTTGGCCAGCTTGGTCAGTTCGTCCACCACTTTCTTCTTGTCGCCCGGGATTTCATAGACGGGCCTGAACTCGTCGTCGATATTGATACCCAGGTCTTTTTTCGACAGGTCGCGGATGTGTCCGAAACTCGACTTGACGATATAGTCCTTGCCGAGGAACTTCTCGATGGTTTTGGCCTTGGCGGGGGACTCGACGATTACTAAATTTTCCTGCATGCGTTCTTTATGGCTTTTCTGAAATGCGAAAACCTAAGCATGAGTACTTAGGTTTCGCATTCCGTGCTGTTGATCCTTTATTTGACCAGGGTATAGGCGATGTCGATCTTGATCGGGGCATCCTCCTTGGTCAGCGATCCGTCCGAAGGCGTCATACCCTGCATCACACTGTAATTCTGGGTGTAGAGGCCGTATGCCTCGGGCCCCATGTACATAGTCCTGGTTTTGATTCTCTCGGCGATCTCTTCCCACGGGGCGTTCTCGCCCAGCTCCTTCACGGCCTCCTGGTAGTAGTTCCACATGCTCTGCACGTGACCCGTGATGTCCATCACGTAGCAGCCCCGGCTGCGGTTGATGTAACCGCCGTAGGTCAGCGTCGTGCTGTAGGTCTTCTCGTAGGCATAGGCGTAGTCGGTGATGCCCGAGAGCTTTTTGTAATTGGTATAGAGGCCCAGGCGGCTCTGCGAGGCGTCCATCTGCTCGATCATGTGCTTCACGTCGGTCAGGTTCTGCCAGTCGTAGTTGCTGCCCGCGAAATAGACCGACATCCGGGCCTGGTTGATGGCCAGGGTATTGAACTCCTTGGCGGAAGCGGCGTTCTCGTCCTTGATGATCTGCGCCAGCTGCCTGAAGAACTCCTCGGTGAAGGTCATTTCCGTTACGACGCCGCCCATGCCCTCGACGTAGACCTGCTTGCTGAGGGGGCGGTTCTCGTTGGTTTCGACCGCATCCGCGATGTCGAACCTCTGCGGAGAGGTGGCTTTCGAGTAGTCGTGGCGGATGGTGTTGACCGACACGTTGCCGTAGTCGACCGAAGAGTCGTAGAAAATGTAGGGGATCGAGAGCGTGTCGGCGATCAGCGTAGGGTCGCTCTCCAGGCGGTTACGCCCGTAGATCGCAAAGCCCGAAGCGTCGAGCGACGTGGCGTAGATGTTGCCCTTGTTGGGGGTCGTCTGGTCGACGGCCGGGACGATGTAGAGCCCCTTGAATTCGGCGACCCACTGCTCGAGGCTGTCGAGGCTGTAAATCGAATAGTCGCCCTTGTACGTGCCCTCCTGAAGCATCAGGCGGTTGATGAATTCCCGTCCCTTCTGGGTCGGTTTCATGGTGGCGTACGTGGTGGCGGGACCCGTCTTCTCTCCGTCGGGGAAGGTGAACGTGAAGAGCACCTCGTTGCCTACGGCGCCCGCCTTGACGGGGTCGAAATTGAGGTAGAAGGTCGTGTCGCGTTCCGACTTTCCGCTTTCGACGGGTTTCTCGGTCAGGTATTTGTTGCTGACGACCTCGTATACGTTGTAGAGCTGCGGGGTAAGCGTGTCGCTCCCGTAGCTGGAGATGGAAAGCAGGATGATCGCCGAGTCGAGGATCGGGCGGAACCCGAAATATCCCGAATCGATTTCATAGGGGATGTATTGCGTGAGGAACCCTGCCGTGCGCAGTCCGAACGTGTCGCTGAGCATCGAACCCATGTACCCGTAGCTGAGGTTCGACGTGATGAGCGAGTCGGTCTGGTAAAGCCGCGTCTCGACATAGCGCCTGGGGTTGAGATCCCCCTTCAGCGTCAGGGCGCCGAAGGTCTCGTAACCCGCTTTCATCTGCTGGTTGTCCGGCACGAGGTTCGACCCCAGTGTGTCGTCGACCTTGGTGCAGCCCGCGAATGTCATCGCAGCGACGGCCGTCATGACGGCGGCGGCGCGGAGCAAACGGCGGAAATTATTGAATCGCTTCATAGAATCGGTTGTAATTATCGAAAAAGTCCGCTGCCTCGGGCGACTGGTATTCGAGCATCGGCTTCCCGCTCGCACGGGCGATTTCCAATACCCTGGGGTCGGCATCTGCGGAAGCTGCGACCACACCGTCGGCATATTCCATAACGAAGCGGCAGAGGTTTTCGTATGACGGGACGTCGAGAATTGAGAGATTTTTATCCTTGACCCCCTCGCCGGCGATCTTCGCGGCGAAGCCCTTGTCCAGTTCCCCGGGGAAGCCGTCGGCATAGAACGAAACGACGATTTTCACGTCGCGGAAAATCGGGTCGTCGGCGAAAATGCGCTTCAGGTAGACCGGGATCACTCCCGAGAACCAGCCGTGGCAATGGACTACGGTCGGCGTCCAGCGCAGTTTCTTGACCGTCTCCAGCACGCCGCGGGCGAAAAAGATGGCCCGTTCGTCGTTGTCGGGGAATTCCGCACCTTCGCTGTCGGTCAGCACGGCCTTGCGCGAGAAATAGTCGTCGTTGTCGATGAAATAGATCTGCACGCGCGCCGCGGGGATCGAGGCCACCTTGATGATGAGCTGGTGGTCGTTGTCGTCGATGATGAGGTTCATGCCCGAAAGACGTATTACCTCGTGGAGCTGGTGCCGGCGTTCGTTGATACAGCCGTAACGCGGCATGAAGGTACGGATTTCGTTCCCACGCTCCTGCATCGCCTGCGTGAGAGCGCGGCAAAGTCCGGAAGCCTCCGTCTCTGGAAGATAGGGTGTAATCTCCTGACAGACGTACAGAATCTTATTTGCCATGGTTCGAGTATTTGATCTTTCGAGGTCTATTGTGCAAAGATAGTGAAAAAATCTTAAAGAATGAGCATCGCGTCGCCGTAAGTGCCGAATCGGTACCCTTCTTCCTTGGCTATCTTATAGGCGTTCATGATCGTTTCGTAGCCGCCGAACGCCGCAACCATCATCAGCTGGGTGGAGTAAGGCAGGTGGAAATTGGTCACCATGGCGTCGGCCACCGTGAACTCGTAGGGCGCGAAGATGAACTTGTTCGTCCATCCTTCCATCGGCTTGATCATGCCGTTGGTCGAGACCGCCGTTTCGAGGGTGCGCATGACGGTCGTGCCGATGGCTGCGACCTTGTGCCCGTTGCGCTTGGCTTCGTTCACCGTCCCGGCAGCCTCTTCGGTCACGAAGAACTGTTCGGAGTCCATCTTGTGCTTCGAGAGGTCTTCGACGTCGACCGTACGGAAGTTGCCCAGTCCGACGTGCAGCGTGACGAACGCACGGTCGATGCCCTTGATCTCCATGCGCTTCATCAGGTGCTTCGAGAAGTGCATGCCGGCCGTCGGGGCGGCAACGGCGCCTTCGTGCTCGGCGAAGATCGTCTGGTAGCGCTCGGCGTCCCCGGGTTCGACCTTGTCGCGCACCCATTTGGGCAGCGGTGTCTCGCCCAGGCTGAAAAGCGTCTGCTTGAACTCCTCGTAGGAGCCGTCGAACAGGAAGCGCAGCGTGCGCCCGCGCGAGGTCGTATTGTCGATCACCTCGGCCACCAGCAGGTCGTCGTCGCCGAAGTAGAGTTTGTTGCCGATGCGGATCTTGCGGGCCGGGTCGACCAGCACGTCCCAGAGCCGCAGTTCGCGGTTCAGTTCGCGCAGCAGGAAAATCTCGATCTCGGCACCCGTCTTCTCCTTGTTGCCGTAGAGGCGTGCCGGGAAGACTTTGGTGTCGTTGAATACGAAGAGGTCTTTTTCGTCGAAGTATTCGATGATGTCTTTGAAAATACGGTGTTCGATAGTGCCTTTGGCGCGGTCGATAACCATCAGGCGCGAATCGTCCCGGTTTTCCGTCGGGTGTTTCGCCAGCATTTCGGGGGCGAAATCATACCCGTATTGCGATAATTTCATAAGTGGAATACTCTATTTTACGTTCGAAATAAACAACACAGATTAATTTCTATACGCAAAAAAGCCTATTTTGTTTCAAGTTCCTGCAATTTTTTTAGAAAATCATCGAGGCTGTGGGCGTTTTCGACCCTGAAGCCGCCGCTGCGCGTCCGGCAAAGGGAAGTCAGGTGCGCGCCGCTTTCGAGCGCCTGCCCGATTTCGTGGGCCAGCGAACGGATGTAGGTGCCCTTGCTGCAACGCACGCGGATGCGGATGCGCGGCAGGTCGTATTCCAGGAGCTCCATTTCGTAGATGTGGACGAGCGCCTTGCGCATTTCGACCTCCTCGCCCGCGCGCGCCAGTTCGTAGGCGCGCATGCCGTCGATCTTTTTGGCCGAATAGACCGGCGGCGACTGGAGGCGTTCGCCCGAGAGTGCGGCGAGGGCCTCGAGTACCTTCCCGCGCGTGATGTGCTGTGTGGGGAAGGTCGCGTCGACGGGGTGTTCGAGGTCGTAGCTGGGGGTCGTGGCACCCAGCATGACGTCGGCCACGTACTCCTTCTCCTCGGCCTGCAGGGCGTCGACCATCTTGGTGGCGCGGCCGATGCAGACCAAAAGGACGCCCGTGGCCAGCGGGTCGAGCGTGCCCGCGTGGCCGACCTTGATCTTGCGGTAGCCGAGCCTGCGGAGCGCGGACTTGATCTTGCGTACGACGTCGGTGGACGTCCAGCTCAGGGGCTTGTCGATGACGGCGATGTAGCCCTCTTCGAAGTTGAGGCCCCGCAGGTCGAGTGTCTCCTTCATCAGCAGAAATAGCTTAGGATGGATACCAGGCCGGCCAGCGCGCAGTAGAGCGAGAACCAGATGAGCTTGCCCCGCTTGACGATCTCGATCATGAATTTGCAGGCCAGGCACCCCGTGACGAACGAGGCTGCGAACCCGGCGGCGAGCGTGCCCGTGGCGATGCCGGCCGTGAGGTCGCCGCTTGCGGCTTCGAGCAGCGTTTCACCCAGGATCGGCGCCAGCACCATCAGGAACGAGAATTGTGCCACGGCGGCCTTTTTGTTGCCCAGCAGCAACCCGGTGGCGATGGTCGTCCCCGAACGCGAAAGGCCCGGCATGGCGGCGCAGGCCTGCGCCAGGCCGATGATCAGGGCGTCGCGGTAGGAGATGGTCTCCTTCTGGCGCGGCTTGGCGTAGTAGGCGAAGGCCAGCAGCGTCGCGGTAAGCAGCAGCATGGCGCCCACGATTACCAGGATGTAGGGGGCGTCGAGCATGGCGTTGATCCGGTCTTTGAAGAGGAAGCCGATGACCCCGATGGGGATCATCGAAAGTACGAGCTTCAGCACGTAGGCCTGCTCGGCGTTGAAGCGGCGCGAAAAGAGCCCCTTCAGGAGGCGCCAGACCTCGCTCCAGAGCACCACGATGGTGCTCAGTACGGTGGCGGCGTGGAGCGCCACGTCGAACGTGAGGTTTTCTTCCAGTTCCACGCCGAGCAGCTCCTTGGCGATCTGCAGGTGGCCGCTGCTTGACACGGGCAGGAATTCCGTAATGCCCTGCACGATACCGAGCAGGATGGCTTGTAAGGTGTCCATAACTGATTTAAGCGGGTATATCTCCTGTGCCGTCGCGCCGCACCGGGGGCCCCGGTGCGGGGGCGCGCCGTGCCTCGGCCGGAACGGGCCGCCGGAGGCCGGGCGCCGGGACGGCCGTGCGGATTATTTTTTGAAGCGTTTCATGATGGCGTAGATCTCGATGACGAAACCGCCGATGACCAGGATCGGGGCCAGCGTGATGCGGCGCCACGAGAACATGGCGTAGTTGAATTCGTCGGGCGAATCGCTGCCGCCGCCGGCCATCAGCACGAAGCCCAGGAGGATGACGGCGAACCCGACGGCCAGCAGGATGTAGTTGCGGCGGGTCAGGGGCATACGGGGATTTTCCTGTTCCGGAGGGGTGTTATTGGCTTTTTTCATTTAATAAAGGTATATCTTGTTCGACTTCATGTTGATGAATTTGTTCAGCGCGAGGATCGTGAAAAGCCCCGAGATTACGATGCCCCCGGCAATCATCGCGCCGAGGATGATGGCGACCTTGCCCGCCTCGGCGATCGTCAGCAGTTCGGGGACGGCTTCGTTGAGCCCGTAGACCGAAAGCCCGAACAGCAGCGAGGCTCCCAGTCCGGCCAGGATGCCCTGCGTGATGCTGCTGCCGAGGAAGGGCTTCATGATGAACCACTTGGTGGCGCCGACGAGTTTCATGGTATTGATCAGGTAGCGCTTCGAGAAGATGGCCAGCCGGATGGTGTTGCCCAGCAGGATCAGCGATATGACGAGCAGCGCCCCGCCGAAGAGCACCAGCACAAGCCGGATTTTGCCTACCGTGGCGTGCAGCCGTTCGGCCATCAGCGCCGGGTAGCTCACCCGTTCGACCCCCGCGATCTCAGAGATGCCGGCGATGAAACCGTCGAGCAGCTCCTTGTCGGCCGAGGCGGCCGTGAGGGTCAGCTCGAACGAGTCGAGCAGCGGGTTTTCGTCCAGGATTTCCTCGAATTCGCTGGCGAACATCTTGCGGAACTCGGCGTCCTCGATCTTCTCCTCTTTGCCGACGTAGGCGATCGTCGCCACGAGGTCTTCGGCCGTGAGCTGCCGGTTGACTGCGTCCTTCTGTTCGTCCGAAAGCCCGTTTTCCAGCTCCACGGTCACGGCGATGCTCTCCTGCAGGGTGTCGGCGACCTTCATCGCCGCGACCATCAGGTAGCCCACCGAGCCCAGCAGGAACAACACGAGGGTGATGCTCACCGTCGATACGATGTAGGAGTTGCGGACTTTCCGCTTCAGTCGCTTGTCGTCTTTCATAGCCGAAATGCTTTTTCGACGGCTCTTTTCCGTCGTCCGATTCATTCACGGCGTTTCGCCGTGTTTATAAGTCTGACCCACCCCTAAATCCCCGCCTCGGCGGGGGCTTGTTTTGGCGGGATTCGTATGTTATTCGTCCGGATTATTCTCTTTCCTCTTTTGTCGAATCCAATAAACAATTGCAGCGGCAGCTCCGAGCAGGATCACGAGCGACGAGATGAGCGTCACGGCTTCGGCCGCCTTCCAGCCCGGGGCGCGGAATTTCCATTCGACGGTATGTTGCCCGGCAGGCAGCCTCATGGCGCGGAGCACGTAGTCGGCCCGGAAACAGGGGGCTTCCGCGCCGTCGACGTAGGCCGTCCAGCCGTAGGGATAGAAGATCTCGGAGAATACCGCCACGCTCTCTGCGGGGGCGGTGTATTCGTACTTGAGGTAGTTGGGACGGTATTCCGTGAGGGCGATGGTGCGTACGGCTGCTGTGTCGGCGGGGGACACCGTCCAGCCTTGCGTGTACGGCTGGTCTTTTTCTGCGATTACGGCGGTTCGTTTCAGGTCGGTTTCCCCGAGCAGGTCGATCTCCTGTTGCGGGCTTTCCGCCACGGCGACCGCGTCGACGAACCATGCGGCGCCGTTGGCCGTCGGGCGGAGCACCGCTTCGGGCTGTCCGCCGTCGCCCGGCACGATCAGGTAGCGCGTGTTGAGCATGTCCAGAACGGCGTCGTTGCGGTAGCTCAGGTAGCGGTCGATCAGATCCTGGTAACGGGCCAGCTTGGCGCCGTGGTAGCCGCCTACGGAACGGTGGAAATAGGAGGTCGTAGCGTCCTGGAAGGGGCTGACCGTGAGGTTGAAGACGCGGAACCCCGGCTCCTTGTCGGCCATGATCGCCTTGTCGGCGGCCGTGGCCGTGACCTGGTGCTGGCGCGCCGAAATGAAGTTGTCGTGCGAAATGAACCGCAGGTCGACCGGCACCAGGTCGAGCAGCATCACGGCGGCGAGCAGTGCCGTGAGCACGTATTTGTTGATCCGGCGCAGGGCGAACAGTGCCACGCCGCCCGCTGCGAGCAGGATCATCAGCAGCGAGCGCCATGCGTCGGCCTGCATCATGGAGGCGCGTTCGGCAGCCATGGCATTGCCCGTGGCGATGCCCATTTCGGCATCCATGCCGCGCTGGAGGTAATCCTGCATGTTGTTGGCCTCGAACAACTGGCGGAACTGTTCGGTCATCATCCCGGTGCTTTCCGCGCGGCCGAAATCGAAGAACGCGCTGCCGGCGACGGCCAGCAACAAACAGAGCCCGCCCGTGACGCCCGCGGCCCATGCCAGCGCCCGCAACAGCCTCTGGCGCGGGATCTCCCCGCGCCACAGCCGCATGAGTGCCAGTGCTCCCAGCAGCGGCACGGCCCATTGGACGACGACGAGCGCCATCGAGACGGTGCGGAACTTATTGTAGCCGGGCAGCAGGTCGAAGGCCAGTTGGGTGAACCACATTAGGTTGCGTCCCCATGCCAGCAGGAGCATCAGCACCGAGACGGCGACGATCCACCATTTGTTGCGTCCGCGTGCCAGGGCGATGCCCAGCGCTGCGAGGAAAATGGCCGCGGCGCCCAGGTAGGTCGGGCCGCCGGTGTAGGGCTGGCTGCCCCAGTAGGCCGGCAGCTGCTGTGCGGCGCCGCGCAGCCCGTATTCGTTCAGTACGGCAGCCACCTCGCCGTCGGGCGAGAAGGTCGTGCCCGATTCGCGCCCCATGAAGTCGGGGATCAGCAGGTTCAGGCTCTCCGTGCGTCCGTAGCTCCAGGCCGTGGCGTAGTCGAGCGCCAGCCCGTTCTGCGAAGTCTCGGAGGTCGAGGCCAGCTCGGAGCCGCCGCGCATGGTTTCCTTCGAGTGGCTGGCGGTGTACCACAGGGGCGAGAAATTCGACCCTGCGGCGAGTATGCCTGCGGCGGCGAGTACCGCCGTGCGTTTCCAGAAGTCCCCGAGGTGTTTCTCCCTGAAGGCCGCGATCCCCTCGCTGATCCAGAAGGCGGCCATGGCCAGGAGGAAATAGTAGGTGATCTGCGGGTGGTTGGCGCCGATTTCAAGCGACGCCGTGAGCGCCGTGAGCGCACCGCCCGCCCACATGTTTCCCCGCAGGGTCATCCACGCACCGCCCATCATCAGCGGGGCATAGACCAGCGCCCACATCTTGGTGATGTGCCCGGCGCCTATGATCAGCAGGAAATAGGTCGAGAGCCCGTAGGCCAGCGCCGGGACGATGCCGACCCAGGGGTCGACGCCGAAGACGAGCAGCATCAGCCACATGGCAGTCATGGCGAAGAAGAGGAAGGCCGCGGGCGTGTCGATGAGTTTCACGACCTGTCCCACGGTGCGCTTGACGATCTGCGCGGGGTAGGCCACGTTGATCAAAAAGGCGGGCATGCCGCCGAACATGCCGCCCGTCCACTGGGGGTCTTCGCCCGTGGCCGCGCGCATGTCGCTGATGTCCTTGGCCATGCCTTCGTACTGCACCACGTCGTGCTGGGGCAGTACTTCGCCGCGGAATTGCGGGGCGAAATAGGCCGCGCTCACCACGAAGAAGACGACGAGCGCCGCCGCTGCCGGCGCCAGCCGGCGTATGATCGTTTTCGAAAAATCCATTTTCCCTGTCGTTAACCGTTGCCAAGGATAGTGCAGGGCGGGAGAAGTGCCGAATTTGTTCGGGCATTCCCGGGCTGCAGCCTGTCCCGGTGAAAGATCCAAGTTTCGCAAAGGTACGAAAAAACATTTACTTGACGAGTCGCGATTGCGAAAAATCACTATCTTTGCCAAAGATATGCGGCGACCCGGTGTGCGGGATGTCCGGATTATCCGGGCCCGTCCCGGGCGATGTTGCGTCCGTTGCCGCTGGGTTAAGTTTGTTTTATGATTACACTCGATACGATCCGCAAACCTGTGACTGCGGAACTGGAGGCGTTCGACGGGTTCGTCGACCGTCAGTTTACGGCCGAAGGGGAATTGCTTGCCGACATGCTGCGTTATGCGCTTTCCTCGCGCGGGAAGGGCATACGTCCGCTGTTGGTGATGCTGTCGGCGGCGATGAACTCCCCGGTGGAGGGTGCGGCCAAAGGGCGGAGGGTGCATCTGGCCGCGATGCTCGTGGAGATGATCCACGTGGCGTCGCTGATCCACGACGACGTGATCGACGAGTCGGATACGCGGCGGGGCCGCCCGTCGGCCAATGCCCGCTGGCAGTCGCACAAGGCGGTGATACTGGGCGACTTCATCCTTGCGAGGAACATGAATATCGGCCTTTCGAGCGGCCAGTTCGACCTGGTGACGCATGTATGCGGTTCGATGGCGGCGTTGTGCGAGGGCGAGGTGTTGCAGAGCGAGTGTGCCGAGAAGCACACCATGACGCGCCAGGCGTACCTCGACATTATTTATAAAAAGACCGCATGCCTGATCGGGGTCAGCGCATCGGCCGGGGCGATGGCCGTGGGTGCCCCGCGCGAGAAGGTGGCGCTGATGCGCCGTTTCGGCGAGGCGATCGGCATGGCGTTCCAGATACAGGACGACATCCTCGACTACATGCGTACGGCGCATACGGGCAAACCCGCCAACAACGACCTGCGCGAGGGGAAGATCACCCTGCCGCTGTTAGCGGTGCTGGACAAGGCGACTCCCGAACGCCGTGCCGAGTTGCTCGGGCGGCTGGCCGGCTGCCGCGAGGAGGAGGAATCGGTGGAGTATTTGCAGAATACGGTCGAGAACGAGGGCGGGCTGGCTTTTGCCGCCGAAGTGATGCGCAGCTACGTAGCGCGGGCCGTCGAGATGCTCTCCGAATACGAGCCCTCGGAGTACCGTACGGCGCTCGTTAACCTTTGCGCCTACATCGCCGAGAGGGACAGATAACCGCGAAACTCATTAACCTAAATTCAGATAAAATCGTATGGAACAGAAAAAAAATTACACGCTGCCCATCATCATGATGTTCTTGCTCTTCGCAATGATCTCATTCGTGACGGGGCTTTCGAATCCGCTGGGCGTAATTGTCAAGAACCAGTTCGCCGTGGCGAACTGGATGTCGCAGCTGGGCAATTTCGCCAACTTCATCGCCTATGCGGTGATGGGGATTCCGGCCGGTATGATGCTCAAGCGCATCGGCTACAAGAAGACGGCGCTTGCGGCCGTGGCAATCGGTTTCGTCGGCGTGGGTATCCAGTATCTTTCGGGCGAAGCGGGCAGTTTCCCGATTTACCTGATCGGCGCATTCGTCTCGGGCTTCTCGATGTGTATGCTCAACACCGTCGTCAACCCGATGCTCAATACGCTCGGCGGCGGCGGCAAGAAGGGTAACCAGCTGATCCAGTTCGGCGGTTCGCTCAACTCGATTTCCGCGACCATCGTTCCTGTGCTGGTGGGTTACCTGATGGGTAATGCGGCCAACGCCACGATCAGCGACGCGGCTCCCGCACTGTGGATCGCAATGGGCATCTTCGCCGTGGTATTCGTCGTGCTCTACATGGTCAACATTCCCGAGCCGTTCGCCATCCAGGAGAAAAAGGCCGAGGTCAAGGACAAGCACAGCGCCCTTTCGTTCCGTCACTTCCTGCTGGGAACGATCGCCATCTTTATTTATGTAGGTGTCGAGGTCGGTATTCCCAACTTCATGAACCTGTTCCTTACGGCGGCACCCGACGCTTCGACGAGCGGCGTGGGCATGGCAGCGGCTGCGGCCGGTTCGCTGGTGGGTACCTACTGGTTCCTGATGATGTGCGGCCGTCTGCTGGGCGGCCTGCTGGGCGGTAAGATTTCGAGCAAGGTGCAGCTTTCGTTCGTCGCCTCGCTGGCGCTGATCTTCGTGCTGGTGGGCATCTTCGCCCCGACGGACGTGATGGGTGCGATGCCCGTGTTCACCGGAACCGGGTTCGGAATGGTGGAAGTGCCCGTCGGCGTGATCTTCTTCACCCTTTGCGGCCTCTGCACCTCGGTGATGTGGGGCACGATCTTCAACCTCGCGGTCGAAGGCCTTGGCAAGTATACCTCGATGGGTTCGGGTATCTTCATGGTGATGGTTTGCGGCGGCGGTATCCTCCCGCTGATCCAGGGCGGCGTGGCCGACTTCGCAGGTTACCTCTCGAGCTACTGGGTGGTTGTCGCAGGTCTGGCCTACATGCTCTTCTACGCGCTGGTAGGTTCGAAGAACGTCAACAAGGACATTCCGGTCGAAGAGTAATCCGCAGAACCGGTTGCGAGTTACGGGAAACCCGGCGTTCCGAGAACGCCGGGTTTCTTGCGGCATCTTGGCAGCGGCACTTCATGGCGGGATGCCCAATATTTCGGGGTTCCGCTCGTTGCCTTTACCGGTTTTGCCGGATCGTGCGGCAAAAAGGGCCTGCGCCGGGAGGAGATTCCGGGGCGGCGGGCCTGTAAGCGCGGGCGGCAGGCTGGCACGGGCTGCGGCCGGGGCGGAATTCCGGGCCGGAACTTCTGTTGCTGTTGAAACAGGCCGTCGAAGATGGCCGCCTGTACAGGCCGTTACTCGGGGCGGCGGGAGTTTTCGGGGGCGGGCACAAAAAAACAGGAAGGGGAACCTTCCTGTTTTTTCTTGCTGACGGCCCGGACTATTTCTTGTCCGCGCTGGTCATGCGCTTCTCCTTGATACGGGCCTTCTTGCCGGTCAGGTCGCGCAGGTAGTAGATGCGTGCACGACGTACGACACCGATCTTGTTGACCTCGATCTTGTCGATGTGGGGCGAATAGAGGGGGAAGATACGCTCGACACCCACGCCGTTCGAAACCTTGCGGATCGTGAACATCTTGGTCTTGCCCGAACCCTTGATCTGGATAACTACGCCGCGGAAACTCTGTACGCGCTCCTTGTTACCCTCGATGATTTTGTAGGATACGGTGATCGTGTCACCGGCCTTGAACGACGGTACATCGGCATCCGTCTTTGCCCACATCTGCTCGTTGACGAGCTTGATGATTGCGTCTTTGTTCATTGTTGCAACAAATTTAATGTGTTTCGCACCCAACATTCCCGCTGCGCCCGCCGTACCATACGGATACCCTGATCCGTAATTCCGCGTTCCCGGCATGCCGGACGGGCTGTGCCGTCCTTGTGTCCCCGCAACTGCGTAGCGCCCAATGAAAGAGGTTGATATACGCCCCGTAAGGGACTGCAAATATACGAAGTTTTTTTCATTCGGTGCAAGTGCGGCATGAAAATATCTTCCGTGAGCGTGATTTATTGTTATCTTTGCAGGTAAAATACCGACTATGAAAGAAGAAAAACTGATACTCGTAACCAATGACGACGGGTACGATTCGAAGGGGCTGGCGGCGGCCGTCGAGGTCGCGCGGGCCTTCGGCCGCGTGGTGGTCGTGGCACCCGAGACGACACAGAGCGGCATGAGCCAGGCCATCACCATGTACAATCCCCTCTACCTGCGCTGCGTGCGGAAGGAGGAAGGGCTGGAAGTGTATTCCTTTTCCGGTACGCCGGTCGACTGCGTGAAGATGGCCTTCGACTACCTGTTGCGCGACGAGCGCGTCGACCTGGTGATTTCGGGCATCAACCACGGTTCCAATTCGGCCGTGAACGTGCTCTACTCGGGGACGATGGGGGCGGCTATCGAAGGCAGTTTCTACGATTGCCCGTCGGTCGGGCTGTCGCTCGACGACCACGGCGCAGACGCCGATTTCGAGGCGGCGGTGGTCTACGGGAAGCGGATCGTGCGCAGCGTCCTGGAAAAGAAGGTCGAACTCCCGTTGTGCCTCAATGTGAACGTCCCCGTAGGCAAGCCCGGCGAACTGCACGGCATCCGCCTCTGCCGCCAGAACCGCGGGTTCTGGCGCGAGGAGTTTTACCGCCACGAAGACCCGCGGGGCCGTGCGTATTTCTGGCTCACGGGCGATTTCGTCAACGGCGAGCCCGGGGCGGAGGATACCGACGAGTGGGCGCTCGCGCACGGCTATGTTTCGGTCGTGCCGGTGCAGGTCGACCTGACGGATTACCGCCAGCTCGCGGCCCTTGCCAATGTGTTGGAATAATACTATATTTGTAAAAAATCGGGACGCCTATGTTGATTAAGATCCTGCTTGTCATCGCCATCCTCATCCAGACGGTCGCGACGGCATATGCCCTCAAACTGGTGCGGGCTACCAAGTACAATTCGGTGTGGATTCTCTTCATCGTGGGGTTTTCGCTGCTCTCGGTCGAGCGGTTCGTGCAGTTGCTGATGGCCAGCGGGCAGTATGTCCCCCGGTGGTGGTTCGCCTACCTGGGGATCGTGATCTCGATCTGCCTGTCGATCGGCGTGATGTACGCCCACAAGCTCTTCAAGTACATCGGCAGGCTTAACCGCCAGCGGCAATTGCTCAACAAACGCATCCTCACGGCCGTGCTCCGCACCGAGGAAAAGGCGCGTTCGCGCTTCTCGAAGGAACTGCACGACGGGCTGGGGCCGCTGCTCTCGTCGGCGAGGATGTCGCTTTCGGCGCTGGCACGCGACGAACGCAGCCCCGAGCAGAAGGAGATCATCGACAATACGACCTATGTGATCGACGAGGCGATCCGTTCGCTGCGCGAGATTTCGAACAACCTTTCGCCCCACGTGCTCAATGACTTCGGGCTGGCGCGGGGCGTGCAGAACTTCATCGACAAGAGCGCCGCGATGCACGACGTGAAAATCCGCTTCACGACCAACCTCCGTTCGGAGCGGTTCGATACGGACGTCGAGGTGATCCTCTACCGGGTGATCTGCGAGCTGATCAACAACTCGCTCAAGCATGCCGGCTGTTCGTCGATCAACCTTTCGCTGTCGCAGAACGGGACGGAACTGGCGCTGGACTATACGGACGACGGGCGGGGGTTCAACCCACAGGCCATGATGGACTGCGGCATGGGGCTTTCGAACATCTCGTCGCGCATCAATTCGCTGGGCGGCGTGTTCGACATTGCCAGTGCCAAAGGCCGGGGGATGCGCGCCGCGATCCGTGTCAATACGCAGGAGGAGCAGGCATCGCAGAGGCTCCGCCGCCGCAAACGCAAATGATATGGAACGCACGATCGTACTTGTAGACGACCATTCGCTTTTCCGCAACGGGCTCAGGGGGCTGCTGGAGCATTGCGCCGGGTGCCGCGTGGTGGGCGAGGCGGCCAGCGGCGAGGAGTTCCTCGCCATGCTGCCGGAGTTGGAGGCCGACATCGTTTTCATGGATTTCGCCATGCCCGGTATCGACGGCGCGCAGACCACCGAGCGGGCGCTGGCGCGGTGTCCCGAGCTGAGGATCATTACCCTTTCGATGTTCGGCGAGGAGAGCTACTATACGCGCATGGTGCAGGCCGGGGCTCGGGGTTTCCTGCTCAAGGACTCGGACATCGGCGACGTGGTCGAGGCCATCGACACGGTGATGGCCGGGGGCAGCTATTTCAGCCCGCAGCTCCTGTCGTCGCTCGCGGGGCGTATGCGTACGCGCGAGGATGCCCCCGACGAGGAGCTTTCGGCCCGCGAGCGCGAAATCCTGGTGGCCGTATGCCGCGGCCTGTCGAACCAGGAGATCGCCGACGAACTGTTCATCTCGAAACGTACGGTCGACAAGCACCGCGCCAACATCCTCGAAAAGACCGGCTGTAAAAACACCGCCAGCCTGGTCGTCTATGCCATCCGCAAGGGGATCGTGGAGATCTGACACCTAACCTAAACCCCATACCGATGAAAAAAATCCTTTGCCTTGTCGTGTGCGCCGTGTTTGCCGCGGCGCTGCCCGCCCGTGCGCAGTCGGACGAATACCGCGATGCGGTCGCCGAGATGATGGAGCTGACCGGGGCGCTCCGGAATGCCGATGTGGTCATGACCCAGATGGTCGGGTACCTCAAAACCTCCGCCCCGTCGGTTTCGGAAGCCGTCTGGGAGAAGATAATCTCGAAATTCAATGAGAAGATGCGCGCCCGCATGGTCGATATCTATGTGCCGATCTATTCCAAATACCTGACGCTCGCCGATCTGCGTGAACTGAATGCCCTTTACGCCACGCCGGTCATGCGCAAGGCGGTCGGTGCGACCCCTGCGATCATGCAGGAGGGCATGTCCGCCGGTGCGGCGCTGGGACAGGAGATCATGACCGAATTGCAGCGGGAACTGCAGGCCGGAGGATACGAATAGCCGCCTGCCGCGTCGGAAATTTACAGCAGCGGCGAAAAGACGCGCATAAGCGATTCCGCGACGCGGCGGGTGCGCGGGCGGGTGAACCATTCGCCCGGGGTGACGGTGTGGCAGTGTGTCAGGTCGTCTTCGAATACGGCGGCCATGCGGCTTGCGAATTCGCGGTCGTAGACGAAGGCGTTGATCTCGAAATTGTGCTCGAAGCTGCGGAAATCCATGTTCGCGGAGCCGATCACCGAGAGCATGTCGTCGATGATCAGCAACTTGGAATGCAGGAACCCCGGTTTGTAGAACGAGATTTTCACCCCCGCCTTCATCATGTCGTCCAGGTAGGAGTGGGTCGCAAGGTCGACGACTTTCGAGTCGGAACGGGCCGGGAGCATCAGGTGTACATCGATGCCTGCGAGCGCCGCTTCCTGAAGCGCCGTGTTGAGTACCTCCGAGGGCAGGTAGTAGGGGGTCTGGATCCAGATCCGCTGCCGGGCGCGGGCGATGGCGTAACTGTCGGCCTGCAACAGGGCGCGCCACTTGCCGAATGGGCCGCTGGGGGCGATTTGCAGGATGTCGTCGGTAAAATGCCCGACAGGCGGGTAGTACTCCGGCCCCGAAATATGCGTTTTCGTAGTCGCCGACCAGTCGCTCAGGAACGAGGCCTGGAGTCCGGCGGCGCCGCTTCCTTCGATCCGGAAGTGGGTGTCGCGCCATGTGCCCCATTGCGTGCCGCGGACGTAGCGGTCGGCGATGTTCATGCCGCCGATGAACCCGACGCGGCCGTCTATCACGACGATCTTGCGGTGGTTGCGGTAATTGACCTTGCTGGTGAAGAGCGGGAATTTGACGTGCAGGAAGGCGTATACTTCGATCCCGGCGTCGCGCATCCCTTTGAAAAAGGAGTTCTTGGCACCCCGGCTGCCTACGTCGTCGTAGAGGATGCGTACCCGGACGCCTTCGCGCGCCTTTGCGACCAGGGCGTCCCGCAGGCGGCAACCCGTCTGGTCGTCGTTGAGGATGTAATACTGGATATGGATGTGGTGCCGTGCGCGGGCGATCTCCTCCATCAGCGCTTCCATCTTCGACCGTCCGTCGGTATAGACGGCGATGCGGCTGCCGTAGAGCGGTACGGAGTGCAGCGTATTGAGCAGCAGTGAGGCGAGCGGCCGGTAACGGGGCGGGATGCCGGGGCCTTCGGGGTGTTCGGGCTCTTCGAGCTGCATGGTGATGCGCTTGCGCGTGCGGCGCGAAATGATGCGCTGCTTGGAGAGGTTCTGCCCGAAGAAGAAATAGAAGACCAGCCCGACCACGGGGGCCAGTACCAGCACGACGATCCACGGCAGGGTCTTCAGCGGATTCCGGTTTTCGGTGATGATGACCAGAATGATGCCGAGGATCGTGACCGAGTATACGACCAGGAAGAAGTATGTCAGTATTTGTTGCATGCGGGTTTCTTCTTCGGTGCGTGCCGCTGCCGGGCGGGCTCTATTGCCGCTGCTCTTCCTGCGGGGCTTCCGCGGCGGGGAATTTTACCAGGTAGAGCAGGTGCTCCACGCCGCGCATGTAGTTGCGTTTGGGGTTTTTGGGCGAGTAGATGTAGCAGTCGAGCGTGAAGACGCGGTTGGTCGCCGTGTCGACGGTCGTGTAGCTTACGAACGGGCCGCCCATGAAATCGCCGTGCACGTCCCAGAAGCCGCGCATCTCGCACCAGAGGCGCCCCTCCATGCGGAACATGCGGAAATCGGGCGCGAAGGCGTCGGAGGTGGTCATGTATGAACCGTCCGACGGGCCGGGAATGCGGGCGGCGAACTTGTTGCGGGCGGCGAGCAGTGCCCCGGGCGAAAGCGACTCCTTGCCCTCGTAGGGGTAAGAGTAGATGAAGAAGCCCTGGCTGGCCGTGGGGTATTCGTAGCGCGCCCACAGGAAATCGGGTTCGTTCGCGGCAAGCGCATAGCCTTTCGGCACGTTCATCTCGACCCCGAAGTTTTTCAGAATGGCGTCGTGTATGCCCTTTTCGTTGAATTTCTCCGCGTATTTGATGGCGCGGTCGCGTTCGGCGTTTTCGAGGGCGAGGACGATATTCCCGCGGTTGGCCGAGAGGAACGCCGTGATCGACTTGTCGCTGGGCCCCATGAGCGTCATCACGATCTGGGGCTCGGACGTCACGTCGTACTGGACGGCGACGCTGGACTCGGTGAGCGTGGGGTCTTTGAGTACCTTGAGGATGTTGCGGTGGTCGGCGACCATGCCCGTGAACCCGCGTTCGGTGACGCGCAGCACGTCGAACAACGGCTCGGTTTGGTTGAGGTAGGGGATCGGTGCCGTGAATATCGCGCGCAGCGTATCGCCCACCTCGCCCGTCCACTCCTGCTGCGGGCAGACGACGATCAGTTCGTAGGGGGCGCCTTGTGCGGTTTTGAGCCGCGAATCGGTCAGTGTCCTGAATGCCTTGCAACCTGCCATCGTTGCGACGACGGCCGCGGCCAGCGCGATACGGAAGATAGTTTTCATAGCCGGTCTGGAATTGAATCTACTACAAATATAGTTATATTTTTCGGAAAAGCGCGGAATTTCACTATTTTTGCCTGGAATAAGCAGCCATGCGTTTAAAACCACCGAAAATAATCCGGCGCCTGATGCCGGATCTGATCTGGGAGATCGACGACCAGGACGGCGTGTTCCTCACCTTCGACGACGGCCCCACGCCCGGCGTCACGGAGTGGATACTCTCCACGCTGGACAAGTACGATGCCAAAGCCACGTTCTTCGTGCTGGGCAAGAATGTCGAAATGTACCCTGACCTTTACCAGCGCATCCTTGATGCCGGGCACAGGGTCGGCAACCACACCTACTCGCACCAGAAGGGATGGGGGATGAGCCTCGAACGCTACACGGAGGATGTGGATTTTGCCAACGATCTGGTTCACAGCGAACTGTTCCGGCCTCCGTATGCACGGATCACCCCGGCGCAGGCGCGTTTCCTGGGGCAGCGCTACAAGCTGGTGATGTGGGACATCATCTCGCGCGACTACAACCGCAAGCTCTCGCCCCGCACCTGCCTGCGGAACGTGACCAAATACCTTGCCCCGGGGGCCATCGTGGTGTTCCACGACAGCGAAAAGGCGTTCCGCAACATGCGTTACGCCCTGCCCCGCACGCTGGAGAAGATCCGGCAGATGGGGCTCAAATGCAAAGCCATCGAATTCTGACATGAGGTTCGTAGTCGCCATAACCGCCGCCAGCGGCGCCATCTATGCCCGCCTGACGATAGAACGGCTGCTCGCCTCGCCGTGCGTGTCGGAGATCGCGCTCGTGTGCAGCCGCCACGCCCGCGAGGTGATGGCGCACGAGGGGGTGTCGCTGCCCGTAGACGGACGCATCCGTGAGTATGCGAACGACGACATGTTCGCCCCTCCGGCGAGCGGCTCGGCGCGTTACGACGGCATGGCGGTCGTGCCGTCGACGGTAGGTACCGTGGGGCGTGTGGCCGCCGGTACGGCGCAGAGCCTGATCGAGCGGGCCGCCGACGTGATGCTCAAGGAGCGGCGCCGGCTGGTGTTCGTCGTACGCGAAACGCCCCTGTCGCTCATACACCTGCGCAACATGGCGGCGCTGACCGAGGCCGGGGCGGTGATTCTGCCCGCATCGCCGTCGTTCTATGCCGCGCCGCAGGGCATCGAGGAGCTGTGCGGTACGGTCGCTGACCGCGCCGCAGCATTGCTCGGGGTCGATATACCGCGCTATGAATGGGGGAAATAGGATATTCCGGATTTTTTTCATAACTTTGCGCCCACGAAAAAATCAATTCAAAACAATACCTTATGGCAACTACAGCTGACATCAAGATCGGTATGTGCATCGAAATGGATGGCAAGACCTTTCAAATCGTGGATTTCCAGCATGTGAAGCCGGGCAAAGGCCCCGCTTTCGTACGAACCAAACTCAAGAACCTCGAATCGGGCCGCGTGCTGGACAATACGTTCTCGGCAGGGGCGAAGATCGAACCCGTACGCGTGGAACGCCGTCCCTACCAGTTCACCTACGAGGATGACCTGGGGGCGCATTTCATGCACACCGAGACTTTCGAAGAGATCAACATCGACAAGAACCTGATCACCAACTACGACCTGATGGCCGACGGCCAGATCGTGGAGGTGATGTTCCACACCGAGAAGGAGACCGTGCTTTCGGCCGAGCTTCCCCCGATCGTGGACATGGAGGTGACCTATACCGAGCCGGGCATCAAGGGCGACACCGCTTCGACCAACTCGCTCAAACCCGCTACGGTCAACACCGGTGCGACGGTGCGCGTTCCACTGTTCATCAACACGGGCGACAAGATTCGCGTCGACACCCGCACCCGCGAGTATTACGAGCGCATCAAGTAAGCCGGCAGCGTTCCGGCAGGGGCTGTCAAACAAGTCCCGAAAATCGAAAATCACCCCTGTCAGAATAAGCTTTGGCAGGGGTGAAATCGTTGAAATCAGATTTGTCAGACAGCCCCTTTTGTCCGGGGCGGATCGGACGGTGCGCCCGTTATTCGAATTCGGACATCACGCGCTCCATCTTCCGGCGGATTTGGGCGGTGCAGAGGTTGCCGATGCTGCCTTCGTGGGTGTGGTGCACCTCGCGCGTCGGATGGTACTCACCGCGCTGTACGGCCATCCCCACCTGCTTGTAGGCTTCGCGGAACGGGACGCCTGCGAGTACGAGGCGGTTGACGTCCTCGACCGTGAAAAGGTAGTCGTATTTCCGCTCGTCGAGGATGTCGGTGTTGACCTTCAGGTGCGCGAGCATGAAGTCGCACATCGAGAGGGTGCGTTTGATTTCGGTCGTCGCCGGGAACAGGATGTCCTTGAGCAGCTGCATGTCGCGGTGGTAGCCGACGGGAAGGTTCGCCGTGAGCAGGGCGATCTCGTTCGGTACGGATTGCAGGCGGTTGCAGCGTCCGCGCATGATCTCGAAGACGTCGGGGTTCTTCTTGTGGGGCATGATGCTCGACCCCGTGGTGAGGTTGTCGGGCAGCGATACGAAGCCGAAGTTTTGGCTCATGAACAGGCAGACGTCCATCGCCAGGCGGCCGATGGTCGCAGCGACGGCCGCGATGGCGTTGGCGGCGGCGCGTTCGCTTTTGCCGCGGCTCATCTGTGCCGCCACGACGTTGTAGTGCAGCGCTTCGAAACCCAACAGGCGCGTGGTCATCTCACGGTCGAGCGGGAACGACGAGCCGTACCCGGCGGCTGAGCCGAGGGGGTTCTGGTTGGCGATGTGCCATGCCGCGGCGATGAGCCGCATGTCGTCCACCAGCGTTTCGGCGTAGGCGCCGAACCACAGGCCGAACGACGAAGGCATGGCGATCTGAAGGTGGGTGTATCCCGGCATCAATACCTCTTTGTACTGCTCGCTGAGCGTTTGCAGGCGGTCGAAGACCGTTTTTACGGCTTCGGCGGTCTGACGCAGTTCGTCGCGCAGGAACAGTTTGAGGTCGACCAGCACCTGGTCGTTGCGCGAGCGGCCCGAGTGGATTTTCTTGCCGGCGTCGCCCAGGCGGCGGGTGAGCATCAGCTCCACCTGCGAGTGGACATCCTCGGTGCCGGGTTCGATTTCGAAGCGCCCGGCCTCGATCTCGGCGGCGATCTCTTTCAGTCCCGCCGTCAGCTTTTCCAGTTCGCCGGCCGTCAGCAGCCCGATCGTTTCGAGCATGGCGATATGCGCCAGCGAGCCCTGGACGTCGTAGCGCGCCAGCCGCATGTCCAGTTCGCGGTCGTTGCCGACGGTATACTCCTCGATCATCTTGTCGGGCTCGAAGCCCTTGTCCCAAAGTTTCGTTGCCATATTGTGTATATTCGTTTCTCTCTTTGTTCCGGCTCCCTATTGCCGTCGGCCGTCGGCTTGCGGCGGTGCGCCGCGTTTGCCGGGCTGCCATCTGCCTCGGAGGGGGCTCTTTCGCAGCGGGGTTGCAGCCTCCTGCCGCGGGCATCAGAGGGTTTCAGCCAGTTGTGTTATGAATTTTTCGTAAATTCCGATGCCCTCTTCGATCTCCGAAAGCAACACGAATTCGTCGGCCGTGTGCGAGCGCGAGGATTGCCCCGGCCCCATCTTGAGCGACGGGAAGGGCATCAGCGCCATGTCCGACGTGGTGGGCGATACGTAGCTTTCGCGTCCCGTGGCGGCGGCCGCCCGTGCGAGCGGATGGGCGGCGTCGAGCGCCGAGGCACGGATGCGTGTCGAGCGGGGCGTCACCTCGCTGCGCAGTGCCCGACGCAGGATTTCGACCGTTTCCTCGTTGGTGTAGGCGTCCGTGGTGCGGACGTCGGCCACGAAACGGCAGGTGTCGGGAACGACGTTATGCTGCGTGCCGGCCGCGATCTGCGTCACGGCGATGCCGATGGGGCCCAGCAGGTCGGAGCAGCGGTCGAAGCGGAAAGTACGCAGGCGGGCGATGTCGTCGAGTGCGATATAGAGCGCGTTGACGCCCTCGTTGCGGGCCGCATGGCCGCTTTTGCCGCGGGCTTCGCAGTCGAGGACGACCAGCCCCCGTTCGCCGACGGCGGCCTGCATCCCCGTGGGCTCGCCCACGATTGCCATGTCGATCCGTCCCAGCTGCGGCAGCAGGGCGCGCATACCGTGCTCGCCCATGCACTCCTCTTCGGCCGAAAGCGCCAGCAGGAGGTTGAACGGCAGGGGGCGTGTGCGCAGCGTCAGGAAGGTCTGCGTGAGGCTCACCGCCGAAGCCCCGGCGTCGTTGCTCCCCAGGCCGTAGAGGCGGTCGCCTTCGACGGTCGGGGCATACGGGTCACGGGTGTAGCTGGATACGGGGCGTACCGTGTCGTGGTGGGAGTTCAGGAGCAGCGTCGGGCGCGCCGGGTCGAAGCCTGCGGAGCGGGCGAAGACGTTGTTGTGCAGTCTTTCGGGTGCCGCGCCGTGTTCCGCCAGGTAGGCGAAGATGAGGCCGGCCGTGCGGCTTTCGTCGCGCGACGGGGAGGGCGTTGCGATCAGCGTCCTGAGCAGGTCGATGGCTTCCTTGGTTTTTGCATCCATGTCGTTTGTGAGCTGGCTGTCCGTTCCCCTGTGGCCGTGCGGCCACAGGGATCGGGCGTATTACCTGATTACCGTTCCGGTGTCGTTCAGCAGGTTCTCCGAGTGTTTGATCGTGACGCTCCGCACGCCGTTGGCAACGGCTTTCAGCGCGTTCTCGACCTTGGGGATCATCCCTTTGCTGACGATGCCGCCGGCTTTGAGCGCGGCGTACGATTCGGCCGTGATTTCGCGGATGAGCGTCGTCTCGTCCTCCGGGTCGCGCAGCACGCCGCTTTTTTCGAAGCAGAAAACCAGCTCCGTGGGGGCGATCCGGGCGGCACCGAGTGCCACGGACGAAGCCACGCTGTCGGCGTTGCAGTTGAGCAGCGTGCCCTGCCCGTCGTGCATGATGGCGCAGAATACAGGCGTGACACCTGCCCCGAGAAGTTCCCCGAGCAGCGTGTGGTTGACACTTTCGATGTCGCCCACGAAGCCGTAGTCGATCGGTTCGGGTGCGCGGCGGCGTGCCATGACGGCGTTGCCGTCGGCGCCCGATAGCCCGAGTGCATTGCATCCGGCGGCCTGGAGCCCGGCCACGAGCTGTTTGTTGACCAGCCCGGCGTAGACCATCGTCACGATGTCGAGCGTGCCCTTGTCGGTGATGCGGCGCCCGTCGACCATCTGCACCTGCAGTTCGAGTTTCTGGGCGAGGCGCGTGGCGAGCTTGCCGCCTCCGTGGACGAGGATCTTCGCCCCGGGCAGCGAGGCGAAGTCCGCGAGGAAGCCTTTCAGGGCCGCGGGGTCGTCGATGACGTTGCCCCCGATCTTTACTACCGTGATTTTTTCCATCACTTCGACCCCTCCAGCAACCGTTTGAGTACTACCTGTGCCGAGATCTCGCGGTTGGCGGCCTCGGGGATCACCAGCGAGCGCGGCGATTCGATCACTTCGTCCGTGACGATCATGTTGCGCCGCACGGGCAGGCAGTGCATGAAATAGGCGTCGTGGGTGAGCGCCATCTTTTCGGCGTCCACCGTCCAGCTCCGGTCGCGGCTGAGTACCTTTCCGTAATCGGGGTCGGCGTAGGCCGCCCAGTTCTTGGCATAGACGAAATCCGCCCCTTCGAGTGCCTTGCGCTGGTCGTATTCGACGCGGGCGTTGCCGACGAACTGCGGGGCGAGCTCGTAGCCTTCGGGATGGGTGATGACGAAGTCGTAGCCGGCGGCGTTCATCCACTCGGCGAACGAGTTGGGCACGGCCTGAGGCAGGGCGTTGGGGTGCGGTGCCCAGGTCATCACGACCTTCGGGCGCTCCGTGGTCTTGTACTCCTCGATGGTAATCAGGTCGGCGAAGCTTTGCAGCGGATGCCGCGTGGCGGCCTCCATCGAGAATACGGGGCGGCCCGAGTAGCGGATGAACTGTTCCAGTACGCGTTCCTCGTAGTCTTCGGCCTTGTCGTGGAAGCGGGCGAACGACCGTACGCCGATCACGTCGCAGTACGATCCCATGACGGGGATGGCTTCGAGCAGGTGTTCGGCCTTGTCGCCGTCCATCACCACGCCGCGCTCGGTTTCGAGCCTCCAGGCGCCTTGGTTGACGTCCAATACCATGACGTTCATGCCGAGGTTCATCGCTGCCTTCTGCGTCGAGAGCCGCGTGCGGAGGCTCGAATTGAAGAACAGCATCAGCAGGGTTTTGTTGCGGCCGAGCCCCGTGAACTGGAACCGGTCGCGCTTGATCTCCATGGCTTCGGCGACGGCTGTCGTCAGGTCGCCGATGTCTGCTACACAGGTGAATTTTTTCATCGTACGAGTTCTTTGAATGCGTTGAGGAAGCGGTCGGCCAGTTCGCGTGTCAGGCAGAGCGCGGGCAGCAGCCGCACGGTCGAGGCGCCGGCGCCGCCCGTGAAGATGTGTTTTTCGAAGAGCAGCCGTTTGCGGAACTCCGACCCCGAGCCGTCGAGTTCGATGCCGATCATCAGTCCGCGGCCGCGGACTTCTTTCAGCCCGCCGATCTTATGCAGTTCGCCGAGCAGGTATTCGCCGACCGTGGCGGCGTTCTCGACGAGCCCGTCGCGCTCCATCACGTCGAGCACGGCGATGGCCGCTGCGCAGGCGAGGTGGTTGCCGCCGAAGGTGGTGCCCAGCAGCCCGGGGCGCGCCTCGAAATGGGGCGCGATCAGCACGCCGCCGATCGGGAAGCCGTTGCCCATGCCTTTGGCCGTGGTGATCAGGTCGGGGCGGATGCCGGCTGCCTGGTGGGCGAAGAAGCGACCCGTGCGTCCGTAGCCCGACTGTATCTCGTCGAGGATAAGCTGCGTGCCGGTTTCGCTCGCCGCCGTGCGCAGTCCGCGCAGGAAGTCGTCCGCGGGGCAGTGGATGCCGGCCACGCCCTGAATGCCTTCGATGATGACGGCTGCGAACTCGCCCGTGGCGAGTTTCGCGCGCGCGGCAGCGAGGTCGTTCAGCGGCACGAATTCCACGTTGGCCGTGCGGTTGAAGGGGGCCGAAATCGCGGGGTTGTCCGTCGCGGCGACGGCGCCCGAGGTGCGGCCGTGGAACGCCTTGGAAAAGGCCAGCACCTTCGTGCGGCCGGTGTGGAACGAAGCCAGTTTCAGGGCGTTCTCGTTCGCCTCGGCTCCCGAGTTGCAGAGGAAGAGGCTGTAATCGTCGTAGCCCGATGCGCGGCCCAGTTTTTCGGCCAGGGTGGTCTGGAGCGAGTTCTCGACCGAGTTGGAATAGAACCCCAGCCGTGCGGCCTGCTCCGAGAGGGCCCGTACATAGTCGGGCTGGGCATGGCCGATCGAGATGACGGCATGGCCGCCGTAGAGGTCGAGGTATTCGGTGCCTGCCGCGTCGTAGACGAAGCAGCCCTTGCCCCGGACGGGCTCTACGGGATATAAGGAATATACGTTGAATAGTGTCATTGTGTAAAGTTTTTATCCGCATGTCGTTCTCTGCGGGGCGGCAGGAAGGCTGCGCTAAAACGGGCGCCTTCGCGGGCTTGCGGGCAAACCGCCCCCCCCCGCTTTTTTTGACGCTCGGCCTTTATCCCGCCGGGTTCCCTCCTCGAACGGCAACGCGGAATTGCCTGTCGTTTTTTGCCGCAAAAAGGCGGCTTTGGATGCAAGGCGCTTTTTAAAAGGCGCTTGCCTTCAGTCGCAACCCAGTGGTTTCGTCGAGCCCGAACATCAGGTTCATGTTCTGCACGGCCTGTCCCGAAGCGCCTTTGAGCAGGTTGTCGATCACCGAGACGATGTGCAGCTTGTCGTCGTATTTCGATACGCCCACGAGCGCCTTGTTGGTGTTGACGACCTGTTTTAGGTCGATGCTGCGCGTCGTGGCGTGCGTGAAGGCTGCCGCGGCGTAATAGTCGGCGTAGAGCTTGCGTGCGGCCTCTTCGTCGAGCGGACAGGCGGTGTAGACGCTTGCCAGGATGCCCCGCGTGAAATCGCCGCGCATCGGCACGAAGTTCACCGCCTGGTCGAACGAGGGCTCCAGCTGCCGCAGGTTGCGTCCGATTTCCACGAGGTGCTGGTGCGTGAAGGCTTTGTAGACCGAGATGTTGTCCGAACGCCAGCTGAAATGGGTTGTGGCCGAGGGCTTCACCCCCGCGCCCGTCGAGCCGGTCACGGCCGTCACATGCACCTCGTCCGTCAATAGTCCCGCCGCTGCGAGCGGGAGCAGTGCCAGCTGGATCGCCGTGGCGAAGCAGCCCGGGTTGGCGACGCGCTGTGCCGTGCGGATACGGTCGCGGTTCAGCTCGGGGAGCCCGTAGACGAACCCGCCGCTCTCGTCGCGGAAATCCTGCGCCAGGTCGATGATCTTCACGCCTGCGGGCACCGTGTTCGCCTCCATCCATTTGCGGCTCTCGCCGTGTGCCGAACAGAGGAACAGCACGTCGATGGCTCCCAGGTCGTAAGCGTCGCTGAAACGCATTTCGGTGTCGCCCTCCAGTCCCCCGTGTACGTCGGCGAGGCGGTTGCCCGCGTTGCTCGTGCTGTGGACGAAGACGATTCGGGCCTGCGGGTGGGCGAGCAGCAGGCGGATCAGTTCGCCGGCGGTGTACCCGGCGCCTCCGATGATGCCGGCCCGGATCATTTCTTGTTGCGTTTCTGGACGTTGTGGTAAATCTTGATCTGGTTGCCGAGGATCTTCGTGAAGCCCTTCACGTCGTCGGCCGTCCAGGCCTTGTTGACCTCGCCGTATTCGCCGAAGTCGGTCTTCATCAGGTCGAAGGTCGAATCGACGCCCACGAGCGTGTAGCTGTACGGACGCAGGATCAGCTCGACCGTACCCGTGACGTTGCGCTGCGAGGAGGCGAGCATCGCTTCGATGTCGCGCATCACCGGTTCGAGGTATTGCGCCTCGTGCAGGAACATGCCGTACCAGTTGGCGACCTGCTCTTTCCAGTAGATCTGCCATTTGGTCTGGGTGTGTTTCTCAAGCATCCTGTGTGCGGCGATGATGAGCATCGGGGCGGCGGCCTCGAAGCCTACGCGGCCCTTGATGCCGATGATCGTGTCGCCGATGTGCATGTCGCGGCCGATGCCGAATTTCGAACCGATGGCCTCGACGGCGCGGATGGCCTCGACCTTGTCGGCGTAGGGCTTGCCGTTCACGGCGGCGATCTCACCCTCGTGGAAGGTGATCTTCAGACGCTCCTCGGCGTGGGCCGTAACCTGGCTCGGGTAGGCCTCCTCGGGCAGCGTCTGCTCCGAGCGGAGCGTCTCCTTGCCGCCGATCGACGTGCCCCAGAGCCCCTTGTTGATCGAGTATTCCATCTTCTTGAAGTCGGCCTCGAAGCCGTGCTCGCGGAGGTAGTTGATCTCGTATTCGCGCGTCAGGGTCATGTCGCGCGTCGGGGTGATGATCTCGATTTCGGGAGCAAGCACCTGGAACGTCAGGTCGAAGCGCACCTGGTCGTTGCCGGCGCCCGTCGAGCCGTGGGCCACGCAGTCGGCGCCGACCGACTTGGCGTATTCGATGATGGCGATGGCCTGGAAAATACGCTCCGAGCTGACCGAAATGGGGTAGGTGCCGTTGCGCAGGATGTCGCCGTAGATCATGTATTTGATGCTCTTTTCGTAGTATTCCTGCTCGATGTCGAGCGTGGCGTGCTTCACGGCGCCCAGCGCCAGGGCGCGTTTTTCGATGTTCGCAAGCTCCTCCTTCGAGAAGCCGCCCGTGTTGGCGATGGCGGTATAGACATCGTACCCTTTATCCTCGGAGAGGTATTTCACGCAGAACGAGGTGTCGAGACCTCCGCTGAATGCCAGAACTACTTTTTGCTTTCCCATTTTCTTATATCGTTTTGTTTATTTCAGGTGGAACAATTTTTTGAACTTGTTTTTGAAGAACATGATGTAGGGCGCCATGCGCGACTGTACCTGCGGGGGTTCCTTGGCAGGGTCGTAGAGCATACCCGTGCAGAGGCACATGCGCCGGTTGTTGCGTTGCAGGATGTCGTAGTTGCAGCAGCCCTGGCAACCCCGCCAGAACTCCTCGTCCTCGGTGAGTTCGGAGAAGGTCACCGGCGTGTAGCCCATGCGCGAATTGAGTTTCATCACGGGCAGCGACGTCGTAATACTGAATAACTTGGCGTACGGGAATCGTCGTCGGGCCAGCTCGAATGTTCGTCGCTTGATCTGCTCCGCGAGTCCCATATGGCGGTACTCCGGGTCGACGATAAGCCCCGAGGTCGCGACGAAATCGCCGTGTCCCCAACACTCGATGTAGCTGAAACCGATAAGTTTCTCACCGTCCAGCGCCACGACGGCCTTGCCACCGGTCATTTTTGCGGCGATGTATTCGGGCGAACGCTTGGCGATGCCCGTGCCACGCTGCAACGCCGACTCGTAGATCAGATCGCAGATACGCTGGGCGTAATGCGCGTGTGACGGGTCGGCAAATACGACGCTGATAGAGTTGTTATTCATTTACTTTTATGTGGGTAAAATTGTGGTGTGAATCAGTTGTTGATACGGAAGGCACGCTGCACGCCCTTGATCCGCATGATGGAGTGAATGAGCGTGTCCACGACGCCCGCGCCGGGCACCTCGACGCTCACCGTGCCCCCGATGCACCCGTTGGCGAGCGATGAGAAGTTGATCGAGCGGATGTTGAGTTTCAGGTCGCGGCTGATGACCTCGGTGATGTGGTTGGCCATGCCCGTCGTGTCGGCCGCCACGATGCGGATCGAGACGCGGAAGGCACCCTCGGCCGTCGAACGCCAGCGCGCTTCGATAACCCGGTAGGGGTAGTTCTCGCGCATGCGCTTGGCATTGGGGCAGTCGTTGCGGTGGATCGTGATGCCCGAGTTGATCGTCACGAACCCGAATACGTCGTCGCCCTTGATCGGGTTACAGCATTTGGCCAGTTTGTACTGGATCTTCGAGATGTCGTCGTCGATCACCAGCGCGTCCTGCGGCGCGGTGCTCTCCCTGACGTTGTGCACCTTGTTGCGCTCGGCTTCGGCCGCGGCGGCACGGCGCTGTTCGTCGGCTTCGCCCGAGATATGGCGGGCGAGGATCTCCTTGATCGTGCCCAGGTCGACTTTCTGCGTGGCGATCAGTGCGTAGACTTCCGTGCCGGTGCGGACTTTGAAGTATTTGACCAGGTAGGCCACCGCCTCGTCGATGGTCAGCGTGAATTTCCAGTTCTTGAGCTTGCGTTCGAGCTCTTCGCGCCCCATGCGCGTATGTTTGGCCTGTTCTTCGCGCAGGTAGGACTTGATCTTGTTGCGGGCCTTCGACGTGACCACGAAGTTGAGCCAGTCGGATTTGGGCGTCTGGTTCTTCTGGGTCAGGATTTCGACGATGTCGCCGTTGTGGAGCTGTTCGCGGATCGAGACCGCCCGGTTGTTGACCTTGCCCCCCACGCACGTGGAACCCAGCGAGGTGTGGATGTCGAACGCGAAGTCCAGGAGCGAAGCCCCTTCGGGCAGTTTCCGCAGGTCGCCGTTGGGCGTGAAGACGAAGATCTCGCCCGAGGCCGGCTTGGCGTCGAAGCGCTGCGCCAGCGAATGCGTGGTGTCCTCTAACAGTTCGCGCAGGCGTCCCAGCCACATTTCGCTGGTCTGGGCTCCCTGGTTGACCCCCTTGTAGCGCCAGTGCGCCGCGATGCCGCGTTCGGCCACGGCGTCCATGCGTTCGGTGCGGATCTGCACCTCGACCCACCGGCCGCCGGCCGACACGGTGGTGTGCAGCGATTCGTACCCGTTGGATTTCGGGATCGAGATCCAGTCGCGCATGCGGTTGGGGTTGGGCGTGTAGAAATCCGTGACGATGGAATAGGCCGTCCAGCACTGCTGTTTCTCCTGCTCCTTGTCGCAGTCGATGATGATGCGGATGGCGAAGATGTCGTAGACCCCTTCGAACGGGACGTTCTGCTTGTGCATCTTCGTCCAGATCGAGAAAATCGACTTGGTGCGGCTCTTGATGTGGTATTTGATGCCCAGCTTGCCGAGCCTCTCCTCGATGGGCACCAGGAACCGCGCGATGAAGGCCCTGCGCTCCTCGGCGCTCTCTTCGAGCTTGGTGACGATATGTTCGTAGTCCTTGGGTTCGAGGTATTTCAGCGCGATGTCCTCCAGTTCGCTCTTGAGGCTGTAAAGGCCCAGTTTATGAGCGATCTGGGCGTAGAGGTTCATCGACTCCCAGCTCTTCTTGCGCCATTTTTCACGCGGGAACATTTCGAGCGAGCGCATCACTTCGAGCCGGTCGGCCAGCTTGATGAGAATCACGCGCGGGTCTTCCGAATAGGAAACCAGCAGGTCGCGGAAATTGTCGGCCTGTTCCTTGGCGACCTTGAGCCGCAGTTCCGAGATGTTCGCGAGGCCCATCGTGATGCCCACGACCTGTTCGCCGAAGCGGTCGCGGATGTCGGCGGTCAGGGCGAGGAACTCTTCGGCGGGGAGCCGCTTGTGGGCCAGGCGCACCACGTCGTGCAGGATGGCCGAGACCGTGGAGTTGCGGCCGAGGCCCACTTCCGAGATCACGACCATAGCCACGGCTACGGCATGGTCGAGCAGCGGCGTGCCGTCATAGCGGCACAGGCCCGTGAGCTTCCCGTCGGCGTAGACGAGCGCCTCGTCGACGAGGGCCCGGGTCTGCTCCGAGAAGTTCGCGCGCACGAGCGTGCGGAGATTTTCGTACCGTGAAAAGTCCATTTTTACCTAACCGCTTAACCTTGCTGGCAAAGATATGAAAAAATTTCATAAATTTGACACGTCAGACCAATACACAGCGTTATGGCAAATAAAAAGGATGTTTATGTTCCGACCGTGGGCGAGGAGATCGCCAATACGGTTACGCACGGGGTGATGTCGCTCGTGGCCCTCGTGGCGCTCCCGTTTGCCGCCGTGTGGGCCTACGTGCATGACCCCAACCCGGTTACGGCATCGGTTTCGGTGAGCATTTTCGTGATCTCGATCTTCCTGATGTTCCTTGCCTCGACGCTCTACCATTCGATGAACCCGGCCTCGAAGCACAAGGCCGTTTTCCATATCCTCGACCATATCTTCATCTATGTGGCGATCGCCGGCAGTTACACCCCGATCGCCTTATCGGTCATCGGCGGCTGGCAGGGGATATTCATCACCATCCTGCAGTGGGCGATGGTGCTGTTCGGCATCTTTTACAAGTCGCTGTCGCGCAACTCGATCCCGGCCATCAGCCTGACGATTTACCTGGTGATGGGATGGACGATCGTCTTGTTCCTGCCGCTTTTCGTGCGGCAGGCCTCGACGGCGTTGCTGGTGCTGATCGCCGCGGGCGGCGTACTCTACACGCTCGGCGCCTGGTTCTATGCCCGGCAGGGGTTTCGCTACCACCACATGGTATGGCACCTGCTGATCAACCTTGCGGTCGTGGCGCATTTCATCGGGATCGTGTTTTTCCTCTACTGACGGGGCCCGCATTGCCGTGCGTTTCGGCCTAAGCAGGGAACCCCGGAAAATATTCCGGACACCTCGGACACTTCAGACACCCCGGGCGTCCCAGGCTGCCGGGCGCGGCTGCGGGCACCGTGTCCGGTTGCCGGGTCAGTGCTTATAGACGGCGTAGATGTGATCCGCGGGCAGGGCGTACAGTTTCCGCTCTGCGTCGGTGAAACTCGCGGCGTAGTCGATATCTGCGGCTTCGAAGCCCGCGGCGCGCAGCCGGTCTGTGTAGTCCGCGCCGTAGATGCGGCGGTGGTCGTATTGCCCGAAGATGCGCGTGCGCTCATCGGGGTCGGTGATCGTGTCATCCTCGAAGGTCTGTTCGTAATCCGCCTCCACGGGCGAGAGCAGGATGCCCCAGCCGCCGGGTTTGAGGATGCGGTAGAGTTCGCCGAGCGCCTTGCGGTCGTCGGCGACGTGTTCGAGCAGGTGGTTGCAGAGGATGACGTCGACCGAATCATCGGCCAGCGGGATTTGCTGTACGTCGAAATGCAGGTCGGCCAGCGGGCTTTCGAGGTCGGCCGTGACGTATTGTCCCGGATGCCCCGCAAAATGGGGTTTCAGGTGGCGCATGATGCAGACCTCGGGCGCGATGTGGAGCGTGCGGGGATAGCATTTGAGCAGGTCAGTCTCGCGCGTGAGGTAGAGCCACAGCAGCCGGTGGCGTTCCAGCGACAGGCATTTGGGACAGAGCGCATTGGCGCGTGTATGTACGTAGCCGTAGGGCAGGAATTTCCGGTATTTGGCTCCGCATACGGGGCACTCGGCGCCGCGTCCCCTGTAAAACAGGCCCGCCATCGGCACGGCCCAGCCCGCGATGCGTTGCAGGAGCGGCCGCGGCACGTGGTTAAGCGTCCATTTGATCAGTTTCTTCATCGTCATTCCAGAATCTTCGATACCTCCTCTTCGGCCTTGTGCAGGCGCGCCTTGCAGCTTGCGATCAGCTCCGTGGCGCGTTTAACCTCGGCGGCGAGGCTGTCCACATCCATCTCTTCGCTGCGGAAGCGGGCGAGGATTTTCTCGATCTCGGCGATCGCCTCGGCGTAGGCCGGTTCTTTTTTCTTTGCCATATCTCTCGTGGTTTAACAACTGTTTCTCATTGTGTCCTTACCGTGCAGCCTTAGTTCCCTGCCCGAACAGGATTTCGCGGTAGCGGGCGATGTCCAGCCCGTCGTCGAACTTGCGGGCGAAAAGCGGGGAATTCCCCCCCCCTCGACTTGAGCACGGACAGTTGAGACAAGTCGCTTGTGGACAATGTTTTCGGGTGTGCCCCGGGGTGCGACCAGTCGGCATGGACAAGCGAATAATTCGCGTTGTACCCGGCAAACGGGGAGTCGCCGAGCAGCGTATGAAAAAATAGTTCATCGGCTGCATGGCTGTACCGAAATGCAGGGATAAACTCCGGGTGTGCAGCGAGGTAATCGAAGATGAAATCGCGCATACGATCCGTAATCGCAATCCACTGGCTGCCTTTCTTCAGCGGCGGGAGCCGGTCGAAAAAAGGGTTGTCCGCACGCATGGTACATTTCATGGCGATCCGCAGCAAGCGGCGGGCGAAGGTCGATTTGTCGGGGCAGAACCTTCTCCGGCGTACTCGGTCGGCCTCTTCGGGGGTGATGGACGGATTGGCCGAAATGAACTGCCGTCCCCGGGCATAGGCTTCCCGGAGTACCGTATGTATCGTTTCGGCAGGGTATAACGGCAGGGTGTCGCCCGAAATCAGGACGACGTAACGGAAACCCCCGTCGCGTGTCGCCGAGAAAAGCCGGAGTGTACTTTCTACCATGCCGAATCCGCCCCAGTAGACTTTCGTACGCGGTTCGACGAAACAAACGCGCCCGGTCTTGCCGAGTGCGGCAAAGGCTCCGATGTCCGCCTTGCCGTCCACATGGATGAACAGCCCGTTGCCGGGTGCATCGAGCTGGTGCACGAGTTCCGCCAGCACGGGCGTGTACTTGTGGCACAGCACGCAGAACGCGATCCGGAAAGGGGTGTCCTCTTTCATGGCGGGGTCATTTCGTTTCGGTGTATTGAACGGTGCCCTCGATGCGGCCGTCGGCGACCTCGATGTCGAGTGTGTCGCCTTTTCCGACTTGTGCGGCGGAGAAAACGGCTTTGCCGTCCGTGCGGACGATGGCGAAGCCCAGCCGCAGGATACGCTCCGGGGAGCGTCCGGCGACCAGTTCGGCCGCATTGCCGAGCCGGGACGTCTGGCGTGCGAGGAAATTCCCGGCACTGGCCGCGAGGGTTTCGCGCATCTGCTCCAGGGCCATTCCCCGTTGTCTGAGCAGCCCCTTGGCATGGAAGAGCAGGTGGCTGGACAGCTCCTGAAGCCGCAGTTCCTGTGTCCGCGAGGAGACCAGTACGTTGTCGCGCAGTTGCAGGGCGGCGTTGTCGAGCCATGCGTCGATCGTGTCCATCCGCTCCACCAGCCACCCGGCCACCGCCGTCGGGGTTTTGAGCGCCGTATGCGCCACCATGTCCGCCACGCTCGTGTCCTTGTCATGGCCGATACCCGTCAGCACCGGCAGCGGGAACTGCGCCACGTGGGTGCAGAGCCGGTAGGCATTGAAGCAGTTGAGGTCGCTGGCCGAACCGCCGCCGCGGATGATGACCACGGCGTCGAACTCCTCCATGCGGTCGGCCACGGCGCACAGCGCCGCGACGATCGATTCCTCGGCCGCCGCACCCTGCATGAACGCATCGAAGAGCGTGAGACGGAACCGGTAGGGGCTTTTGCCGATCTCCTTGCAGAAATCCTGGTAGCCGGCGGCATTGGCGCTCGAAACGATGGCTATGCGCTGTACGACGGCGGGCATCCCGACCTCGCGGTTCATGTCCCACACGCCCTCCTTGCGCAGACAGTCGATGGTCTGCTGCCGCTGCCGCTGCATGTCGCCCAGCGTGTAGGCAGGGTCGATGTCGGTGATCTGGAGCGAGAATCCGTAGAGTTCGTGGTAGTTGACGGCGACTTTGGCCAGGATCTTGATCCCTGCGGCGAGCCGCTGCCCGGTTTCGGCCTCGAAATAGCCCGCGATGCGGGAGTAGGCCGTGCGCCAGATCACGGCGCGCGACTGTGCCAGCGGCACGCCGTTATCGCCCCCTTTCTCGACGAGTTCCAGGTAGCAGTGCCCCGAATAGTTGACTTTGACCTCGGAGATCTCGGCGCTCACCCAGACGGGCAAGGCAAAACGCTCGTGGAGGGTCTCCTTCACGAGCCGTTGTAATTCCGACAGGGTGATATGGACGTGCGGCAGCATGGGTCAGCGCCAAACCAGTTCTACGGGACGGGGCATCCGCTTGCCCTTGGGGAGCTGGATGTGCAGCACCCCTTCGCTTGCGACGGCGACGCCGTTTTTCTGCGCCGGGTGCCAGTGCGGGGCTTCGGAGAGTGCCTTCAGCACGCGCCGCTTGAGGCGGTTGTCCGTCGATTCGAGCTCCTGCGCCAGGACGGCCTTGCCTTCGGGAGTTACGGTGTAGCGCAGTATGATGCGGGCTGCCGGTTCGTCGTCGTCCCATTTGACCTGCCCGGCGATGTACTCGTCGAAGGTCGTGCCGGCCTCGAAGACTGCGGGTTTGTCGTAGCGGAGCGAGATGAGTATTACCCCGTTGGCGGCTTTCTCCCCGTAGCGGGCGATGGTTTCCTCGTCGGCCGGCAGGGATTCGATATTTTCGATGTCGTCGGGCGGGATCGATTCGATCTCTTCGGTTTCGACGCCGTTGACGATATACAGGGGACGCTGCGCCACGGCGGAGAGTGTCGCGGCGAAGAGTGCGGATAGGAGCAGGATGTATCTTTTCATGCGGTGCTTTTTCCCGGTAAACGCATTCCCGGCGGGGAATATTGCCCGCCGCAGTATGTCCGGAGCGTATGCGGGATGATGCGAAGATAACGGTTTTGGTGCGGAATGCCAAATTTTTTTCCGGCGATATGTTGCCGCGGCCAGCCGGGCGATCGTGTCCGGCGGGAGGGGCGAATGACCTTCCCGGCGGGGTTCCCGGTGCTCTTCCCGTCGCAGCTCCCGATGCGGGTTCCGGTCGTGGGGCAGGTGCGATGCGGGTTACAGGATTTCCTCCCACATGAAGCGGACGACGTCGGCGCAGCCGTTGGCCTTGAAGCGAACGCCTTCCTTTTCGAGCAATTCCCGTTGCTGCGGCCAGCCGGGGGCGGTGCGCCCGGCGCTGTTGACCACGCGGTGGCAGGGGAGCCCTGCCGGGGCGGAGACCATGGCGCGGCCTACGCGGCGGGCGTGGCCGGGCATGCCGATCAGCCGGGCGATCTGCTTGTAGGAAACGATCTTCCCGGCGGGGATTTGCGCCACGACGGCGTATACCTCGTCGTCGAATGCCCGGCCTGTCAGTTTGTCGGTTTGCAATGTTTTTCGGTCGATAGCGGTTTGCGGCGGATCCCCCTGTCCAAGCCCGTTGGCCATGGAAGGCAGGGGTTGCCCCGGTGCAGCCGACCCGGACGGAGGCAGTACGCATGCGGGGATGGGGGCTCCCATGGGGACGGTTTTTACAACTCGCTTTCCTTCAGGCGCTCGGCGTTCTCCGCCACGATCAGGTGGTCGATCACGTCCTGTATGTCGCCGTCCATGAAGGCCGAGAGGTTGTAGATCGTATAGTTGATGCGGTGGTCGGTGATACGTCCCTGCGGATAGTTGTAGGTGCGGATCTTGGCCGAGCGGTCGCCCGTCGAGACCATCGTCTTGCGCTTCGAGGCGATCTCGTCGAGGTATTTCGAGTATTCGAGGTTGAACACGCGCGTACGCAACTCTTCGAAGGCCTTGTCGAAGTTCTTGAGCTGTGATTTCTGATCCTGGCACTGTACGACGATGCCCGTGGGGATGTGCGTCAGGCGGATGGCCGAATAGGTCGTGTTGACCGACTGTCCGCCCGGCCCCGAGGCACAGAAGATATCCTTGCGGATGTCGTTCATCGAGATCTCGACGTCGAATTCCTCGGCTTCGGGCAGTACGGCCACCGAGGCGGCCGACGTGTGGACGCGGCCCTGCGTCTCGGTCTGTGGCACGCGCTGTACGCGGTGTACGCCCGATTCGTATTTGAGCGTGCCGTAGACGTTCTGCCCCGTGACTTTGAGGACGACCTCCTTGTAGCCTCCCGCGGCACCGTCCGAGAACGATGTCATTTCGTAGCGCCAGCCCTTCGACTCGATGTATTTGGTATACATGCGCAGCAGGTCGCCGGCGAAGATGGCCGCCTCGTCGCCGCCCGTGCCGCCGCGGATCTCCATGATGGCGTTCTTCGAGTCCTGCGGGTCTTTGGGGATCAGCAGCAGTTTGATCTGCTCTTCCATCTGCTCGATGGCCGGCTCCAGTTCGGTGATCTCGCCGCGAGCCATTTCGCGCATCTCCTCGTCCTTGTCGTTGGAGAGGATGTCCTTGGCTTCGGCCAGGTTGGCCAGCGCCGTGCGGTAACGTTCCGAGGTTTCGATGATCGGCTCCAGCTCCTTGTACTCCTTGTTGAGCTGCACGAACTGTTTGACGTCGGCGATGACTTCGGGGTCGGTGAGTTTCTGCCCCGTCTCCTCGTATTTGAGTTTCAGGCCGTCGAGACGGCTCAAAATGCTGTTGTCTGCCATAAATCCTTATTTTGCCGGCAAAGATACGCAATAATCGTCAAACGGCAATGCGCGGTCTGAAAAAACGGGGTTACGCTTCTCCGTGGGGAGATTATTGCCCCGCAGGCCAATCCGACTCCCGGCGGGAACGAACCTGTTGGCCGAATTCCCGGACGGCTGCCTGCACTACGGCTTCCGCGAGTTCCCTCCCTCCGCTTTTGCGGCTTGTAACCGGCCGTATCCCGACATCCACGCTGCCGGGTAGGCCGTGCTGCCGCAGAAGCACGGAAGCAGGATTCTATGCTTCGTTCAGCTTTTTCAGCCAGTCCAGCGTTGCCTGTTGCCAATGCTCCTTGTATTCGAAGTGGTCGCGGATGCTCCAGCCGTGCCCGCCGGTGGGGTAGATGTGCATCGAGGCTTTCACGCCGTGCTCCTTGAGGGCGTTGTAATAGAGGGTGCTGTTGACGGGCGGCACCGTACGGTCGTCGTCCGAAAGCAGCAGCAGCGTCGGCGGGGTATGTGCCGTCACGCGGTTCTGGAGCGAATACCACGTGTCGCTCTCCGCATTGCGCCCGTCGCCCAGCAGGGCGTTGAACGACCCCTGGTGCCCTTTGCCCTTTTCGGCCGTGATGACCGGGTAGAAAAGGATCGAGAAGGCGGGCTTGGTCTCGGCCAGCGTCGAGGCCGAGGCCGCGAGGTGCCCGCCTGCCGAGCTGCCCACGATGCCGACCTTGCCGGCCGTGAACCCGGTGGCGCCCGCTTCGAGCCCCATCATGATGCGCAGCGCCTGTTCGACGTCCTCCAGCGGCACCTCGGGGTGGCCGTTGGGCATCCGGTATTTGAGTACGGCGGCCGTGATGCCGTTGGCGGCGAACCACTTGGCCATGTCGTAACCTTCGTAGTCGATGCACAGTTTCACGTAGCCCCCGCCCGGGCAGATCACGACGGCCTGCCCCGTCGCTTTTGCGGGGTCGGCCGGGAAGATGTAGAGCACGGCCTGCGAAACGTCGGCAATCCGGTTCGGCTCGGGTTCCCGTTCGGGCGTGGCGATGCCGTTGCTGTGGGGCGCCGTCGTGTTGTCCCAGATTTTCAGCGTCGCAGCTTGTCCGTAGTCCTGTGCGGCCGCCGTGCCTGCGGCGAGCAGGAGAGCGGCGAGCAGTGTGTGTGGTCGTCTCATGGTCTTATCGTTTTTGTCCCCGCAGGGCGGGGCGGGTTGTCCGGGAATGCGGGCGCGGATTCGACCGCATCCGCCGTGTCGGGGGCGTCGGTGGCGCCTTGCGCCGGGGTGCGTCAGATCACGATGTTGATGATCTTGCCCGGGACGACGATGACTTTCTTCGGGGCCTTGCCTTCGAGCCATTTCTGCGCCTCGGGCTGCGTCACGACGTCGGCCTGGATCTGGGCGGGCGTCATCGACGTGGCGTATTCTTTCTTGAAACGGAGTTTGCCGTTGACCGAAACCGGGTATTCGAAGGCGCTCTGCGCGAGGTGTTTCTCATCGTAGGCGGGGTAGCTTGCCGTGCAGACCGAGGTCGTGTGTCCCAGCGCTTCCCACAGTTCCTCGGCGATATGCGGAGCGAAGGGTGCCAGCAGGACGGTCAGCGGCTCGAGCACCTCGCGCTTGTTGCATTCGCCCAATTCGTTGAGGCAGATCATGAAGGCGGCGACGGAGGTGTTGAACGAGAAGTTCTCGATGTCCTCGCTGACCTTCTTGATCGTTTTGTGCAGCGTGCGAAGCTCCTTTTCGGTCGCCTTTTCGTCGGTGAGCACCAGCTTGCCGTCGTGGTCGTAGAACAGGCGCCAGAAACGGCGCAGGAACTTGTAGACACCGTCGATGCCGTTCGTGTCCCAGGGTTTGGACTGTTCGAGCGGGCCGAGGAACATTTCGTACATGCGCAGCGTGTCGGCGCCGTAGTTGTCGACGATGTAGTCGGGGTTCACGACGTTGTAGAACGACTTGGACATCTTTTCGATGGCCCAGCCGCAGACGTACCTGCCGTCCTCGAGGATGAATTCGGCGTCCTTGTATTCGGGCATCCAGGCGCGGAAGGCGTCCAGGTCGAGGATGTCGTTGCGGACGATGTTCACGTCGACATAGAGCGCCTGGGTCTGGTACTGGTCTTTCAGGCCGAGCGACACGAATTTGTTGGTGCCGACGATGCGGTAGACGAAATTCGAGCGCCCCTGGATCATGCCCTGGTTGACGAGTTTGCGGAACGGCTCCTCTTCGCAGACGACGCCCAGGTCGTAGAGGAACATGTTCCAGAACCGCGAGTACATGAGGTGTCCCGTGGCGTGCTCGATGCCGCCCACGTAGAGGTCGACGTTGCGCCAGTATTCGTCGGCTTCACGGCCGACGAGCGCCTCGTCGTTGTGCGGATCCATGTAACGCAGGTAGTAGGCCGACGACCCAGCGAATCCGGGCATGGTCGACAGCTCGTAGGGATAGCCCTCCGGCGTCGCCCAATTCGTGGCGCGCGCCAGCGGCGGCTCGCCCTGTTCGGTGGGGCCGAAGTCGGCGATGGGCGGCAGCTCGAGCGGCAGTTTGTCCTCGGCGAGCGGGCAGGCCACGTCGCCCCGGTAATAGATCGGGAACGGCTCGCCCCAGTAGCGCTGGCGCGAGAAGATGGCGTCGCGCAGGCGGTAGTTGATGCGTTTGCGGCCCAATCCGCGCCGCTCGATTTGGTCGAACATGATCCCGATCGCCTCCTTTACATCCTTGCCGTCGAGGAAATCTGAGTTGATTACTTTGCCCGATTTGGCGTCGTACGACTCCTGTGAAATGTCGCCGCCTTCGACTACCGGGACGATCTCCAGTCCGAAATGGCGGGCGAAGGCGTAGTCGCGCGAGTCGTGCGCCGGGACGGCCATGATGGCCCCCGTCCCGTAGCCGGCCAGCACGTAGTCCGAGATGTAGATCGGGATGGCCTTGCCGGTGAAGGGATTGATGGCGTAAGATCCTGTCGCCACGCCGCTTACGCGTTTGGTCTCGGCGATGCGCTCACGCTCGGAGCGTTTCTTGGCCTGGCAGATGTACTCCTCGACGGCCGCCTTGTTGTCGGGCGTGGTCAGTTCGCCCACCCACTCGTGTTCGGGGGCGATGACCATGAACGTCACGCCGAAGATCGTGTCGGGGCGGGTGGTGAATATTTCGAGTTTGCGCGCCGAATCCTTTATGTCGAAGAAGACCTGGGCTCCCTCCGAACGGCCGATCCAGTTGCGCTGGATCTCCTTCAGGGAGTCGCTCCAGGCGAGCCTGTCCAGCCCGTCGAGCATGCGCTGGGCGTAGGCCGTCACGCGCAGGAGCCACTGTTTCATCCGTTTCTGTTCGACCGGATGGCCGCCGCGCACCGAAAGCCCGTCGTGCACTTCGTCGTTGGCGAGCACGGTTCCCAGCTTCGGGCACCAGTTGACCATCGTGTCGGCACGGAACGCGAGGCGGTAGTTGTGGAGCGTCCGCTCCTTCTCCTCCTCCGGCATGGCGCGCCATTCTTCGGCCGTGAAATGCAGTTCCTGCGAGCAGGCCACGTTCAGTCCCTGGGTGCCGCCCTGTTCGAAGGCCGCGGTCAGCTCTTCGATCGGGCGCGCCTGCTGCTTGTCATAGCAGTAATAGGAGCCGAACATCTTGAGGAACGCCCACTGCGTCCATTTGTAATAGGCGGGGTCGCAAGTGCGCACCTCGCGATCCCAGTCGAACGAGAACCCGATCTTGTCGAGCTGCTCGCGGTAGCGGGCGATGTTCCGCTCGGTCGTCACGGCGGGGTGCTGGCCGGTCTGTATGGCGTACTGCTCGGCGGGCAGGCCGAAGGCGTCGTATCCCATCGGGTGCAGGACGTTGAAGCCTTTCTGGCGTTTGTAGCGCGAGTAGATGTCCGAGGCGATATAGCCCAGCGGATGGCCTACGTGCAGGCCGGCGCCCGACGGGTAGGGGAACATGTCGAGCACGTAGAATTTGGGCCGCGACGGGTCGGTCTCGACCTTGTAGGTTTTATTTTCCTGCCAGCGGCGCTGCCACTTGGGCTCGATCTCCTTGAAATTGTACTCCATAGCTCTTCGTAACGGTTTGTTTCGGATTTTCCTGCAAAAATAGCAAAAGTTTCTTGTTTTGTCGTCTTTTTTGGCGGCGTCGCGGCATAAAAAACGGGACGCAGCCGTTTTGGCCGTGTCCCGTCGCTGTTTCGGCGGTGCTGCCGGCCAGTCGTAGCGCGGTACGACGCATATCGAATAGGCTTTGCCGTGGCTGTGGTTGTGGCTGTGTATGTCGAGTTCTGTGTCGTTTTCCCGGAGCGTCGCCACGGCTTTCCCGCCCGGTGTCTTGCAGCCTGCGGTATGGGGGTCGAAGCCCGCAGGTTTCGGCCCGGTTCGCCTTCCGGGGTCGAGCCCGTACCTCATTCCCCTGTCGTATTCGAAGCCGCTATCGTGCTGATGACAAACCGATTGTTGAATTTTGCATAACTAATACTTATTATTTTGATGATTTTATAAATAAAAAGAATTGCAAGTCGGCTAAAATGCTGTAAAAAGGCGAAAAAAGATGTGCATATATATTGTATTTCCGAAAAATTGCGTACCTTTGCAGTCCATTTTGGACAATGGAGATAGATTTTTTAACAATTAAAGGACAGTTTAAGAAATGCCAACTATTCAACAGTTAGTGAGAAACGGTCGAGTGAGCATGGAGGACAAGAGCAAGTCCCCGGCACTCGCAGCGTGTCCCCAGCGCCGAGGCGTATGTACCCGTGTGTACACTACGACCCCGAAGAAGCCTAACTCGGCTATGCGTAAGGTTGCGCGTGTAAGATTGACCAACGGCAAGGAGGTCAACGCCTACATCCCCGGTGAAGGCCACAACTTGCAGGAGCACTCCATCGTGCTCGTCCGCGGCGGTCGTGTGAAAGACCTCCCCGGTGTACGTTACCACCTCGTGCGCGGTGCGCTCGACTCGGCAGGTGTCGACGGTCGTCGCCAGCGCCGTTCGAAATACGGTGCGAAACGCCCCAAGGCAGGTAAATAATCACGAGAAACATTAATTAGACAATTTTCGAATAAACAATGAGAAAAGCTAAGCCAAAAAAGCGAATTCTACTTCCGGATCCCAAGTTCGGCGACGTGGCTGTGACCCGTTTCGTCAACAACCTTATGTTGGACGGTAAGAAGAGTATTGCCTACACCATTTTCTACGATGCGTTGGAACTGGTGGGCAAGAAGATGAAGGATGCTGATAAATCTCCCCTGGAAATCTGGAAACAGGCCCTGGAGAACATCACACCCCAAGTCGAAGTGAAATCGAAGCGTATCGGAGGTGCGACGTTCCAGGTTCCTATGGAGGTTCGTCCGGAGCGCAAGATTTCTATTTCCATGAAAAACCTTGTCCTCTATTCTCGCAAGCGCGCCGGAAAGACGATGGCAGATAGGCTCTCAGCAGAGATAATGGATGCCTTCAACCAGCAGGGTGCCGCCTTCAAACGCAAGGAGGAGATGCACCGCATGGCCGAGGCCAACAAGGCATTCGCACACTTTAGATTCTAATAAGGAGACCGAACAGATGGCAACCAGAGATTTACATTACACTCGCAATATCGGTATCATGGCACACATCGATGCCGGTAAGACCACCACGTCGGAGCGTATCCTTTTTTACACGGGTAAAACCCACAAGATCGGTGAGGTACACGAAGGCGGCGCTACGATGGACTGGATGGTTCAGGAGCAGGAGCGCGGTATCACCATTACCTCGGCCGCTACCACCGCATTCTGGAACTATAAGGACAAACAGTACCAGATCAACCTGATCGACACTCCGGGACACGTTGACTTTACGGTCGAGGTGGAGCGTTCGCTCCGCGTGCTGGACGGCGCCGTTGCGACGTTCTGCGCCGTAGGCGGCGTAGAGCCCCAGTCGGAGACCGTATGGCGCCAGGCGGACAAGTACAATGTCCCCCGTATCGGCTACGTCAACAAGATGGACCGTACGGGCGCCGATTTCCTGGCAGTCTGCGCACAGATCAAGGAGCACTTCGGTGCTACGGCCCTTCCGGTCGTCCTGCCGATCGGTGCCGAGGACAAGTTCGAAGGATTGGTAGACCTTATATATAATAATGCGATCTATTACTACGACGACAAGTCCGTCCGCGATAACTTCGAACTGAAGGAGATTCCCGCCTCGATGGCCGAGGAGGCTGCCGAATGGCGTGCGAAACTCATCGAGGAGGTCGCTTCGACCGACGAGGCGCTGATGGAGAAGTTCTTCGAGGATCCCGATTCGATCACCCCCGAGGAACTGCTCGCAGCCATCCGCAAGGCTACGATCTCGATGCAGGTCGTTCCGATGCTCTGCGGTTCGTCGTTCCACAACAAAGGCGTACAGAAACTGCTCGACTATGTCATTGCGTTCCTGCCCTCGCCGCTGGATGTGCCCGCCGTGACGGGTATCAACCCCAAGACCGAGCAGGAAGAGGTGCGCCATGCATCGGAGAACGATCCGTTCTGCGGTCTCGCATTCAAGATCGCCACCGACCCCTTCGTAGGCCGCCTGTGCTTCGTGCGTATCTATTCGGGTAAGCTCGATGCAGGTTCGTACGTGCTCAACTCCCGCAGCGGCAAACGCGAGCGTATCAGCCGTATTTACCAGATGCACGCCAACAAGCAGAACCCCATGGAGACCGTATCGGCCGGCGACATCTGCGCTGCCGTAGGTTTCAAGGAGATCCATACGGGCGACACGCTCTGCGCCGAGAACGCACCGATCGTCCTGGAGCAGATGACCTTCCCCGAACCGGTGATCGGCCTGGCCGTCGAGCCCAAGACCCAGAAGGATCTGGACAAGCTCGGCATCGCCCTGTCGAAACTGGCTGAGGAAGACCCCACCTTTACGGTTCACACCGACGAGGATTCGGGCCAGACCGTCATCAGCGGTATGGGTGAGCTGCACCTCGACATCATCGTCGACCGTCTGCGCCGTGAGTTCGGTGTCGAAATCAACCAGGGTGCCCCCCAGGTCAACTACAAGGAGTCGCTTACCAAGACGGTTCAGCACCGCGAGGTGTTCAAGAAGCAGACCGGTGGCCGTGGTAAGTTCGCCGACATCATCTTCGAGATCGGTCCTGCCGACGACGGTGCGATGGGCCTTACGTTCGTTGACCAGGTCAAGGGCGGTAATATTCCCAAGGAGTTCATCCCTGCGGTGCAGAAGGGCTTTGCTTCGGCGATGACCAACGGTGCGCTGGCCGGTTACAAGATGGACTCGATGAAGATTACGCTGCTCGACGGTTCGTTCCACCCCGTGGACTCCGACCAGCTGTCGTTCGAAATCGCTGCCCGCAACGGTTATCGCAACGCTGCCCCCAAGGCCGGCTCGGTGATTATGGAGCCCATCATGTCCGTGGAGGTCGTGACCCCCGAGGAGAACATGGGCGACATTATCGGCGACCTGAACAAGCGCCGCGGCCAGATCACCGGCATGGAGTCGAAAGGCACCGCCCGCGTGGTGAAAGCCAAGGTTCCCCTGTCGGAGATGTTCGGCTATGTGACCGTGCTGCGTACGATCTCGTCGGGCCGTGCAACCTCGTCTATGGAGTTCTCGCACTTCGAGGAGGTTCCTGCCAACCTGGCTAAGGAGATCATCGAGAAAGCGAGTGGTAAACGTAAGGATATAGAATAAGCAAACATATGAACCAGAAGATTAGAATCAAGTTAAAGTCATTCGATCACAATCTCGTGGACAAGTCGGCCGAGAAGATTGTGAAGACCGTGAAGAGCACGGGCGCCGTTGTAAGCGGCCCGGTGCCCCTTCCCACGCGCAAGCAGATTTTCACGGTGAACCGCTCGACTTTCGTCAACAAGAAAGCCCGCGAGCAGTTCCAGCTCTGCACCTTCAAGCGTATCCTCGACATCTATTCGTCGACGCCCAAGACGATCGACGCACTGATGAAGCTGGAACTCCCTTCGGGTGTGGAGGTCGAAATCAAAGTGTGATAACGGAAGGCTTGTACGTAATTAGTATAGCACGAAAGATCACTTTATTTATAACAAACAATCGACAACAAATGTCAGGACTTATTGGAAAGAAAATCGGAATGACTTCCGTTTACAGTGCCGAGGGTAAGAATATACCATGCACTGTCATTGAGGCTGGGCCGTGCGTTGTTACGCAAATCAAGACCGTGGAGAAGGATACCTACGAAGCGGTACAGATTGCCTATGACGAGAAAAGTGAAAAGCACACCAGCAGCAGTTTGTTAGGTCACTTCAAGAAAGCCGGCACTACCCCCAAGCGCAAGATGGCTGAATTCAAGGGTATGCCCGAAGTGAATCTCGGCGACACGCTCACCGTAGACCTCTTCTCGGAGGAGGACTGGGTCGACGTGACCGGGATATCGAAAGGTAAAGGCTTCCAGGGCGTTGTGAAACGCCACGGTTTCGGCGGCGTGGGCGGCCAGACCCACGGCCAGCACAACCGTCAGCGCAAACCCGGTTCGCTGGGTGCGTCGTCCTATCCCTCGCGTGTCTTCAAGGGCAAGCGTTTGCCTGGCCAGATGGGTGGCGAGCAGGTCAAGGTTTTGAACCTGCGTGTTTTGAAAGTTATTCCCGAAAGCAACCTTATCCTCGTGAAAGGTTCGATCCCGGGTGCAAAAGGTGCTTATTTAACAATTGAGAAGTAGTATGGAATTAGCTGTTTTAAACACACAAGGAAAGGAAACGGGGCGTAAGGTAGTCCTTTCGGATGCCGTTTTCGGCGTGGAGGCTAATGACCACGCTATCTACCTGGACGTGAAGCAGTATCTCGCTGACCAGCGCCAGGGTACGCACAAGTCGAAGCAGCGCAACGAGGTTGCCGGTTCGACGCGTAAGCTCAAGCGCCAGAAAGGCACCGGCGGTGCACGTGCCGGCAGCATCAAGTCCCCCCTCTTCCCGGGCGGCGGACGCATCTTCGGCCCCCAGCCCCGCGATTACAGCTTCAAGCTCAACAAGAAGCTCAAGCAGTTGGCCCGCCGCAGCGCACTGACCTACAAGGCACAGGCCGGCGTCATCAGCGTAGTGGAGCCCATCTCGATGGAGGCCCCCAAGACCAAGGCCGTCGTTGCCCTGGCCGATGCGCTGAAAGTAGCCGACAAAAAGGTACTGCTGGTTCTCCCGGAGTCCAATGCAAACCTTCAGCTCTCGTGCCGCAACCTCCCCTACGTACAGCCCGTGCTGGCGCAGAACGTCTGCACGTACGACGTGATGAACGCTTCGGCGATCGTGATGGTGGAAGGCGCTGAGAATGTATTGAATACGATGTTAGCTTAAAAACGCAAGACACACAATGGAAATTATTATTAAGCCGGTTTTGACCGAGAAAATGACGATTCAGGGCGAAAAGTTGAATCGCTACGGTTTTATCGTTGACGTGAGGGCTAACAAGCTGCAGATTCGCAATGCCGTAGAACAGATGTACAACGTCGTCGTGACGGATGTGAACACCGTGAACTACATGGGCAAACTCAAGAGCCGCTACACCAAGGCCGGTCTCTTGGAGGGTCGCGCTAACAACTTCAAGAAGGCTATCGTCACCTTGAAGGACGGAGATAAGATAGATTTTTACAGTAATATCTAACGGAGATGGCAGTAAAAAAATTTAAACCTGTTACCGCAGGTACGAGACATAAGATTATCGGTACGTTCGAGGAAATCACGACGAACAAGCCTGAGAAATCGTTGCTCAGCCCCAAGAAGAGCTCGGGTGGACGTAACAACTCTGGTAAGATGACGGTTCGCTACATTGGCGGCGGTCACAAGCAGATGTATCGTAACATCGACTTCAAGCGCACGAAGGACGGCATTGCTGCAACTGTAAAATCTGTCGAGTACGACCCCAATCGTACTGCACGTATTGCACTTCTGGTATACGCCGACGGTGAGAAAAGCTACATCATCGCACCGAACGGCCTCCAGGTGGGCCAGACCGTAATGAGCGGCGCAGGCGTTGCTCCCGAGGTCGGAAACACGCTCTTCCTGAGCGAGATTCCGCTGGGTACGGTCATCCACAATATCGAACTCTACCCCGGCCAGGGAGCCGCCATGGCTCGTTCCGCCGGTTCTTACGCCCAGTTGCTGGCTCGTGAGGGCAAATTCGCCATCATCAAGCTGCCCTCGGGCGAGACTCGTATGGTACTCGTAACTTGCCGTGCTACGGTAGGCGTCGTGTCGAATGTCGACCACAGCCTCGAAAGCTCCGGCAAGGCAGGTCGTGAGCGTTGGCTCGGCCGCCGTCCGCGCAACCGCGGCGTGGTGATGAACCCCGTGGATCACCCGATGGGTGGTGGTGAAGGCCGTGCATCCGGTGGTCACCCCCGTTCGCGCAAGGGTCTGCTGGCTAAGGGTTACAAGACTCGCAACCCGAAGAAGACGACCTCGAAGTTTATTATTTCCAAGAAGAAAAAATAATTAAATAAGAGTACATAATGAGCCGTTCATTAAAAAAAGGACCGTTTATCGACCCCAAGCTCGAAGCGAAAGTAGTCGCCCAGGCGGAAGGCAACAAAAAGTCGGTCATCAAAACTTGGTCGCGTGCAAGTATGATCTCGCCTGATTTCGTAGGTCAGACGATCGCTGTCCACAACGGAAACAAGTTTATTCCGGTGTATGTAACAGAGAACATGGTAGGGCACAAGCTCGGTGAGTTTGCCCCCACCCGTAACTTCCGCGGTCACGCAGGTAACAAGAAAAAATAGGTAGAAAATGGGTGCAAGAAAAGCAATAAAAGCCGAGAAAATCAAGGCTGAAAAGAAGCAGAAGGCAATCGCTATTCTGCGTGATTGCCCGACCTCTCCCCGCAAGATGCGCCTGGTGGCCGACATCATCCGCGGCGTGGAGATCAACAAGGCATTGGGCATCCTTCGTTTTTCGAAGAAGGAGGCGTCGATCCGCATGGAGAAACTTCTCAAGTCGGCAATCGCCAACTGGGAGGCCAAGAACGAGAACGAGCGCCTGGAAGACACGAAACTGTGTGTGAAAGAGGTGTTCGTTGACGGCGGCCGCATGCTGAAGCGTATTCAGGCTGCGCCCCAGGGCCGCGCTCACCGAATCCGCAAGCGTTCGAACCACGTGACGATCGTAGTTGACAAAATGGTAACCGTAGAAAACAAGTAATCAGATGGGACAGAAAGTTAATCCGATAGCAAATCGTCTTGGTATCATCCGCGGTTGGGATTCCAACTGGTTCGGCGGCAAGGACTTCTCCGAGAAGCTGGTCGAGGACGCCAAGATCCGCAAATACCTGAATGTCCGTCTGGCCAAGGCAAGCATCTCGAAGATCATCATCGAGCGTACGCTGAAGCTGGTCACGGTGACCATTTCCACCGCTCGTCCGGGCATTATCATCGGCAAGGGCGGCCAGGAGGTCGACAAACTGAAGGAAGAGCTGAAGAAGCTAACCGGCAAGGAGATTCAGATCAACATCTTCGAGGTGAAGCGCCCCGAGGTGGATGCCGTGATCGTCGGCCAGAACATCGCCCGCCAGCTGGAGGGCCGCGTATCGTTCCGCCGCGCCGTGAAGACGGCCGTAGCGTCGACCATGCGCATGGGGGCCGAGGGTATCAAGATCCAGGTTTCCGGCCGTGTAGGCGGCGCCGAAATGGCCCGCAGCGAAACCATAAAGGAGGGTCGTATTCCGCTGCACACGTTCCGTGCCGACGTGGATTTCTGCCTGACCGAGGCGCTCACCAAAGTGGGTATCCTGGGTGTGAAGGTCTGGATCTGCCAGGGCATCGTGTACGGCAAGCGCGACCTGTTCGAAATCGCAGGCGCATCGGCGCAGGCTCCCTCGGGCGACCGCGGTGAGCGTGGCGACCGCGGCGACCGTCGTGGCCGTGGCGACCGTCGCGGTGACCGTCGCGGCGATCGTGGCGGTGACCGTCGTCGCAACAACAATAATAAGTAAGTCGGACCTTTTTAAAGCAAAACAACAATGTTACAGCCGAAAAAGACCAAATTTAGGAGAATGCAGAAAGGTCGCATGAAGGGTATTGCTCAGAGAGGAAACCAACTTGCAACCGGTTCGTTCGCAATCAAAGCACTTGAATCCGCATGGATCACAGGTCGTCAGATAGAGGCGGCGCGTCAGGCCATCACCCGTTACATGAAGCGTGAAGGCCAGCTCTGGATCCGCATCTTCCCCGATAAACCCATCACGAAGAAGCCCGCCGAGGTGCGTATGGGTAAGGGTAAGGGTAATCCCGAAGGGTTCGTGGCGCCCGTTACTCCCGGCCGTATTCTCTTCGAGGCAGAGGGTGTGCCCCTGGAAGTAGCGCAGGAAGCGCTCCGCCTGGGTGCCCAGAAACTGCCCATTACCACCAAGTTTATCGTAAGGCGTGACTACGTCGAAACCACAATCTAACGAGACGACAAGATGAAAAGTGCAGAAATCAAGGATATTTCGATCAAAGACCTGCAGGAGCGCATCGAGACCGAGAAGGCTCAGCTTGCAAAGCTGAAGGTGCAGCACGCGGTGTCCCCCGTCGAGAACCCTTCTATCATTAAGAAAAACCGCAGAGATATAGCTCGTATGCTGACAATCCTGCGTCAAAAAAACGCCTAATAAGGAATAGCTATGGAAAGAAATCTTAGAAAAGAGCGTATTGGGGTGGTTGTCAGCAACAAGATGGAGAAAACCATTGTGGTTGCAGTAGCACGTAAGGTGAAGCATCCGATCTACGGCAAGTTCGTCAACAAGACGACGAAGTTCGTCGCCGAGTCACTCGACGAGACCTGCAAGGAAGGCGACACCGTCCGTATCATGGAGACCCGCCCGCTGAGCAAAACGAAGCGTTGGAGATTAGTACAAATTATTGAAAGAGCTAAGTAATTATGATACAGCAGGAAAGTAGACTCGTAGTAGCTGATAACAGCGGTGCAAAGGAAGTTCTCTGCATCCGGGTGCTGGGCGGTACCAAACGCCGCTACGCATCTATCGGCGATAAGATTGTGGTGGCTGTCAAGAGCGCGACTCCTTCGGGCGATGTCAAGAAGGGTGCCGTGTCGAAAGCAGTCGTCGTAAGAACGACCAAGGAAATCAGACGTGCCAACGGTTCGTACATTCGTTTCGACGACAACGCCGTGGTGCTGCTTAACAACCAGGGTGAAATGCGCGGTACTCGTATATTCGGCCCCGTAGCTCGTGAGCTGCGCGACCAGTATATGAAGATTATCTCCCTCGCACCCGAAGTATTGTAATCATAAAAACAATTTCGGATATGTCAGTGAAATTACATATTAAGAAAGGGGATATGGTGCAGGTCATCGCCGGTGACAACAAGGGCCAGCAGGGCAAAGTCCTGAAGGTCGAAGCTGAAAAGCAGCGTGCCATCGTCGAGGGGGTGAACCTTTGCAAGAAGGCCACCAAACCCAACGCGCAGAACCCCCAGGGTGGTATCGTCGAGAAAGAAGCGCCGATCCACGTATCGAACTTGCAGGTGCTCGACCCCAAAGGAGGTAAACCCACCAAAGTCGGTCGCAAGCTCAATGCAAAAGGTAAATTAGTCCGTTACGCTAAAAAGTCAGGGGAGGAGATCAAATAATGGCATACGTACCTACACTCAAGACACAGTATAAGGAGCAGATCGTAGCTGCCCTTATGAAGGAGTTCGGTTACTCGAGCGTTATGCAGTGCCCGAAGCTCACGAAGATCGTTATCAACCAGGGTATGGGACAGGCTGTCGCCGATAAGAAACTCATCGATGTGGCCGAAGCCGAGCTGACGCAGATCACGGGCCAGAAAGCCGTGCAGACGCGTTCGCGCAAGGACATCTCCAACTTCAAGCTGCGCAAGGGCATGCCGATCGGCGTGCGCGTGACGCTGCGCGATACGAAGATGTACGAGTTCCTCGAGCGGCTGATCGCCGTGGCGCTCCCCCGTATCCGCGACTTCAAGGGTATCAATGAGAAGTTCGACGGCCAGGGCAATTATACCCTCGGCATCACCGAGCAGATCATCTTCCCGGAGATCGACATCGACAAGATCACCAAGATCTTCGGTATGGAGATTACGTTCGTTACCACGGCCAAGACCGACGAGGAGGCGTATGCCCTGCTCCGCGAATTCGGCCTCCCTTTCAAAAACGCTAAAAAGAATCAATAAGCTATGGCAAAAGAGTCAATGAAGGCACGCGAGGTAAAACGCGTGAAACTCGCAAACCGCTATGCTCACAAGCGCGAGGAGATTGCTGCCAAGGTGAAGAGCGGTGAGATGGATCACGAGGAGGCATGGATCGCACTGTCGAAACTGCCCCGCAACTCGAATCCCATCCGCCAGCACAACCGCTGCAAGATCACGGGCCGTCCCAAAGGCTACATCCGCCTGTTCGGCATCAGCCGTATCCAGTTCCGCGAGATGGCTTCGAAGGGCCTGATTCCCGGCGTGAAGAAAGCAAGCTGGTAATATTTTCGGATGCCGGGAATTCCGGTATCCGAAAATCCGTTTTTCTGCCGGGATGCGAGGCCGGTGCCGCAGGGATGCGGCCGGCGCAGGAGGTGCGGGTGTGCCGATCTGCGCGGCGGCGGAGAATCCCGGAAACGAGTCTGGATGCTGAGGGCGTATGCCCGTGGGAAAAGGCCGGACAGGAGCAGTTCCTGTACCGGACGGTGAAATGCCGGGACGATGGTGCGGCCGCTGGGCTGCCTGCCGTTCCCTCTTTCCGAAGGAATCGGGGCTTATATGGGTGCAGAACCCGAGTAGTTACGTCGCAATGTCGAGGAAAGTGCCGCCGCAAGCGGTAACTTCTCGGCGGCGGGGCGGAAATCGAGGGGTTAGGCATTTGGTTACAAATTTCTCGACCGAAGGGCCGGGGAGGGGTATCGCCGATTGCGGCGGCTCTCTTCCGAAGGGTCATCGGCTGTAGTGCCGACCGGGGATTTGTACGGGTTATGTTAGCAACGCATCCGTGCTAACATTGTCCGTATTCCGGGGCCGGGGCCTAAAAACGCCGAAAACAGGGCGTTAGCTTGGTTTTTTGAGAAATTATACGTATATTTGCGCGCTTTATACCCCGGGCGTAACTCCCGTGCGAAGGGCGCGAAGGCGCTGGGAATGAGGCGCAAAACAACGAAACATCCGAGGCGGCGGTAAGCCTGCTAGGACTTTAAGGCGCTGAGGGACAAATAATTAACTTATTACTTTAATTTTTAACTTCTATTCGTTATGACTGATCCTATTGCGGACTTTCTGACCAGAATTAGAAACGCAGTGAAAGCCAACCACAAGGTGGTTGAAGCTCCTGGCTCAAAAATTAAGCAGGAAATCACTAAGATTCTTTACGAGCAGGGTTACATCCTCGCTTACAAATTCGACACCGACGAGAAAGGTCACCCGTCGATCAAAATCGCGCTCAAGTGGGACGCTGCCACCAAGGGCAACGCCATCAAAGACCTGAAGCGCGTGAGCCGTCCCGGTCTTCGCCAGTATGTCTCGGTGGGCGATATGCCCCGCGTGCTGAACGGCCTGGGCATCGCTATCCTGTCGACTTCGAAAGGCATCATGACCGACGCCAAGGCCCGCAAGGAAAACGTGGGCGGCGAGGTGCTGTGCTACATCTACTAACGGAAATTTTTAAACGCAAGAACAATGTCAAGAATTGGTAAATTACCTGTAAACCTGCCCGCCGGCGTTACCGTAGAGGTTTCGGCCGACAATGTGGTAAGCGTGAAAGGGCCACTCGGGACGCTGAGCCAGAAAGTTGACTCGGACATCAAGGTAGAGGTCGGCACGCACAAGGACGTTCACACGGGCAACGAGGCTCCCGCCGTGCTCGTATCGCGTCCTACCAACCAGCCCCGCCACCGTTCGCTGCACGGCCTGTACCGTGCGCTGATCAACAACATGGTCGTCGGTGTGTCGAAGGGTTATGAAATCAAACAGGAGCTCGTGGGCGTCGGTTTCAAGGCCGAAGTCAAGGGCCAGATCCTCGAAATGAGCCTCGGTTATTCGCACGATACGCATTTCATGCTTCCCAAGGAGGTTACCGCTACGGCCGTGACGGAGAAGAAGGGCAACCCGATCGTAACGCTGAAGAGCATGGACAAGCAGCTCGTCGGCCAGGTCGCTGCCAAGATCCGTTCGCTGCGCAAGCCGGAGCCGTACAAGGGCAAGGGTATCAAGTTCGTCGGCGAACAGCTGCGTCGCAAGGCGGGTAAATCAGCAGGTGCTAAATAGTAAATAGTTTAGAGTTATGTCACTGAACAAGATAGAAAGAAGAGAGAGGATCAAGATGCGTATCCGCAAGATCGTGAGCGGTACGCCCGAACAGCCTCGCATGACTGTATATCGTAGCAACAAGCAGATCTACGTGCAGTTTATTGATGACCTCGCAGGTGTGACCCTGGCCACGGCATCCTCGCTGGACAAGGAGGTGGCGGAAGCCGCCGCCGGCAAGAACAAGTGCGACGTGGCCGCCCTGGTGGGCAAACTGGCCGCCGAGCGCGCTGTCGCCAAAGGCATTTCGACCGTAGCGTTCGACCGCAACGGCTACCTGTATCACGGAAGAGTTAAACAGCTGGCCGAAGCAGCACGCGAAGGCGGTCTTAAATTCTAAGCGATTATGTCAAATACCAACATAAAGAAAGTACGCACCAGCGACCTCGAGCTTAAGGACAGACTCGTAAGCATTCAGCGTGTTACCAAGGTAACCAAGGGAGGCCGCACATTCAGTTTCTCGGCCATTGTCGTCGTAGGTAATGAGGACGGTGTCGTGGGCTACGGCCTGGGCAAGGCTTCGGAGGTTCAGTCGGCCATTGCCAAGGGCGTGGAGGACGCAAAGAAGAACCTGGTGAAGATCCCCGTTATCAACGGTACGATTCCCCATAAGCAGGAGCTCCGTTACGGCGGTTCGCTCGTCATGATCCGCCCGGCCGCCCCCGGTACGGGTATCATCGCCGGCGGTGCCATGCGTGCCGTGCTGGAGTCGGTGGGCGTGAAGAACGTGCTTGCCAAGAGCAAGGGTTCGTCGAACCCCCACAACCTGGTGAAGGCAACCATCGGCGCCCTGTGCGAACTGCGTGATGCACACAGCATCGCCCGTCTGCGCGGCATCTCGATGGACAAGGTGTTTAACGGTTAATTTTGTAGAGACAAATGGCAAGATTGAAAATCACCCAGGTCAAAAGCCGCATCGGCGCTACCGAGCGTCAGTGCAAGAACCTCGACGCCCTGGGGCTGAAGAAGATCAACGCGAGCGTCGAGCACGACGACTCGGCGATCATCAAGGGTATGATCGAGCGCGTGAAGCACCTCGTCAAAGTAGAGGAGGTAGCCGTAAAGAAGGCTGCAGCACCCAAGGCCAAGAAAGCCGAAGCTGCCGAGGCCGCAGAATAAGTTTAACAGCTAAGAAGTAATTTTTACGATGGAACTCAATAATCTCAAACCTGCAAAGGGTTCAACGCACCACGACAAGCGAATCGGTCGCGGTGCAGGTTCGGGTCACGGTGGCACGGCCACGCGTGGCCACAAGGGTGCGCAGTCGCGCTCGGGTTACTCGCGTAAACTGGGCTTCGAGGGCGGTCAGATGCCTCTTCAGCGTCGTCTTCCCAAGTTCGGTTTCACCAACCTGAAGCGCGTCGAATTCAAGGCTATCAACCTCTCGACGCTCGAGGAGCTGGCAGCCAAGAAGTCGCTCTCCGAGATCACGGTCGACACGCTCGTGGCCGCAGGTTTCATCTCGTCGAACGACAAGGTGAAAATCCTCGGTAACGGTACGGTTACCAAGGCGCTGAGCGTGAAGGCTCACGCATTCTCGAAGAGCGCCGAGGCGGCCATCGTGGCAGCCGGCGGCAGCGTCGAAAAACTGTAAGAACCCTAGAAACCGAAAATTATGAATCAGTATCTCGTTGTTGGTATCGTCTTTTTAGTGGTAATCGCTCTTTTGGCGACCAACAAGAAATTGGTTGAAACGCTCAAGAATATCTACAAGATCGAGGAGCTGCGCAAACGTGTGATCTACACGATCGGGCTGCTGCTGGTCTACCGCTTGGGTAGTTTCGTGGTGATTCCGGGTATCAACCCCAACGCCTTGGGCGAGGGGTCGGCGCTTGCCAGCCAGTTAGACGGCAACGGACTTCTGGGTCTGTTGAACGTCTTTTCCGGCGGTGCATTCGGCAATGCGGCCATCTTTGCACTCGGAGTCATGCCGTACATCACCGCCTCCATCATCATCCAGCTCATGGGTATGATGATCCCGTATTTCCAGAAGATGCAGAAGGAAGGTGAAAGCGGCCGCCGCAAGATGAATCAGTGGACGCGCTTCCTTACCATCGGCGTGTTGATCCTCCAGGGCCCGGCGTATATCGCCAACCTGTACCATCAGGTGCCCTCTGCATTCGTTTACGGCAACTCGTTCGGCTTCGTAGCCTATGCGACGACGATCCTCATCGCCGGTACCATGTTCATCATGTGGCTCGGCGAGAAGATCACGGACAAGGGTATCGGCAACGGTATCTCGCTGATAATCATGATCGGTATTGTGGCCCGTCTGCCCCACGCCCTGTTGGCCGAGGTCAACGCGCGTTTCCAGACCGCTAGCGGTAGCGCCATCATGCTTATCCTCGAGCTGGTGTTGCTGTTCCTGGTCTTCATGGCTACGATCGCCCTGGTACAGGCTGTCCGCAAGGTGCCTGTGCAGTATGCAAAGCGTATCGTCGGTAACAAACAGTACGGCGGTGTACGTCAGTACATCCCCCTGAAGATGAATGCTGCGAATGTGATGCCCATCATCTTCGCGCAGGCTCTGATGTTTATCCCGGCGCTGTTCTCCGGTACGGCCTTCGCGGCTGCTTTCAGCTCGATGACCGGTTTCTGGTACAACTTCACGCTTGCAGTGCTGGTAATCGCGTTCACCTACTTCTACACCGCGATTATCATCAACCCCCAAATGATGGCCGATGACATGAAGCGAAACGGCGGCTTTATCCCGGGAGTGAAACCGGGTAAGCAGACCGTGAACTACATCGACACCATCATGACGCGTATCACGCTCCCCGGCTCGTTCTTCCTGGCCATCGTGGCGATCCTGCCCGCACTGGCGATGAAGTTCCTGGGCATTCAGCAGGCGTTCGCCTACTTCTACGGAGGTACGTCGCTGCTGATCATGGTCGGTGTGGTGCTCGACACTCTGAAGCAGATCGAGAGCTACCTGCTGATGCGTCATTACGATGGTCTGATGAAGACCGGGCGTATCCAGGGTCGTCATTAGGAGTTTTTCCCGAAGAGTTCTTAACGAAGAGAATGATATATTTAAAGACAGACGAGGAGATAGAGCTGCTCCGCGAGAACAACATCCTGGTGTCGAAGACACTGGCGGAAGTGGGTCGCCACATCCGGCCGGGTGTCACCACCAAGTTTTTGGACTCGGTTGCCGAGGATTTTATCCGCGCACACGGAGCAGTTCCCGCCTTCCTCGGGTATCAGGGATTTCCCGCTTCGTTGTGTATATCGGTAAACGAACAGGTAGTTCACGGTATCCCATCCTCGAAATGCGTCCTCAGGGAGGGCGACATCGTTTCGGTCGATTGCGGTACGTTTATGAAGGGGTTTGTTGGTGATTCGGCGTATACGTTCGCCGTTGGAGAGGTTGCCGGGGAAGTTAGGCAGCTGATGGAGGTCACCAAAGAGGCGCTTTATAAAGGTACGGCACAGGCTAAGGCCGGCAACCGCGTAGGCGATGTGTCGGCAGCCGTGCAAGAGTACGCCGAAAGTTTCGGCTACGGTGTGGTGCGGGAATTGGAAGGACATGGGTTGGGTCGGAAAATGCACGAAGACCCCGGTGTCCCCAATTACGGAGCACGCGGCAGGGGGCCGCTCCTCAAGGAAGGAATGGTCATCTGTATCGAGCCCATGATAAATATGGGTACCAAAGCGGTGGTTTTTGAAAGGGATGGCTGGACAGTCCGCACGCGCGACCATAAACCCGCGGCGCACTACGAGTTCGCCGTTGCGGTTCGTAAGGACGGGCCCGACGTGCTGACGGACTTTAGTATCATCGAACAGGCAATAAACAAGTAAGACTCTATGGCAAAACAGGCTGCTATTGAAAGGGACGGTACGATTATCGAAGCCCTGTCCAACGCGATGTTCCGCGTCGAGCTGGACAACGGCCACGTGCTCACCGCCCACATCTCGGGGAAGATGCGTATGCACTACATCAAGATCCTTCCCGGAGATAAGGTAAAAGTGGAGATGACGCCCTATGACCTGACGAAGGGGCGTATATCTTTCCGGTACAAATAACATTAGATTGCTTGAAAATCATGAAAGTAAAAGCATCCATCAAGAAAAGAAGCGAGGATTGCAAGATTGTGAAGCGTAAGGGGAAACTCTACGTCATTTGCAAGAAGAATCCCAAGTTTAAAATGCGCCAAGGGTAATGTTTAAACGGTTTAGTAAAAAAGAAAAAGATTTTATATGGCACGTATAGTCGGTGTAGATTTACCAAAAAATAAAAGGGGCGAGATCGGCCTGACCTATATCTACGGTATCGGTCGTTCGACGGCCCGCAAGATTCTCGAGGTCGCTGGCATCAGCTACGACCTCAAAGTCCAGGATTGGTCGGACGACCAGGTCGGTGCGATCCGTTCGACGATCGCTGATCTGGGTATCAAAGTCGAGGGCGAATGCCGTTCGGCCGTCCAGCTCAACATCAAGCGTCTGATGGATATCGGCTGTTACCGCGGCATCCGTCACCGCCTGGGTCTTCCCGTTCGTGGTCAGTCGACCAAGAACAACGCACGCACCCGCAAGGGCCGCAAGAAGACTGTCGCAAACAAGAAAAAGGCAACAAAGTAATCTTTAGAGAATTATGGCAAAGAAAACTGGAACAGTTAAGAAAAAGGTTGTTAAGGTCGGTGCCCTGGGCAATGCCTATGTTCACTCCACTTTCAACAACGTGATCATCACCATCACCAACGAGGTGGGTGACGTCATCAGCTGGTCTTCGGCCGGTAAGATGGGTTTCCGTGGTTCGAAGAAGAATACTCCGTATGCCGCACAGACCGCTTCGGCCGACTGCGCAAAGGTCGCTTACGATATGGGCCTGCGCAAGGTAAAAGTGTATGTCAAGGGCCCGGGTGCCGGTCGTGAGTCGGCCGTGCGTACCATCCACGGCGCCGGTATCGAGGTGATGGAGATCATCGACGTTACGCCGCTGCCGCACAACGGTTGCCGTGCTCCTAACCGCCGCCGCGTATAATCGGTGTCGTGGTAAGGAATATTTCTAAGGTTTTAAAAAAGTCAGAACAATGGGAAAATACATAGGACCAAAATCGAAGATCGCCAGAAAGTTCGGCGAAGCTATTTACGGGGCGGACAAGGTGCTTGAGAAACGCAACTTTCCTCCCGGACAGCACGGTCTGGCGCGTAAGCGCAAGAAGGTGTCGGAGTACGGCACGCAGTTGAGCGAGAAGCAGAAGGCAAAGTATACGTACGGCCTGCTCGAGAAGCAGTTCGCACGTACCTACGATCAGGCTGCGCGTATGGGCGGTATCACGGGCGAGAACCTGCTGAAGCTGCTCGAATGCCGCCTGGACAATGTTGTTTACCGCTTGGGTATCGCCCCGACGCGTGCAGCTGCCCGCCAGCTCGTTTCGCACTGCCACATCTGCGTGAATGGCAGCGTCGTGAACATCCCCTCGTACTCGCTGCGTGCGGGTGACGTGGTGTCCGTTCGCGAGAAGTCGAAGAGCCTGGAAGTGATCTCGGCATCTCTGGCCGGCGGTTCGAAGAGCCGCTATGCTTGGCTTGAGTGGGACAATGCCTCGATGAGCGGCAAGTTCCTGCAGAAGCCCGAGCGCGAGGAGATCCCCGAGAACATCAAGGAGCAGCTCATCGTCGAGTTGTACTCGAAGTAGTAATCAAACAAACTGAATATATTATGGCAATATTAGCATTCCAGAAACCTGAAAAGGTTATTATGCTTGAATCCACTTCGTCGTTCGGAAAGTTCGAATTCCGACCGCTGGAGCCCGGGTTCGGTATGACTGTCGGTAACGCTTTGCGTCGTATTCTGCTCTCCTCGCTCGAGGGTTACGCAATCACGACTGTCAAGGTAGCCGGTGTCGACCACGAGTTTGCCGCTATCCCCGGCGTGATGGAGGATATGTTGAACATCATCCTCAATCTGAAGCAGGTTCGTTTTATCCGCACAGTCGATAATCAGGATGCCGAAAAGGTTTCCATTAACGTTGCGGGTGTGACGGAGCTGACTGCCGGATATATTTCAAATTACCTTTCGTTCTTCAAGGTGTTGAACCCCGATCTGGTGATCTGCCACCTCGCGCCCGGCACGAAGATGCAGATGACCCTCACGATCGGCAAGGGGCGCGGCTACGTTTCGGCAGAGGAGAATACCCCCGCCGAGTGCGAGTTCGGCACCCTCCCGATCGACTCGATCTTCACGCCGATCAAGAACGTAAAGTATTCCATCGACAACTACCGTGTCGAGCAGAAGACCGACTACGAGAAGTTGAACCTGGAGATTACTACCGACGGGTCGATTCACCCCAAAGAGGCTCTGAAAGAGGCTGCAAAGATCCTTATCCAGCACTTCATGCTCTTCTCCGACGAGAAGATCACCGTCAACATGGAGGATACCAACGGTACCGAAGAGTTCGATGAGGATGTACTCCACATGCGCCAGCTGCTGAAGACCAAGCTTTCGGATCAGGATCTGAGCGTCCGCGCCCTGAACTGCCTGAAAGCCGCCGACGTGGACACCGTGGGGGATCTCGTGAAGCTCAACCGCAACGACCTGCTGAAGTTCCGCAACTTCGGTAAGAAATCGCTCACGGAGCTCGACGAGCTGCTGACCTCGCTCAACCTGAAGTTCGGTATGGACGTATCAATCTACAAACTTGACAAAGATTAATTATGAGACACAATAAGAATTTCAACCACCTTGGCCGCCAGGCAGGACACCGTAAAGCGTTGATGTCGAATATGGCTTCGTCGCTCATCCTGCACAAGCGTATCGAGACTACCGTTGCCAAAGCCAAGGCCGTTCGCCAGTTCATCGAACCGCTGGTGACCAAGTCGAAGGATGACTCGACGCACTCGCGCCGCATCGTCTTCTCGTACCTCAAGCAGAAAGAGGCCGTAACCGAGTTGTTCCGCACCATCGCTCCGAAGATCGCCGAGCGTCCGGGCGGCTATACCCGCATCCTGAAGACCGGCTTCCGTCTGGGCGATGCTGCCGACATGTGCATCATCGAGTTCGTTGACTTCAACGACGCTTACACGCTGGGCATCGCTCCCGCAGCTGCTGCCGAAGCCAAGCCCAAGACGCGCCGTTCGCGCAAGCCCGCAGCCAAGAAGACCGATGCGGTCGAGGAGGCTACGGTCGTGGAAGGCGAAGCCAAGAAGGCCGCACCTAAAAAGGCTGCCGCTCCGAAGGCTGCGAAGCCCGCGGCTCCGAAGTCTGCCAAGGTTGCAGCCCCGAAGGTTGCCAAGAAAACCAACGTAGGCAAGAAGATGTAAATTCGCGTCTGCTGTCAGAAAAAGGGACGACCCCGATGTGGGTCGTCCCTTTTTTTGTCCGGGATGCCGGGGCTTGTCGTCAGCCCTGCTTTTTGGCCGGGTATCGGTTGCTTGTTTGCCGGGGAGGGCGGTTGCCTGCCGGTTCGGACGGACGAACCTGGGCTTTTCGATCCCGTAGGCGACCGGCATCTTTATGTTTTCGACCTTGGGTATCCGTGCCCGGAGGTGCGGGAGTACCGGGCGGAGCAGATAGACTTGGGCAATGGTGCCCTTATCGGGACTTTCCGCTTTCATGTCCCTCTTCCGGCTTCGTGCGGGCCAATGGTTTTCAAGGAAAGTTTGAAAAAATCCCCGGAACATGCAACGTTCCGGGGATTCGTTCTGTGTGTCGGAGTCGGTTTATTTCGCGAAGCCTTTGCCGATGCCAAGGAAATCCTCGGCCTTGAGGGCTGCGCCGCCGATCAGGCCGCCGTCGACGTCTTCCTTGGCGAAGAGCTCCGGTGCGTTCGAGGGCTTGCACGAACCGCCGTAGAGGATGGCGGTATCCTGTGCTGCCGCGCCGAATTTGGCTGCCAGCACCTGGCGGATGTAAGCGTGGATTTCCTGTGCCTGCTCGGCCGAGGCGGTCTTGCCGGTGCCGATAGCCCATACGGGCTCGTATGCGATCACGAGGTTCTTGTACTCCTCTTCGGTGAGGTTGTAAACCACCTCCTCGATCTGGGCCTTCACCACGTCGAAGTGTTTGCCGGCCTCACGCTCTTCGAGGTTCTCGCCTACGCAGTAGATCGGGGTCAGGCCGTTGGCGTAAGCCTGCGCCATCTTCTTGTTAAGCGTAGCGGAGGTTTCGCCGTAGTACTGGCGGCGCTCCGAGTGGCCGAGGATCACGTATTTGCAACCCAGCGCCGCGATCATCGAAGCGGCGATCTCGCCCGTATAGGCGCCTTTGGCCTCCGTGGCGCAGTCCTGTGCCCCGAGGGCGATGTCCGAACCCTTGAGTGCTTCGGCGACCTGCGAAAGGTGCGTGAAGGGGGGGCACACGATGAAGTTGACGCACGAGCATACCTCGCCGCGGCCGGCTACGATGCCTTTGGCCAGTTCTACACCTTCGGCGGGAAGCGTATTCATCTTCCAGTTGCCGGCAACAATTTTCTTTCTCATTTTCTTAGGTTTTTATTGTTAAAATCCGAATTGTCACGTTATTCCTCGCACCATTTTTTGACCTCCTCGATCGAGGGGGCCTTCAGGCCGAGCTTGTTCTTTTTGTTGAAGCCGCACAGGTCGTTGAAGAACTTGCCCGGGGCGAGTTTCTTCAAGGCCTCGACCGTGATGTACCCCATTTTCTGGATCACGGGCACCCACTCTTCGGGGATGCCGGCGGCGGTGTATTTCTCCACGGGGTCGTTCACGACCTTTTTTTCGGGGCGCATCTGCGGGAAGAAGAGCACGTCCTGGATCGAAGCCTGGTCGGTCATGAACATCGTGAGGCGGTCGATGCCTATGCCCATGCCCGAGCACGACGGCATGCCGTATTCCAGTGCGCGTACGAAATCCATGTCGATGAACATGGCTTCGTCGTCACCCTTTTCGCTCAGCCGCAACTGTTCCTGGAAACGTTCCAGCTGGTCGATCGGGTCGTTGAGCTCCGAGTAGGCGTTGCACAGCTCCTTGCCGTTTACGAACAGTTCGAAACGCTCCGTGAGGTCGGGGTTCGAGCGGTGGCGCTTGCAGAGCGGCGACATTTCGCGCGGGTAATCGCACACGAACGTGGGCTGGATCAACTCCTCCTCGCAGTACTGCCCGAAAATGGCGTCGATCAGTTTGCCTTTGCCCATCGTGTCGTCGATCTCGACGCCGAGGCGCTTACAGGCTTCGCGGAGCTGCTCCTCGCTCTGCCCCGTGATGTCGTAGCCCGTTTTCTCGCGGATGGCGTCGGTCATCGTCAGGCGGCGGAACGGTGCCTTGAACGAGATCTGCTTGCCGTCGAGCGTCAGCTCCGTCGTGCCGTTCACGGCCACGGCCACCCGTTCGAGCATCTGCTCGGTGAACTCCATCATCCAGAGGTAGTCCTTGTAGGCCACGTAAATCTCCATGACGGTGAATTCGGGGTTGTGCGTGCGATCCATGCCCTCGTTGCGGAAATTCTTGCCGAACTCGTATACGCCGTCGAATCCGCCGACGATCAGTTTCTTGAGGTACAGCTCACTGGCGATGCGCAGGTACTGGTCGATGTCGAGCGCATTGTGGTGCGTGATGAACGGGCGTGCCGAGGCGCCGCCCGGAATCGGCTGCAGGATCGGGGTCTCCACCTCGACGTAGCCGCGCTCGTTGAAGAACTGGCGCATCGTGGCGACGATCTTGGCGCGCCGGACGAATACGTCGCGCACCTGCGGGTTCACCACCAGGTCGACGTAGCGCTGGCGGTAGCGGACTTCGGGGTCGGTGAAGGCGTCGAACGTCTGGCCGTCCTTGGCCTTGACGACGGGCAGCGGGCGGATCGACTTCGAGAGCACCGTGAACTTGCGGCAGTGCACCGACAGTTCGCCCGTGTTGGTGTGGAACGCGAAGCCCTCGACGCCGATGAAATCGCCGATGTCGAGCAGTTTCTTGAACACCGTGTTGTATAGCGTGGGGTCTCCTTCGGGGCAGACGTCGTCGCGGCGGATGTAGACCTGGATGCGGCCCGTGTGATCCTGCAATTCGAAGAACGAGGCGCTGCCCATGATGCGGCGCGACATGATGCGGCCTGCGATGCGAATGTCCTGGTAGTTGCCTCGGGCCTCGTCGTAGTTGTCGGCGATCTCCCGTGCCGTGGCCGTCACTTCATAGCGGGCGGCGGGATAGGGGTCGATGCCGAGCTCGCGCAGGGCTGCAAGCGACTGCCTCCGGAGCTGTTCCTGTTCACTGAGTTCGATGCTCATATCTTGTGTTTTTGAATGTTTGGACTATTGACCGTGCAAAGTTAATAAATTCTGCGCAAATATGCTTCAGCCGGGGTGGGTGAATCGTCTGTTCCGGCTCTGTGCCAGCCTGAGGTAGCCCCGCAGGGCGGCGTAGCCCAGTCCCAGGCCGACGAGCGTGCCCCATACGATATCCATCGGGAAATGCTTGCCCAGGTAGATGCGCGAATAGCAGATGACGAGGGTGCAGACGACCATCAGGGCGGTGAACCACTTGCGGCGGATCGCACCGCACGAGAGTACGGCCAGCGCGACGATCGTGGCCGCGTGCGCCGAGACGGTGCCGTACATGCCGCTTACGGCCTCGGGCGGGACGTGCACTGCCCAATCATGCGGCATTGCCGCACGGCGCAGGGCGCGCAGCGAATCGGGCGTGATCTCCAGCCCTTCGAGCGAGGGGGTGAACATCGGCCGCGGGCGCGGTTCGAACTGCGGCAGCATGTCGCCCAGCAGGCCGTTATGCTTGAAGATGCCCGAAACTATGTCCGACAGCCCCAGGGCGAGAAGCATCAGTACCAGGAAGATCAGCATGCCACGCCAGCCGCTGCGGCGCCATACCAGCCACAGGATCAATGCATAGAGCGGCAGCCACATCGCCGTGCCCGAGATGGTGAGCATCACGCGGTCGAGGGCCGTGCCGCCGTCGAAATTGAGGGCCATGAACAGGCCGTGGTCGAAGGTATACATAGGTCAATGGATTTGTCGTAAATGGCTGTGGGCTGTTTTTGCCGCATTGCGGGACGCCACTCCCGAGGGAGAGGGTCGGGGCGGGTCGGACTTGTAAACACGGCCGTCGGCCGCGGGAAGAACATACCGGGATGCAAGGCGGCCGTCATACGCATTTTAAAACTGAAAGTAGATGAACGGTTGTATGTCGCTCGATTTGATCTGCATCACGCACCAGATCATCGCGGCGGCCATCACTACCTGCAATACCAGCGGGGCGTTGGCTACCAGGCGCTGTGCCGCGCGGTCGACGCAGCCCGGCATGAGGTGGAGCAGGTAGCCCGCACCGATCAGGGCGAAGACGCCCGCATAGCCCGCGATGACCTGCGGGATCATCGGGACGTTGAAGTTGAAGAATATCTGGTGCAGCATCAGTTCGACGGTCTGCATCGACTCGGCGCGGAACATCAGCCAGCCCAGGCAGACGAGGTTGAACGTGAAGACGACGCCGAGCGCACGGTTCCACCAGTGCATCTGCGCCCCGGAAGCCTTGGCCCCCGGGACGACGGCCATCCACAGTTTATGCAGCGCCAGCGCTACGCCATGCAGCGTGCCCCAGAGGATGAAGCGGATCGCCGCACCGTGCCACAACCCTCCCAGCACCATCGTGACGAGCAGGTTGCCGTAGGTGCGCAGTTTGCCTTTGCGGTTGCCGCCCAGCGAGATGTAGAGGTAGTCGCGCAGCCACGAGGAGAGCGAGATATGCCACCTGCGCCAGAATTCGGTGATGGTGGCCGACTTGTACGGGGCGTCGAAGTTCTTGGGGAAGCGGAAGCCCAGCAGCAGGGCGATGCCGATCGCCATGTCCGAGTAGCCCGAGAAGTCGCAGTAGATCTGCAAGGCATAGCCGTAGATGCCCGCCAGGCACTCGAAGCCCGAATAGAGCAGCGGCTCGTCGAAGATGCGGTCGACGAAATTGAGCGAGATGTAGTCCGAAATGATCGCCTTTTTGAAGAGTCCCGTAAGGATCAGGAAGACTCCCGTGCCGAACATTTCGCGCGTCACGACGACCGGGTTGCGGCGGATCTGGGGGATGAAGTCCCGGGCCCGGACGATCGGGCCTGCGACCAGCTGGGGGAAGAACGAGAGGTAGAAAAGGTAGTCGCACCAGTTGCCGAGCGGTTTGAGCTGTCCGCGGTAGATGTCGATCGTGTAGCTCATCGACTGGAACACGAAGAACGAGATGCCGACCGGCAGGAAGATGTTCTGGAATTGGAGGAACCCCTGCCCGAACATCTGGTTGGCGATGTCGACCAGGAAGTTGGTGTATTTGAAATATCCCAGCATCCCGAGGTTCACCATGACGCTCAGTACGACGAGCCACCGTTTCGCGGCGCGGCTCCGCACGCGGTAGATGCCCTGCGCGATCAGGAAGTCGCTCGTGGCGGCGAAGATGAGCAGCAGGAAATAGATGCCGCTTGATTTGTAGTAGAAATAGAGCGAAAAAAGGATGACGTAGACGATACGGGCCATCGGCGCACGGCGGAAAGCATTGTATATGAGCATGAACCCGGCGAAGAGGAACAGGAACAGCCCGCTGCTGAAAATCAGCGGCGAAGAGGCGTCGTACGCGAGCAGCGCCTGCAGTTTTTCCAGGATGCCGTCCGTTGCGGGGAGTGTCATTTCCGGGGTGTGTTGAGGTTTCCGATTGCGGAGACGGGCCGCAGCTCCCGGTCGATCTTCAGCAGACGGACACTGTCGAGTACGGCCTGCTCGGCCTGGCGGCGGATGCGTGCGGCTTCCGCGGCGGCATGGGCTTCGTATGCCCCGGCGTTGATCGCATCGACGAGCGACCAGGCCACGCGGCGCCCGCCGGCATAGTTGATGTGCGTGTAGTCCTTGCCGGCCCAGCCGTTGGCGACGAACTGTTCCATGCCGCCCAGCGAACGCATGGCGTCGCAGGTCGGCCAGAATGCCGCGCCCGTGTTTTCCGCAGCCCCGCGCTGGTAGTCGAGCATGTAGGGGATGGCATCCATGGGTTCGAAGCCTGCGTCGGTCTTCACCGAACGGTCGCTCACGCCCAGTACCAGCACGGCCGCCGTGGGGAAGCACTGCTGTACGTAGACGACCATTTTCTCGATCTGTCGGGCGTAGTTGGTGTAGTTGTGCACCCCCGTTTGCATGATGTTGAGCCCGTATTGCAGGATCACCAGGTCGTAACCCGCCAGGTCGTTGACCTGCGCGTTGACCGACGGGTTCGTCCAGAACATCGCCTGCCCGTTGTTGCTGCGCACCGAGTAGTTGTCGACCACGACGCCGTCGGCTTCGAAGACAGCGCCGTAGCCGATGAACCCTTCCGTCCCGGAGTTCACCTTGAATGCCAGCGAACGGATATGGGGCGCCGTGACCGTGACCTGCCGGACGGCGGCGGCTCCTTCGACCTCGAATTCGCGGCGGAGCGAATCGTTGAGCGTCAGTTCGATGCGGCTGTCGCCGGGGCTGATGAAGAACACCCGTGCCGCGGTGCAGGAGTCGAGCTGCTGCCGGTAGTCGGTGTTTTCCCACCGCGTGGAGGCGCCCTCCGAGGGCTGGCACACCCAGCCCGAGACGAAGAAGTGGCCGCGCAGGTTCTGGGGCGCCGCTTTGCGCTGCATGATGTTGTATGCCGTCCAGCCTTTCGACTGGGTTTTGATCGTGCGCCGGAAGACCGTCAGGGGCGATGCCATCGGGGCAAAGCCCGCGCCGCCCCCGCCGTAGGCCTGTTGCAGTTTCTCGCGCAGGTCGGCCGTGAGGATGTCGCCCTCGATGAACGAGTCGCCCAGTACGGCGATGCGCACCGGACGGCGGGCATAGAGCAGCGTGTCGTAGAATGCCCTGAGACGTCCCGAATCGGCCGGGGCGAACTGCTCGATCGCCACGAGCGCCGGGTTGAGCCGCACCGTGTCGGGGACTACCGCCCTGCGGCCGGAGCTGTCCTGCCGCAGCAGCCATTCGAAGGTGGTTTGCACGGGGCGGGGCGCTGTGTCCGCTTCGATGCGCTCGGCCTCGATGCGCCGGGCGACCTGTGCCATGTCGACGTGGAAATCGTCCTCGTCGAAGAGCGCCGGTTCGGCGGCTTCCGCCGCGGCGTCCTCGAACGACAGGATGTCCGACAGGATGTTGGCCCGGCGGAGCTTGACGCCGCCGAGGCTTTGCGGGGGGATAAAACTCACGGCCCCAAGCACTGCGATCAGCGCCAGGGCCGCGATCCATCCCCGGTGGGAGTAGTCTTTTTCGGGGGTATTCATCGGCCGTTTAGTCGCGTCGTCCGAGGATCAGGAAGACGTAGTAAAGCACCGAGGCGATGGCGCTGAGGGCTGCTACGAGGTAGGTGCGCGCTGCCCACGAGAGGGCTTCCCGGGCTTGTGCGAGCTGTGCGCCCTGCATCGTGCGGCTGACCTGCAGCCATTCCAGCGCGCGTGCCGAGGCGTTGTATTCGACGGGAAGCGTCACCAGCGAGAAGACCGCCGACATGGCGATCAGCCCCACGCCGATCCAGCACAGCAGTTCGTTCTGCGTCGTGGCGAGGATCACCAGTCCGAGGATGATGACCCACGTGGCGGCGGTCGAGGAGAACTGCACGATGGGTACCAGCTGCGAGCGCAGCGTCAGGGGTGCGTAGCCCCGGGCATGTTGCACGGCGTGCCCGCACTCGTGCGCCGCCACGGCTGCCGCTGCGACGCTCGTCGACGAATAGACGCTGTCGCTCAGGTTGACGGTCATCGTCTGCGGGTTGAAGTGGTCGGTCAGGTTGCCGCCCACGTGCGTCACTTTGACGTTATGGATGTTGTTGTCGCGGAGCATCTTCTCGGCCACCTCGGCGCCCGTGAGGCCGCCGGGGAACTGTACCTTAGAATATTTGCGGAAGACCGATTGCAGGCGTGCCTGCACGGCATAGCCGGCGATACCGATGACGATGATCAGGACGAACATTCCCATCGTCGCCGCCGAATAGTGTGCCGCACCGGAGGCCGGTTCGGCGTAGTATCCTGCCTGGAGCAGGGTGAAAAGCATGTGTGTCATAGTCGTTTAGTTTTTTCTGTGTGTGTAATATGCGCCCGCCTGCTGCGAGGGCATCAGTACCATTTCATTAACGGTCATATGGGCCGGTAATTGTGCCGCCCATGCGATCGCCTCGGCGATGTCATCGCCGGTGAGCGGCTCGACGCCGTCGTAAACCCGGTCGGCGCGCTCCTTGTCGCCGTGGAAGCGCACCTCGGAGAACTCCGTCTCGACCATGCCCGGACGGATCTCCGTCACCTTGATGCCGCTGGCGAGCAGGTCGGCGCGCATGGCCTGCGAGATGGCGTGCACGGCGTGCTTCGAAGCGCAGTATACGGCGCCGTTCTCGTAGGGTTCTGTGCCGGCGATCGACCCGATGTTGAAGACGTGTCCGCCGCCTGCGGCCACCATCTTGGGGGTGATGACGCGCGTGACATAGAGCAGCCCCTTGACGTTGGTGTCGATCATGGCGTCCCAGTCGGCCGGATCCCCCTTGTCGATGTGTTCGAGCCCGGCCGCAAGCCCGGCGTTGTTGACCAGCAGGTCGACGCGCCCGAGCGGTTCGAGATTGCGGCGCACGGCCTCTTCGCTGCGGACGTCGAACGTGAGCGTCGTGCAGCGGCCGCCTGCCGCCTCGATTTCGCGGCGGAGCGATTCGAGCCTTTCGCTACGCCGCCCCGTCGCTATGATGTCGTAGCCTTCCGCCGCGAGCCGGAGCGCCGTGGCGCGTCCGATGCCCGATGTGGCCCCTGTGACCAAAGCCTGTTTTTTCATCCGAATAACGTGAATATGTTTGTGTCGACCCATGTCGGAAGCTGTCCCTTGGGGGTGCCCGGTTTGCCTTCGGCCGTTCCCGGAGCTGCCGGGCTCCGTGTCCGTGCCCCCCCCCGGATCCCGCCTGCACGAAGCGGGGCTTCCAATTAATTGGGTTATTTCGGACAAAAATACGAAATAATTGTGTTTCTTTGCATAAATTTTCCAGCAAATTCAGCAGCCGTGAACCTTGCCTTTTTCATCGCCCGCCGGACGGCGCAGCACACCCCGGATAACAAACCCGGGGTGATGGAGCGTATCGCCGTGATTTCCGTGGCGTTGAGCGTGGCAGTGATGATCCTGGCCATGGCCGTGATCATGGGGTTCAAGTACGAGGTGGCACGCAAGGTAACAGCCTTTGCGGCGCATGCCGTCGTGACCGACGTGCGGGGTGTCGGGACGCTCGATTCGGAGCCCGTGCGCCGCAGCGCCCGCACCGAAGGGCTGATCCGCTCGACCCGGGGATTCGCTTCGATGGCTTCGTATGCCGTCAAGGGCGGCATCGTCCGTACGGCCGACGCCGTGGGCGAGGTGATGCTCAAGGGGGTGGATACGGCCTATGACTGGTCGGCCTTCCGCGGATGGCTCGTCGACGGGGATTTGCCCCGTGTGGGGGATTCGATCCGCACGAAGGACATCCTGCTTTCGCGCAGCCTGGCTGACCGGCTGATGCTCGGCGTGGGCGACCGTGTGGAGATGCTCTTCGTCGAGGCCGGCGACACGCCGCGCCGCGACCGGTTCAAGGTGGCGGGGATTTACTCGTCGGGGATGGACGAGATGGACAACACGGTCATCCTGACCGACCTGCGCAACGTGCAGCGCCTCTCGGACTGGGCGCCGGACGAGATTTCGGGATACGAGGTCTTTACCGACGATCTGGCCGGGGCGGACGATTTCGCCCGCAGGCTGGGGCATACGCTCCTCTACGACGAGGACGACGCCACGGCGAACCTGGCTGTCACGAGCGTGACGGAACTTTATGCCAGCATCTTCGACTGGCTCAAGGCGCACGACGTGAATGCCGCCGTGATAATCGTCATCATGCTCGTGGTGGCTTTTTTCAACATGACCTCGGCGCTGCTGATCCTCGTGCTCGAACGCACGCGGATGATCGGCCTGCTCAAGGCCTTCGGCATGCGCAACGGCCAGCTGCGGCAGGTGTTCCTGTGGCGGGCGTCGTTCATCACCCTGCGCGGCCTGGCGTGGGGGAATGCTGTGGGGCTGGGGCTGTGCTTCGTGCAGCGGTATTTCCATGTCGTGCGGCTTAGCTCCGAGGGGTATCTGCTCTCCGAAGTCCCTATTTCGCTGGGGTGGGGCTGGTGGCTGGCGCTGAATGCCGGTGCCGTGGCGGCGATCGTCGCGCTGCTCGTGGTGCCGACCTATATAGTATCGACCGTGAAACCCGACGAATCAATCCGTTACGAATGACCGTGAAACCCTATAACACCGGACAGACCAAGAAGGAGGAGGTGCGCGAAATGTTCGACAACATCGCACCCAAATACGACCTGCTGAACCATACGCTCTCGATGAACATCGACCGCATCTGGCGCCGCCGCGTGGTGCGCATCGTGCGCCGCAGCCGCCCGCACCGTATCCTGGACGTGGCGACCGGAACGGGCGACCTGGCGATCGAGATGGCACGCCGCATACGGGACGTGCACGTGCTGGGCGTCGACCTCTCGGAAAAGATGCTCGACGTGGCGCGTTGCAAGGTCGCCGCCCGCGGCCTCGACGAGCGGGTCGTGCTCGATGTGGGCGACGCGGAGCACCTGCGAGTCTCGGACGCTTCGGTCGACGTGGTGACCGTAGCGTTCGGCGTGCGCAACTTCGGCGACCTGGAGGCCGGCCTGCGCGAGATGGCCCGCACAATAAAACCCGGGGGCAAGGTCGTTATACTGGAGTTCTCGCGTCCCCGCAACCGGCTGTTCCGGGTGCTGTACGAGTTCTATACCTATAAGATACTGCCGCGCATCGGCGGCATGGTGTCCAAGGACAAACGTGCCTACGAATACCTGCCTGCCTCGGTCGGGGAGTTCCCTGCGCCCGCGGAGTTCATGTCCATGATGGAGCGGGCGGGGTTCCGCGGCTGCCGGGCCCGGAGCCAGAGTTTCGGGATCGCGCAGATATATACCGGCCAGCGATGAGGAAATGGTTATACTGCATATTGCTCACGGCGATGGTGCTGCCGATGGTTTCGTGCCGCCGGGCGGTCGAGAAGGCCCGGCGCAATATCCGTCTGGAAGCGGTCGAAAAGGTCGAACGCAAGGGGATGGGCGGCGCCGAGGCCGTAGTGCGCGTGAAGAACGGCACGGGGTACAAACTGGTGCTGGAGCGTGCGAAGGTCGATCTCTTCTACGCCGGGAGCCGCGTGATGAGCATCATCCTCCACGGCCGTGTCGAGGTGCCGCGCCGGACGACCGGAAGTTTTACGTCGCTGTGGCGCGTGAGAACTACCGACCCGATGGCCTATTACGTGATGGTGAAAAAAATCCGCGAGGACGATATTTCGCAGGTCGCCGTTTCGTTTGCGGTCGAGGGGCGCGGGGGGCCAGCTTCGGTAAAAAATTCGGAAGAGATGGTGCCGTTGTCGGAATTTTTGAATATCTTTGGGCTGTCCTTGCAGGACGTGAAAAACTATCTGGACGAGTAATGCGTAGACTGACGACTTTCATAGCGGTGATTTTCGCCGCGGCGGCTTTCGCTCCGCTGCGGGCGCAGTCGCTCGATGCCTTCAAGGAGCGCCTGTCCGCCCCGGTGGTCTCCGACGCTGCGTTCGGCACGGCCAGGGTCACCGTTACCGAGTACGGCGATGCGGAGAAGGCTGTCGACGACGCTTCGCGCGGAGGGCAGCGCCTGCGGCTGCGCGGTTACAGGGTCTGCATCTTCTTCGACAACGGGCAGGATGCCCGCGCCGGGGCCTTTGCCGCGGAAGCCCTTTTCAAGGAGACCTATCCCGGGATCATGGTATACCCGGTATACGAGAATCCCTATTTCAAGGTCGTGGTGGGAAACTGCCTGACGGCGGAGGAGGCCATCATCCTGAAGGGTAAGATCGCATCGACATTCCCCAAGGCATTCGTGAAGAGCGAGGAGTTCTCCATGGCAGACCTTTTGAACTGAAAGGTTGGATTCCCTGCTCCGTTTTCGGCGCGTGGCACGGTCTGCGGGCAGCCTATGCCCCTGCTTGCCAAAAACATACGCACGCCTTGAAAATATCGGAAATTTTTATTTGCAATATTCTTACGAATATATATCTTTGCGACGTTACAGAATAACTAATAATTAAACCTTTAACGCTTATGAAAAAGATTTTTTCTTTTGTTGTTGTCATGGCTGCCGTAGCAATGGTAAGCTGCTGCGGTAATTCGAACAAGAAGGCTGCCGAGAGCGGGGCTGCCGCTGCTGCGACCGAAGCTTCGGCTTGCGCCGGCTGCGACGCGAAGTGCGATGCCGAGGCATGTGACTCGACCAAATCCTGCTGCGCCGAGAAGTGCGATTCGACCAAGTCGTGCTGCGCCGAGAAAGCTGAAGATGCATGCTGCAACAAATAAATTGTCGGGCATGAGAGTGAGGGAGATTCGAAAGAATCCCCTTTTTTTGTGCCCGGTTTTCCCGGCCCGGCCGGAATCCTGCGAAGGGGTGGCGGTGCCTTGCAGCCGCTTCTGACGACAGGCAGTTGCGGCTTGTTTATTATTTCTGACATGTGCCGCGTTTTTTCATAATTATGGTTATATTTGTGTAGTTTTGATTTTTACGGGTTTCAATTGTGCCTCGACTTAATCTCAAATTTAGAATTATGAAAAAACTGATCGGCATCGTTGCCGCGCTGGCGGTGTTCTTTGCCCTGCAGGCGTGCGGAGAGGGCGACGACCCCGCTCCCGGAATACGGTTATCTACGGAAACCCTCGATTTCCCGGCCGGGAAATCGACCCTCGACCTGGTGGTTTCCTGCCCGCAGCAATGGCGCCTCCGGGTCAGTGCCGAGTGGTGTTACGTGCTGGGCGCGGATGTCCTGAACGAGCCGTGCGAGGGAAAGACCTTTAAGGTCGGCGTGGATGGCAACAACTCCCTCGAGGGCCGTGAGGCACTGATTACGTTGACGGGGGCGGACGGGACGGTGAAAACCGTTACGGTGACGCAGGGGGCCGCGGAAGAACTCTCGCCCGTCATCAAGTCGTTCCGGTTCCGGACGGCGGCGAATGCGGCGAAATTGCCGCAGGATGTGGTGCTGGAGGTCGGTGACGGCATTATTTCCGGCAGGACTTCATTCGTGGTGGAGAACAAGGTGCTCGTCCCCGAGTTCGAATTCGAAGGCGAGGGGGTTTATATGGGGTCGCAGGAGATCGCCAGCGGAGAAACCGAGGTGGATTTTTCGGGCCCGGTCGTGCTGACGGTCAGGAACAAAGGCGGCGAGGAGCGGGAGTACAGGGTCAGCCTGGTCAGCTTCACGGGGCTGCCCGTGGTCTATATCGATACCGGCGGCATACCGGTCGTCTCGAAGGAGGAATATGTGGCCGCTTCGCTTAAGATCGTGGATAACAACGGGCTGCGCCCGAGCAGTGTCTACAAGGGAAATGTCACTATCAAAGGGCGCGGGAACAGTACGTGGGGCATGCCGAAGAAACCTTACCGGCTGAAGTTCGGCAAGAAACAGTCCCTGTTGGGCGAACCCAAGGACAAGTCGTGGGTGCTGCTGGCCAACTATATGGACAACGCCTGTGGGATACGCAATGCGACGGCCTATGCGATCGGCCGCCTGAGCTGTCTGGAGTTTACGCCGACCACCCATTTCGTCGATGTTTTCCTCAATGACCGTTACAACGGCACCTACCAGCTTTGCGAGCACATGAAGATCTCCGAAGACCGGGTGAACGTGACCGACGAGGGATACCTGCTCGAGGCCGACCAGCTCGACCGCCTGAGCCCGGACGATGTTTATTTCCGCACGGAGCGTATCCTGATGAATATCAAAGACCCCGACGTGGAGCCCGGGAGCCCGCAATACGAATGGATCAGGAATTACGTCGACGAAGCGGAGAATGCCCTCTACGGTGCGGATTTCGCCGATCCCGAAACGGGGTATGCCAAGTACCTGAACGTCGATACGTATGTGGACTGGTACGTGATCAGCGAGATCACCAAGACCAACGACGCGTCGCTCTATACGAGCTGCTATATGAATATCGCGCCCGGCGGGAAGCTGAACATGGGGCCGATCTGGGATTTCGACATCTGCATGGGCAATACGAAGTGGAACGGTACGGACGGGCGCGGCCCCGAAGGGTACTGGAACCGCGAATCGCCGTGGTTCGAGCGGATGCTGCAGGATCCGGCCTTCGTGCGGAAAGTCAAGGAACGCATCGGCTATTTCAAGTCCAACCTCGCCGTCATCCTGGCGCAGGTGGACGGCGAGGCCGCCTATGCCGAGGCTTCGGTCGTCGAGGATAACCGGCTGTGGCATAACCTGAAACCGGAGGGAGCGGCGGACAGCGAGGTGAAAACCGCGTTCCGGCAGGAGGTTCGGGCGATGAAGGAGTGGCTGACGGCGCGTCTCGACTGGCTCGACCGGGCCTCTTTTCAGGATTAGGGCAACGGACAGGGCGGCACAGGATGCCGCCCTGTTTTTCCCGGGGCATCCCGGCTGCGGATTGCTGCCTGTGGGTACCCCCCCCCTCTCCCGATGCGCAGGGTTCGATATGCCGGGCGGACTCCGGGCGGGGAGTCCCGTCCGGCAGGGAACATGCAGCGGTGTATGTTATGCCAAAAAAACCTATATTTGCACGAACACAAACATTACCACTATGAAAGTATTGCTTATAAACGGCAGCCCCCACAGGGAGGGGAACACTTTTATCGCCTTGTCCGAGGTTGCCCGGACGCTCGAAGCGGAAGGCATCGGGGCGGAGATCGTCCACATCGGGACAAGGGCCATGCAGGGTTGTATCGCCTGCGGGAAATGTGCGGAACTGGGGCATTGCGTCTTTTCCGATGCCGTGTATACCGCCGTGCGGGAGAAGCTTGCCCAGGCCGACGGCCTTGTGGTCGGCTCGCCGGTCTATTATGCCGGGCCGAACGGTTCGCTTTGCGCGCTGCTCGACCGCGTGTTTTATTCGTGCGGCCGCGATCTGGCCTACAAGCCTGCCGCAGCCGTGGCTGTCTGCCGCCGTGGCGGGGCGAGTGCGACGTTCGACCGCCTGAACAAGTATTTTACGATTTCGAATATGCCCGTCGTGTCGTCGCAATATTGGAACAGCGTGCACGGACGGGTGCCGGGCGAGGCGCACGAAGATGCCGAAGGCTTGCAGACGATGCGGGTGCTGGCGAGGAACATGGCGCAACTGCTGAAGGCCGGCGTCGGCCCCCGTCTGGCCCCGGAACCCGAAGAACGGGTGTGGACGCATTTCATCCGCTGACCGCCGCGGGGCTGGATTTCAGGATGGAGCAGAGTGCACAGAAAAGGAATTGGCAACGACCGTTAGTCGTTGCCAATTCCTTTTTTATGATATAGTTGTCGAGGATTGCCTGGCCGGCAATGTTGGTTTCCATCTTCTAATAGGCTGTTATGACCCGGCTCGTTTCGCTCGTCGTCGTACCGCTGGCACCCGTCGCCTGGCACTTTACATAATAGGTCGTCCCGGCTTTCAGGCCGCTGATCGTCGCTTTGATGAGGCTGCCGGTTACGGTGGCGCTTTTGCCCCTCGTCGGATCGGATGTGGTGCCGTAATATATCTTGGCGTCCGAAACCTTCGCTTCATCCTTGTTGTAAATCTTATAGGTTACGGTTACCGAGGTTTTGGTCGCCGTAAAATCGTAAAACCCGATATCGGGCTTTTCTGCCGGGGAGCCCGGATCCGCTCCGCTTCCGGAAGTTGACACATAATAGAAATAGTTGCTATACGTGTCGTAGTCGGCTATCATTACCAGTTCCGAGTCCGTCATTTTTCCGATGCGGCTGTGTCCGAAGCCGAAGGCCGTGCTGTATGCTCCGTTCGTCTTGGGGTCTCCCGTGTCCCATTGGCAACGGATCATTTCCCCGTCGATCCACCACCAGCCTGAATGGGTGTTGTTCAGGTACAGGTAGTGCCATGCGCGGTCGGTTGCGCCCGAAAATGTTATTGTATTCAATACGTAGGGGTTATTCAGAACTTTTTCAGTGCCGTCTTCTACTTTGATTTCTTTGGCCAGTTTCCAATGTGTGTCCAGGAGTTGCCGTTCGAGTTCCTGGCCGGTTGCCTGCGGCCCATTGCCGCTTTCTCCACCTTCGTCGCTGCTGCACGATACAAGCATGACGTATCCGATTACCAATATGGATCTGGCAATATTGATTAGTTTCATCGGTTCCGTTTGTTTATGATTTCTGGGGTGTTTGAGTCGTTGGGATTTCGGCTTTCGATAAATTGTTACATTGTTTCGGGACTTCGACCCGGGATTATTCCCTTGCCGCTTCCGGGGGCGGCAGGGGAATGGGGCCAAACATCCGGCTGTTGTCGTACGTATCAGAAATAGTAATTGAATGCGATCGTCGCGCCGACGTTCAGGCCGAGCGAGAAGTCCCGGTTGGATACTTTGTTGTCGCCGTCTTGTTTGATAACGGTGGTCTTCGTACTGGGCGAACTCCACGAAAGCGATCCGGAAACGAGCATGTCGCCGCGTTCTTGTGCACATAGTGTCGATGCCATTCCCACCAGTGCGAAACAAAGAAATAGTTTTTTCATAATAAACTGAATTTAGGTAGATAATGGATGTTTTTGCTTGCGATACTAAATTGTATATTGTTTATCCGTTCGTTTGGAACGGAGGGTTTTCTTTTCATTTCAGGCAGCCGTATGTGTTTTGTGCGGGAACGACGTTGGACGGATCGGTAGTCTGACAGGTCTGAAATGAAAAATCGCCTCTATTACAGATGATAGAAATCTGTAATAGAGGCGATTTTATAAAAGCACAGACTTACCGGTCGGTCTTTGTCTGTCGATCCTGCGGTCAGGCGGATCATCCTGCGGAGAGGAGGGGATTCGAACCCCTGAAACCCTTTAGGGGTTTACTCGCTTTCCAGGCGGGCCAGTTCAACCACTCCTGCACCTCTCCTTTCGGTTCGCAAAGGTAATAATTATTTTCAGATTTTACCAAAAATTGCCGTTTTTCCTTCAGGGGGCAAGCGCCCGGTTCCGGGGCGGGTGCAACGCGGCGGTTTGCCCGCAGCCGGCCGAACCAGCAGGAGGTTATCGCATTCAGCCGGTTTCCGTTGGCCGCCATCGGCAGGCATATCATCGTGGAAAATGAAAACGGGACTGTCTAAACTTGTTAGGCAGTCCCTTGCGACACACTATCGAAAACAAATTGCGTTGTTAACGATTGTCCTGCGATTTTTTCGTGTACTGGTTATGGCCTTCGGGATTGTTGCTGCGCGAAGTACGCCCTGAACCGGACGACTGGCTGCTTGCGGTTCCCCGGCTCGCCGAGCTGGTGCGCGAAGTGGTCGTACGCGACGACTTTTCCGCCGATTTACTTTGTCCGGACTGTGTATGGCCGGAGGTTTTGTTGTTAGACTCTTTCATGACTTTTAAAGAATTAAGTGAGACATAAATGCTGCCCGCCATCCGAAGGGCCGAAGCCATGCGGTTGAAAGCCAGCCTGTACCGCATCTCCCCGCCGGGATGTACGGTATAGCTGACAACACAAAATAGATACCGAATATTTACGGAATATTTACCGGAGCCCGAAGTGGATGATGCTCAGCCGGGAAATGCTATGCGAATCAATCCTTTTTTCGTACCCAAACGGCTAATTTGCCTCCGTGTACTTTGAAAAGGGCCTTCCCGTCGTCGCCGATGGTCAGTTCGTCGTCGTAGCTTCCGGTGATCTCATGCCACGTTTCGTTGGCATGCATTACGCCTACGGACATCACTTTTTCGCCGTCCTCGCCGTTGGAAAGGAGCAGTGCCAGGCCGGAATCCGGATGTTGTGCGTCGCCCGAGCGGGTGAAACCTACCGTATTGGGATGGTCGAAATAATCCGTCTGTTCGCCGAAGGCGCGGGAGCGACGGGCATCGAGCAGAATATCGAGGATGGGACGGTGGGGCGACCCTTCGCCTTTCATGCTGTAATAATCGCCGTAGAAGACGCAGGGGTACCCCTCTTTCATCAGCAGGATCAGGCCGTACGCCAGCGGTTTGAACCACGATTTGACCTGCGATTCGAGCGAGCTGCCGCGCTGCGAGTCGTGGTTGTCCACGAACGTCACGGCCAGCGTGGGGTATTTCTGCACGAGCGTGTCGTCGAGCAGCGTCCGCATGTCGAAGTCGCGGCCCTGCTGCGATGCCGTGAAAAGTTTGAAGTGAAGCGGCGCGTCGAACAGGTCGATCTGGTGGTCTACGGCGTCGAGGTAGGCCTCCAGCGACTCGAAATCGCCGCTCCAGTACTCACCGACGGCGTAGAACTCTTTGCCCCGCGAAGCCCGGACGTTGTGCATGAAGTCGGCGATGAAGGCATTCTTGATGTGTTTGAGCGCGTCGAGGCGCATGCCGTCCGCGTCGAGCGTTTGGGCGATCCATACGCCCCAGCGTTTCATTTCTTCGACCACCTCGGGATGGTCGAAGTCCACGTCGTTGAAGATCAGGAAATCGTAGTTCCCGTTCTCGCCGTCGACGCCTTCGCTCCACTTCTTGCCTTCGCCCTGGATGAGGTAGATGGCCCGTTTGCCGGTCTCGTAAACCTGGTCGGTTCCCGAGAAGTGGTACCAGTGCCATTTGAAAGGAGAATATTTGTCGCCGCGTCCCGGAAAGGAGTATCCCGTCCACCCCTCGACTTCGACGGGTGCGCCGATCACTTGCTCGCGGTTCTCGGGATCGACCTCGCAGGCCATGAACTTCTCGGTATAGTCGGCGCCTGTCTTCTGGTTCATCACCGTGTCGAGGTAGACGGCTATCCCGTTCTCGTGGAGCGCCGCGACCGCTTCTTCCAGTTCGTGCCGCGTGCCGTACTTGGTGCGGACGGTGCCTTTCTGGTCGAACTCCCCCAAGTCGTAGAGGTCGTATACGGCGTATCCCTCGTCCTGTTGTTCGTCGGCCTTGTAAGCCGGCGGTATCCAGACCGACGTAATGCCGATGTCGTGCAGGTGTTTGGCATCCTCTTTCAGGTGCACCCATAATTTACCGTCGTTGGGCAGATTCCATTCGAAATACTGCATCATTACTCCGTTTTTCATAAAGCCGATATATGTTTAATGTTTACGCGTTTTCGTTGCAAAGGACATGCTAAACAGGATGAACGCCCCGGGGAAATTCCGGGGCGTTCTGACCTGCAAGCCGGCGGTGTCGTCAATCCTGTCCGACCGGCTGGCGCCGGGGCGCTTTCGTGTCCTGCGAATCGTACTGGCTCCACTGGAGGTTTTTCTCTGGCGTAGCCTTGCGGATTTCGCTGCTGCGCTGCTTGCTGAGCTTCTTGTCCGCGCTGCGCACCGAAGCCTCCGTGCGGGGTGTGCCCTGCGGTTCGAGTTCGGTGAGCCCGTCGGTTTCGAGTACCTGCTGGCGCGGATTTTCGACATACAGCCACTCTTCGCCCAGGCCGATGCTTTCGCCTTCGTTCCACGGCCCGCGGGCATCCTCGCCCATCGAGTGGTTGGAGTAGATATTGCTGTAGCGGGGGTCGCTTTGCAGCACACCGGGCGGGAAATTGGGCTGGATGGTGTCCAGTGCCGCCTCGAACTGCTGGAAATGCGCCACTTCGCGTGTCATCAGGAAATTGAGTGTCGCGAGCACGTCCTTGTCGTCGGTGAACTGCATCAGGTATTCGTAGACGATCTTGGCACGCGATTCGGCGGCGATGTCCGAGCGCAGGTCGACCGTCAGGTCGCTGTTGGCATTGACATAGGAGCCTTGCCAGGGGACGCCGTTGCTGTCGGTGAGGCGTGGCCCGCCGCCCGTCAGCACGCCGAACTGCGGGTTGACCGAAAAGGCCGAATGGATGAAGTCGTCCTTCGAAATGCCTTCGCCGAAGACGTCGTTTCGCTCGGCCGCATCTTTGAGGTTGCCGTTTACGCCTGCGAGGAGCATCTGGATCGTGGCCCCGACGATTTCGAGGTGTCCCAGCTCCTCGGTGGCGATATCCATCAGCATATCGTACTTGTCCGGATAGGGGTTATGGCAGGCGAAGGCCTGCACGAAATACTGCATCGCAGCTTTCAGCTCGCCGTTGCCGCCGCCGAATTGTTCGAGCAGCAGCCGTGCGAAGCGGGGATCGGGTTTCGATACCCGCGCTTTGAACTGGAGTTCTTTGGAGTGGTAAAACATAGATTCGTTGTTTTAAGTTGAACATGCCGGAGGCCGGTTTTTTCCGGGAGGTTCGTCGCAGAGGCCTCCGCTCCCGGTCGTCTTTCCCGGGGACGGGCCTTCTGCGGACGTCCCGTTGCGGCCGGCCGCATTGCCGGCGTAATTAGTGCCTTTTGTCCGGATTTTGTCCGTTCATCCGGTTTTCGGCGCTCTGTTCCCTGTCGGAACCTTTCTCTTCCCAGTACGAACCCGTCTTGGAGCCGTATTGCGACGAATTCTCCGGCTGCTGCCGCTGGTAGGAACTCCCTTGGTTACCGCCGGCGTGCATGCCGCTGTTGTCGCCGCTATTGCTCCGGCTGTCCAGATCGTTCGTGTTGGCGTTGGTTCTGGGATTGTTCTGCATTTCGTTTTCCTGCTCACGGCTCTCGCCGTAGATGTTGTCATTCTTATTCATAATCGTAATATTTTAGTGATTCGGTTTGATAGGTGTTTCGGTTGCGGATCCGTCGTGCCCTTCGGTCTTGACGACCTTGTTGTAAAGCCCCATGATCAGCAGCGGGGCGGCCCACTGCCCGACCAGCAGCGCGGTGGATTTCCGGCCGCGGCACATCATGCAGGCAGAGGCTGCCAATGCGCTCAGCCCGGCACACAGATAGACCATCGAGGGAATTTTGGACGTCTTTTTTTCTACGGCAACAGTGGCGTTGCCTTCTTGCGGTTGATTGTTCGACATGGTTTTGCTGGTTTAAAAACCGGAGCAGGGAACTGCTCCGGTTGTAATTGATACTTAAGACGATCCTTTAATAGATCGTTATCTTGACGATCCCGTCCACGGCGGGAACCGGGAAGGTGTCGCCCACAGCGCTGATGGCCTTGTCCTCGGGCATCCGGGTTCCGCCGAATACGAACTGGGCGTTGCCCGCTCCGGGATACTGGCTTACGGCCGTGCCGTCGTCAAGCAGGACGGTCTTGCTCGTCACCTCGCCTTTGGTCAGGGCATTGAGTTCGGGGCCGTTTGCAAAGAACCAGTCGTTGGAATAACCGAACATCGTTGCGAACGCCACTTTTTCGTTGGCTGCAGCCTCATAGGTGCATTCCATGCTCTTGCCCGGCAGGACGGTGTCCGTAAGCGTGTAGATCTTGCGTACCTGCGGGACTTTTTCGAGCGAAGCTTTCAGCTGCGCCGGATCGCCGCGCTGTGCGAGCGCTGCAAGACCCAGCTGCGCATCTTTCTGTCCCAACTGGTAGATCGGGTTGGTGTTGCCCGTGTAAACCACTACGATGGCGCCGTGCAACGTGGTGATGATTCCCGTTTGGTCGGCGACAAGCGATTTGAGGGGGTCGACATTGCCTGCTTCGGCCAGCTTGGTCAGCTCCACGCCCGATTTCTGGTCGACGCTGAAGAACGGTTTGTCCATCACCAGGTCGCCGTCGAGCAGGTTCGATACGACGAATACACCGCCCGAGAACGGGGTCTCATTCGCCGTGCCGGCAGAAATATTGGAGATCGTACAGGTGAACAGCGACTGTGCGGCATCGAAGGTCAGGCTCACCTGGAGCAGGCTCGATGCGGCCAGATAGTTGTGTCCTTCGGAGTCCGTGCCCTTCACTTCGGTTACCACGCCGGCCTGGGCTACGCCCGGATGATTGACATCGGGGCCGGGCTGTTCGTTTACGCGGGTTCCGTTGTCCCAGAGTTTCACGGCATCGGCAATGATGCCGGTATAAGGCACTCCCGAATCGTTGAAGAGCTGGATGCCCGGATTCTCCGGGGCGAAGAACAGGTCGTTGGAATTGGAATACATAGTGGCGAACATCAGGCGCTGCCCTTTGGCTGCGTGGAATGTGAACGACGTCGTTTGCCCGGGGGCCACGGCGGCGAACGTGCCGCTCTGGACGTAATTCTTCGTCGGGATGACGTTTTCGAACTTGATCGTCGGCTTCGTGCCGGGAGCGCTGTTGTCGTCATCGTCGTCGCAGGCGGTAAAAGCGAATCCTGCGAAAAGCAACGCCGCAGCGAATGCGGTGCAAAAGTACTTTTTTTTCATAGTGGAATTGATAATTAAATAAAGTTAACAATCGGTTAAACCATAAGTGTTTTTTATATTAAGGTATGTGCTCGTATTTGTTGTCCGGCACCCTTTACAGTGCAGTTCCGTGCATCATTTATGCCATGAAAAATACTTTTGGATGGATTGGAAAAGCGGGAGGATGGATATTCCTGCAAAACACGCAGTAAGGCGAGGATGGATTTTTTTTCGACCTCGTCCGCCGGGGTAAAACCTTCTTCCTGCGGTGGTTCGGGTGCTGTTTCGGCAGATTTTTTGCGGATTCGGGATTGTAACGTCCGCCACTCCCGGTGCCGGAGGCTTTGGGCGGAATAACCACGCAAATATGGATGCAACGGCAAAAAACCTTTTGAACCTTCAACGGGAGGAGGCCACCTTGTGCGAAGTCTACCGCCGGCTGGCCGAACTGGAAAAAGACCCGGTTCGCCGGCAGACCCTGGTGCGTATCATGCACGACGAAAGACGGCATTGCGCGATCCTGAAGCGCAGGACGGGACGCGAAATGGCTCCCGATCCGAAACGGGTTTTCTGGTATGTGTGGATAATGCGGGTGCTGGGGCCGGCTTTTGTCGTCCGGCAGATGGAGCTGTGTGAAAAAGGCACGGAGGCGAGTTATTCCCTGTATGCCGAGCGGGAGGAGTTCATTCGGATCGCTTCGGAGGAAAAGCGCCACGGGGAGGATCTGACCAACCTGGCCGGCGGAATGCGGCTGTCCTATATGAGTTCGGTGGTATTGGGCCTGAACGACGCTCTGGTCGAATTCACGGGGGCGCTGGCCGGGTTCACGCTTGCGCTGAACGAACCGCGGCTCGTGGCGCTTACGGGCAGCATCACAGGTGTCGCCGCCGCCCTTTCGATGGCCGCTTCCGAATACCTTTCGACCAAATCGGACGCTGCCCGGGAGAAGCATCCGCTGCGGGCCGCCCTCTGTACCGGAACCGCCTACCTCGTGACGGTCGCCATTCTGATAATTCCCTATCTACTTTTTTCGAATGCCGTCACGGCATTGAGCGTCATGCTTCTGGCCGCATTGACCGTGATAGCCCTGTTCAATTACTATTACGCCGTGGTGCGCAGCGAAAGTTTCAGACAGCGTTTTTTTGAAATGGCGCTTCTGAGTTTCGGCATCGCCGGGATCAGTTTTCTGATCGGCTACGGGCTCAAATATTTTACGGGCATAGAGATGTAGAATAACCGTGCGCCGATAAAAGCCGGCTGGTTCGGACTCAGGATGCCGGACTGTACGGCAAATCCATTAAATATATGATTTCCAATATGAAGATTATTTTTTCGATAAATTCAACCTCAATGGAATATCATTTGCAAGTATTCCGTATGTCAATCATCACTTAAATTCTTTATATTATGAAAAAAATTCTTTTACTCATCGCATCCGCGGCAATCGCTTTGGCCGTGAATGCTGCTCCCCAGAAGGTGGATTTCGGTAAGTTGCCGAAGAATTCGCAGGAATTCATTCAGAAAAACTTCCCGGGCGAAAAAGTGAAGGCCGTGGAAATGGATCGCGAGGCGTCGTGGGACAAATACACCGTCTATTTCAACAGCGGCAACCAGGTCTCCTTCGAAGGCGGCAGCGGAGATTGCAGCCAGATTATCATGAAGAACGGTTCGGTTCCGATGTCCGTGATTCCCGCCAAGGTCAAAACCTATGCAGGCAATACTTACCCGGGGCAGCGAATCGTCATGATGGAAACGACGGCCGACGGCTACAAAGTAGCGCTTTCGGACAAGACGGTTCTCGATTTCGACAAGGACGGTAACTTCACGAAAGCGACGAAATAACTTTTGCAGTGTGAAAATCGCAGGGAGTGCCCGCAGTTGTGCTCCCTGCTTTTTTTTGCTGTCGGCCCAGCGGGCCGTAACAGGATAAACCAGCGTGTGCCATGTGTTATCATATCTCCCTTGCTGCCGGAGCCGAAGAACTGGCCCGGCGTTTCGGCCGTAAAACCGATCTGGTCAGAAAATTCCGGCCTGCATACCATGTATGTGCCTTTTCGCACCTCCCGTATCCGGTAGTTACCAGAGACGAGCAGATACAGTATTTCCGCTGGGGGCTGATCCCGTATTGGATCGGGAAGGCCGCCCAGACCGTGACGATCCGCAATCAGACGGTCGTCGCGTGTGCGGAAACTATTTTTGAAAACGCTTCGTTCCGGGTTCCGATCCGCCGGCGGAGGTGCCTGATCCCGGTGAGCGGATTTTTCGGGTGGCACCACGGGCAGGCGCAGAAGACTCCCTACTACGTGACGGTAAAGGATCGGCCTGTCATCGCCCTTGCGGGCGTTTTCGACTGCTGGATCGACCGCGATTCGGACGAGGTCGTAATGACGTATTCGGTCATAACCACCGAGGCGAATCCGATGATGCGCCACGTCAACAACAGGGATTGCCGGATGCCGGTTATCCTGCATGACGGCGACGAGGAGCGCTGGCTGCATCCGGAACTGTCCGACGGGCAGATCGCCGCGTTGCTGAAACCCTATCCGGAGCAGATGATGGTCTGCGAACCCGCGCAGCCCGATTTCATGCGCAAAGTTTCCGGCGATCCGGGCATTCTCATGCCGGCATAGGTTCCCGGTGGCGGCCTTTCCCCGAAATATTGCGGCAAAAAAAAGAGAAGTCTCAGACTTCTCTTTTTCGATGTCGGGCCACCGGGCTCAGTGTACCTTCTCCTTGATCCGGTTGGAGGCCTGTGTGGCTGTCTCCTTTACTTTGTGTGCGGCTTTGGTCATGCCCTCTTTGGCCGCATTTTTGACCTTCGTGCCGGCTTCTTCGATTTTGCCGGCCATTTTGCGGACACCCGTCTTTGCCTCGTTTTCCGCCTCGATGGCGGTCTCCTGGGCGTCGTCCTTCAGCTTCTGCATGTTTTCCTGCAGATTGTGCTTGGCCTTTTGGCCGTGTTCTTCCGCCTTGTGGACTGCTTTTTCGGCGTGTTCCCGATACGTTTCGTTCTCTTTTGTCGAATACTTTTCCATAATTACATTGTTTTAACGGTTTTGTGCCGTGTGAACAGCGATACGATCCACAGCAGGACGATGGCGCCGATGACGGAGGAGAGGAAAGTCCCCCAGGTGCCCGTCGGCACCCATCCGAACAGCGAAACGAGCCAGCCGCCCAGAATGCCGCCGACAAGGCCGACGATCAGATTGACCAGCAATCCGGAGCCGCTGCCTTTGAAGATCAGGCTGGCGATCCATCCGGCCGCCAGGCCGATGAGTAAATACCATAAGAAATACATATGTTTTTTAATTTTGGTTGACAATCAGGATAATACAAATTCTGTACCCGGGAGGATGAACGGCCCGGAAATTATTCGCGGTATGCGATAATGGCCGAAGAGGGCGCTATCCGGACAATGCCCCCGGGCATGCGGTCGCGGCTGCCGGGATCGATCCGGCCGTCGCGGCAGACTACGGTCCAGTCCGCTTCGGGAATGTGGAACTCGGCCTGTTGGCGGTTGCCGTTATAGGCTACCAGGATCTCTTTCCACGCATCGCCGTTCGCATATTCGCCCAGCGTATAGGCGATCACTCCCGAGTCGCCCGTGTCGAGGAAATGAAGCCCCTGCTGCAGCCCTTCTGCCGTCGGGATACGGAATGCCGGATGGGCTTTCCGGAGTGCGATCAGTCCCCGGACATAATCGAACAGATCCCGGTTTTTGGCTTTCAGGGCCCAGTCGATTCGGTTGACGGCGTCGGGCGAGCGGAAACTGTTCGGTTCCCCCTGTTTGTCCTGCATCATCTCTTCGCCGGCGCGGATGAAAGGAACCCCCTGTGCCGTGAGCAAAATCGTGTGTATCAGTTTGTCGATAGGCGGCAGCTCGTCGTCGGCATGGTCGCCCTTGACGGAAAGTCTCAGTTTGTCGATCACCGTGTAGCCGTCGTGGCTGGCGACGAAATTGACTGCCTGCGAAGGGGCGGATGCATATGGCACGGAGCTGTATAACAGTCCGTTATAATCCACTTGCGGATGCTGTGTGGCGCCCGCGATCCCGAATTTTACGGGCTCGTAATGCCCGACGATATTCCCGGAGGCATACCCGGCGGCCTGTTCGTCGAACGTGCTGCCGCGCACGGCGTCGCGGAAATCGTCGCAGAAAACGGCGATGCCCTCCATTTGGCCGACATGATCCCGCACGGCCCGTTTTTCCGGAGGCAGGGGCGAGTCGGCCGCAAGCCAGCCTTCGCCGTATATAAAGATCGTCGGGTCGATCTTCGACAGTTCTTCCCGGATGCGGTTCATCGTTTCGATGTCGTGTATTCCCATCAGGTCGAACCGGAATCCGTCGATATGGTACTCCTGCGCCCAGAATTTGACGGATTCGACGATGTAATGCCGTACCATTTCGCGTTCCGAAGCCGTCTCATTGCCGCAGCCCGAGGCGTCCGAGTAGGAACCGTCGGCATTCTGGCGGTAAAAGTAGCCGGGGACGGTAAGGTTGAAGTTCGAACGGTCGACCGAGGCCGTGTGGTTGTAGACCACGTCGAGGACGACGCGCATCCCGTTCCGATGCAGGCTTTTCACCATCTCCTTAAACTCGCGGATGCGCGTCACGGGGTTGGCCGGGTCGGTGGAGTAACTGCCTTCCGGAACGTTGTAGTTCTTCGGGTCGTATCCCCAGTTGTAGGTCTTGTCCGCCAGCCTCGTCTCGTCCACCGTCGCATAGTCGAAAGAGGGGAGAATATGTATATGCGTTACGCCCAGTTCCTTGAGATGATCCAGACCGGATGCCTGCCCTTCGGGGGTTTTGGTGCCGGTTTCGGTCAGGGCCAGAAATTTGCCCTTGTTGCGGATTCCGGAATCCGGGGCGATGCTGAAATCACGGTGGTGCAGTTCGTAGAGAATAATGTCGGAATACATTTTCAATTCGGGCGCACGATCCGATTCCCAGCCTTCCGGATTGGTCTGGTTCCAGTCGATCACGGCCGCCCGGTCGCCGTTTATGCCGACCGCCTTCGCCCAGATGCCGGGTGTTTCGGCCAGCCATTTCCCCTCTTTTTCTATCTGGAAGGTATAGAAGGAGCCATTCAGGTCGCGTTCGATGGCAATGCGCCAGGTTCCGTCGTCCGAGGGCTCCATTTCCAACTGCTCCTCCGGGTTGCCTCCCTCGCCCGAGGAGTAGATGTTGAGCCGGGTTTTGCTCGCGGTGGGCGCCCAGAGCGTAAAGACGGAGCGTTGGGGCGTATACGCCAGTTCGAGGTCTTGGCCGTAGTACGGCGGATATTTGTCGAACGAATCCAACCGGTCGGGTGCGGGGTGGTTTTTGATATTTTCCATGGTGGTCGTATTTTATGAATTGGGCGTTTGCGGGGCGTCGCCGGGTGCGGGTTCGTGCGCGGTTTTGCCGTCCTCCCCGCCCCGTTGCACGAGCAGCGTGCGTGTCGGGAAGGCGAAATTGAGCCCGGCCTTATTGAAGGAGGCCAGTATGGCCAGGTTCATGTCCGAGGTCACTTTCAGAATATCCCCCTGTTTTTCGATGTAATAGTAAAATGTGATGACCAGCGCCGAATCGGTGTAGTCCGAAAAGTAGGCCGTGATGTCCGACGGATTGTCGGAAACGTCCTTTACCTTCGCCGGGAGGCCCCTCAAAATATCCAGCGCTTCGTTCATCTTGTCTGCGCCGGTGTCGTAGGTCAGCCCCACCTTAACCATGGCGCGGCGCATCGGTTCCGAAGAGATGTTGACGATCGAGGCGTCCGTAATTTTGTAATTCGGATAACTGGTGATGCGCCGGTCGTAGCCCATGATTCGCGTACTGCGCATGCCCACGTCGACCACCGTCCCTTCGAAGCCGTTCACGTTGATCGTGTCGCCGATGCCGAAGGGCTTGTCCGTGAAGATGGTGAACGCGCCGAAAATATTCTTCACGGTATCCTGCGCCGCCAGGGCGAAGGCGATACCGCCGATGCCCAGCGTGCCCCATAACGCATTGATGTCGACCCCTACATTGCTCAGGGCAGTTACCAGACCGATGATCCAGATCAGAACCAGGATCGTCCGCCTGACTACCGGCATCATTTTCAGCGCATGGCCGTCCGACCGCTGCCCCCAATATTGCTGGAGCAGGGCCGTGGAGAGGCGGGCCAGAACCCAGGTTATGTCCAGTATGATCAGTATGCTGTAAGCGTTGTCGACGTATTTTACCAGATGATCCGGGTAGACTAGCCGATGGATGGCGATCCAGATGCCCAGCAGCATCACGGCGAATTTCAGGGGCGACTCCAGGGAATAGTATATGATGTCGTCCACCCGGTTGCTTGTGCGGCCGATAAAGGGTTTTATAACCTTCCTGCCCAGCAGCGACAGCAGTTTTACGACGATAAACGCTCCTGCTATGATAAGTAGGGAGACGATCCATGTCTGGAGGCTGTTTCCCCAGATTTCGTAATCTAACATTTTCCGGTTGTTTTTTAATTATACATTTGTTATTTGTGTTTCCTCTTTTGCCATCCTGTTTTTAATATCGGCGCATAATGCGAGGTTTTTTTCTTATCCCGGCTTTCAAATTCTATGCCTTTGGAGAAGAATTTGCACGATCCCGAAATGAAAAATCAGGTTGAGGATGAAGATGATAGTGCATAAATCCAGGAAAAAGGCGGTGTGTATCACCGTCGCCGGGTTCCTTGCGGGGATTGCCGGCGGCCTTATCCTGTACTGTGTCCGCGATGTCGTTCTGGGATGGTGTTTCGTGGCGACGGCGGGTTTTACCCTGTTGTACGGTATCGGCTCGCTGTACGACCGCCGACCCTATATCGTCCTTACCGAAGACGGCATCACCGAGATGTTCACGATCCGCGGGCAGATCGAATGGGAGGCCATCCTTTACGCGGACGATTTCTATTTCCGGGGACAATACTGGGTGCGGTTGCTGCTCGAGAGCAACTACAAGCCGCAGCTCATACGGCCGGCCTGGTTCTGGCGGTTCGACCGCCTTTACGAATCGAAGGGCGTAAAGGCGGTCTATCTGCGCACGATGGGGCTGGAGATCGATTCCATGCAGTTGGTCGCCCTGATCCGGCGGATGAAGGAAGCGGATGTGCCCGGGAGGATCGAGCTGCTGAACGGCTGCCTGTTGAAATAAAATCCGCCGCAGGAGCACTGCGCCCCGGCATTCCGTTCGCGCCCGTCGGCGGGCGTTCCGCCGTGCCTTTCCCGGGGTAAGTACAGCGCCCCGGCCGCACGGGACGGGCGGGCAGGGGACATGCTGCGTGTCATCGTATGATTTCTCCCCCGCCTTCGTTGGCTCCGTCCCATGTCGTGTCGACGTTGACCGAGAACTCGATTTCTTCTTGGAAATCACCCTCTTTGAAACGTGCCGTAAGTTCGATCAACTGGTTGCACTCGATCCGCAGGGTGTCCGTGACCACCCGGTCGTAGAGCGGTGCGTCGTCCTCGCCGTAGAGTCTGAGCCGCCACGATGTCCTTACGCCCGGCAGCGTGCAGAACGTGCCGAGCGTGAACGACCCGGCGGCGCGTGTCCTCAGCTGCGCTGCGGGGACGCATTTGGAAACCTCGCACGCCAGGTCGGGTTCCCCGCAGAGCGGCATGCGCTGGCCGACGTTGTCGAGCACCACCTCGACGGAGGCGATTCGGGCGGGAATATTCTCGAACCGGAAGCGGGTTATGCCGTGTACGCGCTGAAGGACGGCTTCGAATTCATTGCGGCAGGGGCAGGTCACTTCGAACGGCACGTCGGCGCGGAAATGGTCGTCGCCGTTCTTTTCTCCCTGGTAAACGATGTAACGTGCCTCCGGAGCATCGGTCGTCCCCGTCATCATGCGCGCCGCAGCGTTGGCCGCGAACGCCAGCCGGTACGTTCCGAACGGAAGCGTGCCCATGCGGAAGAGGTAGTCCCTGCCGACAGCGGTCTGTAGGTCGTCCGCGCGGCCTTGCCCGATCAGCTGCCCGTCGGCATAGAGCAGGTAGTCGAGCGAATGGATGCGTTTCCCGAATTCCTGTTCGAAATCCGACGGACGGTAGGGCGGCCGGGCCTGGAATTTCTCGACCCGGAGCGCGACCGTGACGCTTCCTCCCTGGGGCGGGCACGGGTCGAGTTTCTCTTCGATGCACGACATTGCCGACAGCAGGCACAGGAACGCGAACGGTATGTAAGGTGATTTTTTCATGACTTCGTAATTTTAGTAGGACGAGGCGTTCCACTCGTAAAAAGGATCGAAGAGCGCCGCCGCGTTTTCGGGGTTTCCCGCGTCGTCCGTCGCCTCGACGACATCGATCCGGATTTGCGACGAGGAGTCGTCATAGGTGTCGGTGGTTTCGAAAACGATGCCGGAGATTTTGCTTGCGGCGAGCGTGCGTGCGAACGTCTGGTCGGTTTTATACGTATATCCGCCGCTGGCGCCGGAAATGTCGATATCCACGATCCCGATAGGCAGTTCCGAGGCCGGGTCGGCGAAGACGAAGGGCGAAAAGACCGTCGAATTGGTTTGGCACATCTGGTAGCGCTCCGTACCCGAGGAATGGAAATCTCCCATCGTCGACATGCAACACGGCAGTTCATAGAGTGCGGGATCGCCGTAATACATTCCTCCGAGTGCGTCGATGCCTTCGGCAAAAGGTTCGGTCTTGGACGTGAGAAGCATCTGGACGGTATGGGCTGTCATGTCGAACGAAAAACCGTTGACGGGCGAAGGTTTGTCTTTGAGCAGCACGCGGAACTTCGCCACGCGCCGTTCGGCCCGCAGGGTTACCGGCGGAACGCCTGCCGAATGGAGATCGCCGCTTTTGGGCACCGGGAAATCGGCCACGGCGACAAAAACTTCGCGGCTCAGCTGCCGGTAACCGTTGTTCATCCAGTGCGTCGAGATCGTGTAGGTGAGCAGCGGCGGCGTGCGCAGCGAGCCGTCGGCTTCATCGGAGACGACTTTCCCCGGAATCAGATCGTTGTTCCAGTCGGCCGACCCCCAGTTGATTACGGCTACGATCCGGTAATCGCCCGGTCGCAGTTCGAGATTGAACGGGCACGGCGGAAGATCCCCGGAGATCTTCAGTTCGGCCCATGGCCCCGACTGTGCGTCGAGCAGGACGGTTTGCGTCGTGTCCACGATCCAGCGGGTGTCCGCCTTTTTCAGGATCAGCAGCCGGGCCGTGTTCCTGAACCACTGCGTGTAGGAGGTGGCGCGCGTCATGGGTTCGAGCGAGACGTCCGTGCCGACGGCTTCCAGCCGGAAACAGACTTCGACGCGGGATTTTTCCTCCGCGGACGGATGCCCGAAAGGTTCCCCTTCCGAGCAGCCGCCCGTCAGGAAGGCCGCCATTACGAATAAGACTGAAAGTTTTTTCATAATCGTACGTTTTTTGCCGTTTCACAACCAGTCGAAATTCGTTTCGATGCCCCCTCCGACCGGAATGTCGATGATCCGGTCGCAGCGCAGACCCGCCCGGTTGACCGTGAAGCAGTCCGCAGCCACCGGAAGCCCCGCCGCGGCATCGGTCGCCGGAAGGGCGAGGGTCAGCTGCCGCTGCGGGAAACAGGCTGCGGAATGGACACCCGTGTGGCCGTTGCCGCAGGCAGGCGTCGTGTCGTAGTAGCTGAAGAGCAGCTTCACCCGCAGCTTCGAATCGGACGGCAGCAGGAAAGCTCCTTCCATGCGCAGGCTGCCGCGCACCCCGTCGTCGTATATGCCGAGTCCCTTGTCCGCCTGGGGCAGTGGAACCTTGAAATCCGTCATCTGAGGCAGAATGCTTTGCGCCAGCGGTTCCGAAGCATAGGCTGCGGGAATCAGCGTCCCGTTTTCATCGAAGCGCAGCTCGGTCGTCGGATTCTCATAGGAGATTTCGATCCGTGCGATCCGGTCGATCACCGACTCCACATCGGGCGATAGGATGCTTTCGGGCTCTAAGAGCGAGCCTCCCGTGCGGTAGATGTCGAAGAGCACCTGCCCTGCGATGCGTGTCAGCGTGAGGCGGATAGTCCCGTCGCGGAGAATGTCCGCGCCGCTCAGGTCTGTATAGCCGCTGTAACCGTCTGCCGCAGCCGCGCCCGAGGCGCATCCCAGCCGCAGGTCTTCCCAAGCTACTCCCGGGACGAACTGCGTCCCGGCCGCTGTGGACAGCGACAGCCATTGCGTGCCGCAGGGCTGGGCGACCATCAGAAAACGGTAGTCGTAGGCTTTCAGCTCGGCGAGCGGAAGTTTCAGTGTCTCACCGTCGGCGACCGAAGTGTAACTGCGGTCGAAAACATATCCGTCCTGCGTTCGCGCCGCCCGGCGGAAAAGGTAGAGCGGGGTTGGGTATCCCGATACGGGAAGCGTGCCCTCCAGGCGAAGTTCGGTGTAGCGGAACTTATTGCCGGGAAAGACCTCTTCCTGCGCCTCCAGTCCGCAGGCTGCGGAGAACGAAAGCAAAAACAGCATTCCGTAAATTCGATATAGGTATTTTCTTTTCATCACGTTCAATCTTTTATTCCCAAATGCCCGTATCGCCGTCCTGTTCCTCGGTGATCGGGGTCGTTTGTATTTCTACTCCGATAACGGGGTAATCCGACGTGATCCAGAGCGTAATGTCGAGTTGCTTGTTACGTTCGGCTTTACCCGTCAGGCGCAGCTGCACCGGTTGCAGGGCGGCTCCCGCCGCGGGGACGACCGTGATATCCAGGCCGACCTCCCCGCCGTCGGCGGGCGGAATGACGAAAGGCCCTTCGAGCCGGACAAATCCCCCGTCGGTAAGTTCCGCATAATCCGCCGCTGTGAGTGTCGCCGTCACCGTGGCCGTTCCGCTGCTTCCGCCGGGATTCACGCGCAGGCCCGTGTGGTCGGCCGAGAGTTCGATGCGGCCGATCTGGTCGAGCACGGATTGCGGTTTGGCATAGGGAACCTCGACGTATCGCGTGCCGTCGTGGTAACCTCGTTTGACGGTGACCGAGATCCGGCAAACAGCGCGCGTGAGCCGGGCGCGAACGGTTTGTGCCGCGCCGTCGATCGTGTAGACCGTATTGGCGTCGGATGCGGGATATTGCAGGAACAGTTCATCGGCCGGGAAACAGGTGCCGGGCATGGCTGCGTTTTCACGCAAGACGAAGGCCGCCTCTTCCCATGAAGTTTGCCGCGTTAACGGAGCGGGTTGCAGGGCGATCCGGTCGGCCGCCCCGCTGGCGAACAGGAATTTGTAGTGGCCGTTCGGCATGCGTACCGACAGTTTGCCGTCGGGTGTCCATCCTTCGCGAAACAGCGTGTCGAAAAGGAAAACCGCTCCCTGCCGGCGAAAGGCGTAAACCGAGACATCCGCGGCCCCTTCGCGCACCAGCATGATACGCGAGGTTTCCGTGGCCGGAACGATATCTGCTCGCTCCGACCCCGAACAGGCTGCGAAAGCGGCGGCTGCCAGGATGATGGTCGTATGAATCCGATTATTCATGATTCTGTCTCCCTGGCTTTTGTCAGTCGATTTCCCCGTCCACGAAGTTCGATCCGTCCCAGACGGTATCGACCTCGACCTCGAAATCGACACCCGTGGTGAAGACGTTTTCGCCCAATACGTAAATCCGGATCAGTGTCGCCTTGTTGCGTTCGACGGGTATCTTGTCCCGCAGGGCGATGGTGCGTGCCGATCCTTCGCCCGAGGTGAGCTGCATCGAAAATCCGGTCGTGGCCGTATTGTCGGGATTGGGGATCAGGTAGGTGCCTTTCAGATGCGCGGAGCCGGAGATGATGTCGGCGGGCTGTACGTTCTCGAAATCGTATTTGTCGGCACCGACGACCGTCGATTCGCCCGTGCCCATCGTGACCACGTCCGCAGGGGTGTCGATCGTGTGGGACACGTCGGTAAGACCGGACACTTTCTCGCCCGAAAGCCCCAGACGGCTGTTGGCACCGGTATAGGCCAGTTTCACCCCGGCCAGTTTCTCGGGGCCGAAAACGTCGCCGCCCGCTTTTTCGGTATAGACGCCCGTTGCGGCATCCTTCTCTGCGCGGATGAAGAGCACGTCCACGCGCGAAACGGCGCGGCGGAGCGTGGTGCTGACCGTCTGTTTCGGGCCGTCGAGCGAGATGGTGTGGGAAGGAACCGCATCGAGCGGTGTGTTGAGCATGAACGCCGCCGGGAAATTCTCCCCGGTATGGGTCACGTAGAGCGCATCGGAGAGGGTGGCGTCCGTGAAGTCCGGCCACGTGTAATTGCCCGGCGTTACCAGCCCGTAGGAGGGCAGGAACTTATAGTCGCCTGCGGGAAGCTGCACCGTGCCGGTGAGCGCCGTGCCGTCGAAATTCATGCCGCCGAGCGGAATGTCCTGTATATAGACATAACCCGGGCCGGTGTTTTTGAATGCCAGGATCCGGAATTCCCCGGTGCGGTAGACCGGCCCGCGGCCCGCAGCCGCCTGGGGCGTCCGCGTGATGATTTGCAGGTTCCCGGCGGCAGGGCCGGCAACATCCGTTTTTTCTTCGTCGCTGGAGCAAGCTGCGAGGCCGGCGGTAAGAACCGTAAATAAGAGCAAATTGTAGATTTTTTTCATGGTTTTATTTTTTATAGTATTATTTGGAAAATGAAGTCGTTTTTACCATTCGCAACTCAATTCGTCGAAATGCGCCAGGTTGTATGCCGCTTCCCCGGAGCCGTCTTCCGCGGCGAGCGAGAAGCAGTAGCGCGCCTTTTCCGAATCGCCGTCGATCAGGCACAGGATGCCGAGGTTGTTCAGTGTGCAGGGATCCCCGGCGCAGCGGTTCAGGCATTGACGGGCCGTTTGTATGTCGCCGCAGCGCAGGGCCAGTGCCGCCATGTTGTTGCAGGCGTACGGATCGTCGGGGTAAAACTCCAGCGCGGTTGCACAGACATAGGCTCTTTCGGGTGAGTCGACGGGATAGAATTCCGCCAGCCGGCACATTTCGCCCAGGCTCAGCCATTCGGGACGGGAGTCGATCAGTTCGCGGCTCTGGCCCACGGTGAACGGGGGCAGTGTATAACTGATGCGGTAATCCACGCGCCGCAGCTGCGGATAAACTTCATGCAGCAGCCTGAGGTAGGTTGCGCCGTTGTCGATTTGCCGGATGCCGGCATCGCGGGCATCGGGATCGGACACGGTGTCGATCACGGCCAGCACCTCGTTCCTTGCGGGCAGGTCGGACAGGACGACCCAACGCCGCAGGCTGTCCCAGTCCTCCGGCTCGGTCGCGGTGATGAAGACCGCGCTGTCCAGTCCGAAGTTCTCTTGCAGGTAGTTGCGGATCGACCGTACGCGGTTTGCGGAAAGACGGGTGTTATAGGGATAGGTGTCCTCGGGCGAGGCATATCCTTTCAGGTAGACGTTCTCTACCGAAAGGCCGTCGTTTCCCAGCAACCGTGCAGTCAGGCTGTCGATGCGCGCCAGTTGGCTGCTATTGTCGGCGAATCCGCGCAGCAGTACCGAACGGCCCTGCGGGAAGTGTATGACAGCCGTGATCTGTTCGCTGCGGCGTTTGGGTTCGTCTGCGGGAACGAGGAACGACAGCCGCGGTTGTACGGCAGGGGCGATCTCGGCGGCGACCAGCGGCGGAAGGGCCGTCCGGTGTTGGGCACATCCCTCCAGGTCGCGGTAAAGGACGATCCGTGCGCCCGCCATCCACGGCTCGTAAGGAATATCACCTTCGAAAAGAACCGCATTTGCTGACGAATTTTTCCGGCTGCGGCGGATGACCGTATTGCTGAAAACACCTTCGGTAACAGCCGGTATGCCGTAAAGCCGTTCCCGGCGTTCGTTGACTTTCTCCCGGATGCGTCCCGTGAAAACGACGGGAGCCAGTTGTATTTGGTTTTCGCCGTCGCTGACGACCGGCGTGACGGTCAGTTGTCCGTTGGTCGGGAGGTCGATGCCGGCGGTGATCGGGAGTCTTACGCAAAGCCGGTCGCCGCTCCTGTAAGCGGCCGGATTCCCTTCGCGACCGTAGACTGCCGCGGTAAAGGTCAGGCATACGGCCAGTAAGCCGGTTATGCGTTGCTTTGTATGGCGTTTCATATCCTGCTGTGTTATTTAATGATAAAGATGAGTGCGAGGCCGATTTTGGTCGGCCCGAAATAGTTGCGTGACCGGGTGCGGATCACTTCGCCGCATTCGGCGATCGGATATTTCCGATCCCACAAACGGGCGTACCCCAGGCCGACGGTGGCTTCGAGGTTCCACCGCTTGCCGATTAGCCACTGATAACCGTAGGATAAACCCGCACCGTAGAGGTGTCCCTGATAGCGGTTGCGGTGGAAGTCGGCGTTGAAATTGATCCCTCCCGCATTGTATTCGGCGTAATGGGCGTGCAGGCCGAAAAAGTGGCCGTTGAAGCTCTCGCAAAGCCAGTAGCGTACTTCGGGTTGTATCAGCCAATGTTTCCACCGGGCGTCGCCGAACTCCCACGGATTGTAGTTGCCCGATATGTCGAGCGTTACGCGGGGGCCGAGCGCCGCTTCGACACCCAGGTTGATCGTAGCTGTGGCATCGTAGAGCAAGTTGCTCTTGACGGCCCATTTCTGGGCCAGAGATGAATTTACCGATGCCAGCAGGATTGCCAGCATGAAATAAATTTTATTCATTACCATATTTTTTTATTGTCCCGAAAGTGTCCGGATGAAATCGATACGTCCGGTGTCCGCCTTGAAGAGGATGGTACTCAAAAGGCGCGGCTATGGCTCGTGCGTGCAAATGATTTGCCAGAAATGGATGAACTCTTAACGCTTAGGTTCAACGGTTTGTATCATAATATGATAAAAAATATAGCAGAGACGGGTGGAGGATGAGAGACAGTTGGGTTTTCATCACCCAATCCATGGCATTACCGAATCAGGTACGGCGGGCAGGCCGCGGCTGACCTGCATTGCATCGCTTTTCAATGCCTCTGGACTAAACGCACGAAACCCTGCAAATTAAATCTTTGCAGGGTTTCGCTGGCGGAGAGAGAGGCTCTCGAACTTATACTTTCACAGAATATCATAAAACTGCAAACGACTGATAATCAAGTGTAAATTACAATATAGAGTAAAAGTAAATGTTTCTAAATGTCTTTTGCTATCTCAATAATTGGGTGTATATTTGGGTGTAGAATTTCAAACGCACCCAATTATGAATATCAAGCGCAACATCATTTTTGCATTGGAGAGCCGGAAAAAGAACGGTGTGCCAATCGTAGAGAACGTACCCATCCGTATGCGTGTCATCTTTGCCAGCCAACGCATCGAGTTTACAACGGGCTACCGGATTGACGTAGCCAAATGGGATGCAGATAAGCAGCGGGTAAAGAACGGATGTACCAACAAGCTAAAGCAAAGTGCAGCCGAAATCAATACGGACTTGCTGAAATACTATGCCGAAATCCAGAATATTTTCAAGGAATTTGAGGTGCAGGAGGTCATGCCAACGACCCAACAGTTGAAGGAAGCTTTCAACATGAGAATGAAAGACACCAGCGAAGAACAGCCGGAAGAAGCCCCTGTCAGCTTTTGGGAGGTGTTCGATGAGTTTGTAAAAGAGTGCGGTAACCAGAATAACTGGACGGCATCCACCTATGAAAAATTTGCAGCAGTGAGGAACCACCTCAAAGAGTTCAAGGAGGATGCAACGTTCAACTATTTCAACGAGTTTGGATTGAACGAATACGTCAACTTCCTGCGTGACACCAAGGATATGAGAAACAGCACCATCGGCAAGCAAATGGGATTCCTCAAATGGTTCCTGCGCTGGAGCTTCAAGAAAGGACATCATCAGAACATTGCATACGATACGTTCAAACCGAAACTGAAAACCACCTCGAAAAAAGTAATCTTCCTGACTTGGGATGAACTGAACAAGCTGAAAGACTACCAGATACCCAAGGATAAGCAATACCTGGAACGTGTACGTGATGTTTTCCTGTTCTGCTGCTTTACGAGTTTGCGGTATTCGGATGTTCGCAATCTGAAAAGAAGCGATGTGAAGTCCGACCACATCGAAATAACCACAGTCAAGACTGCCGACAGCCTGACGATTGAACTGAACAAATACAGCAAAGCCATACTGGACAAATACAAGGACATCCATTTCGAGAATTACATGGCTCTGCCCGTCATCAGCAACCAGAAGATGAACGATTACCTGAAAGAGCTGGGCGAACTGGCAGAAATCAACGAGCCTGTACGGGAAACCTACTACAAGGGAAATGAACGTATTGATGAAGTCACACCCAAATACGCTTTGCTCAGTACCCATGCAGGAAGAAGGACATTCATCTGCAATGCGCTGGCTCTCGGAATCCCGGCACAGGTGGTCATGAAATGGACGGGACACAGCGACTACAAAGCTATGAAACCCTACATTGACATAGCGGATGATATTAAGGCAAATGCCATGAACAAGTTTAATCAACTATAAAAGTATCAAACAGTTTCATAGATAGTTACCAATGACTATATTTGTAGAAATTATCATCACAATATGAGCAACAAGGAATCCAACATAGAGAAAACGAATTTTGATGCATTCATACAAGCGGTCGGTTCGGAAATAGAACAGGCACAAGTAAGGCTGATTGTTGCAGCCAATGCACAAATGCTGTTCCATTACTGGAAGATAGGCAATTACATCCTTTATCACCAGCAGCTGCACGGATGGGGAAGCAAAATCATCAAGCAGTTGGCAAAGGCTATCCGACTGCATTACCCTGAAAAGAAAGGCTATTCGGAACGTAACCTTACCTATATGTGCCAGTTTGCAAAAGCATATCCTTTAAGAGCGTTGCAAAGTTTCATAGAAACAGATGCAAGCCTGTCTGTCCCAACCATACAGAGTGTGACCAATGAAGTATTAAAACTGAATGACAAGCAATTTACGCAGGAACTTACTGCGCAAATACAATCGATTGATTGTCAATCATTAGCAATTACGCAGGAAGTTCCTGCGCAATTTGAAGATGTGGGAAAAACCGTGTCTGCCATTTACAGGATGGGAATCAGGGAAATAGAAGAAGTTTTCTTGACCTCTCCTATAGCCAAAATAAACTGGACAAGCCAAATGACTATACTTGACAGTTCGCTACCTTTAGGTCTAAACTACTGGTACATGAAACAGTCTGTGGAAATGGGATGGAGCAGCAATGTATTGAAAATGCAAATTGACAGTGATTTGTATAGCCGACAAATCAGCAACAACAAGGTAAACAATTTCACGACCACACTTCCGGCTCCACAAAGCGACCTTGCCAATTACCTACTCAAAGACCCGTACATCTTTGATTTGGCAGGAGCCAAAGAAAAAGCAGACGAAAGGGATATTGAAGAACAGCTGGTGAAACACGTTACCCGCTACCTGTTGGAAATGGGCAACGGTTTTGCCTTCGTTGCCCGGCAGAAGCACTTCCAAGTCGGAAACAGCGATTTCTTTGCCGACCTGATTCTATATTCCATTCCGTTGCACGCATATATCGTGGTAGAATTAAAGGCTACCCCATTCAAACCGGAGTATGCAGGACAACTGAACTTCTACATCAATGTGGTGGATGATAAACTGAGGGGAGAGAATGACAACAAGACTATCGGGTTGTTGCTATGCAAGGGAAAAGACGAAGTTGTGGCACAATACGCATTGACAGGCTATGACCAGCCCATCGGCATCAGCGATTACCAATTGAGCAAAGCGATTCCCGAGAAACTGAAATCAGCGTTGCCCAGCGTGGAAGAAGTGGAAGAAGAACTGGCCTCTTTCCTTGACAAAGACAATAACACTCAAAAATAGTTGCGTCCATGAAAGATGTAATTACAACGCTGATTCCCCGATACGGAGAATTGAACAGAATATATAAAGACTGGTTTGATAATAAAGGTTTCTCTTTTGAAAAGCAGAAATTCATTACCAAGTTCTATCTGGACTACAATGATGTAACGGTTCTTGAAACAGCCATTCTTGAACTGGTGTTTCATCTTCCACAGGAGCAATACACACTGATTCTGAATAGCCTGAAAAAGGAAGTATGCGAAAACATAAGTTATTACAAGAAAGGATGTATGCCGGATGAACAGACCGTTTACAATATCTGCTTCCGAGTTTCAGAAATCTATAAAGAAGCCATAGAAGAACAGCAATACAAGACGACCAAGCTCCATGCTCCGCTAAACGAAGCATACCACCGATACGATTCCATAGGTTATCGGGAACACACTGCAGAGGATGAAAAGCGTGCGGAAATGGAATATGAACGGTGCAAAGATGAATACGAGGAGAAAAAAAACAAGCTGACCGAACTCTACGATCTGCAAAAACAGACCAGAGAGAAAGCCCTGCAATATGCAAAAAGCCGTTTCAATGAAATCTATCGGCTGGGCTGCCACCTCAAAGAGACATTGGCGAAATATGTATTTGATGAAACAAACGAGCCGGAAGAGCCAGCCGAACAAGAACCAAATGCCCCCAACATACAGGAAGAAGTGCTGGGAACGAAACAGACTGAGTATTTCAATATGGAACTGCTTTCGCTCATTCATGTAACCTGCGTGGGAGAACAGTTCGAGAATATTTCCGAACATGATTTCTATACCTGCATGAACCTGCTACCAAGCGACACCAAACCCCAAATCAGACCGAGAGAAAAAATACGTACCTGCTATCTGATATTCCTGATGAGCGAAAAACTGCCCAAACAGGACAGGGAGAATTGGAAGAGGAATATCCTGAAAATATTGGATATTGAGGAAAGCTACTACAAGTCAAAGTACAAAGAGCCTGTTTCCGATTTCCCCAGTGACAGCAACCGGAAATTTGCCAAAGAAATGGATGGTATATTCCGATAATCTGTGATATGCCCTGACATTTTACGAAACAACCACTTTTACCACTCAAATTAAATTTTTGAGTGGTATTTTTATTATCTGATATTCAGATAAATAACAAGATATTCCATTTATATCAACCACATCCTTACCACTTACAACCCTACCTAATTTTGCATCGTTCGAGAACAGAGATAACAGCCAGTGCGCAGGGCTGATTGTTAAACGACTAAATAGATTGAACGATGAAAAATCTTCAAGAATTATTATCAAAACCCGTCTGGCAGATGACAGGTGAAGAGTTCATATTCCTAAGTAAGCACGCTTCCCGTCAAACGGAAACGCAGCCACAGCCCATTACAGACACAGAAAGAAAATATGTGTACGGAATACTGGGCATAGCCAAACTGTTCGGGTGCAGCCTACCCACCGCCAACCGTATCAAGAAAAGCGGAAAGATTGACAAGGCAATCACTCAGATAGGACGTAAGATTATCGTGGATGTTGAGCTTGCCCTTGAACTGGCTGGAAAGAAAACAGGAGGACGGAAATAACGGGAGGCATGGCTATGGACTATATGAAAGAGACTAAGGAAATATCGGCTGAAGAAGCCATAATCCTTTGGCAAGCCTCACGTTTGAGCCTGTCGAAAAGTTATGAGAAAGCACCTGAAATCCTTAAAGTACATGATTCTGTCATTGGGACATTGGGTAATTTCAGCGCATCCATCGGCAAAGCCAAAAGTAAAAAAACGTTCAATGTATCGGCTATCGTAGCCGCTGCATTGAAGAACGGCACAGTGCTGCGGTATGTGGCTGAACTGCCTGAAGATAAGCGGAAAGTGCTTTATGTTGATACAGAGCAAAGCCCTTACCATTGTCTGAAAGTCATGACGCGCATTTTGCGAATGGCTGGTTTGCCAGATGATAGGGACAATGAGAATCTTGAATTTCTTGCCTTAAGAAAATACACGCCTGAGCAGCGTATCAGGATTGTGGAACAGGCTATTTACAATACACCCGAAATCGGTCTTGTAATTATAGACGGCATACGGGATATGGTGTATGACATCAACAGCCCCAGTGAATCAACACGCATCATATCCAAGCTGATGCAGTGGACGGACGACAGGCAGATACATATCCATACGATACTGCATCAGAACAAAGGGGATGAGAACGCAAGAGGGCACATTGGTACGGAGTTGAACAACAAGGCGGAAACCGTATTGCAGGTAGAAAAGGACAAGGGCAACGGTGACATCAGCCATGTTTCAGCCATTCACATCCGGGCAATGGACTTTGAGCCTTTCGCATTCCGTATCAACGACAAAGCCCTTCCCGAACTCATTGAGGGATACAAACCTGAAACAAAGAAGCCGGGAAGACCCGAAGAAGAGAAGTTCGACCCTTACAGGCATATCACCGAGCAGCAGCACCGTATCGCATTGGAAGCCGTTTTCGGGCTGAAAGAGGAATACGGCTACAAGGAACTGGAAGATGCCTTAATCAAGACCTATATGTCAGTGGGTGTAAAGCTGAACCATAAAAAGGCGGTATCGCTCATCACCATGCTCCGCAACAAACGGATGATAGTGCAGGAGACAGGCAGAAAATACACATTCATGCCTGACTTCCACTATTAGCCCATTTCCCTGCAATCACTTCACTTTATTCTCGGGGTGTATATATTAGGAATATAGTGAAGTGCTTGGGGAATGGGACTAAATCACTTCACTTTATTACCGTATCCTATATATACGAGAATTTAGTGAAGTGATTATAGACCGTACTTCCTAAAAAGGTACGGGCAAAAAGAAAAATAAACCAATTCACCAACTACTAAAACAATCATTTTATGGATATACAGACAGCCAAGCAAATCAGAATAGCGGATTATCTGCATAGTTTAGGATATTCTCCCGTCAAGCAACAAGGTGTCAATCTGTGGTATAAATCACCGTTAAGGGAAGAAGCCGAAGCCTCGTTCAAGGTAAATACCGAACGTGAACAATGGTATGACTTCGGTTTGGGTAAAGGTGGTGGTATCATAGAACTGGCTGCACACCTGTACGCTACCGACCATGTACCTTACATCTTGAAACGGATAGCAGAGCAGACACCGCACGTGCGCCCGGTATCTTTCTCTTTTGGAAAGCAAAACTCTTCCGAGCCGAGCTTCCAACAGTTGGAGATTGTTCCGCTGTCATCTACTGCCCTGCTTGCCTACTTACAAGGTAGAGGAATTAACATAAAACTGGCGAAAAGAGAATGTAGTGAAGCACGTTTCACTCACAACGGCAAGCGGTACTTTGCCATCGCCTTTCCCAATGGTTCGTGTGGATATGAAATCCGCAACCGCTATTTCAAGGGCTGCATCGCCCCAAAGGAAATCTCCCACATCAGGCAGTCGGGAAAAGCGAGGAATACCTGTTATGTGTTCGAGGGATTTATGGACTACCTCTCCTTTTTGACATTGAGACAAGAGAGCTGCCCAAATTATCCGGAATTGGACGGGCAGGACTACATTGTATTGAACTCCGTATCGAATGTAAACAAGGCTCTCTATCCGTTGGGCAATTACGAACGCATCCACTGCTTTTTCGACAACGACCATGCAGGACTGGAAGCACTCCGGCAAATCCGCATGGAATACGGCAGAGAGCGGTACATCCGGGACGCTTCGCAGATTTACAGAGGATGCAAGGACTTGAACGAATACTTACAGAAACAGATTGAAAGAAAAAGGCAGCTCCAGTCCGCCAAAGGGGTGCGCAGCCAATCACCGGAAAAGAAGAACGGCTTCCAGTTATAGCCCACTATAACTACACGCTTCGCTTTCGTAGTTGTGGGCTCTCCCGAGGGGATTAGGGCTTTGCCCTAATGACCCACTCAGGGCGTTTCACCCCTGAGAACCCCGAGCAAAGAGTGACCCTCTCTTTGCAATCTCCGCTTATGGGTTACCCCTAAGAACCCCTCTGCGAAAGCGAGCAAAGTAAATCAATTGTAAACAAAGGAAAGAAGCTATGGCAACAAAATCAAGCATACATATCAAGCCTTGCAACATCGCATCGAGCGAGGCACACAACCGAAGGACTGCCGAGTATATGCGTAATATCGGGGAGTCCAGAATCTATGTCGTTCCCGAACTTTCCACCGATAACGAACAGTGGATAAATCCCGACTTCGGCACTCCCGAACTGCGAACTCATTATGACAATATCAAGCAAATGGTCAAGGAAAAGACCGGACGTGCCATGCAGGAAAAGGAAAGGGAACGCAAGGGAAAGAATGGAAAGATTATCAAGGTGGCGGGATGCTCACCCATCCGTGAAGGAGTATTGCTTATCAGACCGGACACCACACTGGCTGATGTACGCAAATTCGGTGAAGAGTGCCAAAGACGCTGGGGCATCACTCCGCTACAGATTTTCCTGCATAAAGACGAAGGGCATTGGCTGAACGGTCAGCCGGAAGCAGAAGACAAGGAGAGCTTCCAAGTCGGTAACAGATGGTTCAAACCAAATTATCATGCTCATGTCGTATTCGACTGGATGAACCATGAAACTGGAAAGAGCCGAAAGCTCAATGACGAGGATATGGCAACCATGCAGACCCTTGCTTCCGATATTCTCCTGATGGAACGTGGACAGGCAAAAGCTGTCACAGGTAAAGAGCATCTGGAACGAAATGATTTCATCATTGAGAAGCAGAAAGCCGAACTGCAACGTATAGAGGAAACCAAGCGACACAAGGAACAACAAGTAAGCCTTGCCGAACAGGAACTCAAACAGGTAAAAGCAGAGATACGCACGGACAAACTAAAGAAAACAGCCACCAATGCTGCTACCGCCATAGCAAGCGGTGTAGGTTCTCTTTTCGGAAGCGGTAAGCTGAAAGAACTGGAACATCACATCGAGCAGCTACATCAGGAAATTACCAAACGGGACAAAGCTACTGATGAATTAAAAATTCAGATACAACAAATACAGGAACAGCATAGCAGACAAATTCGTAATCTTCAAAGAATACATAATCAAGAACTTGAAGCCAAAGACAAGGAAATATCACGATTGAGCACCTTGCTTGAAAAAGCCCACAAATGGTTTCCCATGTTCAAAGAGATGTTGAGAATGGAAAAATTATGCGCTGTTATCGGGTTTACCAAAGACATGATAGAAAACCTCTTGACAAAGAAAGAATCCATACAATGTAGTGGCAAAATTTATTCCGAAGAACACAGGTGGAAATTTGACATCAAGAATGATATTTTTAGGGTTGAGAAACATCCGATGGATAGTGGTAAGCTTATGCTGACCATAAACCGACAACCCATAGTACAATGGTTTAAGGAACAATGGGAAAAGTTACAGCAGAATCTACGTAACTCGGTGCAGAGAGAGCAAAAATCCAGAGGATTTAGAATATAGAATAGCCTATTATTAATAAAATCAAGTATCTATGCATCCAAACAGATTGTTTTTATTACAGAATCAAAATCCTAAGAATTTATAAAAAATGAAGCCTAAAGAAGTTTTGGAAAAATGGATAGATTGCTTTAACAAAGCAGATGCTTATCATATAGCAGAGCTGTATGCTACTAATGCAGTAAATCATCAAGTCGCAAACGAACCAATAATAGGTAAAGAATCAATCTACAAAATGTTTGTGAATGAATTTGCCACTGCTAAAATGGTTTGTATGGTGGAAAATATTTTTGAAGATGGCGAATGGGCTATCATGGAATGGAAAGACTCTCTTGGACTTCGTGGATGCGGATTTTTTCATTGAAAAGATAACAAAATCGTCTTTCAAAGAGGGTATTGGAATAAACTTTCATTCTTGAAGCAACACAATCTTCCAATTGAATAAGTACTATCAGAATACGGACTGGGAAATTGAAATACCCAGTCCGAGTTATATAATGAATTTTACTTGTTAAACTATTTAAAGTCAGTTGGATAACAAACCATACCTTTCACATTCTCAGTAGCTCCAAGTATTAATTCAGCCACCATGCAATATTCATGAGAGACTTCGAAAGGAAATTCAATTCCTAAATCGATAGCCTTGCGATAGCCAAATCGAGGATAATACTCTTTATGCCCCAATACGACTGCTGTGCCGTAACCCAAAAGTGCTGCCCTCTGATGGGCTTACTGAATCAACATCCCCCCCCAATTCCCTTACGCTGGAATTCCGGCAAGACTGCCAATGGAGCTACACTCAGGGATGTGACAGACTGGGTGTCACTGTCTATCTTTACTTCTGTAAGTAAGATATACCAGACAATTTGTTTTTCTGTCATTTTCTTGTTCTTATCTAATTGTTAGGCTCATTGTTGTTATACATTGTTTAATTATAGATAAATCGTGAATATCCTTCTCTCTTAAATCGTAGCCCGAATGGAATACTTGTTGCCCTTTTGCAGAAATGCAAGGGATGCTTCTGCCTTCAAAGACTGCTGTTCCAAAATAGTCCGGTTGAAATTCATACCAGCCTCCATCCAAGTCGGCTTGTTTGGAAGTGCCGTCCGCATTCAAGACAAAAGGATGGATATCAATATAGCCTAATTCTTTGCTATACAGTTCCACACGGGTGGGCAACCAATTTGTTTCAATTTGATATCCTCTCTCCTGCAAAAGATCAAGGAGTTGGTCTGTATAATTGGCATCAAAATCAATGTCAATATCTCTATGCAAGCGGGTTTGCTGTCCGTACAAGACATCCACTCCCCAGCCTCCATCCAACCAAAACTGCATGTCCAGGCTTTCCAACAAGTCCAAAACTTGAAATAACTCTGTAATCGTAGTGTGTTCTTTCTTTGTCATATAATAATTCTTTAATAAATAATACTATGCGTAATTATCCAACTGCTTGATTGAAGAAATAAAATTTGCACCCACTCCAATCAGAAAGATAACCCATCCGCTGATCATAAAGACGGATGTGATACCCCATGCTTCCACCCAATATCCTGAAGCTACGATACCCAGCATTGATGGAAAGGTACTCAAACTAAAGATGAGAGAAAAAGTCCGTCCAAGCATGTCCGAAGCCAAGTTCTGCTGAATAATAGCGATGAAAAGCGCATGGTAAATGGAATAGGCTATGCCTCCTGTAAATGTTAGGCAAACAAAACCTATAAATGCGCTTGATGGTAAATAACTGGCGCTAATCAGATACAATCCCAATATCACATAAGCCGTATGCATCACTAATGTTTGCTTGCTTTTCAAAGCCTTACAGGCAAGTACTAAACCGCCCAACAATGCCCCTGAGCCCCAACCCATTTCCACAACTCCCATTTGCAAAATGTTTCCGTTGAAATGCAGAAGCGTCATAAAAGGAAATAACGTAAAAACAGGCATAAGGACAAAAGTCACCAGCGTAAAGCATACGAATAAAGGCAAAATGCCCATTGTACGCCGCAAGGTATGCCAACATTCCGTCAGTTCTTTTTTGAAATCTGGAAGAACTTTCGTTTTTTGAAGAGAAGGAATCTGGACACAAAGTAAGGTCAGACAAGCAGCAACAGCTCCGATCACATCTATGAGCAGAATATACTGTATGGGAAGCCAAACAACGAGGCTTGCCCCTACAACGGGAGCTATCACCTCACTGAAGGATTGAATGGAATGGTACAAACCTGATACCCTGACAAGATGGTGCTTGGGAACCAGTAGAGGGATGCTTGCCTGTAAAGCAGGTGCATGAAACGTACTGCCTATTGAACGACAAGCAGTCAATAGATAAAAAAAAGAAAGGTCTTTATAACCCTTGGTTATCACAATAAAAAGACATAGGGTACAGAACGCGATGAACAAGTCCGAATAAAACATCGTTTTCTTTCGATTCCATCTGTCAACATAGACCCCGGCAAACAAGCCTAATACAAATTGTGGTAAAAATCCAGCTAAAATAGCCAGAGATAAAGCTGTCGGGGATTTAAATTCGTTGCTAATCCAAAAAATAATGGAGAAGCCAACAATCGTACTTGTTAAAATAGATATGAGTTGGCCTATTCCTATCACGGCCAAAGTTGATTTCCAATGATTCATTGTGCTAATATTTCATGCGTTTATAGATAAGTACTTTCGTACATTAAGCAAAACGAAATTCTATCCACACAAAAAACTTGTATTATAATCCACTCCTGACGTTGGAATACAATAACAAATACTTTCAGGACGATGTAAAGTCCTGAAAAATCAAACTGAATGGATAGATAAATATTAGTCTTTTCTCATCGGATTCTTTTAATATCGCTACTCTTTTATTATGTAGTGGTTGTATTATCTTAAATAAAACAAAAACACCGACTTTACATTCTTGGGTGTAAAACTGGGTGTTTGTTTTGCAATCTGCTGATTTTCAGCGTTTGTTGCGGAGAGAGAGGGATTCGAACCCCCGGTACAGTTGCCCGTACACCGCATTTCGAGTGCGGCCCGATCGACCACTCCGGCATCTCTCCAGTACATTCCGCACGGAAAAACCTTCCGTTTGGGACTGCAAATATAGACATATTTTTTGTTTCTCGGCATTTTCGTGCGAAAATTTTTTCTTCCGGTAGGGAAAAAGCGGCTATATCCGGCTCTTTTCGTGCTTTTCCCAAATAATTCCTATCTTTGTATCTGGAGGAAGAATGCAGTATCGGTGCCGCCTGTCCGTTTATATAGATGAGAAACGATACTAAATTCGGTACGGTTTTCGTTTACTGATGGAAGAGGAACTAACGCAAACACACTGTGCGCTATGAAAAAGTTGAAAATTTTAATCGGAACCCTTGTCCTGTCTGCGGGGCTGGCCGGCTGTTCGTCGGCCTATTACGCATCGTCGGGATACGCCAACGACGATTTGTACTCGCTGCACGATAAGACCGCCATCGCCCGGAAACAACAGGCGAAGGCCGAAGCCGAAAAGGCCGCCGCCGAGGCCCGCCGGGCCGAATGGGAGGCGCGTATCGCGGAGGCGCAGGCCGCCGCTGCGGAGAACCAATATTACGAATACAGTTCGAACCCCTACGAGGATATCGTAGCCGATACGTACGAAAGCGCCTATGCACGGCGCCTGAGGGGCTTCGAGTCGCCGACATACAGGATGCCGTCGAGTTACTATAATTTCCGCTATGGCGGCAGTTTCACCTATGCTACGGCCTACGACCCGGCATTCTACAACATCATCATTTCCGGTGACCAGGTCTGGGTGGAACCCAAGTACATCACTTCGATGTTCGGGACATGGGGCGGATCGGTTTATGTAGACCCGTGGTATTACGGCTGGACACGTCCCTACTGGGGAGCATGGGGCCCGTCGTTCTCGTTCGGCAGCTGGGGCTGGAGCTTCGGCTTCAACGGCTGGTACAATCCCTGGTACGACCCGTGGTGGGGGCCGGGATGGCATCCGGGCTGGGGCCCGGGTTGGGGGCCCGGATGGCACGGCGGACACCACTGGGCATACAGGCCGCATAATTACCGCCTCGACGGCGGCGGGCGCCCCTCGCGCTATGTCCCGGGGAATGTCGCTTCGGGCAGCCGTTACCGCGGGATCAACAATTCGGGCTACCGTACCGGTACGACCACTTCGCGCGGGGGCAACTCGGGCAGCGGCAGGACGTATTACCAGAGCGGCGGCCGCAATAACAGCAACAGTTCGGTTTACAACGGCGGCAGTAACCGCAATAACAACAATAACTCCTGGAACAACAACTCGTGGAATAACAACCGCAACAACAGCAACTCGGGGCGTTCGTCCTACGACAGCGGGTCGCGCAGCAGCAGTTATAACAGCGGCAGCAGCTTCGGCGGTTCGCGCGGCGGTTCGTCGGGAGGCGGTTACAGCGGTGGCGGCGGTTCGCGCGGCGGCAGTTCATCGGGCGGAAGCCGCGGTTACGGCGGGCGTTAGTCAACGATAAAACAGAGATAGTGTATGAAACGTAAGATCATAATATTGCTTGCGGCCTGTGTGGCCGCAGCGCCGTTGCAGGCCCAGAACCTCGAATTCGGGGGACTGACGTACAACAATGACCTGATGATGTCTACCGATTTCGCCGCGCTTTCCCGATCGCATCCGTTCGGTACGGCGCGCGTGATGGGGATGGGCGGGGCTTTCACTTCGCTGGGCGCCGACCTTTCGTCGATGTCGATCAACCCGGCCGGGTTGGGCATGTACCGCCGCAACGAGTTCTCGCTCACACCGCTGCTGTCGGTCGCCCATGGCCAAACGCAGGGCGCGCCGTCGTGGGTGGGCGATAACAAGACCCGCTTCGCTTTTGCCAACGTCGGTGTGGCGCTCAATGTTTTCGAGAGTCCGGCCAGCCCGCTCACGAGCCTTACGCTCGGTATCGGCATGAACCGTATCGCGGATTTCAATACCCGCTATTCGTTCTCCTCGGAGTCGCGTTACGACCCTTCGAAGCCCGACCAGCTGATGCCGACCATCGCCGATGTCTTCGGGCAGCAGCTCGGGCAGGATGGTATTTTCCCCGATGACAAGGGCAATCTGGGATATAACTGGAATCCCTGGTACTGGCCGGCCATTCTCGGCTATAACGGCTACCTGATCAGCGACGTAGGCGGGCAGTGGGTGCCCGACTGCATTGGCCGTAACGCTTCGGTGGTGCACTCGATGGATGTCGTGAGCCAGGGCTCGATCAACGAATTCGCCGTTTCGATGGGGGCCAATTTCAACAACGTCGTCTATGTCGGAGCCACGATCGGCATCCGCAGCGTCTACAAGAAGGTGGGCATGACCTATCAGGAAGAATACGGTTATTTCGATGCCGCCGGAAATTCCACGAACGCAGTCGACAAGAACGGTACCCCGCTCAATGCGCAGCTCGATTACATGAGCCTCTATCAGGAATCGAAGATCGACGGCAGCGGCGTGGATTTCAAACTGGGTGTCATCGTGCGCCCCGTGGCCGGCCTGCGCCTGGGTGTGGCGTTCCACACTCCGACCTACTACTGGCTCGACCGCAGTTACCGCGCGGACATCGAATCGCACCTGATCAACAATAAGACGGAAGACGACCAGTACAATTTCGATTCTACGCCGCGGCAGGACGATATCGGCGGCAACAGCTGGGATTTCGTGTCGCCTTCGCGGCTGTTGTTCGGCGCTTCGTACACGTTCGGCAACCTGGCCATCGTGTCGGTCGACTATGAACGCGAGTGGTACAACGGTATCCGTGTGAAGAACGTGCCCGAAGGCGCCGATTTCCACCCCGAAGCGTACAAGGCTGAGTTCAAGAATAATTACAAAGGTACGAATACCCTGCGGGCAGGCGTCGAAGTGCGCCCCCTGCCGATCCTTGCCGTGCGCCTGGGCGGCGGTTATACCGATTCGATGTTCAAGGACAGGCAGCAATATTACAATTCGCCGAGCGTCTACGAGAGCTACTACATTACGGGCGGCCTCGGGATCAACCTCGGGCGTAATACGGTGCTGGACGTGGCCTACCAGAACGTGACCGAGAAACAGACGCCCTACGAGCTTTTCTTCAGCAAATACCAGAACGGCGGCGGGATGAAGACTTACAGCGGCCTGTACGACACCAAACAGACGCGTCATTATATCTCGATGACGCTCGGCTTCCGCTTCTGAGGCTTTGCCTGCCAATATAAAGGTTCGTCCGTGTGACGAACCTTTATTTTTTTATTATATTTGCAGGCTGATACAAAATAAAAAACAAAGATATATGGCAAAGGAACTCAAAGACCTCACGAAGTCGGACGAGAACTACTCGCAATGGTACAACGACCTGGTCGTGAAGGCCGGGCTGGCCGAAAACTCGGCCGTACGCGGATGTATGGTCATCAAACCCTACGGCTATGCCATCTGGGAGAAGATGCACGATGCGCTGGACAAGATGTTCAAGGATACGGGGCATCAGAACGCCTATTTCCCGCTGTTCATCCCCAAGTCCTTCTTCTCGAAGGAGGCGCACCATGTCGAGGGCTTTGCCAAGGAGTGCGCCGTGGTGACGCACTACCGCCTGAAGAACGATCCCGAAGGCAAGGGCGTCGTGGTAGACCCCGATGCCAAGCTCGAAGAGGAGCTGATCGTGCGTCCCACGTCGGAGACCATCATCTGGAACACCTATAAAAACTGGATCCAGTCGTACCGCGACCTTCCGATCCTCTGCAACCAGTGGGCGAACGTCGTGCGCTGGGAGATGCGTACGCGCCTGTTCCTGCGTACCGCCGAGTTCCTGTGGCAGGAGGGCCATACGGCGCATGCCACGCGCGAGGAGGCCGTCGAGGAGGCCGAAAAGATGATCCACGTATACCAGAAATTCGCCGAAGAGTGGATGTCGGTTCCCGTCATCGTCGGCCACAAGTCGCCCAACGAGCGGTTTGCGGGTGCCGAGGATACGCTGACCATCGAGGCGCTGATGCAGGACGGCAAGGCGTTGCAGAGCGGTACGTCGCATTTCCTGGGGCAGAATTTCGCCAAGGCGTTCGACGTGCAGTATGTCAACAAGGAGGGCAAGCTCGAATATGTGTGGGCGACCTCGTGGGGCGTTTCGACCCGACTGATGGGTGCGCTCATCATGGCCCATTCGGACAACAACGGCCTCGTGCTGCCGCCGAAACTGGCGCCGATCCAGGTGGTGATGGTGCCCATCTACAAGGGCGAAGACCAGCTGACCGAAATCCGTGCCCGCTTCGGGGCCATTGCGGAGCAGCTCAAAGCCAAAGGCATCAGCGTGAAGATCGATGACCGCGATAACGTGCGCTCGGGCTTCAAGTTCGCGGAGTACGAACTGAAGGGCGTCCCCGTGCGTCTGGCGATGGGGCCGCGCGATATGGAGAACGGTACGATCGAATTGGTGCGCCGGGACACGCTCGAAAAGGAGACTGTCCCGCAGGAAGGGCTCGTGGAGCGCATCGAAGGGCTGATGTCCGAAATCCAGCAAAATATTTTCAGCAAGGCGCTGGCCTACCGCGAGTCGATGATTACCAGGGTCGACACGTGGGAGGAGTTCAAGGAGGTGCTCGACAAAAAGGGCGGTTTCGTGCTCGCGCATTGGGACGGGACTGTCGAAACCGAGGTGGCGATCAAGGATGCCACGAAGGCTACGATCCGTTGTATCCCGTTTGATGCGCCCGATGAGGAGGGCACGTGCGTCTTCTCGGGCAAGCCGTCGCACCGCCGGGTGCTCTTCGCCCGCAGCTATTAGGGCCGGATTCGGACGGGCGTCTCCGCCGGTAACGGGCGAATGGGTGCCGAGGCAGTCCGTTCGCCCTTTTTTGTGCCTTTCCCCGAAGCGGGCGGGCTTCCGTTATTTTGTGGGGCGTGCCCCGGGTAATACTATAAACGATTGGACGTATGCGATATTCTGTATGTTTGTGCGCGGTGTGGCTGCTGGGTTTCTGTGCCGCCGTGTGCCCGGCCTATGCCGGGGACGGGGATCATCCGCTGCCGGTTGCGGGTACCCAGTGGAAGGGACGGAAAGTCGCTTTCATGGGCGATTCGATCACCGACAAGGCGCATGTCGGCACGACGAAGAACTATTGGCAGTATTTGCAGGAGATGCTCGGCCTCGTGCCGTTCGTCTACGGGATCAACGGCCAGCAGTGGCGGGACGTGCCGGGGCAGTGCGAGAAACTCAGGGCCGAGCGCGGCGGCGACATCGATGCGATCCTGATCTTTGCCGGGACGAACGATTTCAATTCCGGGACGCCCCTGGGTGAGTGGTATACGACCGGTGAGGTGCCTGTCGAGGTGACCGGCCCCCGGTCGGAGATCCGGACAAGGAGGACGTTGTCGATGGACGGGGATACTTTCCGCGGCCGTATCAATATCGCAATGTCCTACCTGAAGGCGAATTTCCCGGACAAGCAGGTGATCCTGCTGACCCCGATCCACCGGGGATATGCCCGTTTCGGGGACAACAACATCCAGCCCGACGAATCCTATCCCAACAGCCTCGGCCTCTATGCGGATGCCTATGTGGATGCGGTCAAAGAGGCTGCGAACGTCTGGGCCGTCCCCGTCATCGACCTGAACAGCATCTGCGGGCTTTATCCCAATGCGGATTCCCATGCCCGCTATTTCCACGACGCGCGGAGCGACCGTCTCCATCCCAATGCCGAGGGGCATTACCGGATGGCGAAGGCGCTGGCATACCAGTTGTCGTCTTATCCTGCAAATTTCGAATAGTGCCATGTCCTGTGAAGCCGAAGCACGCAAGCGCGTGATTTACCGCGTGACCTTCGTCGGGTTCGTGGTCAACCTCGTCCTCACGGCGATGAAGTTTGCGGCGGGGATCGTGGGCCGGAGCGGGGCGATGGTCGCCGACGCGGTGCACTCCTGTTCCGACATGGCTACCGACGTGGTGGTGATCGCCTTCGCGAAGATCTCCGCCAAGCCCAGGGACGACGGGCACGACTACGGGCACGGGAAATACGAGACGCTGGCTACGATCATCATCAGCCTGGCGCTGGCGGCCGTTGGCGCCGGTATCCTGCTCAGCAGCATCCGCGCCATCCGCATCGTCGTCGATGGCGGGGAGTTGCCCCGCCCGGGCGCCGTGGCTCTGGCCGCGGCGGTGGTGTCGATCGTCATCAAGGAGATATTATACCGATATACGGTGCGTGAGGGGCGTCGGGTCGAAAGCCCGAGCATGGTCGCCAATGCCTGGCATCACCGCAGCGACGCCCTTTCGTCGCTGGGGACGCTGGCGGGCATCGGATGTGCCTATTTCCTCGGGCAGCGGTGGCGCATCGCCGATCCCATCGCAGCGTTGGTCGTCGCAGTCTTTATCTTCAAGGTTGCTTTCGACCTGATCCGCACGGGGCTCGGGGAATTGCTCGAGCGTTCGTTGCCCGACGAGACGGAGCAGGAGATTTTGGGAATCGTTACGGCCGATCCCGAGGTGGGGGAGCCGCACAACCTGCGAACGCGCCGTATCGGGGCCGCGATTGCCGTCGAAGTGCATGTTAGGGTGGACGGGGCGATGAGCGTCGCCCGTTCGCACGAGCTGACGGTCGATATCGAACGCCGCCTGCGGGCGCGTTTCGGCCAGGGGACGATCATCTCGATCCATGTCGAACCCGTGAAATGTCCCGCCGAAGCCGGAATCCCGGGCGGCGACCCGCCTTCCTGCCCCTGACGGCCCCGGAAAATGTATCTCCTGTCCGCGATTTTTTCCTTGTTATTCCGCTTTTTTTGCTGATAACTAACGGGATACGGCTGCGGCCGATTCCGGCACGGAATTTGTAAATTCAGCAACCGGAAAAACAGCGGGGATTTCCCCCGGCGGAGTAGAAAGAAATTTGGTTTTTCGGAAAAAAGTATTTATCTTGCCGCCGTAAAGGCTCCGGAAACCATCGTTTCAAAAGCCCGAACACACGAAACTGACGCGCATACAACATTAAAAGGATAGCCTATCGGGAAAAATTCTACTCTTTATAACTATAATTAGGAGAAAAGAGTATGAACGTACAAGCATTAAGTGACCAGGTATTGCTTAATCATTACCTTTCAGGTGACCAGGGTGCCATATCCAAGCTCATCGAACGCCACAGCCGCCGTGTGCGGGACTACATCAATATGATGGTCAAAGACCGTGACGTTGCCGAGGACATCTTTCAGGAAACATTCATCAAAGCCGTGCGGGTTATCGACGACGGCCGTTATACGGACAACGGGAAATTTCTCTCGTGGATACTTCGTATTGCGCATAATCAGGTGATCGACCACTTCCGCGCTCAGCGGCAGAACAAGACCGTCACCGAGGCTGAGGCGGGTTATGACGTACTGGGGTCGCTGCGTTTCGCCGAACGGAACGTGGAGGACGCGATGGTCAGCGAGCAGATCGAGCGCGACGTGCGTGCTTTGGTCGAGCTGCTGCCTCCGGAACAGCGCGAGGTGGTGATGATGCGTTACTTTTCCGGTCTGAGTTTCAAGGATATCGCGGAACAAACCGACGTGAGTATAAATACCGCGTTGGGGCGTATGCGCTATGCGCTTATCAACCTGCGACGGATGATCAAAGAAAAAAATATGGTTTTGTGCTGATTCCGCACAATATTTCCATGGGGCGGGCGTTTAGTTAGTACAAAGCAAAATATTAGATGCCTATGGAGGATATTGACAAAAACGAGGTTTCAGACGAAGGCATCTCTGATGACGAAGATCTTATGATGCGGGAGGTTGTCCAGGGTGACGCAGATCTTTTCTTTTTACACCATTACCTCTCGGAGGTTTTCCGAAATGGAGATAATTTTTAAGGGTTAATTTTTGATGGGGAAGGGCGCCGGGAGGCGCCCTTCATTTTAATGCCCTGCATCCGGTGCGGGCTTTGCGGAAATCCTGTCCGGAATGTTTTTTGCGACGTCCGGGTAAAAACCGATCGTTATGACACGGATACGTATCAAGCGGGTTTACGAACCCGAGGCTCCGGAGGACGGTTACCGGGTGCTGGTCGATAAATTGTGGCCGCGGGGCATCCGCAAGGAGGCGCTCCGCTATGACGTGTGGGCCAAGGAGATCGCCCCGACCCCCGGGCTGCGTGCATGGTTCCATGCCGCCCCTGAAGAGCGGTGGGAGGAATTCCGCCGCAGGTATACCGCGGAACTGCGCTCCTCGCCGGCCGTGCGCGACTTCGTCCGCCGGATCGCCGGTAAGGATACGGTCACGCTGCTGTACGCTTCGAAGAGTGCGGCCGGGAACCATGCGCTGATCCTGCAGGAATACCTCGCCCGCGCCACGGCTGCGGCCGGGGTTACAAGCGCCCGCTACTCGTAATGCGGGTTGCACCCTGCCCGGGCAGCGGCCGGTAGACGGTGTCTTCCTGCCTTGTAAGCCTATGGATCCCGGGTGGCGGGCATGGCAACTCCGTCCGGGCGACAGTTCGTCTCCGCTACGAATGAAAAAGCACCTCGACGGTGCTTTTTCACGCGGCCCTGCCCGTGTTCCCGGAATTTTTATACCGGTCTTATTTGCGGCCGATCTCCATCCTGAATTTCGGATTAGCGGGTTCGGTATGCGAAGCCGAAACGAATTGCCACATCCGGTCGATGATCTCGGGATGCTGTGCGGCAAGGTCGTGTTCTTCGCGCGGGTCGTCTCTCAGGTTGAATAATTCAAAGCGGTCGTTCCCTTCTTTCACGCGGCGCAGCAAACCTTTCCATTCGCCCCAGCGGACGGCTACCCAGCCTTTGCTGCCGGGGAACTCCCAATAGAGATATTCGTGCTGCGGTTGTCTGCGCCCTTCGAGGGTCGGCAGGAACGAAATGCCGTCGGTCGCGGGGGGCTCGACCCCGGCCAATTCGCAAAGGGTCGGCATCACATCGGGGAAATAACCGACATGGTCGCTCACCTGCGGGCGGAGTTTGCCGCCCCACGCCACGATGAAGGGCATCCGGATACCGCCCTCGCGCAACGACGACTTGCCCCAGCCCTTGCCGCTGCGGAACGGGTGGGCGCTGTCGAACCACTCGCTCGACGAGCAGGAGTTCGACGCCGGGCCGTTGTCGCTCGTCAGGACGATCACCGTATTTTCCCAGATGCCGAGCCGTTTGAGTTCGGCGACCAGCCCGCCTATCTGGCGGTCGAAGTAGGTGATCATCGCGGCATAGGTCGCCCGCGGCCACCGCGAGGGGAAATAACCCTTGCCCTCGATGGGTTGTTCGTCGCCGAATTTACGCACGTAGTACTGTACGTCGGCATCGGGCGCCTGCATCGGGCTGTGGGGGATCGGCGTCGTCCACATCAGGAAGAACGGCCGCTCCTTATTTGCATTCACGAACCCGAGCACCTGGTCGTACATGGCATCGGGGCTGTATGTGCGCTGCGTGTATTTGTCGTAGCTGTGCGGGTCGTAGGGGTCGGCCCCCGCGTCGAGCGGCGTGCCCGGCGGCAGCAGCTCGTTGTCGAGGTAGACGCGCCGGTCGTTTTGCCACAGGAAGGGCGGGTAGTAGGTGTGCGCCTGTCGCTGGCAAATGCAGCCGTAATAGGTGCCGAAGCCCATTTTATTGGGCGTACCCTCCGTCGCGGGGCCTCCGACGCCCCATTTGCCGATCATGGCCGTGGCGTATCCGGCCTGCTGCATGACCGAGCCGAGCGTCGGGGTGCCGGCTTCGAGCGGAGCCTGTCCTTCGAGCGTCGAATCGCGCAGCATTGCCTCGTGGTTCCAGACGTCGCCCCGCCATTCCATCTCGTCGTTGGCGCGGATCTGAGCATGGCCGGCGTGACGCCCCGTCAGCAGGCCGCAGCGTGCCGGCGAAGAGAGCGGTGCCGCAGAGTACATGTCCGTGAAGCGGACGCCGAGTTCGCTCAGGGCGTCGATGTTGGGGGTCTCGATCTTTTGCTGTCCGTAGCAACCGAAGTCGCCGTAGCCTGCGTCGTCCATCAGGATGAAGATCACGTTGGGGCGCGGAGCCGGGTTTTCCGTACACCCCGCTGCGGCCAGTGCGGGAATGGCCGTCAGCAATGTCCGGGGGATTGATGTTTTCATGGATTGCTTTTTGGGTTGTTTTTTGCTGTTAGATGCAAAAATAATAAAATAAGAATAAAAAAAGATCGCAAAAAAGAAAGTTTTTGCGGTCTATCTCTGGTCGAAGAAACTCCCCTTTGTTTATCGGGGCGGTCGGGGAGGGGTGTTTTCGGGCGGTGATCGGCTGCCCTGTTCCCCTTGGTGTTTCAGGATTTTGCAGGGCCGGGTACGAAAAAGCCCCTGCCGCGGCAGGGGCTTTTGGGTGATATGTCGTGGCCGCTTTAGCGGTCGCCGAGGCAGCGGTGCGCCCGGTGGAGCTGGAGCGAGAGCGAACAGGCGGCGACCCCGGCGAAGAGCAGCGAGATGCCGACCCATACGATGACGGCCGTGGTGCCGAATACGAGCGGCTGGAAAAGAATCCAGAGCGAACAGAGCAGCAGCAGGATGCCGCTGAAAATTGTCCAGCCCGACCCGGCGATCTGCATGGCGCCCATGTCGCTGCCGAGCCCGATGGCACCGAACGCACGCAGCATGAGCCAGAACCCGAGGAATATCGGGAGCGTAGCGGCCGAAAGCGCGACGTTGAAGATCAGGATGATGCCCAGCACGATCTCGATGATGCCGCCCGCCAGCATCCAGCCGCGTCCGGTGATGAAATGTTTGTTGACTGACGAGAGTACGACTTCGAGGATGCCCGAAATCAGCATCAGCCACCCGAACAGGAGCGACATGCCCAGGTAACTTTGTGTGGGGTAGACGAATACGAGGATGCCGACTACGAACAGGGCGATGCCGATGATAAGCAGCAGCCACCAATAGCGCACGGCGCGTTTCGAATTTTCGATCAGGGTTGAAAAATTTTCCATAGCATACGGATTTTCCCTTCCTTAAAGCAATTTACATACCAGAGTTCCCGACGGTTCGATCGGCGGACGGTTGGTCTGGGATGTACGCCCTATATTCCTTTCGCGGCAGGCGGGCGCCTGTCTGCGGGGCTGGGCGTTCTGCCCTGCGGGCGGCCGGGAAATAGGAATGCCCGTTACCGGCCGGAATGCCGGGCTCCGGTTGCCGGGCTCAGGGTACGGGGACGGCTGCGGGTGCATTCCGCAACGGGACTACTTCGCCGATCTGGGGGCGCAGTACATGCAGTGCGGTGTCTGCGGCCAGTGCCGCTTCGGTCGCCAGCGGTTCGTCCCAGCGGTGTTTAGCGAGGGCGAACTTGGAGTGGTGGACGGTCATGACCTGCTTGGCTCCAAGCTCTTTGGCCGCCCGGGAAAGTTGGTCGGGCATCGTGTGGATGTATTTCCATGCTTCGTTGTACTGTCCGTTTTCGAGGATCGCCAGGTCGATGGCGGGGAACTGCCGGCCGATCTGCGCGAAATGGCTGCCGTAACCGCCGTCGCCGCCCATGTAGACCTGCCGTGCAGGGGTTTCCAGCAGGAACGATGCCCACAACGTCCGGTTGGGATTGAGTCCGCGTCCCGAAAAGTGCCGCGACGGCAGGCAGTGCACCGCGAACCCGTCGCCGAGCGCAGCCGTTTCGAGCCAGTCGAGTTCGATGATTTTCTCCGGGTCAAACCCCCAGTATTCGAAATGCTCTCCGACGCCGAGCGGACAGACGACCTTCCCGATCCGGGATTTGAGTTCGGTGACCGTGCGGTAGTCGAGGTGATCCCAGTGGTCATGCGTGATGACGAGCAAATCCACGTCGGGCATGTCGCCTGGACGGTAGATGTCGGTGCCCTTGAAAGGCCTGTTGAGGAAGGAGAACGGTGCGGCGGCCCGGAATACGGGGTCGACGAGCACACGCCGCCTTTCGGCCTGGAGCAGGTAGGAGGAGTGCCCGAACCACACCAGCAGGTTGCTGTCCCGATCCAGTGCGCGCAGGTCGGTCTTGAGGGCCGGGACGGCCGCGTCGGGGCGCAACCCCTCCTTTTTGCGGAACAGGAATTCGAGCAGGCCCCGCAGGCGGCTTTTGTCGCCCGTCATCATCGGGCTTGCTTCCAGGTTGCGGAACTGCCCGTCGCGGTAGTTCGGCGATTGCAGGATGCGTTCGAGCCGGCTGCCCCGCGGCAGGCGTCCGAAGGCCGGGAGGTTGAGGGTTATCAGGCCGGCGATCGCGGCGGCGAGTATGATTCCTGTCAGGATTCCCATTATGCGTCTTATTTTCGTGCTGGACATATCGTTTCCCACTGGTTGTACGGTGCAAAGATACCGTTTCCTGCGGAATTGCGGTTATACGGATTCCGGTTTGGGTTACCATAATCCCCGAAATCTTCGCCGGCATCCGGAGGGCATCCTGGAAATGCCCCGCTGCATTTTGTTGTGCAAAGGGGGATTCCGGGCTGTTTTGAATGCCGGATAGTCGGAATAGTTGTTGAAATTTCCATTTATTATACGATTTATATGCCAATTTTTATAATTTTGTACTTAATTGTTCCATAATAGTGATGCCTTTTACGTATTGTCTGAGAAAATTGTGGCCGCTGCACAGGGGATGGAAGTGCATGGCGGCCCTGCTTGCCTGCCTGTGCCTGTTGCCGGACATGGCGGCGCATGCCCAGTCCCCGCCCCGGAAGGTGGTTGTCAACGGCCGTGTCGCCGATGAATCGGGCGATCCCGTCGCCGGGGCTACCATTGTCGAACGGGGTACCTCGAACGGGGTCGCGACCCTTTCCGAAGGCGAATTCTCGATCGCCGTCCTGCCCGGTGCCGTGCTCGATGTCTCGTGTCTGGGGTATATCGACCAGAGTATCGGGACGGGAACCCGTACCGAATTCGAAATCGTGTTGCAGGAGGATGTGAAGGCGATCGCCGAGGTGATCGTGACGGCGCTGGGGCTCGAACGCAACTATGCCGACCTGACCTATTCGGCCGATAAGATCAGGGGGTCGCAGCTCACGGCGGTGAAGGATCCCAACTTGATCCTGTCGCTTTCGGGCAAGTCGGCCGGCGTGCAGGTGAACAAGAACTCGTCGGGTGCGGGCGCTTCGGCCAAGGTAAGCATCCGCGGCGTGCGGTCGGTCGCCAGCGACAACCAGCCGCTCTATGTGGTCGACGGTATGCCCATTCTCAATTCGACCCCCGAGCAGGCCTACTCGGCCATAGGCGGTGTGGCCGATGCCGGGAACCGCGACGGCGGCGACGGCATCTCGAATCTCAATGCCGAGGATATCGAGAGCGTCTCGATCCTCAAGGGTGCCCCGGCCGCCGCCTTGTACGGCAGTCAGGCCGCCAACGGCGTGATCCTCATTACGACCAAAAAGGGCAATGCCCGCAAACAGCAACCCGTGACGTTCACTTCGAACCTTACGCTCCAGTCCCCCTTCAGCCTGCCTGCGTTCCAGAACCGCTACGGGGTGAGCGGCGGGGTGGAAAGCTGGGGCGCCCGTGCGCGGATGAAGACCTACGACAATGCGGGCGACTTTTTCCGGACGGGGATCACGGCGATGAATGCGGTCTCGGTTTCCTCCGGGTCGGAACAGGTGCAGAACTATTTTTCCTATGCCAATACGGCTGAGCGGGGGATCACGGGTTCGAACCGCCTGATGCGCCATAACTTCAACCTGCGCACCACGACCGGGCTTTTCCGGCAACGGCTCAAGCTCGACGGGAATATCAGCTTCATGCGCCAGGTGGTCGAGGACAAACCCGTGCCGGGCGGTTTCTATATGAACCCGCTGGTCGGGCTTTACCGCTTCCCCCGCGGGGTGGATATCACGCCTTACCGGGAGCATTTCGAGGTCTATGACGCCGGCCGCAAACTCAATGTCCAGGATTGGATCGCCCCGAGCGACGATTTCGAGCAGAACCCCTACTGGGTTGTCAACCGCATCCGCAGCAGGAGCCTGCGCAACCGGGTCATGGCCTCGTTTACGGCCGACTGGAAGGTGAACGGCTGGCTGCGGCTCAAGGCGCGCGGCAATGTGGACTATGTGAATGACAAGGTGCGGCAGAAATTCTATGCTTCGACGGCGCCTGCGCTGGCCGGTGCCAACGGACGCTATATCGAGAGCAGCTACTCGGAAACCCTGTTCAACGGCGAAGTGCTGGCGATGTTCGACAAACGCCTCTCCCCGGACTGGGAGTTCAGCGCGACCGCAGGTGCGGGGCTGAACGACCGGACGGTCAATTCGCTGCGCATCGATTCCAAGACGGCGTCGCTCTATTTCCCCAATGTGTTCAACGTCGCCAATATCGTCATGAACGGTTCGGCCTATGTCGACGAACAGATCGATGCGCGGCGCCAGACGCAGTCGCTTTTCGCCACGGCGTCGTTCAAGTATGCCGGAAGCCTCAATTTCGAAGTCACGGGACGCAACGACTGGGCATCGACGCTCGCCTACACCTCGCACGAAGGCAGCGGGTTCTTCTATTATTCGGCTGGCGCATCGTGGGTGATCGGCAAGATGTTCGAACTGCCCCGGTGGATTTCGTTCGCCAAGGTTCGCCTGACATGGAGCCGCGTGGGGAACGACATCCCTATGTTCATCACCAATCCTAAGTCGCACGTCACGGCCGGAGGGGGCATCAATGCCGCTGACGCCGCCCCCGGCACCGACCTCAAGCCGGAGATGACCAACGCCCTCGAAGCGGGGTTGGAATGGAGGTTCCTCGACGACAGGCTGGGCGTCAACCTGACCTACTACAAGACCAATACGCACAACCAGTTCTTCAAGCTTCCGGCCCTTTCGGGCGAGGCGTATGCCTACCGTTACGAGAATGCGGGCAATATCGAGAACCAGGGCGTCGAGGTGTCGCTGAACGCCTACCCGGTCTACGGAGGTGCGCTGACGTGGCAGTCGACGGTGAACTTCGCACATAACAGGAACCGCGTGATAAAACTCCATGACGAGCTGCGCGAATATGTCTACGGCCCGTCGAGTTTTTCATCGTCCTATGCCATGAAACTCGTCGAGGGAGGTTCGATCGGCGATATTTACGGGCGGGCGTTCGAGCGCGACGCAACGGGGAGGATCGTCTACGAGGCCGAAGGCGATTCCGCCGGGTTGCCCCGCACCGTGGGCGACGGCAATACGGTGAAGGTCGGCAATGCCAATCCCGTGTTCTCGCTCTCCTGGGGCAACACGTTCTCTTATAAGGGGATGTCGCTGTCCGTGCTGCTGGACTGCCGCTATGGCGGACGGCTCCTGTCGCAGACGATGGCCGACCTGGATTCCTACGGGGTGTCGGCCGCAACGGCCGATGCCCGCGACCGGGGCTGCGTGATGCTCGAAGGGCAGCGGATCGACGACGTGAAGGGTTTTTACAAACTGGTCGGCGGCCGCGCAGGTGTGACCGAGTATTACATGTACGATGCGACGAACATCCGGCTCCGCGAACTGGCGGTGTCCTATGCATTGCCGCAGCGTCTGATGCGCCGTACGCGGGTATTCAGCGGCATGACCGTGTCGCTGGTGGCCCGCAACCTCTTCTTTATCTACAATGCCGCGCCGTTCGATCCCGATCTCGTCCTTTCGACGGGCAACGACAACCAGGGGATCGACGTCTACGGCATGCCGACCGTACGGAGCATCGGCTTCAACATAAAACTGGAGTTCTGAGAATCATGAAGCGCTTTTACATATATCTGTTCGCCGCATTTTGCACAGTCTTTTTGGGTGCCTGCACGGGGAATTTCCGGGATATGAACGACGACCTCTCGGGGATTTCGGATGAGGATCTCGAGGCCGACGACAACGGCTTCGGATACCGCCTGCAGATCGTACAGCAGGGGATTTATTTCAACTACGATTTCGGCAAGGGCAAGAACTGGCCGTTCCAGATGACGCAGAACCTCAATGCCGATATGTTCTCGGGCTATATGCACGATCCCAAACCGTTGCAGGGCGGCAGCCACAACTCCGATTACAACCTGCAGGACGGCTGGAACAGCGCCATGTGGCAGTTCACCTACTCCTACGTCATGCCCCAGATTTACCAGTTGGAGCAGACGACACGCGAAAAGTTGCCGCCGTTCTATGCCATAACGAAGATACTCAAAGTCCTGGCCATGCACCGCGTGACGGACTACTACGGGCCGGTGATATACAGCCATTTTGCCGACCGCGGCAACGAATACGTGCCCGACAGCCAGCAGCAGGTCTACGGTTGTTTCTTCGACGACCTGGACGAGGCGGCGGACATTCTTGCGGCATGGGTCGAGGAGCAGCCCGAGGCCGGCGGGTTTTCCAGGTTCGACCTGCTGCTCGACGGCAGCTATACGGCCTGGCTCCGTTTTGCCAACTCCCTGCGCATGCGCCTTGCCGTGCGTATCGCCGTTGCTGCGCCCGAAAAGGCCCGTGCGGAATTCCGGAAGGCGGCGCAGGCGGCCGGAGGGGTGATCGAGACCAGTATGGAGAATGTCGCCGTGAAGACCTCGGGTACCTATTCCAATCCGCTGGGCGAGATCAACCTGAACTGGAACGAGGCGGCCATGAACGCTTCGATGGAATCCGTCCTGACCGGGTACGGGGATCCGCGGCTGCCAAAGTTTTTCAAGCCCTGCGGCAGCGACGTGGTCATTGCCGGCGATGCGGGCGACGGGACGGTCGCCCTGAAGGGGCAATACCATGGAATCCGTCAGGGGACGGGTTTCTCGCATAATTATTACGCGGCATTTTCCCGCCTTACGGTGGATACGGATACCGATGCCGTCCTGATGACGGCGGCCGAGGTGTGGTTCCTGCGTGCCGAAGCGGCATTGCGCGGCTGGACGGACGAAGATGCGGAGCTCTGTTACCGCAACGGCGTTGCGGCATCGTTCACGCAATGGCAGCTGTCCGGGGCCGAACACTATCTGGAGAGCGACGCCATGGCGGCCGATTACCACGATCCGGTAGACCCGGGGAACGACATTGCCGCCCGGTGCCGCGTGTCGCCCCACTGGGATGCGACGGCGGACGACGAACTGAAGCTCGAGCGGATCATCACCCAAAAATGGATTGCCATGTATCCCGAAGGGTGCGAGGCCTGGGCCGAACAGCGGCGGACGGGATATCCTCGCCTGTTCCCCGTGCGTCTGAACCACAGCAAGGGCTATATAGATACCGAAACGATGATCCGCCGGCTGCCGTTCCCGGCCGCGCTGGCGACGTCCGATCCCGAGCAGTATGCGGCGCTCGTCGCGGAACTCGGCGGCGGAGACCACGGTGGGACGCGCCTGTGGTGGGACGCGGGGCGCAATTTCTGATCCGGAAGCCCCGGACTGGCCCGGGCGTTGCGTCGTGCGGCGGTTGTCAGAATTTCCAGCTTGCGCCCAGCAGGATATTGCGCGGGCGGATGGCATAGCGGTAGGAGCCCGAGCTTACTCCGTCGAAGGTCGTATAGGCATATTCTTCGCGGCCGAAAAGGTTTGCGGCGGTCGCCGTAGCTTCCCATTTCCCGTTTATTTTCCAGCGAAGCGATGCGTCGGCCAGTAGCAGGTGTTTGCTCCGGTCGACCGAAAGCTGCGAGTAATAGTGCTCCGCCGTGAATTGGATCACCCATTTCTTCGACGGTACGAGGTTTACGGTCAGCCGCTGGTTGAAATCGTGCCGCCCGTCGGGCTCCCGGCCGCGGATGGAGAGTGTCGTATAGCGGTATTCCAGCCGGTATTCGGTGTTTACCCAGGCGGCGAACCGGAAGTTGAAACGCGGCGCGACGGTCAGGGTGGAATTTTCATAGGAGGTCGGCACCTCTTCCAGCAGCAGTTCCGTGCCGCTGAGGTTGTAGCCGACGTTCAGGCCTGCCTGACCGTTGAGGGCGTCGATATTCTGGCTGACGTCGCCCGACAGGTACCATGACCGCACGCGGTTCGAGCTGCGCACGTAGTAGTTTACGATATAGTCGCCGTCGAAGCGCTGCGCAGGCAGGAACGGCAGGTCGTTCCACGACCGTACCGCGAGCAGGTTGGCGAAGAACCCGCCGATCGGGGTCTTGTAGGC